>CALIEB010000004.1 GCA_938022205.1 uncultured Anaerolineae bacterium | reverse complement strand
AACGTTTGGTGTTTCACAAGACTTTGCTTGAGACGGTCTGTCCACGATATAAACAATGGATCGTTATTAACATAGCTGTCAATGTGAGCAGGAGGATTTTTCTCATGAGTGTAGCGAAAAACCTCGTAGTTGTAATTTCGTATCAAACGTGTCACGTTCTCTTCAACCACGTCATCTCGATAGTTATAAACCCATACATCACGACTTGTGACAACCCCCAAGCTAGATAAACCGAAGATGGTCTGAGCGTCTCTGCCCGCCTTGCCGTCTTTCGTGCCTAAGGGGAGCATGGTCGCCCAGTCGTCGCGCATGCCCTCCGTCAGCCACACGTTGCCCTTAGGCGTGAGCGGCTGCCACGTCACGCCGTCGAGGCTGACCGCTTGGCTGAGGAAATCAAACTTGGCTTGTTTGCTACCCGTCTCTGGCACAGCGGCATAATACAGCCTACCACCACGCGGCATGATGTCTTGCTTGCGCACCAGAAAGGTGATGCACACCCCTACGCGAATGTCGAACACATTGCTGACTTTTTCGCCGCGTTTTGTCTTACGGCTGTTCCCGCCCAAGTCCAAGACGTAGACGGCATCGAACTCTTTCAGCAGCGATTGGCGCATGCCGTCGAAGGCGATGCCGTCGAGGAAGCTGTTGTTGCTGACGAAAGCCACCACGCCCTCATCGCGGATGCGGTCGCTAGCCCACCTGAACGCCTTCACATACGGGTCAAAGAGTGCTCTGCGGTTGGTCGCCTTGCTGGTGGCCGCGTAGGTCTCGCGCACGCGCTGGTCGAGCTTGGGGTACTTGCGGTTCTTGTTGTTGTCGTTCTCGTTGGCTTGCCCGACGTTGTAGGGCGGGTTGCCCAGCACCACCGTGATGTTGGCTTGCCGCTGCCGCTGCACGCGCTCGGTGTTCTCTTCGACGAACAGCGGCATGTTCTTGTCTTCCGCCAGCTCAAAGGTGTCGACGAAGCACACGCCCTTGAAGGGCGCGTATGCGCCCATCGCCTCGTAGTAGGCGTGTTCGATGTTCATGCTGGCGATGTAATAGGGCAGCAGCATGACCTCGTTACAGTGCAGCTCGTGGGCATACTTGTGGGGCAGCGCGCTGGGCTTGGTCTGGCGAATTTCCTCCATGACGCGCAAGATGAAGTTGCCCGTCCCGACGAACGGGTCGAGGATATGCACGCCCTCGTCGGCTAGCGACCGCCCAAATTCGCGTTGCAGCAGCTGCTCGACGCTCTTGACCATGAACTGCACAATCGGCTGCGGCGTGTAGACGATGCCGTGCGTGTCGGCGGTCTTGACGCTGAAGCCCTGAAAGAACTGCTCATACACCGTGTTGAGGAAGTCTTGCTTCTCGTTATAGTCGCGGATGTCGGCGGCGGTCTTCTCAATCGCGCCGTATAGGTGGTCAAGCGGACGCATGAAGCCGTCGCGGTTGAACTCTTTGCTCGTCAGCGCGTCCACCACCTTCTCCAACTCTTGGGCGATGGCGTTCTGGCGCGTGAAACGGTCGTTGTCGAACACCTTGCGGAAGATGCGCTCGGTCAGCAGGTGCTGAATGAGCATCTCTTGCACCGCCTCTGGCGAGAGCTGCGGGTTGATAGCGATGCGGCACTGCGTCAGCAAGCCGTCAAACGCCGCCTTGTAAGACAGATTTTGCTTGTATTCGCGCTCAATCAGCTCCTTCAAGCCCTCCGCCACCTCCGGCACGCGCGCCTTGAAAGCCGCCACCGCCGCTTCCCATTCCTCAAGGGCGGGTGCCTTGTAGTTGAAAAACGCCTCCAACACCTTGACGAGGTTGTTCGGGTCATCCAACGCCACGTCAAGCACTTCGCGCCCGTCCTGAACGAGGATGGCGCGCTGCGGCGATTGAAAGAGGATGTTGTCTTTGGGATAGCCGACGGCGAACTTCTTCTTGACCTCTGTGGGCAAATCGTCCGCGCTGTCCTTAGCTTCCCACGCGCCAAAGCGCAAGTTGTATTGCGTCAGCACCGCCCCATCCAGCCGCAAGCTGCGCCCGTTCACCTTGAGCGGATGCTGCTCATTCAGGCGATAGCCCAGCTGCCGCGCACAGCTGCCCAATAAGTCCGCGAACGCCGGTGCCACGTTGCCCTCCACCGTCAGCCCAAGCTGACGCTGTTCGCCCATCCGCGCGTAATAGGCTTTAATCTCTTTGCTGGTCGGTTTAAGCGTGAACTTGCTCATGGGGCTAAAACTTTCTCTTTCACGTCCTTTAGCAGCGTTATTGTAGCGTTAGACCGCCGCCAACGCAAATCTTTTTGGCGCGGCTACCCCTCCACCTCTTGCAGCCTTTCGAATCGGTAGGCGGTGATGCGGTGCGGGTAGTCCGCTTCCACCGCCAGCTCACAATAGTAAAAGGCTTCCGCGTCACGCTCGGTGGCAAACACGACAATGACGTGATGCTTGCTCGTCGCCAGCGTCTGCAGCACCTTCCAACGCCCCAGCGCGTCGTAGTGCGCGGCAAACGCGGCAAGGCGCGCGGCAACATCTTGCGCCGCCAACAAGTCCGGATGGTAGCTCGCGGCGATAAACACCTCAAGCCGAGCAAGGTTGCCGGCGTTGTAAAGCGTCGTCTGCGCGATGAGGCGCATGCCCGCCGCGCTTTGTGAAAGCAGTTGGTGATCACTCATGCCCCATGCCTCCTAGGCAATCTTGCGCCCACGCTGTAACACCGTCTCAAGCCCCTTCACCAACAGCGAAAGCGTCAGGGTCAACACCAAGTAAGTGACCGCCACGACGTTATACGCCTGAAAAAAGGTGAAGGTGGCGGCGGCAAAGCTCTGACCCGCCCGGGTGATGTCCTGCACGCCAACCACCGACACCAGCGAGCTTTCTTTGAGCATGGCGATAAAATCGTTGCCCAGCGCGGGCAAGATGTTGCGAATGGCTTGCGGCAACACGACGTAGCGCAAAATTTGCCCGCTCGACATGCCCAACGCGCGCGCCGCCTCGCGTTGCCCCACGTCCACACTATCCAACCCGGCACGGAAAATCTCCGAGAGAAACGCCGCGTAAGAGATAGCCAGCGCAACAATCGCACGGTGTACCGTCGGCACGTCGCGCGGGGTCAGCCGCGCCCACTGTGCGCCTAAGTCGCGCAAAAATTGGTACGGCGACGTTTCCGCCCACTGCGCGCCCATCTCGTTCATGATGCCAATCGCTTGCGGCACAAACGCCAACGTCACGTAAAACACCAGCACCAACGTGGGAATGCCGCGAATAATCTCCACCAGCGTCGTGGCCGGCTGGTAAACAAACACGTTGTAAACGAGCGACTGCGACGGACGACGCATCAGCGCAAGCAGCAAGCCCAACACCAATGCCAGCCCATAAGCCACCACCGTCACCCAAATCGTCGTCCAAATGCCTTTTTGTACCTCCGCCCAAGCGTTTTGGTAGGTGCGGCTTTCGGCAACGCTGGCGATAAACACCACCACCAGCAGCAGCGTCGCCAGCAGCCACCATGGCGCGCGCGTGAGCTTCTGAATGAGTAAATTGCGTTTCTGAGGATTGGCGCGCTCCGGCGCATCCGTCTGCAGCGTGGTCATGCGGGGTCTTTTTCTCTCTTCCATCGCTAAGCAACAAAAAACCGAGACAGCAAGGCTATCTCGGCAACAATTGTAACGGATTTACCGCCCCTTGTGACTAGTTGGCGGGGGCAGGCGTGTAACGCACCAGCCACTTGTACGCCAAGTAGTCCAAGAACCCATCCTCGCGCATGGTCTCCAGCGCAGCATCAAACGCCGCCACCAAGTCCGGATCCACGTTCTTGGGGAAGATGATGCCAAAGTTGTCCGCGTCCAGCACATCCCCCACCAGCTTGACCGGCGCGCCGCTGGCGTTGACAAAACCACCCGCCACAGAGGCATCCGCCGGAATCGCATCAATGTCGCCATTCACCAACGCTTGCACCGCTTCGGCAAAGCCGTTAAAAACGACCACACGGTCTTCCGTCAACAGCCCCTCCGCAATGTACCCCTGCGCCAGCCAGTAGTTCGCGCCGCCGCTGGTCACGCCCAACAGCTTGCTGCTGTCCGCCGCAAAGCTGGCAAGGTCGCTAAAGGTCGTCTCGCTCTCGCGCGCCAACAAGAACACTTCCACCGTCACGTAAGGCGCGCTAAAGGTCACGATTTCCTTGCGCTCTTCTTTAATCGAAATGCCGTTCAAACCAAGATCGTACTGCCCTTCGCCCACCGCCGCGATTTGCACTTCCCAGCTGGTGACCTCGAACACCGGCGTAAAGTTCAGGCGATACGCCAGCTCCTTCACAAGGTCATGGTCAAAGCCAATCGGACTTTGCGCGCGTGGGTCTTGAAATTGGAAGGGAGCGTATTGGTTCTCAATCGCAATGCGCAGCTCACGCCCGCCCAAATCAGGCAGCTCCGAGTAAACAGGATGCTCGGCTAGAACCGTCGCGCCCAAGAACAACGTCGCCACAACAGCGAACAACACAGCAACAAACGACTTCTTCATCTTTGTTTCCCTCATCTTTACTATAGCTGACAAATCAACACACAGCAGTTTCATTAAGGAACGTTGGCACACCCGCCAACACGCCTTACCATACGCGATAACACCCCGATTGGCAAGGCTAATCGCCACGCCGTTTTCAGTGCCGCAAAACGTGCTATCATCATAGCAATTGGCACGGCACATAAAGGCAAAACACATGCGCGTAGGCGTAGACATTGGCGGCACGTTCACCGATTTCGTCGCAGCAGAAGGCGATAAGCTCACCGTTTACAAGGCACTTAGCACACCGCATAACCCCGCCGAAGCCTTGCTCAAGGGCTTGCAGCACCTCACACGCGGCGCGTTGACCCACGTCGCACACGGCTCAACCGTCGCCACCAACGCCATCCTCGAGCGCAAGGGCGCGCGCGTAGCCTTCATCACCAACACCGGCCTGCGCGACTTGCTCTTCATCGGACGACAGCACCGCCCCCAGCTCTACGCGCTCGCGCCCAAGCTGCCGCCGCCGCTCGTGCCACGCGACGACTGCTACACCGTAGACGGTCGGCTTGACCACACCGGCGCAGAACTACAACCGCTCACGCCCGCCGCGCTTGATGCCTTGCTCGCCGCGCTGCGCCCACACGCCTACGAAGCCTACGCCGTCTGCCTGCTCTATAGCTTCCGCAACCCCGCCCACGAACACGCCGTGCGCGACGCGCTCATCAGCGGCTTGGGCGTGCCAGCGTGGCGGGTCGCCCTCAGCAGCGACGTGCTGCCCGAGTTCCGCGAGTACGAGCGCGCTAGCACCACCGTGCTTGAAGCCAGCGTGCGCCCGAAGATGGCGGCTTACGTGCAAAACATCGCCGCCAACTTGCCGCCACACTGTGGGTTGCACCTCATGCGCAGCGATGGCGGCCTGATGACCGCCGCACAAGTGCAAACGCACGCCGTCCACACCGCGCTGTCCGGACCCGCAGCAGGCGTGCTGGGAGCGTGGCACGTGGCATCGCTGGCGGGCGAAACGCGCCTCATCACGCTCGACATCGGCGGCACGTCAACCGACGTGGCGTTGTGCGACGGCAACATCCCCACCGCCCAGCGCGGCGACATCGACGGGCTGCCGCTGGGCGTGCGCATGCTCGACATCGAGACGGTCGGCGCAGGCGGCGGCAGCATCGCTCGCTTCGACGAGGGCGGCGCGCTGCGCGTCGGTCCGCACAGCGCAGGCGCATCGCCCGGACCAGTGGCGTATGGGCGCGGCGGCACACAGCCCACCGTGACCGACGCGCACGTCCTGCTCGGACGGCTAGACGCGACGCGCTTCTTGGGAGGACGCATGGCGTTGGACACCGACGGCGCGCTGCAAGCCTTTAGCCCGCTGGCAAAACCCTTCGGCGGCGACATCGTGGCGGCAGCGCGGGGCGTGGTCACCGTTGCCAACACGCACATCCAACGCGCCATCCGCCGCGTGTCGATTGAACGCGGACATGACCCGCGCGCGTTTACCCTGTGCGCCTTCGGCGGCGCGGGCGGTCTACACGCCTGCGAGGTCGCCGACGGACTGGGCATCACGCGCGTGCTGATACCGCGCCACACCGGCGTGCTGTGTGCCTTGGGCTTGCTAATGGCAGACGTGCGCGTGGCGTTCGTGCGCCCACTCCTAGAGCTGGCGACGCGCCACAGCGTGCCAGCCGCACGCGCCCTGCAGGCGGAGCTTTTGGCGCGCGCCCAGGACGTGCTAACAGACGAAGGCATCGCGCCCGAACACCGCCACTTCATGTTCACGCTAGACATGCGCTATCAGGGTCAGGCGCACGAGCTAAACGTGCCGTTCAAGGGCGACGTGGTGGCGCGCTTCCACGAGGCACACGAGCGCGCCTACGGCTATGCGCTAGAAGGACGCAGCGTGGAACTCGTCGCGCTGCGACTAACCGCCACCGGCAACAGGCAAAAACCTACACTGGAGACGTTTGCGCTTGGTGACGAGGACGCTAGCCCCGCGCTGCTACACACGCTTACCCTGCCCGACGGACAACAAGCCGCTTGCTACAGCCGCGACAGGCTCAAGGCAGGCATGCGCTTTGCCGGTTGCGCGCTCGTGTTCCAAATGGACAGCACGCTTTATGTGCCGCACGGCTGGCAGGCACAGGTGGACGCATGGCACAACATGCTGCTCACGCGGGCGTGATTACTTGTCCAAAAATTGGCTCAGTGCCTGAATGGTGTCCTTGATGCGCTCGCGGTTGAGCGTGTAGCACTTGGCGACATCGCGCCGCCGCTCCGTCACGTAGCCGCTGGCGGTGAGCTGGCGCAAGTGGCGGCTCGCGCTCGATTGGCTAAGGTCAAGCGCGGTGATGAAGTCCTGCGCGCAAATCTCACGCTCATGCTTGAGCATCTCCAGCATGCGCAGGCGTGTCTCGTCCGCCAGCGCGTTGAGGCGCACCAGCAGCTCGGAACGGTTGAGTGCTGAGCTGCCAAATTGGGCGTGGCGTGGCAAACGCGCCCCGTAAAGGATGATGTCTTCGTTGTTCTTGGGGTTAGAAATCCAGCTGATATAGGGTCCTAAGTGCGGCGACGGCATAAAAATCATGTCGGTGGTCTTAGCCAGCTCGTCAGCCAAGTATTCTTTGTCGCGCATGTTGCGCCCGGTGACCGCCTCAAGAATGCTGGCGGCATCCATCTCGCGGAACGAGAGCTGGCTGTAGGCGGCGGCGGACTCTTGCAGCATCGGCTCGGTGCGCTGCCATTCCACCGCGAGGTACTTATCCCACGCCATGCTCATAAAGTCGACCATAAGCTGGCGAAGTTGCGCAGGTTGCGTCAGATAGCCATAGTTGGCACGCCACAAGGCTTCTTCGCCGTCGATGCCCTTGTCCTGCTTGTCGGCGTAAACCTGCTGCAAGAACGCGGCATAGCTTTCAGGGCTGGCTAACACGTCGTCGTAGCTGGTGAAGAAGGGCTTTTCCGCCATCCAGCTCGTCGTCATCGCGTAAAACTGCGCGTCGTTCATCTTGGCGATGATGTCGATAAACTGTGGGAACGTGGCGTTCATGTTGTCAAACACCAGCGTTTCCGGCGCGTTCAGACAAAAGAGCTTGTGCTGCTGGCGGTGTTCTGGCGTGAGCTTGGCGGTAAACTGCGCCAGCCAATCCGCCACCCCGCTGTAGAGCTCGGCGTAGTTAGCAAGCACCAAGCTGTGCAGCATAATCGGCACAGGACGCACCAAGAAATTGGCGCGCACGGCGGTTGCCGTCAAGTTAAAGCCCCAATCGACCATGTGAAGATGCCCCCACCCTGCGCCTTACGACGCGCTAACAGTTTATGCAATTATTTGCATAATGTACCACAGTGCTGGCGCGCTTGTCAAATTTTAGCGTGTGTAGACAGGGTTCAACGTTGCGCTTCTCGCAGCTTGCGCCACCGCCAATCTTACTCGTTTTGACCAAGCGAAAAATTAAAAATTCTTGATGAACAGCTCGTTCCCCTTGCTAGCAGCAGCGCGCTTGACGTTGTTCATGCCATACTGTAGCTGCCACGTGCTGATGTCTGCAAAACGAAACAAGGCACGCACCTCAGGGCAGTCGTCATAGGTAATCAACCACTTGTGCGGGCATTGCTGCATAAGTTGCGCAAAGCGTTCGTGGTCAAAGCCCACATGCAGCACGCCGCGCTTGCCATATAGACGCGAGGAGGTCGCGCTAAGATAAGGTGGGTCGAGAAAGATAAAGACTTCTTCTCCGTCTTGCGTCAACAACGGCTCATAGTCGCCCTGCGTGATGCGTACGCCGCTCAACAGCGTTTCAATTTGGGCAAGACGCGCTATCGCAGAGTTGGTAAAGCGTCCTTTGAAGGCTTGCTCAGAGTAGCCCCCGGCATCCGCTACCCCCGAAAAGGTGATGCGGTTGAGGACGAAGAAGCGCGCCGCTCGCGTTAAATCGCTAGCGGTCGCGTCGTCAAGCGTGCGCAACGCTCTATAGAGCGTGTGTCCGTCAGGGTAGCTCTGTTTTAGGTGATGAATGCGTGCGAGCAGCGCGGGCATGTTATGCTGTGCTTGCTGCCACAAGCATATCAAGTCCGCGTTTAGGTCGTTGACCCAGTAGCGTGCAATGTGCTTGCCGAACAGGCGTTTAACGGCAATGAAGACGGAGCCACCGCCCAAGAACGGTTCACGGTATTCGCTGATACGCGCAGGCAGCAGCGACATAATCGCAGAAATCGCACGACTTTTACCGCCCGGATAGCGCAACGGGCTTTTAGGGCTGTGTGTCACGCCTTCCTCCTAGCTTAATGGTGAGCGCGTTGTCTAATGCCTCGCGTTGAAGAAGGTCGACAAGCAGCTGCTGTTTTGTGCTAAGGCGATTTTCACGCACAAAGGCTTGGCGTTGATGGTTGTCGCAGGGCAGCGTTAGCGTGCCTTCTAGGTTGCCCGTCAACTTGAGACGAACGTCAAATGCTTGCGCTCTGCCTTGATGGCGTAGTTCTGACAGATTAGCAAAGAGAATGAGCTTAAAAAGTCCATCTTGGATGTCATTAAGCGCGGGTAGGGTGCGGTGATTAGCGTGTTTTGATTCTTGGATAATCAGCCTATCGCCTTCCATAAAAACTTCGTCCGCAGTGAGATGATAAGTGCCGCCAAGATAGTTTGTGATGTAAAAATAGGCTTTTGTGCCGTCTGCCAACGCTTCAAGCACGTGTGTGGTCTGCTGCTCTCTTTGAGCAGCGCGATAAGAAAGCGGAAGGCTGCTGTCTCGAAAGGCTTCAAAGTCAAATCGTCCTGCTTTAAGATACGTTTGCAAAACACGATAGTGATTGTCTTCACTGTGAACAGCGACACCAAGTGCTTGGCTTATAGCTTGGTAACGCTGAACTGCTGTTTCAAACAAAGGCACGAAATCGCGCTCAAAGTGTGTTGTGTTCCAATGGAGCGCAGTTTGCTGATACGCCAGCACATCTGCGAGCTTGCGCTGCAAATAAGCGGTGTTAAGCGTTTGCATCGTGAGTTTATCGTGCCTAGTAGGATGCCGACGTGCGTCATCGTAGTACGCCAGCACGATGAACACGTTAGCGAGGTTCATCCAAGAAAATGTGACAGCGTTGATGCGATCACAATCCCCGCTTAGCCCCTTCGTCCTTGATGATAGGGATAATTGCAATGCGCTTAGGCTGATGATACGTGCGATAAAGGCGCGACAGTGGATAAGTGCGTGTGCGCTTGGGCGATACCCAGTAAGCACAGCCTACTGTGATATGACGATGACTTAGCAAAAACGCTCCCTTGAGCTTTTTTGCGTCTAACGCGCCTAAAGCTGTGGTCGCCAGTGTGGATGTCGTGACGTGGGGCGTATAGCGCACGTCACGAATAACCCCCTCCAACCTCATGGTTTCGCTTCTCGCAGCTTGCGCCACCAGTAGCGAATGCTACCGCCGTCGATGGTGGGAAAGGGTGCAAGTGCCAGCAGCGTAAAAACGACCAGCGAACTCAGCGCGGCGTAGGTGAACGTATAGGCAAGCAGCGGGCTAGGTTGCACGAGCCACGCCAACACGCCCCATACCGCCGCCACGCCTAAGCTCATCGCGGGACCGCCCAGCGCGCGTTGGATGTGTTGCTGCGGCGTGACCTCCCCTTCGTCTTGCGGATAGATACCGCGTGACAGCATCAAAAAGTAGTGCAGCCCACTCATCGGTTTGCCGACCGCGCGCGCCGCCAGCGCATGCCCGTATTGGTGCAGCGTGTCGTTCACCCAATGCAGGGCAGTGGTCAGCAGCACAGCAGCCAGCGCGTCGAGCAAGTAGGTGCGCAAAAACAGCGCGGCAAGCACGCCGTTGGCCACCAACACCATCGCCAGCCCAAGCAAGACGCTGCGGTCGCCTGTAACGCGCAGCCCGCCCCACCACGTACCTAAGTTAAACTGCCTGCTATCTTTCAAGCGTGGTGCGTTGCTCATAGAATTAGCTCACTTTCGCTACGGTTGCTGCTTTTATGATAGCAAAAGACGAGCCAAACGCCAAAAAGGGCGTGGCGACACACACGCCCTCCGCACGACCTCAGGCAAGGCGCACCCTACTCGCCTTGACCAAGCGAAAAGCCCGCCTTACCGTCAAAGTAGTAGAGATTTTCGGTCTTGATAATGTCAAAGTTCGCGTCGATAAACCGCTGCAGCAGCTCTAAAATCTGCGCGTGCGTGATGGGCGTGGGCGACACGAAGCGACAACGCCAATGGTCGGTGTGGAACGCCGCCGAAGAGCCGTCGGGATAGACCTTTAAGCCGCGATTGGTAATCATCTTCAGCTCAAGGCTCGACGTGTTGACCAACGCTTTAATGCGCTCGCCTAGCCTGTCCGCCGAACGCCCGTTTTCGTCCCATTCAATGAACACGTCCACGCCCATGAGGTCTTTTTTCTCTTTGGGACGGTCTTTGAGCTTTTGCACCGCGTTCATAATCGGCTCGTTGGCGTAGCTGACGACGCGCAAAAGCTCGGGTTTCTTGCCCAGCCGCTCAATGACCGCGTCGGTAAACTCGGCGGTGCTGACCTTCTCGCGGCTGCGCCCCACGCGGAAAACATCACCCGTGTGGATGCCATCTTCAATCGTGCGCTTCCAAGCGTTATGCACGCGCTCGGCAACCTCCGCCTGCCCAATGTGAACCAGCATGGCAACCCCCGCCAAGAGCAAGCCCGACGGGTTGGCGATGCCGCGCCCCGCAATGTCCGGCGCGCTGCCGTGAATAGCCTCAAACATGGCGTGTTCCTCGCCGATGTTGGACGATACGCCCAAGCCGACCGACCCGGTTAGCTGCGCCGCCACGTCAGACAAAATATCCCCATAAAGGTTGGGTAGCACAATCACGTCGAACATCTCGGGCGTGTCAGCAAGGCGCGCCGTGCCGATGTCGACAATCATATGCTCGGTTTGGATGTCCGGATACTCCAACGCAATCTCATCAAACATGTGGTGGAACATGCCATCCGTCATCTTCATGATGTTGTCTTTGGTGAAGGCGGTGACCTTCTTGCGCTTGTTGGCGCGGGCGTACTCAAAGGCATAGCGGATGATTTTCTCGCTGCCCGGTCGCGTCATCAGCTTTAAGGTTTGGTAGACCTCTTGCGTTTGGCGGTGTTCGATGCCCGCGTAGAGGTCTTCCTCGTTCTCGCGCACGATGACAACGTTCATCATGGGGTGGCGCGTGTCGATGGCGGGGTAGTACGACACGCAAGGGCGCACGTTGGCAAACAACCCCAATGACTTGCGGATAGTGACGTTGACGCTCTTATAGCCCTTGCCCAGCGGCGTGGTAATCGGGGCTTTGTAGAACACCTTGTTGCGCAGGAGAACTTCCCATGCGTGCTTGTCCATGCCGTTTTCCAAGCCGCGCAAGTAGGCTTGTTCGCCGATTTCGATCGTCTCGATTTCCAGCTCTGCGCCTGCCGCCAGCAGGATTTTCAGCGAGGCTTTCATGATTTCAGGACCGATGCCATCGCCATAGGCAACGGTGATGGGCGTTTTCGCCATAGAGGTTTGCTCCGTCTCTTTGAGGATAGACATACGCGCCCATAATACCGCAAAGGCCAGCAAAACGCGAGTGGGGGTAGGCTTACTCAGCAAGTGCTAGCCAACGCCGCTGCAAAGTGAGCGATGCATTCGTGAATTTTGGCTATCTCACGCGAATAAAACGCCAAAACGCGCTCACAAAACTCTAGCGTCCACGCGCTACGAGATTGTAGACGGTTGAGCTTAAGCCGATTGACGTTAGCAATAGCGTCGCTCTGCGCGTTTAAGGCATCGCGGGTGCTTGCTCCAATCGTTGCGGTTACTGCTAAAAATCACGCTTTTTGTCGTGGTTCTTCTCGGAAGAGGGGCAACAATTGCGTGTTCTTTTGCTGCTGGGGCGTGCAGCTGCCGCAGCGATGCGGCGTATATCTCGCGTTCTTCGTTGGAAAGCGTCAGCGTGCGGTTCATGGGCGCGCGTTTTTTGTCTGCCATAGCATCTGCCTGCTCTCCACGACGCTAGTGTAGCACAAAACAAGGACAAACTTGTGCCGTTTGTCCTTGCTACGCGGTGCTGGTGGTTACTCTTGTTCGAGCATCGCTTCGTCGGCTTTCAGGCTGCGGGCGCGCCACCACAAGCTAAGGACATACAGCGCGATCGCCCCGAGTGTCACTGCTATCCCAAGCAGCATAAAGTCTGTTGTGTTCGGCGTGGTCATTAGCCTTGCTCCATGTACGCAATTTTGCGTTGGGTCACGCGGTCAGCATAGTTTTGTAGGCGAATGCGCCACCACATCAGCGTAGGCGTGAGCAGGAACACCCACACCGCCATGTTGAGCAGCAGCGTTGTCGTCATGCTGCTGTTCATGGCAAAGCCGCCTTGCGCGTCTTGCGCGCCTGTGCCAATCACGGCGGGGTGAATCGTGTCCGGGCGGATGCGGATGACCACCAGCGTAAACACCACCGAGCTGAAGGCGAGGATGCCGTAAACCGCCGCGAAGCGATGGCGCGTGTCGCGGTTTTCGATGCCGCTGCGCACCATGAGGTAGGCGATGTACACCAAGACCATGACCGCCGCGCTGGTCAGGCGCGGGTCCCACGTCCACCACGTGTTCCAAATCGGGCGCGCCCAAATGCTGCCGGTCGCCAAGTTGATAAACGACAGCACCACACCGACCTCTACGCCCGCCAGGGCAAACGTGTCCCATTTCACGTTGCGCGTGCGCAAGTACTGCACGCCGCCGACAACAGTACAAGCAAAAGCGACGAACGCCCCGAAGAACGCCCCCATGTGAAAGTAGAACAGCCGTTGTACGTTGCCTTGTATGGCATCCGTACCTGCGTAAGCCAACGCCATGCCCAAGCCCAACAAGAACGCGACAGCTGTCACAGCGGTAAGTGCCTTCAAGCGTCCAAGATGGTTAGGCGCGCTGGCGGCAGCCACAGAAGGAGATGCTGCTGTCATAAGATTATCCCTCGCAAAATCTACTGGTTTAACGCTATAAATCTACGCAATTCTACAATTTTTTACACATGCTGACAAGGCAGCCCTGCTATTCCTCCACCACCACACCGTAGAACGCCATACACACGACGGTGTAGAAGAGGTCGATGCCGAGCAGGATGCCGACCCAGCCGCCCCAATCGTTAACGGGCGCGTCGGTGAGAATGCCTGTCGTAGCGCGCACCGTGCCAAGCAGCAGCGGCAGCGCAATCGGCAGCAGGGCAATCGGCAGCAAGGCTTCGCCCACGCGGGTTTGCAGGGTCATGCTCGCCAGCAGCGTGCCCGTCACACAGATGCCCCACGTCCCCGCCAGCAGCAGCCCCAAGACGGGCAAGCTCGCCAGCGTAACGTTGTACAGCACGGTCATCAGCGGCAGCAGCAGCGCGCCAATCACAGCCGTGAAAAGCCAATTGGCGAGAAACTTGCCGAAGAAAATCGCCGCGCGCGGGATGGGCGCGAGCAGCAGCGCGTCGACGTTGCCGTTCTCGCGCTCTTGTGCCACGCTGCGGTTTAGCCCCAACACGCTGGCAAAGACCACCGTCACCCATAGCACGCCGCTGATAGCTTCACGACGGGCAAGGCGGTCGAGTTCGAGCGCGAAACTGAAGACCAGCACGCTGAGCAACGCGAACAGCAGCATCACGCCGATAAGCTCGCGGCTGCGCCACTCGGCACGCATGTCTTTGAGAAAAATCGCACCGACAGCGCGAGCAAAGACGGTCATGCGTGGATGCTCTCCCCTGTGACGCGCGCGTAGGTCTGCGCCAGCGCGACGGGGTCGCTTTCTGGCGCGGCATCGTGCGCCAACACGCCACGCGCCAAGATAAGCACGCGCTGCGCCAACAACGGCACATGCTCGAGCTGGTGCGTGGTCATCAGCAGCGTATGCCCGTCGGCGTGCATCTCGCGCAGCAGCGCGTTGAGGGTGGCGCAAGCGGGCTGGTCGAGCCCGGTGTGCGGCTCGTCCAACAGCAGGATGTGCGGCTTGTGCAGCAGCGCGCGCGCGATCGAAAGTCGCTGCTGCATGCCACGCGAGAACGTGCGCGCAAGCTGATGGGCGCGACGCTTTAAGCCCACGCGCTCCAACGCGGCAAGAACGCGCTCGTGCGTCTCGGCGGCGGGCAAAGCGTAAAGGCGCGCGGCAAAGCGCAGGTTCTCATAAGCGGTCAGCTGTGGGTAAACAAGGCTCTTGTGGCTGACCACCCCCAGCTGCCGGCGCACGTGCTGCGCCTCGTCGGGAATGTGCCAGCCACCGACCGTGACCTGCCCTTGCGTGGGCTTGGTCAAGCCGCTGATGATGCGCAGCAGCGTGCTTTTGCCGCTGCCGTTCGCCCCGAGCAGCGCGACGAATTGCCCGCGCGGGATGTCTACGTCCACGCCACGCAGCACAGGCAAAAAGCCAAATGCCTTGCTTAGCCCGCGCGTTTGGATGACAGGACGTTCGGACATGCTACTTTTGTGCGGCGGCAACGAGCGTGTCAATTTGCGCGGCAAAGAACGACACAGGCAACCACGTCACAAATTGGTCGTTCATGATGACGCTGGGCGTGCCTTGAAAGTTGTCCAACGAAAAGACCAAATCCAGCGCGTTCTTAATCGTCTGGGTGGTGCGCGCCGCATCGAGACAGTCCTGCCACTGTGCCTTGTCCAGCCCGAGCGCAAGCGCGCCCTCTTCCAGCCGCTCGTAGACAAAGGCAAAACCGCCAAAGTCTTGCCATTGGAAGATGCCGTCGTGATATTCCCAGAACTTGCCCTGTTCACCCGCACACAAGGCGGCACGTGTGGCGGTTTCGCCGTTGGGGATGCCGCCCGTGCCGAAGATCGGCAGATACGTGAACAGCACTTCGCCCGCCGCAACGCGCTCTAACAGCATCGGCAGAGCTTGGTCGTGAAACGTGCGGCAGTGCGGACAGTCAAAGCTGCTGATTTCCACGATGCGCACAGGCGCGTCAGGGTTGCCCAGTCGGTAGAAACCTTCGGGCGAGAGGCTTTGCGGCAGACCATCATAACGTCCCAGCTTGTCCTCATTAAAGGGCGCGCTCACGTTAAGTTCCAGCGAGGCAATCATGCCCAGCAGCTCGTCCTCTTTGGGCGCGAGGTCGCCCGCCGTAAACGCCACGGTCAGCACGAAGAAGAAGCGGTCTTGCCCAATGTTGCGCGTGTAGGCAATAGACTCCCCCTGTTCAGTGCTGATGTCGACGCGCGCCAACGCCACGCCCGCCCGCTCAAGCTCCTCGTAGACCAGCTCTTTGGTAAGCGTCTGCGGAAAGGGGATGGCTTTCAGCACGTCCAACGCGGTGGGCGACGCAATGCCCGCCAGCGCGCTCGCGAGCTGGCGAAAGATGCCCGAACTCACCTGCACGACCACCGTGCCTTGCGGGAACTTGCCGTCGGCGGGCGGCTGGCGCAGGTCATAGGTGGAGAGCAGCACGGTGTTCTCGCGCCCCTCAAACGCCAGCCAGCCTTCAGGCAGCACGACGCGCAACGCGCCCACTTCGGTAAAGTCGGGGGCGGCTTCGGGCGTGGCTTCTTGCGCCAATGCCGCCGTTGTCAGGGTTAAGCACAGCAAAAGCAGGGTCAAAAAACGCACAGAGAACTCCTTTTGTTATAAGGCGGCGCGCCGCCCGTTGCAAATTAGGTGGCGCGCCTTCCGCGCAGCGTCAAAAACAGCGCAAAGCCTAATGCTGCCAAGCCGCCCACAATCAACAAGAGCGGCACAATCGCCTCCGCGCTGATAACAGGTGTATCTTGGGAGGTGGCGGTCGGGCTGCCGGTTAGCTCAAACTTGAACACCTCACGCGGCTTGAGGTCAAATGCCGCCTCATACACGCGCACAAATGGCGCGTCATCGTTGACAACTTGCCAGCCGCCGCCCACCACCCGCAGCGATTTCGGGCTGGTGACGAGCGTAGCTTTGCCCGAAAAGGCATTGTTGAGCGGTTGGTCAATCACCGCGCCGTTTTCGTATGGCACAAAGTAAATCAGCTCAATTTGTGACTGCCCGGGCGGCACGGGCTGGGTATCCAACACCGCGTATTGCTCCGCCGAGACGACAAAGCGCGGGTCTTGTGCCACGTTCAGCGCGATGGCACCAACGGGCATTTGGATGAGAACCGACACCTCCACGCCGTCACGGGTGACAATGTACAGCTTGTCCGACGTGTTCTCATAGGTGAACACTTGGCGAAAGAGCAAGCCGCGACTATTCACGCCCTGCATTTCGGGGAACGGCTCGACAATCGTGCTGATGGCGTTGATGCGCACCACGCTGGGGTCGTCGGTCAGCTCGTAGACCATGATGGGCAGCTCGGGGCGGTCGCGCAGCTGGTCGCCTAAGGCGATGTTGCTGGCGAAGATGCGCCCGTCAACGCGCACGAACGCCAAATAGCCCGCCTCCTCTATCAGCGGCACGCCTTCGACTTGGTACGTGCCGTCGGGCGCAAGCGTGGTCGTGAACTCGTTTAGCCCCAGCGACGGGCTGCCGTAGCGCAGCGTCACCGTCAGCGCGTCGGGCAACGCGCCACCTGCCGTGCCGTGCCGCACGCTGCCGCGCACCGTTATCGTGCCATCCGGGGCAACGGCGGACTGTGCTTGCGCGCTGCGGGTCGTCGCAAACGCCGTGCGCACGTAAGCCGCCACCGCCCAAATCTCCTCATCGCTCAACTCATCGCGGAAGGGCGGCATCAACTCGCCCCTGCCCTCGACCACCGCGTTGTAAATGCTGCGGTCGCCCATATACGCCATCTGGGCGAAGCCGTTAAGCGGATAGGCGGTTGTGTCGTAAATTTTCATGGTTTCGCCCGCGCCGCTGCCGTCCGTCGCGTGACATTCGGCACAACGCGCCGCGTAGACCTCTTCCCCGCGTGCCAGCTGCGCCGCGTCGTAGTGCAGCGTGTAGACATATAGCGCGACATCCCAACGCTCTTGCTCGCTGAGCGCGTCACGCCAAGGCGGCATCAGCTTCTCAAGATTGCCGTTGGTAATGATGTTGAAATAGCGGTCAGGCTGCTGCTGGCGCATGTGGCCAGCGTCCAAGAACGACGGCATAGCCGGCACTTGCCCGCTCAACACCAGCTCGCCTTGCCCATTGCCGTTCGCGCCGTGACACGAGGCACAGCGCGCGGAAAAAATCGCTTCGCCGCGCGCAAGGTCAGGCGCGGACGCAGGGTAGCCCATGTCCCTACTAGCGGCAGGACGGGCAGGCGGCGGCGTGAACGTGGCGACAATCGCCACCTCGCCCGCCAGCCCGCTGCAAGCACCCACAAGCAGCGCAACTATCCCAACAAGAAGAAAACGCTTCATAGTCTATGCTTTCTGCGCATCACGGCGTGGTGATACGTGTTGGCTGCGTGGCAAGCTGTGCCTCAATGGCGCGGTCAATCTCGGCATCATCCGCCGCTTGGTTGCTCACGATGTCATGCTCTTCGCGCAGTTCTTCCAGCAGCTTGAGCAACTGCACGCCGCGCTCTACCCAAACCGCGCGCTCTTGCTGGTACTCGTCAGGGTGTATCTTACCCGTCGCGTGGTCTTCGTCAAGGTCGCGGATGTTGGTCAGCACGCGCTCGTAATAGGCGAGGGCGCGCTCACGCTGGCGTGACACAAAGTCACGGTGTGTGGGCGCGTGTCGCCGCGCTTGCACGAACGGATAGGCGATTACCGCCAAAAACAAGGCGATCAAGACCAAGCCACCAATAAGTCCCGCCAAGCTCATGGGGCTACCTCCGCTGCTAAGATGCGTTCCAGCGTGCGAGCCACATTGCGGTAGCTTGCCACGCCGATAATCGTTTCCACCACCACGCCGTCACGCCCGATGATGAAGTTCTCGGGCGCGCCCGTGATGCGATACTGCTTGGCGATGACCTCGCGCAGGTCGGGTCCGTTGGGGTAGGTCAAGCCGAACTCGGCGATGAAGGCGCGCGCCTCGCGCTCACTGTCCAACCAGTTCACGCCAATCACGCGCAGCCCGCGCTCGTAGTACGTCTCATGTAAGGCTTGCAGCTCGGGGGCTTCGGCACGACAGGGCAAACACCAGCTGCCCCAAAAGTTCAGCAGCACAATCTGCCCGCGCAAGTCATCCAGCGTAATCGTGTCGCCGTCAAACGTGACAAGGCGGAAGGGCGGCGCGACTTCGCCCGCTTGCGGCTGAATTTGCAGCTGGCGCGAGAGCTGAACGCCCAAAGCGATGGTAACCGCCAGCACCCCGGCAATCACCAGCCACGTCCCCAGCGTTAGCCCGCCGCGCTTACGCACTTGGGGAGGCGGCGCGGGGTCTTGCAAAAAGTCCAAGTCACTCATAAGCTGTTTAGCGCGCCGCAGGCAGCCTGTGACGCGCGTCCTTTCTTAGCCTAAGTCCTGTTCAAGGCGAGCGCGAAAAGCGTCTGCCTCGTCTTGGGTGGACGCGGCGGTCGCGCTTGCGGCGGGTGCGCCGCGCCCGAAGCGCAAGAACATCAACACGCCCAAGCCTATCAAGCCCAACACCAGCAACAGCGGCGGCACAAACGACAGCGCGCGCAGCGTCGGGTTGTGCGGGATGCCCACCACGTGTTCGCCGTACTGCGCCACGAACAGGTCGACAATTTCATCGTCGCTCTTGCCCTCGCGCAGCAGCAGCTCAATCTCGCCCTTCCACTGCATACAGGTTGCCGTGCCGCAATCATCTAGGGGAATGTTCTCGCAGACGGGACAGTAGAGGCGTTCGGCGACGCGATGCACGTCATCTAGCGTAATGGTTGGCGCGGTGGACTGTGCGCCGACGACGGACGCGCCGCACAACAGCAGCCCCAACACGAGCCAAAGGCTTGCTCGTCTCATGCGCTTGCTCCTGCGGGCTTGCGCCCCTTGCTGTCAATGGCTACCTGCTGGCGGTAGCTGCGTTCGCGCAGGTCTTGCGGCACAATCTCTTTGGGATAGACCGCCAGCAGCGTGCCTAAGATGAGGACAAGCCCGCCCCACCACACCAAGTTCACCAGCGGGTTGATGTAGATTTTGAACACGCCATAGCCTTGCGCCTCGTCATAGCCCGTTAGCAGCACGTAGAAGTCCTTTTCTAGAGTGCTGTGCGCCCCGGCAATCGTCATAGGCATGGTCGGGTATTCGTCGATGCGCGGCTGGATTTGCGCTACTTGCCCGTCGTTGCGCAGCACCGTCAGACTAGCGACATTGACGACGCGCCCATCCGCCGAAAGCCCGCGCTGGAAGCCGTCGAAGCGCAAGCTGTAATCGGCGGTAATGGCTTGTGTCTCGCCGATGTCCAGCGTGCGGCGCGTTTCGTACTGAAAAGCAGTGCTGCCAATCACGCCGATGCCAATCACCGTAATGCCCAAATGCACCATGTAGCCGCCGTAGCGACGTTGGTTGCGCCCGAACAAGCGCGCTATCGCCACGTGCCAGGCTTCGCCGCGCCCACGCACGCGGGCATACGCGCCGCGCAGCGTCTCGTAGAGCGCGACGTAGCCCGCCAAAAATACCAAACCATAGGCGAGCATCGCGCCCGCATCAAACGGGCTGGTCAGCGCGATGAGCAGCACCGTGACCAATGTCAGCCCCAGCGGCACGAGCAGCGCGCCGCCCAAGCGTACCAGCGAGGTCGCGCTCCACGCTGAAAGCGGCGCAACGCCCATCAGCAGGTACATCAGCGCGAACAGCGGCACGGTCACCTGCATGAAGTAGTCCACGCCCAACGTGATGGACGTGTTGAACACCAGCTCAGAGAGAATGGGCGCGCCGAAGCTGCCCCAAAAGATGACTGCCGTCAGCGCGAGAAACACGACGTTGTTGAGGACAAATAGCGACTCGCGGCTGAAAATGCTGACAAAGGCGTGTTCGTCGCGCAGCTCACCGCGCTGCCAACGCCAAACCAGCAGCCAAACCGACACGCCCGTCATGCCCGCCCAAAACAGCAGCATGGGCAAGCCAATCGACGAGCGCGCGAAGCTGTGGACGCTTTGGATGACACCGCTGCGCGTGGCGAACGTGCCGAAGATGACCGCCGAGAAGGTGAGGATGACCAACGCCATGTTCCAGACTTTGAGCATGCCGCGCTTTTCTTGAATCATGACGCTGTGAATGAACGCGGTGCCGACCAGCCAAGGGAGGAACGCGGCGTTTTCGACGGGGTCCCAACCCCAATAGCCGCCCCATCCCAGCACGTCATACGCCCAGCGTCCGCCCAAAATCAGCCCCAAGCTGAGGAAGAGCCAAGCCACCAACGCCCAACGCCGCGTTGCCTTAATCCAGTTGGTCGTGAGGTCGCCACTGGCAAGCGCGGACATCGCAAAGGCAAACGGCACGACGAAGCCGACAAAGCCCAAGTAGAGCATAGGCGGGTGAATAATCATGCCGAAGTGGCGCAGCAGCGGGTTTAAGCCCTGTGCGGTCTGGGCGAGGCGTGTGGGGTTGGGCGCAAGCGCGCCGGCGGGCGCGAACACGCTTTGCAGCTCCTGCCCGCTGGCGGGGTCAATCCACCAGCGCGCGAAGGGGTTCTCAATGAAGAGCGTGATGCCGACGAAGAACGCCAGCACCGCCATCATGTACGCCACCGCATAGGGCATGAGGCGGCGGTCGCTGCGCCAGTTCAACAACGTCGCGCCAAAGGCGAAGCCCGACATCAACCAGCACCAGAACAGCAGCGAGCCGCGCTGTGCGCCCCATAGAGCAGTAACGCGATAGAACAGCGGGGTTTGCGGGTCGCTGACTGACCAGACGTAGCTGAGCTGATACTGTTCGGTGATGAGCGCGACCCACAGCGCGCCAATCGCCAGCGTCAGCAGCGCGAACGTGAGCATGGCGGCATTGCGCCCGCTGTTCACCCAATCTTCGTGGTGCGTGCGCTCGCCCCAGACGCTGGCGACAATGGCATAAAGCGATGCCGCAAACGACAACGCCAGCGCAAGGTATCCAATTTCCGCTAGCATAAGCTAAGCTCCCGCTTCGGCAAGGTCGCTAGGTTGCATCTCTTGGAAGCGGCTGGGACACTTGAGCAGCAACTCGTTGGCGTAGAACACGCCGTCTTCACCGAGCGCGCCGGTGAGAATGGCTTGCGCCTCGTGCTGGAGCAGGTCGGGCATCGTCTCATCCGCCATGTAAATGTTGAGGCGGGTGGCGTTGGGGTCTTTGGCGGCAAGGTGCAGTGCCATGCCCAAGTCACCGTCGGTGTTAGGCAAGTGCGCAATGGTGAACTGCAGCTCACCCGTGCGCGCGTCATAGGCGATGCTATCGCCCAGCACCACGCCGGTGATGCGCACGGTCTGCCCGACATACGCGGGATTGTTGACGAGGTCATCAACCGTGATGAAGAAGCGCGCGCCAGTCATCGTGCCGCTTAGCACCAGATAGACCACTGCCCCTAAGAGCAGCGCGCCGCCAATTAAAAACTTCAAGCGTTCTAGCTTAAGCGCGCTGGCTTTTGGTTTCGCCGCAGTCGAAGCTAGCGGCTTTTCCCACGTCATTTCTGCCATAGAGAACTCCTCAACTATGGGTTGTTATTTTATTGTAGGGCATCTTTGACGGTGTCTACGATGACATTTGTCAATGAAACTTAGGATGTTTGTTCGCCTTCTTGCTCGGCTTTATCCTGCTGCGTGATGACAAAGCCGACGATAAACACCATGCCCAAGCCCATTAAGAAAAACAGCCAGCCCAGCCCTTGCGGGGTGTCTGCGGCGGCTTCTTGCGCCAGCGTGGGAACGGTCATCATCAACGCCGTGACAATGCCCCAAAAGTGCTTCGTGATGCGCTGCATGCGCTTTCCTCCCATCCTCGAATGTCTCCCTTAGTCTAGTAGTCTAGCTGGTCTTGACTGCTCAGAAAAGCGACCAAGTCAGCCAATTGCTCGATGTCCAGCTGCCGTCCGTAAATGTCAGGCATTAGATTAGGCATATAGTCGGGCGCAATGTAAGCGTTGGGATGTAGAATGCTCTCAACGAAATAGCGTTCGATGCTGTAGCCCGCCAGCGCAGGATCTTTCAAGCGCACTTCGTCGGCGCGCGTCCACATGCCTTCGGTGGGCGGCGCGGTTTGCCCGTTATGACAGCCCGCACAGCCCAACGTGCTGCCGTCTAACGCCGCCACCTGCCCCGTGAACAACAGCTGCCCGTTAAGCGGGTCGCCCACTATGGTTTCAAGCTGCGCTAGCACCGCGTCTACGTCGCCGCCGACAGCGCGCGCCGCGATAATTTCATCCAGCGAGGCAAACGACAGCACCCACGCGATAGCGGCGGCGCGCTCCTCTTCGCTGGGCTGATAGCCGCAGCGCGTCGCCATCTGCTGGTAGAAGCCGCCCAGTCGGTACAAGTTTTCCAGCGCACGGCTGGGGTTGCCGACAAAGTCCAATGTCAGCACCTGTGCGAAGGCGTTCTGCTGGCTTTGCAACGCCTCTGGCGCACAATCGGGCGTGCTAGCATCGCCTTGCGCCCACAACGCCAGCACGCCTAAGCCTAGCATCGCAACGATTGTCCAAACTTGCCGTCTCATCATAGCCTTCTTTAGGTCAAATGTTCGCCGCCGTTGACGTGCAGCAGCGCGCCCGTAATAAACGACTCACTCGCTAAGAAGACGACTGCGCGCCCCACGTCCGCGCCCTCGCCCGTGCGCTTGAGCGGCAATGCCTCGCCCATCTTGCGCCACGTCTCGTCGTCCATGCCGTCGTTGGTCTTCATGACCGGACCAGGCACCACGCCGTTAACGCGCACGTCGGGCGCGAGCGAAAGCGCACTCACTTGGGTCAGCGACCACAACGCCGCCTTGCTCACGCCGTGATGCGGGCGTTTGAGCCAAGGGCGGTCGACACCCATGTCAAGAATGTTGACGATGCAGCCGCCGGGCGGGGTGTTGTGTTGCATAAGGCGCGCACACGCCTGCGAGAGCAAGAACGGGGCGCGCAGGTTGACCTCCAGCGTCAAGTCCCAGCTTTCTAGCGTCACGTCGAGCAAATGCCCGCTCGGGAAGACGGACGCGCTGTTGACCAAGAGATGCACGCGCCCAAAGTGCGCCCGCAGCGCGTCCATCACGCTTTGCACGCCTTCGGGCTGGCTTAGGTCGGCTTGCACCGCAAAGCCGTCCACGCCCAGCGACTTAATCTCCTGCAGCGTGTCGCGCACTTGGTCGGGCGTGCTGCTGTTGTAGTGTATCAGCACGTGCATGCCCACCCGCGCTAGCTCCAGCGCGATGGCGCGCCCTACGCGGTGCGCGCCACCCGTCACCAGCGCGACTTGCTCGCTAAGGTCGAGGCGCATGAGCTTATCTGTACCCGCCGCCGGGACCTACTGGCACGCCAATTAGGTAGAGAACGGCGATAATCACCAAGAACAACGGAAACATCAGCACAACGCGAAAGAACTTGTTGTCGGTGCGCAGGTGCATGTAAAACCAAACGACCAGCAATGCCTTGACGACGGCAATGCCCATCAAGGCAATGACACGGAAGGCATTGGTCGCCTCGCCGCCGACGTTTTTGAACAGCTCTGCCACTAACACCTCAAGGACAGTTAGCACGCCCAGCGCGCCAAACACGACCGTGTAGATGCCGCCGTAGACCGTAATAGACCCCACCAGCGGCAGCGTGACCGTGTCGCTGTGGTGGGTGTTTTCGTGGGTGTTGTCCGCCATTGTCGCCCCCTAAATCAAGTAAATGAGCGTGAACAAGATAATCCAGACCACATCGACAAAGTGCCAGTACAAGCCAAACGCCTCTACGCCGATGGGGTTGTTGTCGTAAAAGCCCTTGTGACCCAGCCAAAGCACTTGCAAGCCAAGCAGCACGCCAATCAGCACGTGCGCGCCGTGAAAGGCAGTCGGCGCATAGAAGCGCATGCCGAAGCCGCCGAAGTCGGGGCTGATGCTGTCGAGCGTGATGGCAAGGTGCGCTAGCTCACGGTATTCGATGTACTGCCCAAGCAAGAAGACCACGCCCATGCCGACGACACCGCTCATCCAGAGCATGAACTCGCGGCGTTTGCCCATTTCGATGGCACGCAACGCCAGCACCATCGCCCAGCTGCTCATCAGCAGGATGAAGGTGTTAACAGTGACGAGCGCGATGCCTAGCTCCTTGTGGACGTTCTTGACGATTTCCGGCTCGTTGAAGCGAAAAACCGCATATGCCCCAATCAGCACAGAAAAGATAACGACCTCGCTGGCGAGATAAAGCCACATCGCCAGCTTCTTGTTGTTCGCGTCTAGCTTCTTGTGCGCGTTGTCGCTGTGTGCGCCAGCGTGCGCGGTTAATTCAGCCATACTTCGCTCGCTCCCTTATAAAATAAAAAGACGTAATAGACGTTATTTTTGCCCAAAAAAGCTGGGGATACCACGCTTAAGCGCACGCGCCAAATTGCCGGCAATGCGCCCGACAAAACGGGCTGGGCGCGGCGGCTGCAACGCCTCCGGCGCAGGTTCTTTGCTCTTCACCTCCGCCACGTTGTTGCTAGCGGCGTAGATGAGCAAGCCAATCGCGCCGGCGAAGACAAACAGCGACAGCAGCGTAAAGGCGATAAAGCCCGCGAACACGGTCAGCTGGCTCGCTTCAAACTTGCCCAACCCCAACGGCAGGTCAAAAGACACGTTGTCTTGGAACGCCGCGACGTTGGCTTCCGCCTCGTTGACGGTGCGCAGGTTCAAGCCGGTCGGCAGCATGGCAAAAGCGAAGAACACCACCAACAACAGCAGCACTGCGGTGGTAATGCGCCACATCTCTGAGCCAAGAATGCCGTAAGGCTTGACTTCACCTGTTTCTTCGTGGTGCGCTAGCTGCGCCTCATATTCCGCCAACACGATCGAGCCATCCAAGCCGCCCTCAGGTCCGTGCGCGTGCTGGTTCATCTTGGGGTCTAAGCCGCCCAAACCCCAGATAAAGGCGTAGGTCACGAAGAAGGGCGCAACGACTAAAATCACGCCCGTGTCCCAGACGGGGTCCATGTTTTGCAAAGTGCGAATGCCCAAGACAATCACAATCGACAGCACAAAGCCGATAATTGCCATCGGGATAGCGCGGTTTAAGCCGGGTTTGGGTGTCATAAGCGCATCTTTCCTTTTGCGTCTGCTCGTTTATCCAACGATTATACCAAATAAAGCACGACATAGAACATCAGCCATGCGACGGTGACAAAATCCCACAGGCGCACGGTGGCCTCCACCGACCAGTTGTTTTGGGCATGATAGCGTTTCGCCACGCCGTAGCGATAGACTTGCAACATCATGTAGCCAATCGCCAGCGCGTGCAGCGCGTGATAGCCAATCATGAGCCGATAAACCGAGGCAAACTGCCCGTCGTTCAGGTCGACCGCGAAGAACTGCTGCATCATCATGACGAAGAAAATCGCGCCCAACGCCAGTGCCGCGCGCCAGCGCGTGAGAAAGACCGTCACGCGGTCCGCCTTGACGGCGTTCAGGGCAACATGCCCCAGCACACTGCTCAAGACCAACAGCACCGTCGCCACCGTCGGCATGAGCAGGTCGGGCAGCTGCGCGCCCTCCACGAGCCAACCGGGCGAAAAGCGCATCTGCAAGTTGACGATGATCAAACACACGAAGACCATAATCCAAGACCCTTGGAAAACGGTCACGCCCATGCGGTTGTTCTTGTCGCGAATGCGCGCCTCGCGTTCGGCACGTGCGCGCTCGCGTTCGGCGCGCTCTTCAGGAGTTAGCGCGCCTGCCTTGCCGGTCGATGCCATAGCTGCTCACCTTATCACACTTGGTATGACGCTATTCTAGCGAAATTGTGCGCTTTTTCACAGGGGAAGTCACGCTTAGCTGTCAGGGGTTGTTGGCTCATAAGCAAGGATGCGCTCGCGCCAAGCCGTCGGCACGGGGATAGAGACTTGCTGGGCATAGGCATACGCCACCATCACCGTCTCCATCGTGGCGGCAAGCTGGGGCGCGTCCTCGCCGCGCTGCACTGTGAGCTGGTGCTGCATGGTAAAACTCTTGCTGCCCAAACGGCTAACGCGGGTGTAAACCATGACGTTGTCGCCATAAAGCACTGGCTGCTTAAAGTCGATGGTGATTTTAGCGAGAATCATGCCCTCGTTGTCCCAAGTGCCGTTCCAACCGCACACGTCGCGCACGTATTGAATGCGCGCATGCTCGGCGTAAGTGGCATACTTGGCGTTGTTGACATGTCCCATTGAGTCGAGGTCGCCGAAGCGCACCAGCATCGGAATGGCGTGACGAAAGCGTGGGGTGTCCGACATAAGATACTCCTCATCATCAAGCAAATAGACGATGAGGAGTATAGCGCATTTAATGCGGTGTGGACACGGCGCGCCTGAGCTTTTCAACGCGGGCACGCAGCAGCTGGTCTTCCTCGATAGCCTTTTGCAGCTTGTTATAGGCATGCAGCACGGTGCTGTGGCTGCGTCCCCCGAAGTGGTCACCAATCATGGGCAGCGAGCTTTCAGTCAGTTCGCGCGCAAGGTACATGGCAATTTGGCGGGCGAGGTTGAGCGACTCCGTGCGCCGCTTGCCTATCAGGTCAGCACTGGTTAAGCCGTGCTTTTGCGCCACGACTTCGATGATGTGCGCTACCGTCACGCGGTCACGCGGTGAGGCATAGCGTTCGAGCGTTTGCTCGACTTTGGCGATGGGCAGCGTCGTGCCGTAGGTGTTGATTTGCGCCTTGATTTGGCAGAACGCGCCGCGCAGCTCGCGGAAGTTCTTGGGTGCGCTGTTAACAATCATGTCAATCGTCGCGTTGGTGAGCTTAAGCTGTGCCTCTTCTGCCCACATTTGCACGACAAGGAAGCGCGCCTCATAGTCCGGCGCGGCAATATCCGCCACCATGCCGCCTTGCAAGCGCGAGCGCAGCCGTTCAGTGAGGCGCATCAACTCCTGCGGCGGTCGGTCGGAGGAGACGACGACCTGACGTTTCGCTTGGACAAGCGCGTTAAAGGTGTGAAAAAACTCTTCTTCGGTGCTTTCTTTGCCGCCAATAAACTGAATGTCGTCAACAAGCAACAAATCTAGTTTGCGATAGGTTTGCTTAAACATGGCGGTGGTGCGCTGGCGCAGTGCCTCCAACAGGTGATTGGTAAAAGATTCGGCAGGGGCATAGAGCGCGCGGTAACCGCAGGCTTTGGCGTGGTGGGCAATCGCCTGCAGCAGGTGTGTCTTGCCCAAGCCGACGTTGCTGTGAATGACGAGCGGGTTATAGGCGGTGCCGGGGTTCTCCGCCACAGCTTTGGCGGTTTCGTGTGCCAACATGTTGGAGGAGGTGACGACGAAGCGCGCGAACGTGTACTCGTCGTTTAAGGCAGAGCCTTCGACGGTTTCCATCGGGTCAGGCGTGCGCATCACCTCGACAATGCTCTTGGCGTTCGCTGGCGACGGTGGCTCGGTCAGTGCGACAGGCAGCGCGAGCTGCTGCTTCTTTTCTTGCTGTGCCTTGAACTTAAAGAGCGGCGCGTCGTCGTCGTCAAAGTCAAAGCCCCAGTTGATCGGCTCGGGCTTAACGTACTCGAAGCGAATTTCCAGCTTAGGCACGCCGGCAATGTCCGCCACAACCTTGCGGATGTTGCGATAGAGGCGTTCCTGCAGCATGTCGCGTATCATCGTGTTCGGGACATGCACCAGCATCAATGCGTCATCTGGCATATAGTCGGCAAATTCAGCGCGACGTATCCAAGCGTCATAGCTTTGGCGGTCGAACTGAATTTCTAACTGCGCTTTGGCGGCGTTCCAAATGTCCTTTGGTGTCATCATATGACGCGCACCTCCGAGTAACCCGAAAAACAGCGAATAAGAGAAAACCCGCGAGCAACACTCGCAGCCGACAGTGCATCCTAGCCTTACGTTTTCCAAGACAAACGCAAGCACGCTGAACAGAATTAGGTTGTGTGTTAGGTCAAGCGACTGCGTAAAACGCCTTGCTTGTTTCCGTTTCGCACAGTCCACTCAGGCTTTAGGCTGACGTGGGGTGTCGGCGTGTCGCCCGCCTGTCGCTGTGCCTGTCCCTCTGGGTGCGGAGGGATGGTTACTGAAGTACTTTGAGTATAACGCATGTTGGCAAATTTCTCAACTGATTTTAGCGTTTGCGGAATTTCTTAACCTTTGTGGTCTGAACACACAAAAGCGAACGCTTACCATGCCTCGCTAATTTATTCTCTCTTAACAAATGACCCGCTATGACCCCGAATTTGGGATAAATTTGGGATATATCTGCCCATGATTGCCCAAATATTCATCGTCAAAAACAATTCTTAGTCAATTTTACATAACAATAAAGGTCTTAATTTCAAGGTTTTGCCTACAAAAATAGGGTTACTCTGCCGCCGCTTAAAAGTTAGAGTTTTGTAACAAGCCGCGTTTTTGCCACCTCACGGCTGGTAGCTCAGCGTGTCGGCGATAGCGGTCACCATGCCCTGCCAATTTGCCAGCTCACCTTTGTCCGCCACCGTCACCAGCAGCGCATAGCCGCGACCGTCCGCCAGCGTGCGCGCGATGATGAGCGTCTCGTCACTCGCGCTGCTGCCGTTAAGGCTGGCGGCGGGCTGCCCTCCCAGCGTGAGCAGCTGTGGCTGGGCGAAGGCAATAGGGTTCGCCTCGCTTTGCACAAACTTGGTCACGTAGTTCATCAGAATGTTGTAGGGCGTAGGAGGCTGCCCCTCGCCAACGCTAAAGCCAGCCAAGATGCTGGGGATAACGCTAATCGACAGGGCAACGCTGCCCGCTGGCATGTCTAGCGTGGGGTCAGCGGCTATGGCAGCGTCATTAGAAAGGAGCAGCACGTCATCGCGCAACACCGCTGTCCAACGCGCCGGATAGCGCAGCATCACCGTGCCGCCGAGCAAATCGGTGTGCGTGTGCGTCTGCACAAGCTGGTAGTCAGGCGTGGCGGTTGGGTTGAGCGCGGGCGTGGCAGGCGCGCAAGCCGCTGTAAACACCAACAAAAGCAGGGCAGCAAGGCCAAGCACAAGGGTTTTCATCACACCTTAGCCTTTGTTTGCTTGTTTGTCTAAATAAGGGCGAATAAAGCCGCCGCTGTTGGTGGCGATTAACACGCCCGACTGCTTGTTAATCACCAGCTCGCCGAGATGCTTGACCAGCTGGCTGATTTGCTGGCGCATAATCATCATCACGTCGTCCCACAGCACATCAGGCGGCAGCTGCGGCTCGCGCAGGTCGCGCATGCTCTCAAGGTAAGCCATCGCGGGTTCCGTGTCGGGGAACACTAGTGCGCTGGGCAGGTCGTGGCGCACCACCGCATAAAAATAACGCGCGAGAAAGCGCGTGCCGTTCTCCAGCGCAAAAGCGTCGCTGGGGTTGGCGGGCGGGCGCACGTTGGCGGCACCGTTGCGCGTCAGCAGCACAATCGCACGCCGCATGAGTACCTGCATTTCGGGCATGGTCTGTACGCTGTTGGTCGCCGCCATCAGCACGCCGTCGGGCTTTAGCACGCGGCGCATTTCGCGGATGGCACTGTCGATGTCGCTGATGAGAAACAGCACGTGGTTGGCCATCACCACGTCAAACTGCCCATCCGCAAACGGCAACTTGGTGGCATCGCCACGCACCAACCGCCCACGCGGCGCAGGGTGCTTGTTCAGCATCACGGCGTTGTAGTCTATGCCGAAGTAGCACACATGTGGATGACGTGCTAGCAGCTTGCCGTAGTACAGCCCATTGCCACAGCCCACGTCAAGCACTGTCTCATCGCCGCGCCACGTCAAACACTGTAACGCCCAATCAGCGAAATTCACGTTAGGCACGGTGTATTTGTCGTGTGTCTCTTGGCGAATGCGCAAGTAATCGTCGGTAGCGTAGTGACGTTTGATGCGCTCTTGGTTGTCGGTCATGGTGATGCCTGCCTCATGCTGCGGATGGATAGTTGTATTATACCTAAAATGTACGCTTACGACAAAAAAGGGCGCAACGAAATTGTCGTTACGCCCTTTCTGTTTGGCTAACAAAAGACCGCGTGCCTATCTTCCGCCGCAGCTGCCGCGCGTGTTGACAAGGTTTGCCGAAACCCAGCCGTTATCGCTGCCATAAATCACGTTAAACCAGTTGCCTTGCCGCGCAATGGCGCGCAAAATCAGGCGATACGGAATTAAATCCTTGACGTTGCTGTTAAGCGAAGGCGCGTCGCGGAAGTTGAGGATAGCGCGCGTCACCACGTTGCAGTTGGTCAGCTCAATCCGCGCGCCGCTGTCGAAGGCGGCTGCCGCTGCCGCTGCCGAAGGCGTAGGCGCGGCGGCGGCACCGCCCGCGCTACCCGCTGGGTTGGCGGCAGGTATGGCATTGCCAGCAGCAAATGGCGAGCGGTCGCTAATCAACACGACCACGCCCGGACGGTTGACGTTGGTACACACAAAGCCGTCGTTAGTCGTGTAATACCACGCCCAATGCGCCACGCGAGGCAGGATATCGGCACGGCTGTACAGCAAGCCGCCGTCGCCCCGCAAGCACACCGCAACCACTTTTTCGGGGTCGTTTTCGAAAATGTCGACCGCGCGGATCACCTTAAACTCTTGCTCAAGCGTCAAGCCAATGCCTCTGCCGCTGTGCAAGTTGCAGTTGTTCGTGTTAGACACGCCCACGTCAGGATTGTTGTAGCACGGACCCACTTGCGCGCTGACGAGGCTCGCCACGCCCAACAACAGCCCGACACACAACACCATCCAAAAGCCACGCTTCATCAGAACCCCCTCGTTCTTCATAACTGTTCGTTCCTTGTATCATAGTCGGCGGCACGACCCTTGTCAAATGACTGCTAGGCTTGCTCTAACAGCGTCTGATACACCGCCAGCGTCTGCTGCACGACCAGCTCGAGGGCAAACTCCTGCTCGACCAGCCGCCTGCCCGCCTGCCCCATGCGCGCTGCACGCGGCGGGTCGTCCAACAGCGCGCCTATCGCTTGCGCCAGCGCGTCGCTGTTGCGCGGCGGCACGAGCAAGCCGTTCACGTCGTCATGGACAATCTCACGGCAGCCCGCCACGTCGGTCGCCACCAGCGGGCGGGCGCACGCCGCCGCCTCGATGAGGATTTTTGGCACGCCTTCGCCATACGTTGACGGCAGGCACACGACGCTGGCTTGTGCTAGCACGGCGGGCATATCGTCGCGCTTGCCCCACCATGCGATGTCGCCCGCCGCATCCCACGCCTGCAGCGTTTCTAGCGGCACGGCGTAGGGGCTGGTCGGTTCGGGATAGCCGACGATGACGAAGCGCGCGCGCCCACGCAGCAACCGCGCCGCCTCGACGAACTCACGCACGCCTTTTTGCCAAAGCAGCCGACCAGCGAACAGCACCAGCGGCGGCGTGTCGTGGGGATAGGGCGTAGGCGCGAACACGGCGGTATCCACGCCACTGCCACGTATGAGTACCGTGTTGCCAAAATGTACGAGGCGACGTTTGACCAAGAGCGCGCGGTCGTCAAAGTTTTGGAAGATGACGCGCTTGCGCCTGCCGTCCAACGCCAGCCGCAGCAACGGTGCCAGCAGCACGCGCAGCACCCGCGCCTTCGCCCCTTCGTCGGTGAACAAGTAGCCCAAGCCGCTGAGGGCATGCACCACGCCGCGCACCGGCGACAGCGGCGCGACCAGCCCGCCGTACAGCACCGGCTTGATGCTGACGTGATGCACCAGCTCGGGCTTCAGACGGATGTACAGCTCCCACAACGCCATTAGCGTGCGCCACTCTTGCAAGGGATGCGTGCCGTGCTGGCTGAGCGGCAGCGGGTGATAGGGTAGTCCCGCAGCCTTAATTGCTGCCACGTTCTCCGTGTCTGCGTCGCTAGTGGCAACATGCACTTCATAGCCCGCACGCTGTGCTGCTAGTGCCAGCGGCAGGCGGTGCGTGATAAAAAAACGCGGGATGTTCACCACATACAACAGCTTCGCCATGCGGCACACTCTCTCTGATTAACGAGCGCGGCCATCCCAGCCGCTGCCTCGCCTTGCTGATGCTGAATCCCCCACCACAATTATTTGCTTTGAAAGCGCGGCTACAAAGGCAACACGTTCATCGCTCGCTTACGCTGCCTTCAATAAAGCGCAAAAAACGCATGTGGAACGCGCCGCACCTACTCTACCACATTAGAACACCATTTGTTAGTGATGGACAGGGCATCTCAGGGCTATTGCGCAGAAACGCTCTCTTGCCGCACTGACTGAGAGAGCAAAACTTGTGTTAAGAAAATATTGTGTGCTTGTAACGAGCTGTTATAATAAATAGTTATCGCTCTCCACCAATAGCTTGATGGGTGTTTAAGCATGCACATGGTCACTGCGCAGCTCTGTATCAACAGTCAACGCCTTAAAACGAACTTTAACGCGCTTGCGGAAATTGGCGCGACGCTTGGCGGGGGGGTAAGCCGCATCGCCCTCTCGCTGGAAGACTTGCAGGCGCGTGCGTGGTTCGCCAATCGCATCGATGAGCTGGGACTGCTGCTGCGCGACGACGAGGCGGGCAACCTGAGCGCGGTGTATCCCTGCGCCGACCACAACGCGCCGACGCTGCTCATTGGCTCGCACCTTGACACGTGCAACAACGGCGGCAAGTATGACGGCTCGGTCGGCGTACTGGCGGGCTTGGAGTGCTTGCAGACGTTGAAAGAGGCGGGCATCGCGCTGCCGTTCCACCTTGAAGTCATCAGCTTCACCGACGAGGAAGGCACGTGGCAATCGCTCTTTGGCAGCACCGCGCTCACGGGGATGCTGCGTCCCGAACACATTAACGACAGCGTACAGGACAACGCGCCCTTCCGCGCCGCGCTGTGGCGCGCTGGCTTATCGCCCGAGCAGGTCTTCAAGGCGGCGCGTGACCCCAAGACGGTCAAAGGCTACCTAGAGCTACACATCGAACAAAGCGACCGCCTCATGCGCAGCAGCACCGACATCGGCGTTGTGACGCACATCATGGGGCGCATCAGCTATCGTGTCACCTTTTACGGTGAGGCGGTACACGCCGCCACTAACGCCGACCGCAAGCGCGACGCACTGCAGGGAGCTGCCGCCTATATCACCGCGCTGCACACGCTGCCTGAGGCCTTTGCGGGTGGCACGGTGAACTGTGGTGACGTGCAAGTTGCGCCCGGCAACTTCACCATCGTGCCGGCGCAGGTCTCGCTTGCGCTGGAGGCACGCCACAGCGACGATGACACGCTGATGGCGATGGAGCAGCGGCTGATAGAGCTGGCGATGCATATGGCAGAACGCTACCGCCTGCGCGTGCGCAGCGAGCGTGTCCTGCATCGTCCGGTCGCCATCATGTCGGAGGCGATGTGTCGGCACGTCGAGCGCGTCTGTGAGCGGCTAGAACTTTCGCACATGCGCCTCATCAGCCTTGCCGGACATGACGCGCAGCTTCTTGCCCACTTTACCCCCACCACGATGATTTTTATCCCCTGCAACGGCATCAGCATGAATCCCCGCGAATACACCGAGTGGCGACACGTCGAACAAGGCGCGAACGTGCTGCTACACACCATTCTTGCGATTGCCAACAACGATGCGCCCGTCGCAGAGGACTAGCCATGCATCTTAGCACATCGCACTCACCAAGCGACAGCCAACCGCTGCGCGTGACAGTGCGCCCACTGCTATGGGTGGGCGTGGTCGTGTTCGTCGCGGCTGCCCTGCTCTACGGCACGCTCAACACTGGGTTGGACTTCTTCACGGTCGTGGGTCTGTTTAGCACGCGCTTCTTGGGCATCTACATTGAGGCAGTGCCGTTCTTGCTGATGGGAACGTTCACGTCGGGCCTCATTGAGGCGTTCGTGCGCCACGACGACCTGATGCGCGTCATGCCGCGCAATCGCTACCTCGCCACCGGTTTGGGCGCGTTCTTGGGCTTGGTGTTCCCGGTCTGCGAGTGCGGCGTGGTGCCGGTAGCGCGGCGGCTGTTCACGAAGGGGCTGCCCGCGTCGGTGGGCATCACGTTCTTGCTGGCTGCGCCGTTCATGAACCCCATCGTCTTCGCCAGCACGTTCATCGCCTTTGGCTGGGGGGTTATCTTTGTCGGACGCTTCGTCATCACCGCGCTGGTCGCCATCAGCGTCGGGCTGATGTTCGCCCTGACCGCACGCGATGAGGACGTGCTGCTGCCGACCGCGTGCTATGTTCCTAACGCCGCACCGCCGCCGCCGCGTGCTACATGGCGCAGCGGCTTCACACAGACGCTCACCGTCGCCACCAGCGAGTTTTTCGAAATTGGGCGATACTTGGTCATTGGCTGCTTGCTGGCGGCGGGCATGCAAACCTTCATCCCCCAAGAGACACTGCTGCGCATCGGCAGCGGACAGGTCGGCAGCGTGCTAGCGATGCAAGCCTTCGCCTTCATCCTCAGCGTGTGCAGCACCGTCGACAGCTTCCTCGCGCTAGCGTTCGTCAACACCTTCACGACGGGCGCGATTTTGGCGTTCCTGTCGTTCGGTCCGATGGTCGACGTGAAAAGCACGCTGCTGTTCTTGGGCGTGTTCAAGCGGCGCACGGTGGTGTATCTCGTCGCGGTGCCGTTCGCGCTCAACGCGCTGGCGGGCGTGCTGGTCAACGTCTGGCTGGCGCGCTAGCCTTCCTCGCCTATCAACCAGCGCGGGTGAAAGGCGTTAGTCGCCACCAGCTGCAGGCGTTGGCTGGGCAAATGGTACGCCCAAATCTCCGGCGAGGTGTCGGCCTGCCCGCCGAGCGGAAACCGCTGCAGCACCAGCCAATCGCCCACCGCGTTAAAGGCAAAGAAGCCGTGTGTGTAGCGGTCATCCACCAGCAGTGGAGTCACCTCGCGGCTAGCGACATCGAGCATGTAGAGCTGATAGCCGCGCGTGTAGCGGTCGTCCGTGTAGCGGCGTTCAAGGACAATTTGCTGTCCGTTGGGGTGAAATTTCGCCGTCGTATCGTCGATGGGGTCGGCGGGGTTGGTCAAGTCACCGAACGACAGCGCGCCTAAGTCCGCCAAACGCAAGTAGGTGTAGATGCTGCCGTCGTCGCGGCGCGTTAAATCCGGAAACACTAGCTGCTGCCCGTTGGGCGAGAGCGTGCCCGTCGTGCCGTATTGGCTGGGGATAAACTTGAGCGTGCGCTCGCCTTCACGCGGCGCGAAGTTGTAGACCATGATGCCCGGGTTGGCGAGGTCAGAGGCGTAAAATACCAGCGTGCTGCCGTCCACCGACCACTCGGGCGAGTGTCCGACAAACTGTGAATCTTCCGCCAGCGGGCGCGTGTAGTAGGCGGGGTCGGTCATGTCCAGCAGCCAGATGCGAATAGCCCCCATGCCGACGTTCATGCCGCTGCGGTTGAGCGAAAGGTTGGTGTTAACGCGCTCGTATGCCAGCACGTCACCGTTGGGGCGAAAGCGCGGCGTGCGACAGTCCGCCTCGTCGCGCTCACATTGGGTGAGCTGGGTGATTTGCCGCGTCTCCATGTTGAGCAGCTTAAGCTCGTGCAGCCCGCTCGGCTCTTGGCGTTCGGCGTAGGCGATAAAACGCCCGTCCGCGCTCACGCCAAAATCGTACACGCCGTACGCGGCGAAGGTCACTTGGCGCGCCTCTTGCGGGGCGTTCACAGGGGCAACCCAGACATTTTGCACGCCGCCATAAGCAGGCGCAAGGTAGGCAACACTTAAGCCCAAGCGGCGCGGGTTGGTGCTTTCCGCCAGCAGCAGCATAAGCGCGAAGGCGGCGACAATCACGCCAAAGGCGGCGATGTCAAGGGCGCGGCGGCGCGCGGGCTTAGACGGCGTTTCGGGCTGGTCTGTGCTGGTCATCGGGTGGGTGCTTGCTCCTTTGCCGCCTATACTAGCAAAGGCGACCGCCGCGCGACAAGTGGCGCACGGCAAACTCCCCACTGTTTTTTGCCGCGTTTTTTTATACGATACGCGCAAGTTTGTTTTGTGCCATAGGACAAAGGACAACCATGCGTTTAGGAATTATCGGCTTGCCCAACAGCGGCAAAACCACCCTGTTTAACGCGCTGACGGGCGGCAATATCCCCACTAGCCCGGTTAGCAGCGGACAATTTGAGGTGAACACCGCCATCGTGAACGTCCCCGACGAGCGCGTCGACAAGCTCGCCGAGATGTACCAATCCAAGAAAAAAGTCTACACGACCATCACCTACACCGACATCGGCGGGCTGGACAAGGGCGTTGGCAAGGGCGGGCTTTCCGGCGCGTTTCGCACCGCCCTGCAGCAGGTCGATGGCTTCGTGCATGTGCTGCGCGTCTTCCGCAGCGAGACCGTGCCGCACCCTTACAACAGCGTTGACCCGCAGCGCGACCTCGAGATTCTCGACAGCGAGTTTTTGCTGCTCGACACGCTGTCGATTGAGACGCGCCTTGAAAAAGTACAGAACGAGCTGCGCATCAAGGGCAAGCGCGCCGAGAAGCTCATGCAAGAGGAGCTGCCGCTGCTAGAAAAGCTCAAGGCACACGTCGACAGCGGCGCGCCGCTGCGCAACCTTGACCTGACCAACGAGGAGCTGAAGCTCATCGGCGGCTACGGCTTTTTGACGCTCAAGCCGGTGCTGATTGTGCTGAACTTAGGCGACCAAGTGCGCGAGCAAGACCGCCACGTGCGCTATAGCTATCGCCGCGCCAAGCACATCGCTATCCAAGCCGCGCTCGAAGCCGAGCTAGCACAGCTTCCCCCCGAAGATGCCGCGCTGTTTATGGAAGAGTACGGGATTCGCGAGCTGAGCGCGGCGCAGGTTATTCGCCTGAGCTATGAGTTGTTGGGCATTCACTCGTTCTTGACGGCGGGCGACAAAGAGTCCCGCGCTTGGAGCATCCCACAAGGTGCGACGGCTTGGGAGGCGGCGGGCGCAATCCACAGCGACATCCAAGCGGGCTTCATTCGCGCCGAAGTCACCGCCTACCGCGACCTCATCGAGCTAGGCAGCGAAAAAGCCGTCAAAGCAGCAGGCAAGATGCGCCTCGAGAGCAAAGAGTACGTCGTACAAGATGGCGACGTGATGGTTTTTCGCCACAGCAACTAAGTCGTTTGAACCAGCGGCGCGCCGCTTAGAAAGAGAACACGCATGACCCAACCTACGCCCTCTAACAAGCCCGCGCCGGTGCTGGTGCTGTTTTTGCTGCTGCCGCTAGCGGGCATTGTCGTCGCGCTGCTGATGGTGGCGGCGGAACGGCGCAGCGCGCTGCCCACGCCCGAGCCGCTGACGCGCAGCCAAGCCCAACTCATCAACTACAACGCGCCCGGCTTTCGTCTCGAGCGGCTAGACGGCGGCATGGTCACGCTGGCGGATTACGCTGGCACGCCGCTTTTTCTGAATTTCTGGCAGACCACCTGCGAGCCGTGCCGTCGCGAGATCCCCGCCTTTATGGACTTTTTCGCCAGCGAAGAGAGCGCGGGGTTGGCTTTGCTCACCGTCAACTTTGGCGAGAAAGACGAAGAGGTGCGCCGTTTCTTCGCGCAGTACGACATCGTTGGCGTGCCGGTGGCAATGGACTACAGCTCTGACGTGCGGCGCGCTTACGGCGTTGCCAACATCCCAGTGACGTTCATCATCGACGCGGACGGCATCGTACGCTACATGCACATCGGCGAGATGACCGAGCGCAACATTCGCCAATACGCCGAAATTATTCGCGTCGAAAGCCGCAACTAGCGGTATTCGCCCGAGCTGTGAACGTAGACGTAGCGCGGCGCATTGGGATTGTCAGCGGGCGGGTCGAAGAAGCGATACAGCCAACGCGCGTCGCTAATGCTCAGGTTGACACAGCCACGGCTGCGCCGATAGCCGAACAAGTCGTGCCAATACGTGCCGTGCAGGCTGATGCTGCCGTCGAAGTATTGCACCCAAGGGACGCTCTGCAGGTCATAGGCGTTAGGCGCGCCAGTTGCCCCGCTCATGCCGTCGCGTTCCAGCCGCGCCCACACGGTGAACAAGCCCTCTCTCGTCTCAGTGCCGGGCAGCCCCGTGCTGATGAGCGTGGCGAACACCGGGCGGTCGTCCTCGTACGCCACGAGCGACTGCTCGAACAAATCGACCGCTACCCAACGGCCTGTCACGCCTTCGGGGCGGGCGATGGGCTTAATGACCGTCATGTAAATTTGCTTGACCCACTGGTCAACACCCACCATGTACCACGTCCAACCGTCTTCGTCCTGCGCTTCGGCGAAGATGTTGAACAGCTCGTAATGACGCGGCACAAGCCCACTTTCGGGCGTGCTTTTGCCGCCGGGCGTGAGCGAAGCGTAAATGCCCGTCGTGTCCAAAATCCAGCCAAACGGTTGATTCCAGCCTTCGGGCAGCAGCACGCCGGTGAAATAAGACGGGCGCACGTAGTAGGCATCGCTCTTGGCAATCCAGCTGCCACTTTGCGATTGAATCCAGCCGTCGGTTTGGTTGATAACGCGCACGAAGTTAAAGCCCCGTGGGATTTGTCCGTTAGGGCTGCCGTTGGGCGCGTCGTAGGTCGTCACCGGCTGCGGCCCCACGCGCCAGAAGCTGTAGTTATCCAGCGTGTAGCCATCCTGTGCGATAGTCTGAAAGACGGGCTTGGGATAGCGCGCGATGAGGTCGCGGCAGGCTTGCGAGGTCGGCTGCCCTGCCACGTAGCGGCATTCAGGAGCTTCGAAGATTTGTAGCGGCTGCGACGTAGGCAGCAACGCGGTGGGCGTGCTAGTGGGCGCAAGCGCGGCGGCAGGCGTGTTGGTAGCAAAAGCGGTCAGCGCGCCGCTTTGCGCGTGCGGCGTGGTCGTCAGCAGGGCAAGCAGCAGCAGCGCGCTCGCGCCAAAGAAAGCGTAAAGACGCATGGATACTCCTCTGTTCCAGACAAAACTAGGGCAATTGTGCCAAAAAACGCGACATGCGAAAGGGTGAGACCGCCTAGCGTGGTGCAAGCGTGGGGAACGGATCGCTTGCCAGCGTCACCAGCGGCGTGTAGCTTTCGGCGAGTGCCAGCGGTACAATCGACGCGAGGACCGGCAGGCGTGCGCCCGCGTTCAGCTCGTCGGCAATTTCGACCACGCGATAGCCGACCACGCGCCCCGCTTGGTCTAGCAGCGTGATAATCAGGCGCGCCTTATAAACGGGCGCGGGGCTGTCGTTGACCACGCTGAGTTCTAGCTCATAACGCCCGTAGCTTTGCGCATCTGCCAAGTAGCGCGCGTCCAGTGCCAGCAAGCGCAGCGGCGTAGGCTTAGCGGTGCTGGGCTGCGCCTGCTGGGAGAGCAAGCGCGGCGGGCGGGTGCTTGCCCCTTGTATCACCAGGCGATAGGGCGCGAATTCACCCGCATGGACAACGCGCTGCTCAAGGCGCACCGTCTGCACTCTGCCGTCTACATCAAACGTCAGGCGCACGTTTTCTAGCGGCTGCGTGCTACCGTTCCAAACGCGCCCTAAGCACCACAGCTGTCGCTCTGGCAGCTCGTAACAGGTCGGCGGCTGCACGTCCAACAGCGCGGCGGTGGTCGGGCGTGTGGCTGGCACGGTCAGGGTGGGCGTGGGCGTGTTAAGCAGCCAAACGGTCATGGTGACTTGGGGATGTTGGGGTTGCGGCGTTGGCGTTATGATAGGCGACGGCGCACAGCTCACCAACAGCAACACTGCCATTAGGGCAATCAAAATCGTCACAACGGTGAGCAAAAAGGTGTGCATTGGGGAATTGTTCCACGTTCAAGCGTTGCTTGACGTTGATTATACCTAATTTAAGGCTACCTACCACCATCAAACCAACCCAGAAAGGCACGGCATGGACAGCTTGTTGGAACAGTCGCAGCGGGTCGGCGCGGCACTGCGCGCGCGTGCCGCCAGCGTGTGCGCGGCAGAATCTTGCACGGGCGGGCTTGTGTTAAGCGCGCTTACCGACGTGGCGGGCAGCTCGGACTACGTGCTAGGCGGCGTGGTAGCCTACAGCAATGCCGCCAAGATAGCACTGCTCGGCGTGCCAGAAGCTACGCTGCTGGCGCATGGCGCGGTCAGCGCGCCTACCGCGCAGGCGATGGCAGAGGGCGCGCTGCGCCTCTTCGGCGCGACCTTCGCGCTCAGCGTGACGGGCATCGCCGGACCCGGCGGCGGCACGCCGGAAAAGCCGGTGGGCTTGGTCTATGTGGCACTTGCCAGCGCGCAGGGCGTGCGCGTCGAACGCTTCGTCTGGGCAGGCGACCGCATCGCCAACAAGCGCGCGAGTGCCGCCGCTGCGCTGGAACTCCTGTTGGCGGCGTGCAGCCAGCTCTAAAGATACTGCTCGTAGAACAGCAAATCGGGGAACAGCGCGTAATCTACGTCGTTGCCCGCTACTTCTAAGAAAGCAAACACGCTGGGCGAGAGCGTATCAGCGATGTAAGCGTCAACGTCCATAATGGTCTTCAGCCAATCGTAGAGTAGCGTCGGCGATTCCACGCTGTAGAGCATGAAAATCTGGCGGCTGTGGAACTGCTCGTCCCAACCGTCTTCGGTGGGGATAATCTCTGTGGCTAAGTTGCGCTCCTCGTTGACCACCTGAAACTTGCAAGTGCGTCCGTCAATGACCACGTTGACCAGCTCTTGCGGCGGCGGGAAAAAGTGCGTTTGCCGGCGCGGGTAAATGATCCAGCCATAGGCTTCATCGTGCCGCAGCGACACGCTGATGACGACGTTGTTGAGCTGTGTGAACGCGACCAACGGCTGCACAATGAAGCCACGCGCCATAGAATAGTAATATAGCATTTGCCGCTCGGGCGTAAACGGTAACTGCACTTGCAGGTGCGGCAATTTGGTCTGCCAGTCCGCGCAAATCATCTGCCAATCAATCAACGGCATCACGAAGCTATGTTTGCCACAGTGGCGATGGTGCTTGGCTTGCTTGTTATAGAACACGCAGTTTGTGCAGTCGGGATATTGGTGCATAGAGAAACCGTTAGTTAAGGTTTGTTATGTGTAACACAGTATACGCGATTTTAACGTTAAAAACATGCCCGATTTTGGTTAAAACCTTGCTATATTTTCCCTTTCATAACAGATTTTATACCTAAGCGTGTTTTTCTTACGCATTGTTAACCAACACGCTCTGCAGGGTTTGTAAGAGTTCGTTCTGGTCAAAGCGGCTTTTGACCAGATAAGCATCCGCCCCCACGCGCAGTCCTGCTTCGCGCTGCTCGGGCTTGCTGAGCGAGGTCAGCAGAATAACAGGCAGGTTGCGGGTGCGCGGGTCGCCCTTGACGCGCTGCGTGAGATCAAGCCCGTTCATGCGTGGCATCTCTACGTCGCTGATTAACACATCGGGCAGCGCGTCGGCATCCTGCAGCATTGCCCACGCCTCTACGCCGTCAGTCGCCACGCTGACGACGAAGCCCGCCGCCTCAAGAATGTTCTTCTCAAGCGTGCGCGTCGTGATGCTGTCGTCGACAATCAGCACGCGCACACGGCGCGGCGCGCTTTGGGCGGGCGTGAGCAGCCGCCGCTGACGCGGCATGCGGTCGCCGCTGGCTTTGCGCATAAGGTCGTGCGCGTCCAACACCAACACGACCTCGCCTGACCCCAGCAAGGCAGCTCCCGCCACGAAGGGGGCGTTCGCCAGCTCGCGCCCGAGCGGCTTTAGCACCAGCTCCAGCTCATTGTAAAGGTCGTCAACCTCAAGGGCGACAGTGCGCTCGTTGGTTTGCAGCACCAAAATGCGCGCGTTGTCGGCGGGCGGCGCGGGCGGCGTGTCCAGCAGCTCGCTGAGGGCGGTCACGGGCGTGGGACGGTTGTTAAGCGTTATCATCGGCACGCCGCGCGCTGTAAAGCGTTCGTCGCGCGGCACGAGCAGCATGCGCGCCACCATAATCGACGGAATGGCGTACTCTTCGCCGCCCACGCGCAGCAAAATACAGCGCAGCCGTGTGAGCGAGACCGGCACGCTCAGGCTCACCGTCGTGCCTTGCCCGCGCGTGCTGCTGACGCTGATACGCCCACGCAACGCCTCGACGCGCTCTTTGACGATGTCCATGCCCAAGCCGCGCCCACTGTAGGTGGTGACGCTGTCGCTGGTGGTGAAACCGCTTTGAAAGAGCAACGCGATGGCACCTGTCTCATCCAGCGCGTCGGCTTCGGCGGCGGTCAGCAGCCCCTGTGTGGCGGCGCGGCGGCGCACTTTGTCGATGTCAATGCCGCGTCCGTCGTCGCTGATGCGAATTTGCAGCTCATTGCCGCGCCCTTCGGCTTGAATGACGATGCGCCCTTGCGCGGGCTTTTGCGCGGCAACACGCGCGTCAGGCGGCTCGATGCCGTGGTCAAGCGCGTTGCGCAGCAAGTGCAGCAGTGGGTCTTTCAGCGCGTCTAGCACCAGCTTGTCAATCTCAACATGCCCGCCTTGCAAGACCAGCTCCGCCTGCTTGTGTAGGTCGCGGGCGGTGTCGCGGGTGATGCGCTGCAGCGCGCCGAACAGCGTCTCAAACGGCATCATGCGCAGCCCACTCACGTGGTCTTGCAGCGTGTCCGTCAGGCTCGTCAGCGTCAGCTGGTCTGCCGAGAGCATTTGGTGCAGCGCGTTTAGCTCGCGGGTGACATGGGCAAGCGCGCGCTGGTTCTCCTCCAAAAAACGCAACAACGCGCCTAAATCCTCTGCCCACGCGGCAGGCGCGTTGTTCAAACGGCGCGCTAAGCGAATGTAGGCAGTGCGCACGGCACGCCAATCGCGCTGCCAGCGATGCAGCCGCTGACGCAGGTCGTTAAGGCGTTTGTGGCGCAAGTCGCCGCGCATCTTGACGACAAGCAACTCGCTAACCTCGCCCATGAGCTGGTCGAGCTTGCGCACAGAAACGCGCAGCGTCTCCTCGCTGGGGATGAGTGCTACCTCTTCGGTAGGCGGCAGCACCACCGGCGCGGGCTCGGGCGCGGCGGTGTCCTGCTGTGCCAGCACCAACGCCTCTAACGCCTGCACGACGCGCGCCACCGTCTCCGCGTCGTTCTCTTGACGGTTCATGGCGCGCTGAATGACATCCAAGCCGTCGTAAAGCGCGTCAGCGACGTTAGGCGCAATGCCATGCCCGCGCTCGCGAGCCTGCTGGAAAATATCCTCCATGTAATGCGCAATGGTCTCAACGAGGCTAAAGCCCACCGCGCGCGCCGCCCCTTTCATGCTGTGGGCAATGCGGTTCAGCTCCTTCAACAGCTCGCCAAGCTCCACGCCGCTGCTCATCTCCGCCTTAAGCAAGTGCTGGTTGAGTGTGGCGAGGTAATCGCCCATCTCCTCCCAAAAGATGTTCAGCAGGTCATCGCGCTCGGACATAGTCGCCGCCTAAAACGTCAAATCACCTAAGAGCGTGCTGACACGCGCCGCCGCGTCGCGCAGCCGCTGAACGCTCGCCTCCACTTGCATCGTGCTGCTGACCGTTTCAGTGGTGACGTGCTTAATCGTGCGCATGGCACCGGTCAGCTGATCCATGCCGATGGTCTGCTGGCGCGTGGAGGCGGCAATTTGCATGGCAGCCAGCGCGGCATCCTCAATGGCTTTCGCCAGCTCGCGGATAGCATCCCCCGCCTTGTTGACCAGCACCTGCCCGCTGTCAACCCCCTTGCTGCCTTCTTCGGTGACCATGACCGCCATGTTGGTGGCGCGCTGGATTTCGCTCAAAATCTCGCGGACTTGCACGGTCGCGTCGCGGTTCTGGTCGGCAAGATTGCGCACTTCCAGCGCGACGACCGCGAAACCCTTGCCCTCTTCGCCCGCGCGCGCCGCCTCCACGCTGGCGTTAAGTGCCAACATGCGCGATTGGTCAGCTAGCGCGTTGACCGCCGCGATAATCTCGCCAATTTGCTGCGTGTGTTCGCTCAACACCAAGATGTTGTCGGCAATGTCTTCGACCTTGCGGCGGATGATGTCCATGCCCTCGATGGTCTCGCTGACCGCGTCAATGCCCGCGCGCGAGATGTTGACCGAAAGCTGCGCGACTTCGGCGACCGTCTGGGCGCGCTCGGCGGTCTCGGTCACGGTGGCGCGCACCTCGTTGACGGTAGCAGTCGTTTCGGTGACGACGGCATCTTGCTCGTTCGCCATGTTAATTTGCCGCTGCGTGGCGGCGAGAATGGCTTGCGTGTCGGCTTCTAACCGCTGCAAGGCGGCATGAAAGTCCTTCACCAGCGTTTGTAGCTTGTCAAGCATGTGGTTGGTCGCGTCGACCAGCGCGTGCAGCGTGCGCCCTTCGCGGGTAGAGACGCTCAAGGACGGCGCAGGCAGTCGCTCGGTCAAGTTGCCCGCCGCCACGCGCCCCAACACTGCCGTGTACTCACTCAGCAGCGCGTCCATGCGGCGGTAGCTTAGCACGTAATTGACCACGCCAAACACGAAGCCAACGGCAACAGCAACCGGCAGCCCACCCCAGACGTTCGCCTCAAGCTGCGGCTGTGTGGCGGTTAGCACCAGCAAGAAGCCGGCCATCACCAGCCCACAGGCGACGGCGGTCATCAGCACGGTCGGATGCCAGATAAGCGATAAGCTGCGCATCATGAGCTGCTTCTTTCTACTATCAAGCGTTCGTCGCTGAACAGCGTCTCATGGTCTAATAGTACAATACGTTCTGGCGTTATGCCCAACGTATAAGGGGCATGAAAGGGGTTGATTTCTGGTTTAGGCAAGAACAGCACGTCGTCGACGTGGTGGGTGCGCATCGCCAGCAACAACCCGTTCGCTTCGGCGAGCAGCAATTCTTGCGGCGGCGTGCTGTCGTCGATGGGCAGGTCAAGAAAGGCGCGCAGCTCAAAGACGGTGGTCATGCGCCCGCGCACGTTAACGACACCCTGATAGAAAGGTGGCACGGCTGGCACGCGGGTCAGGCGTTCCAGCGGTCGCACGCCGCGCACCACGCGCACGTCCAGCGCGTAGCGGTCGCTCCCCAGCGTGAAGGTCACGACGGGCAAGCGTTCGATGCTTTCGGGCAGCTCGGGCGGCGGCAGCGCAGCGTAAGCGCGGGCGCGCTCTTGCAGGCGAGCGGCAAGGGCGCGCTCCTGCCGCGTGCTGTCGTCGGTTTCCAAGTAATCGCGCAGCCAATCCAGCTCTAGCATAGCTGCTCCTTAGGAGTCTGGGGAAGAAGCGGCAGCGTTACGGTGAAGGTCGTGCCGTTATCGTCGCTGTGTAGGGCAATCTTGCCCTTGTAGAGCTTGACCGCGTCTTGCACCAACGCCAAGCCCAAGCCTGTGCCGCTTACCTTCGCGGCGTTCGTGGCGCGATAGAACGGCTGGAAGACGCGCCGCTGTTCTTTCTTGGGAATGCCGATGCCTTCGTCTTTCACGACGAGCGTGAAAGTTTCGTCCCCGCGTGTCAGCGTCACGTCAATCGGTTTGTCAGGCGGGGAAAACTTGATGGCGTTGCCCACGAGGTTATTGACAATGAACCGCAACAGCGTGATGTCCACCTTAATTTCGCGCTCAGACTCCCAGCCCACCGCCGCAAAGCGCACGTCGTGCGTGGCGTTGCGCGCGGCGCGCGCGTCTTGCACCATCGTCGTCACTTGCTCGACCACGTCGGCTGTGATAGGCGCAAACACAAGCTGTTGGCGGCTGGCTTCCAACAGCAGCTGGAACTCGTCGAGCATCTTGGTCATATGCGCTACCTGCGCGCCAATTTTTTTCAAGCGCGCACGCGCATCCTCGTGGCTGAGCTTGCCGAAGTGCCGCTCCATCAGCTCGACATTGGTGAGGATGGTCGCCAGCGGCGTGCGGAACTCATGCCCAATCGTCACCATGAAGTTCAGGCGCACGTCGTTCATTTCGCGTTCCTTTTGCAGCTCCACACGCAGGCTCTCTTCGGTTAGCAGCTTTTCTTGGACGCGCACGCGGTCGCTCACGTCCACACCGACCGACACCATATAGGGTTGGTGCGTTTCGGGGTCTTCAAGATAATGTACGTGCCAATCGACGTGACACGTTTTGCCCTCTTTATCAATCATGCGCACCGTAATGCGCTCGGGTTGAGGTGCTTCTGTAAACCGCTTGTAAAACTGCGCAACCTTGTCTTGGTCATCAGGATGCACCGTGCTTTGAATGAGCTTGTCGGTGGCAACAGCATCTAATGCGCCGAAGAGCTGTATCACCGCGTCGTTAATGCGCACAAGGTTGCCTGTTGCGATGTCGACAATGCCCAAAAGCACGCCGGAGGACTGCAAGATGAGGGCGTTGAGGTCGCGCTCATGTTCTAACTGCTGAATGGCTTCGCGCCGCTTCTGCTGCGTCGTGTAGAGCTGTTCGTTAAGCTGGGATTCAAAGCTCACTATAGCTCGCAAAATCGCCGCGATGTGCGCGGGGTCGGTGCTGTGCGCGCCCCAACGCGCGCGCGCCTCGCGCAGCTGCGGCAGCAGCGCGGGCTTATAGCTTTGCAGCACGCCCTCCAGCGTGTCGAGCGTTTGCGCCAGCACCTTTGGCTCGAACGAGAGCAGCGTTTCGAACAGCCGCAGCGCGTCAGCGGTGGCGATGTGCTGGTCTTTGCCGCACAGCAGCACGTTGAACGTTTCCGACAAAATCAACACGAACCACTCTTGCCGCAGCGGGTCGTCGCCGCGCAGTGTCACCTGCACCACGCCTAGCGCGCTGTCTTCAGACAGAGGCTTGCCGTTAAAAATACACACTTGCTGGGCGACCTGCGCCAGCTCGCGGTAGCGCGCCGTCTCTTTCGCCCAGTGCGACGACTCTTGAAAGCCCGTGAACATCAGCGCGGGCATACGGTGCTTTAGCACGATGTCCTCTAGCGTGTGCGAAAGATGTACAAGCGTAATCTTGTTGCACAGAATAGGCTTTGCCTGTGTGCCTAATGCTGCCCGAAGGGTGTCAAACAACGAGAGGTTGAGGTCGTTATTGGGCTGGTTCATCGCAGCATCCTTATATTTTTTAGATGATATTCTTCTATTGTATAACGCTTTGTTACGCGGCGTGCCTGCAGCTTTGGGATTGATTTTGTGGCACGGCACGCTATACTTGCGGCATTGGCCTGTGGGGCGGTGGTGAAATGGCAGCCACGGGGGTCTTAAAAACCCCTGCCGCGAGGCGTGTGGGTTCGAGTCCCACCCGCCCCATGCTTATGACGATGCCGGCAGATAGCGCATGACACAGGCGCGAAAGCTGTCTTCTTCTAACGGTTTCAGCAAATAATCGTCAACCCCCAAGTAATACGCCTTTGTGCGCTCGTCCAGCTCGGAAACAACCACCACCGCGCAGTACCCCACCGTGCGCGCTTTCAGCTGCTTGACCGTCTCCCACAGGTTGTACTGTGGCATCGCGATGTCCAAGACTAACACGCAGGGCGCGTGTTCATCGACCAGCTTTAGCGCGTCCTCGAGCGTGCCGGGCGTGTAGAGCGTGTAAAACGCCGCTGCCCAATCACCGAGCAGGGCGCGGGTTGCCGGGTCATCATCAAACAAGATGAGCGCAGGGCGGTGCGGCTCGGACACCACAGGCATTTGCGGCGCGCTGGGCTTGCTGAGATAGGTGGGCAGCAGCACATGAAACGCGCTGCCTACGCCGAGCTGGCTTTCGACGAACAGCACGCCGCCGTGCAGCTTGACCAAGCGTTCGCTGAGGGTTAGCCCCAATCCTGTGCCTTCATACTCACGCTGCAGCGAGTTATCGACTTGGTGGAACATGTTAAAGATAGCGATTTGGTGTTCAGGCGAGATGCCGATGCCGGTGTCGCGCACGGTCACCATCAACCAATCGCCGTCGCGCACTTGAACGTGCGGAGGCAGCTGTACTGCGCCCTTGTCGTCGCGCCCACGCTTCAGCGTCAACACCTGCGCGCTGACGTGGATGCTGCCGCGCTCGGTGAACTTGACGGCGTTCTCCAGCAGGTTCGTAAAAATTTGCTCTAAGCGCGCCGCGTCGCCAATCACCTCTGCCGCGTCGGTCATCGTCAGGTGATGCGTGAGCGACAAGGACTTAGCCGCCGCTTGCGCTTGAAAGCGTCCTATCAGACGCAACAGCAAGGGCGTTAGGTTGAGCGTCGCTAGCTCAAGGCTCATGCGCCCCGCTTCGATTTGCGCGATGTCGAGCAGATCTTCGATAATGTTGAGCAGATGCTGCCCGCTCTTCTGCACCCGTTCAAGGCGAGCGCGCTGCTTGTCGTTCAGCTCGCCAAAGGTCTGCGCTAGCAGCAGCTCGGTGTAGCCCAAGATGGTGTTGAGCGGGGTGCGAAACTCGTGGCTCATGTTCGCCAAGAACTGGCTTTTCAGGCGGTTGGCGTTCACCGCCTCTTCGTAAAGCTCGGCGTTGCGAATGGCAATCGCTAACTGTGAGGCGGCAGTAGTCAGCGCACTCAAGTCGTTGTCGCTGGGCGGCGCGTCATACGCCAATGCCAGCCCACCCAACGGACGGCTTTGCGCCAGCATCGGCACGAGCAGCGTGCCGTGCGCGGGGGAAAGCTGCGCCACGCGCGCCGCCGTCGCTTCGTCTTCGATGAGACGGTCGCGTTCGTCTACTGTAAAAAAGCGCGGCTCTGGTTGGCGCAGCATCGCCAGCAGCTGGGTGTACATCGGCGAGCCGCTGCGCGCTAAGCATACCCCCAGCAGGCGGTTGGGCGGATGCTCGGCTGTCACCCGCAGCTCTTCGCCGTTTTGCGAGAACTGCACGACGCTGGCGTACGTTACGCCGAAAGTTTCTTGCAGGTAGCTGACCGCGCGGTCAAGCACCTCGCGCACGTTGAGCGTGGCGTTCATCAGCGCGCTGATGCGGTTGAGCGAGGCAAGCTGCTGTTGTTGACGCTGCACAGCTTCGAGGGCGCGCCGTTCCTCTTGGTACAGGCGCACGTTTTGCAGCGTGATCGCCACCTGCCGACAAAACGCCAGCAGCGCAGTCATGTCAAGCGTGCTGTAAACGTTGGCGTGCAGCGTGTCGAGCATCAGCACACCCAACAGCGTTTGCTGCGTAGCGATGGGGACACCCAACCACGCTTGCGGGTCGCCTGTGCGCAGCGGCGGGGGCTGCGCGCCCCATTCGGGATGCGCGGCGGTATGCGCCACCAAGACCGGCTGCTGTGTTGCAAGCACTTGCCCTAAGGGGCTTGCGGGAGGAACATCCAGCGACGTGCCGACAAGGTCGGGCAGCACGCCGTGACAAGCCCGCACGATGAGCTTGCCGTCTTCGACCAGCGCAATCGTCATGCGCTCATAGGACACGAGGCGTTTGACCTGCATCTGCACCAGCTCTAAAAACTGCGCAGGTTCTAAAACGGTGTTGGCAGCGCGAGCAACCTCAACGAGCGTTTGCGTGATGTGCTGATGCCTGTGCGCGCTCTCCAGCGCGTGCCGTGCCTCTAAGGCTAACGCGAGCTGCTCGGCAACCACGCTCAACAGCGTCAGCTCGTCGCCGGTAAGCGCATAAGGAGGGGCTTGCAACGCCAGCACACCCAGCGGTTGTTGGTGGCGATTGCGCAGCGGCACGCCCGCCCACGCACCAATACCCGTCAGCGCGTCGTCGGTTGGCACGGCAAGGCTGGCAAGGCGGTCGCGCGCCGCCCATATGTCGTCAAACTGCAAGGCGATGTTGTGGCGCAGCACCGCCCAAGCCAGCGCGTCGGGCATTGGTACAAGCGGCGTACCCTTGTACAATACGTCGGGCGTTTCCAGCACATCGCGCGTGGCATTGTACAACGCAAGCGACACCACCGCGTTAGCAAATAACTCGTCTAGCTCCGCCATCAGCACGCCCCAAAAACGCTCGTCTTCAACATGCTGACGCAGCGACTGGCTTAATTTAAGTAGCGCACCAGTTTTCATAAGGATACTCTATCGCTGTGATGACATTTTTTATGATTATGCCAAACTCATTGTTCTAAGAACACTATGCGTTTGTCTAAACCACTGCTTGCGCTTTTGCGCGCCTACCATGCGTTGCTGCTGCTCTATTGGATGCTGCGGGCGTTGGGCGCAGCGTGGTCCCCGCTGGCACTGCTGCACAACTTCGCGCTGTGGCTGACGCTGCCCACACTGCTGAGCGTGCCGCTGGTCGCGTGGGGACAACGCAGGCTGCCGCTGGCGGGCTTGGTGGGGCTGGCGTGCGGCGCGTGGCTGGCTGCGCCCTATCTGGTGCCGCGTGCCGACGTGCCGTCACGCGCGCCGACCTTCACGCTTATCAGCTACAACATTTGGGCGTATAACCCGCGCTTCGCGGCGGCGGTGACTTGGCTAGCAAGCCAAGACGTGGACGCTGTCGTGCTGCTGGAGGTAGACCACGAGGGCGTAGACCCGCGCCTTGCGCCGCTGCTGGCGCGCTATCCCTACGAGGCGCGCATTGACGGCAGCGTGCGCATCTTTGCCCGCACGCCCTTCACGTCGCAGCGCGTCATCGCCCTGGAAACGTTAGACGAAAGCCCCGAACCACGCCTGATTTTGCGCGTCACGCTGCGCTGGCAGGGCGAAGAGATTGTGCTTTATGGCGTGCATCTCTCGCTGCCGGAAGCCGACGCAGACACCTTCCCCGACCTTAACGTGTGGGCGCGGGTGCTGTTGGGTTACAACGAAACGCGGCGCAACCGCCAAATCGCGCGCGTCGTGGGCATGGCGGCGGCGGAACGCGCGCCCACGTTGCTGGCGGGCGACTTCAACGCTTCGGCGACCTCGCCTGTGATCCTGGCAGCGCGCCAGCAGCTAACGGACAGCTGGCTGACGGCAGGCGCGGGCTGCGGCGCAACGTACCCCGTTTGGCAGTCGTTAGGCGTGTCGTTGCCTTTGCCCGCCCTGCTAAGAATTGATTACGTGTGGCACAATGCAGGGTGGCGCGCCCGCGCCGCCGCGCTTGGCGACGCACACGGCAGCGACCACTTGCCGTTGATTGTTACCCTAGAAAGAAGCGCACCATGACGCACATCGCGCTCAACGCGCACTTGCTCAGTCCCCAAGCCGGCTACCGCGCGGCGGGCATCCACAACGTCATCCACCACCTGCTGCACACCTTGCCACAGGTCGCGCCGCCCGAGTGGCGGTTCACCGCCTTCGTTGGGCGCGCCTACACACACCCCTACGAGCGCGTCACCATGCGCCACAGCCGCCTCGACACCCAGCGCGTGCCTGTGCGCATCTTCTGGGAGCAGGTGCTGCAGCCCGCACAGCTGTTGGGCTTTGACTTGTATCACGCGCCCGCCTACGTCGCGCCGCTGCTATGTGCGCCGCCAATCGTCGTCACCATCCATGACCTATCGTTCATTCGCTATCCTGAGACGCTGTCGACGGGGCGGCGGCTGTACCTGCGCCTCTTCACCGCGCTAACCTGCCAGCGCGCCCGCGTCATCACCGCCATGAGCGAAAGCACCGCCAGCGACGTGGTGTCGCTGCTGGGCATCCCGCGCGAAAAAATTATCGTCACGTGGCTGGGCTACGACGCGCAACGTTACCGCGTCTACACACCCGAAGCGGTGGCGGCTTTCCGCGCCCAAAAGGGGCTGCCCGAACGCTTCTGGCTGTTCGTCGGCACAATTGAGCCGCGCAAAAACCTGCCGATGCTGCTGGAGGCATACGCGCGCCTGCCGCGCGGCGAACGGCTGCCGCTGGTGCTAGGTGGCGGCGCAGGCTGGGGCATGGCTGCCGTGCAAGCCACCATCCAAACACACGGGCTGCAAGACGAGGTGCGCTTGGTCGGTTTTATCCCTATAATAGAGCTGCCGCTTTGGTACAATAGCGCGGAGACGTTTATCTACCCGTCGGTGTTCGAAGGCTTTGGCATGCCCGTATTGGAAGCGATGGCCTGCGGCACGCCCGTGTTAACCTCAAACGTGTCCTCGTTGCCGGAAGTGGCGCAAGATGCGGGCGCGTGTTTGCCGCCCGATGACCGCGAAGCATGGGCGGATGCGCTGCGCCGTGCTGCCACCGACGCAGCTTGGCGCGAACAGGCGCGCCGCGACGGGCTGCGCGTCGCCCAAACCTTCAGCTGGCAGCAGACGGCGCGGCATGTCGTCGCTGCCTATGCCCGTGCGTTGAAGTGATAACATGAGCAACACGCCCTACTTTAACGAAAGCCCCCCCGTTGAGCCGCGTTGGCTGATGCCCGTCGTCGACGTGCTGCTGGTCTTTATCGCCTTTGGGATGGCGTATGTGCTGCGCTACGACCTGCAGCTCATTCGCCCTGTCATCGACCCTACCCGCGCAGAATTCGCGCCCTATCTGCCGTATGCGGCTTGTTACGCCTTCCTGCTGTTTGTCAACTATCAGAGCAACCAACTTTATCGCAATTTTCGCGGGCGTTCGCTGTCTGAAGAGGTGACCATCATCGTCAACGGCGTGACGATTGCTACCGTCATCTTGCTGGCGATGTTCTTCTTAATCCAGCCGCTGATTACCAGCCGCCTGATGCTGGTCTACGTGGCAGCGTTAACGGTGCTGCTGCTGGCGTTCGTGCGCGTCGTGCGCCGCATGGTGCTGGCACAGCTGCGCGCCAAAGGCATTGGCGTGCAGCGCACGCTCATCGTGGGCATGAAGGAGACCGGTCACGCCGTCTTGAGCGTGATGATTTCCCGCAGTGATCTTGGCTATCGCGTCGTCGGCTTCTTGGACGACGACCCCGCTAAAGTCGAGGTCGATTTGGGACGCATTCAAGGCTTGGGCAACTACGATGCCTTAGAGCAAGTCCTTGAGGCACAGCACGTCGAGTTGGTGGTGTTCACGCTGTCGTGGCACGAAAATGAGACCGTGCAGCGCATGGCGAAGCTCTGCATGGCGCACGGCGTGGAGGTGCGCATCGTGCCGGACGTGTTCCACCACAACATGCGCCAAGTGCAGGTCGAAAACCTCGACGGCATCCCGCTGTTAAGCGTGAGTGAGAGCGCGACATTCAGCACGAGCGCGCGGCTGAGCAAACGCCTGCTCGATTTAGGGCTGGTTATCGTCTTTGCGCCGCTGTGGCTGGTGGTGATGGGCGTGATTGCGCTGCTCATCAAGCTCGACGACGGCGGCAGCGTGTTCTACGTGCAGCGGCGCGTGGGCGAAGGCGGTCGTACCTTTAACATGGTCAAGTTTAGGACGATGATTCCTAACGCCGACAAGCTGCTGCCTGAACTCATCGCCAAGTATCAGCTCGACCCCAAGCATCCCAAGCTAGCCAACGACCCGCGCCAAACGCGCGTGGGGCGGGTTTTGCGGCGCACCAGCCTTGACGAGCTGCCCAATCTGTTCAACGTCCTCAGGGGCGAGATGAGCCTTGTCGGACCGCGTCCCGCCGTGCCTGAAGAGGTCGCGCTCTATCAAGATTGGCACAAACAGCGGCTGCGCGCCGTGCCCGGCATCACCGGGCTGTGGCAAATCAGCGGGCGCAGCGACGTGCCGTTTGAGGAGATGTGCCTTATGGACATTTACTACATTGAGACGTGGTCGCTCAAGTTTGACCTACAAATCCTGCTGATGACCATCCCTCGCGTGCTGCTGCGCGTTGGCGCGTACTAGCGGTTCATGAAGCGATAGCCCACGCCGCGCGAGGTCACGATGTACTCGGGCTGCTCAGGGTTTGCCTCCAGCTTCTGCCGCAGGTAGTGAATGTACAGTTTGAGGCTGTCAATAGCGTCGACGTACTCGTCACCCCATGCTTGCGTCACCAGCTCATTGCGTGAGACGACGCGCCCGGCATTGCGCACCAGCACGGCCAGCAAGTTAAACTCTTTGGGCGTGAGGTGGCGAATTTCGCCGCGCACCCACACCTCGCGGTTCATGAAGTTAATGCGGAATTCGCCATCGTTAAAGATAAGCTCTTCGCTGATGTTGGGGCGGGGCGAACGGCGCAAGTGGGCGCGTACCCGCGCCACCAGCTCGTCGTTGTTGTAAGGTTTGGTGATGTAATCGTCGCTGCCCAGCTCAAGCCCGCGCACCACGTCCTTCACGTCGCCGCGCGCTGACAAGAAGATAATCGGCACGTCGGACATTTCGCGCAGGCGGCGGCAAACTTCCCAGCCGTCCATGTCAGGCATCATGATGTCCAACAGCACAAGGTCGGGTTGATGGCGGTACGCTTTGCGCAAGCCCTCTTCGGCGCGAAAGGCTTTGATGGTCTCAAAGCCGCGCTTTTCCAGCAAAATCGAAATAAGCTGCACGGTATCTTCTTCGTCGTCAATAATTAGAATTTTTTCTGGCATCGTGGTTTCCTTTGCGATGACGCGGGGTTATCCGCCAACGAACGATTACAAACATCAAACATACTCTAACACAAACCTAAGCGCGCTTGCAACACGTTTGCTCAATGCTAAAGTTCATTAACGCTTATAGTTTTGTTATAGTATAGTTTTTGTGACTGCTAAACGTCTCTCTTGCCCCTTTTTTTATTTGTTTTAAATTTGTTTTGCGTTGCTAACTTACGTTACAATACGCCAACTTAGCTTGTTGGCGCGCTAGCGTTGTTCGCCTAAGACAAGACGCTAGTCCAATTCGCTGCGGTGCAAGGTGAGCGCATCAGCGAGCCTTAAGTCCAAATGCCTAAACTCGCCTTGCAATTTTAAGAAGAGCCTTAAGCGCAAGCCCCTAACTACGAATCGCCCTACTCACTGTGCCACTAACAGGCTTATACTAAAAGCCAGACACCCGCCAGAAAACGAAAGGACAACCTGTGAAACGTTTGTGCGTGGTCTTTGCCCTGTGTGTTGGGCTTGTGCTAGCTGCCTGCGGCGCACCCCCGCCCCCTGCCGCAACAGCAACGCCCGTTGACGGGCGCGACGTACTCAATCAGGTCATTGCCAACCTGCGCAAGGTGAACACGTTCAAGTTGTTGGTCGAGCAGCTCGGCGCGGATTACTTTTTTTACGTGTCTTTAGATGAGGGCAAGTCCAGCTTAAAAGCCAGCATGCGCCGCGCCGAAGCCCAGTACGTGAATCCGGATGCCATGTACGCCAACGTGACGCTGCGGCTGGACCCGCTGCCGCCGGTGGGTGTGGAGATTTTCGCGCGCGGGCTGGCGCAGTGGTTTCGCCTCGCCAACGCTTTTTGGGTGGAGTATCCTATCGCCGAAGGCTTCGACCCACGTCACCTCATCCAAGAGGAGAGCGGCTTCAGCGAGGCGTTGAACGCGCTGCGTGACCTTGAATACTTGGGCATGACAACACTCATTGACGGCATGAGCGTGCAGCACATACGCGGGCGCGCCACCGGCGAGGTGATTAACGAGCTGATGTTCAACTTGCTGGACGTGCAAAGCGACAACGTGCTGGTGGACGTGTTCATCAACCCGCTGAACCTGCTGCCGGCGAAGCTGCTGGTCACGGTGTTAGAGACCGCCACCAGCCCGCAAGAGCGCGACACCCAATGGAGCGTCGAAATCTATGATTACGGCGCAGAGCCGAACTTCCCGCTGCCGCCCGACGTGACCCTTGAGAGCCAGCCACAGGGGAGCAACTAGCGCGATGACCGCCACTGCCGCCGCGCCGTCACAGCCAGCTTTCAATCGTTGGGCGGTGATTGGTTTCATCCTCATCCCAGTTTTTATTGGCTCGCTGGATTTGACCGTTGTCAGCGCGTTCTTGCCCAAGCTGCTCATTGAGCTGGGCATCGCGTTTGAAACGGGCTTGGACGATGCTTCTTGGATTATCACGGGCTATTTGCTGGCGTACACCTGCAGCCTGACGTTTATGGGGCGTTTAAGTGACCTTTTCGGGCGGCGGGCAATTTATGCCGCGTGCCTGCTGGTGTTCATCGTCGGCTCGGTGGTGGTGTCGCTTGCCAACACGCCGCTGTTTTTCTTGGGCGACCAGAGCATGACCGAGCAACTCTACGCCCTCTATCGCCGCAGCGGCATGCGCCCGGACATCGCCTACGTTGAGCTGCAAGTCATCATCATCGGGCGCGTGATTGCCGCATTGGGCGCGGGCGCGCTCGTGCCGGTCAGCATGGCGTTAGTCGGCGACATGTTCCCGCCCGACCAGCGCGCCCAGCCGTTGGGCGTGGTCGCCGCCTTTGACACGCTGGGCTGGGTGCTGGGTCCGGTCTACGGCGCGATTTTCCTGCAGTTCGTGTCTTGGCAGGTGCTGTTCTTGTTCAACGTGCCGCTGACGCTGCTGACGCTGTTCGCGGTGCTGTGGGCGTTGCGCAACGTGCCGCAACTGCGCGCACAAGGACGCTTCGACTTCTTAGGGACGCTGTTGATTGTGGGCGCGCTGTCGTGCCTGACGATTGGCTTGGGCGCAAACGTCGACGTGGGCGGCGTGTCGGGCAGCATCGACGCGCTGCAGCCCCTGCCGGAATACGCCGCGCCCGTTTTAACGCTGGGCTTGGGGCTGTTCCTCGCCTTCTTGTTCGTTGAGAAGCGCGTGCGCGACCCGCTCATCCGCCTCGTCATGTTCACGCGGCGCAACCTTGCCGCCGCCACGCTCACCAACTTGCTCATCGGCTATGTGTTGTTTATCGGCTTGGTCATTGTGCCGATTTTGGTCAACATCCGCCAGCAGGACAGCTCCCAGCTGCAAGGCGCGGCGTTGCAAGTCGGCGCGCTGCTTTCCACGCTGACCGTGCCGATGGCATTCGCCGCGCTGCTAGGCGGCGTGTTGAGCGCGCGCTTCGGCATTCGCCCGGTCGTCATCGGCGGCATCTTGCTTTCGCTGGGCGGCTTCTTGCTGGTGGCCTTGACGTGGACGGTGACCATCGCCGACGCTTTCGTTGCCTTGCAAATGGCTATCGTCGGCGTGGGCATTGGGCTGACCTTCTCGCCGATTAGTGCCGCCATCATCAACAGCGCGACCGACAGCGAGCGCGGCGTTGCCAGCGCGCTGGTGCTTATCGTGCGTTTGGTCGGCATGACCGTGAGCGTTTCGAGCCTGTCGTCGCTGGCGTTGTTCCGCGTCAACGTCCTCGCCAACGCCGCCCGCAGCGAGGTCTTCACCCCTTCGGGCTTTCTTGTCATCTACACGGATGCCGTGCTGCAGGTGCTGCGTGAGATTGGCGCGCTGGGCGTGCTGTTCTGCCTTGTCGCGCTCTTGCCCGCCGCCTTTTTAGGGCGCACCGCCAACCCGCCCGATGCTTAAGGAGCTTACGATGAGCGCAATTCTCGACCGTATGCGCATTAACACCGCGCTTGCCACGCGCATTCTCAGCGGCTTCATCCGTGATGCCGTCACCAAAAGCGGCATGTCACGCGCGCTGCTCGGCTTGAGCGGCGGCATTGACTCCGCGCTTTCCGCCTACCTTGCCGTCGAAGCGTTGGGCGCGCCCAACGTGCTGGCGATACGCATGCCCTACAAGACCAGCAGCGCGGCAAGCCTCCTCGATGCCGAAAGCGTCATCGAGGCATTAGGGCTGCCCAGCCTCACCATTCCCATCACCGACATGGCAGACGCGCTCATCAACCAGTTCCCCGACATGAGCAACGTGCGCAAGGGCAACATCATGGCGCGCCTGCGCATGGTCACGCTCTACGACCAGAGCGTGGCGTGGGGCGGGCTGGTGCTTGGCACGAGCAACAAAACCGAGTTCCTGCTCGGCTACAGCACGATTTATGGCGACAGCGGCGTGGCACTGCACCCCATCGCCGACCTGTACAAGTGCCAAGTGCGCCAGCTAGCGCAAGCGTTGGGCGTGCCGCAGCCCATCCTCACCAAAGCTCCCAGCGCGGACTTGTGGGTGGGTCAAACCGACGAGGACGAGCTGGGTTTCACCTACGAGCTAGCAGACCAAGTGCTGTATTTGCTGGTTGACCAACGCTACACGGTGCAGGAAGCGGCGGAAGCCGGCGGCTTTGACGCGGCATTCGTCGCCAAGATTTGGGAGCGCGTGAAAGCCAACCACTACAAGCGCACGATGCCCAACGTCGCCAAAGTCAGCCAGCGCACGATTGGGCATGATTTTCTCTACCTGCGCGACTACACCGGCAGGCACGGCAAACTCTCCTAAGGTGCAACATGGACGACTTACGCGCACTCACCCGCGAGCTGGTTGCGTTGCGCAAAAAGCCGACCACGCCCGAACGCTGGAAGACGTACCCCCAGCTCTTGCAAGCCTTCGCGGAGGCGGTGCAAGCCTGCACGGACGTGGCGACGCTGCGCGACGTGATTGCTATCGACAGCGGCTATTACCTGTTGGCGGGCTATCGCCAGCAGGTGCTTGAGCGGTGGCTAAGCCTAGAGCGCAGCGCAGAAGCCTTGCGCCTATACGCCCTGCAGCTCATGCTCTTCGGCGACGTGGACGCATGGGGCGCGGCGAACACCGACGTAGAAGCACGGGTGGCGGCGTTAGAAGCAGAGGCGGACGCGCTCGAGCGCGGCGGCTAACCGGCTAAAACATGCACTTGGGGCGGGGAATTTCGTCCATCTCGCTGACATCCGCGCAGCAGACCACCCCGCTCATCGCAAAGGCACAAACGCCCTGCGCGTACATGGCGAGGCTGCTGATGGTTGTGCCAAGCGGCGGCAGGTCAGCAAGCAGCTGTAGTTGTGTGGCGGCGGCGATAAGGTCAATGGCGTGCTTCTGGTAGGTTAACGCCAGCCGCTCGCCCTCGTAGACGCGCAGCACGCCCGCTTCGGCATCGCTGACGAGCAAGGCTGCTCCGCTGGGCGAACAAGCGATGCCGCCCACACGGTAGTGCGTCTCAAGGCGTTTGCTGACCTCACCATCCGCCGAGACCGCCAAAAGCTGCCGCCCGTCGCTGAGGTAAATGACGTTGCCGCCGCGCGCCATCGCCAACGCAAAGCGCGCCTCTTCGTCGGCGTGCAACCCCAGCTCATACGCGCCTAGCGCAATGTCTTGCTGGTAAAGGTGCAGCCGCCCGCGTTGGTCAAGCGCGGCAATCGTGCCAAGATGGCGGTCAAGGTCAAGTGCCGTGAAGCGTTCGACCTGCGCGTCCACTTCCAGCGGCGTAATCATGCCTTCGTTGTCGACGATAAGCTCGCGGTCGTTCTGATAGTAGAGGCGGAACTTGCCATCGTCGGTGATGTACACGTCGGTGGCGCGGGCGCGCACCATCGGCACATAGGTGCGCGGGTCATAGCCGACCAGCGCGCCCACGTACTCTTGCCAAGCGTCGCTGCTAAAGGGCAGGGTTGGCACCGGCGGGTAATGTGTCTCTTGCAAAAGCGCGCCGCTTTGCACGTCGTAGAAGTGCGCCATGTCGGCGCGCGTCCAAACCGCTAAGACAGGCGACTTGCCGCCCAAGAAGTGCAGCCGTTGGATGGCTTGATTGGCAAGGTGTACACGCCAGCCCACGCTAACCTCCTGTCGTGTTGTCCAAGCGAATTTGCCCGTTTGGCACGGTCAGCACGTAGCGAATTTTGACAGGCGCAGTGCTGACGTTGCGCGCCACCAGCCGCCACTCGTTGAGGTTGTCCTCCAGCGCGTAAAGCAGGTCGTCGTACTGCGGGCGGCGGTTGGTGGCTTTGTTGAGCCAAAACTGTGCGCCCACCTCCTCCGCCACCAGCAAACGCAGGCTGCCGCTGCGCACGATAAGCTCGCCGGGTTGCTGTGCCACGCTGGGCGAAAGCGGCTGATAGGTGGGCAGGCTGACCACCGCATCGCCGCGCATCAGGTCAAGGTTAAGCCGCTCTAAGTCCAACGCGGCGAGGTCAAAGTTGGCTAAGCCGCTTTGCCCGACGAAGGCAATCGCCACCGCCAGCTGACGCGGCACTTCAATGACCAGCGCGGCGCGCCCTACCTCGTCAAGGCGCGGGAAGGGCGTGGTGCGCGTCTCCACCAGCGTGAACGTGGCGATGCTGCCGTCTTCGTCGTAGGTGTGGCTGGCGAGATTGGCGGTGCTGCCGGTGTAGCGGTAGCGCACCTCGCGCACGTCTGGCGGCGCGCTGAACACCTGCACGTCGGTGTCGAGGGCTTCGATGTTGAGCTGCAGCGTGGTCACGCTTTCACCGATGCGGTCAGTGCCTTCGACGACGTTCTCGTTGCGTTGGCTGCCGGCGCGGGCGTTGAAAGCCGCCGCCGTCAAGCCACCGACAATTGCCAGCGTGAGCAGCAGTGCCAGCGCGTCGCCCCAGCGCGGCAGGTTGAGCAGCGCGAGGCTGAAACCAAGAAAGAGCAGCACGCCTGCGCTAAGGCGCGCCAGCGTGTCGACCAGCGACGCAGGCAACGTGCCGTAGCCCGCCAGCAGCGCGCCTACAGCCAGCACAAGCGCGACCACGCCCCAGAGCAAATGCCGCTGCGGCAGGAAGAGCTGGCGCAGGGCGAATGCCGCCGCTAGCAGCACGCCCACCCATGCCCAGAGCAGCGCGCCGCCCGCCAGCCCAATCGCCAGCAGCAACACCGCCGCCAGCACGGCGAGCGGCGTGGCGAGCGGTTGGCGCGTGTTGAAGCCTTCCAACGGCAGCAGCCACCACCACAGCAGGTACAGTACCGCCGCCAGCCCGCCCGTTAGCACCGCTGCTAGCGTGAAGAGGGCGCGCCACGTCCAAGCGTTCAGGGGCGTTTTTGCCGCCAAACCGCCACAGATGCCGCCAAAAAGTCGCTCGCTGCTGCTTCGTTTCATGCGTTGTCGTCCTAAAGTGCGCCCCGCGCGCGGGGTCAATCTCTACTATTATGCGGGGTGTGGCGTATAATGGCAAGCCAAACGAAAGGACGCTTCGAGCCTATGAGATTTTACATGACGTACGCGTGGCGCGGCATACGGCGCGGCGGACGTTGGACAGCACTCGCCGTGCTGTGCATTGCGGCGGGCGTGGCGAGCGTTGTCGCGCTGCGCAGCTTGGGCTTGGCAATTGGCGACTCGCTCATCGAGAACGTGCGCATCGACAACAAGGGCGACATGCTGCTGACTAAAGGCAACCCTAGCCAATTCGCGACGTTCTTTGTCAACGACGACAGCCCAACGTTTGACGCTTACACCGTCGAGCAGGTCGCGCGCCTTGTCGGCGAGCGCGGCGGGCGTGCCAGTGCCTATCACGTCGTCGGCAACATGCAAATCGCCCGCGTCGACGAAAACGGCGTTGGGCGGCTGGAGTTCGTCACGACCTATTACATCGACGCGCAGACCTACCCGCCCAATTACACCATCACGGCGTTAGAGCCGGCAGGCGTGCCGCTGGCGCAGCTTTTGAACGGCGAGGCGACCATCGTCGTGAGCCAAAACTGGGCGCAGACGCACAACGTGCGCGTGGGCGACCGCGTGCGCATCAGCCGCACCGAGCAGCCGTTCACGGTGACGGGCATTGTGGCGACGGACAACGAGGCGGGCTTGCGCAATCTTTTCGCCGCGTTCTTCGGCTTTGCTTACATTGACTTGCAAGCGGCGCGCCGTTTTATCAACGCTGACGTGCGCCCGAACAACATCGCGCTGGCGTTTCCACAGCCGCTCACCGTCGACGAGGACAACCTGCTCGCCGACGTGCTGCGCCCCTACACCAACGCCGACGGCAAGCCCACCAGCTTCTACACCGCCAACATGCTGCTGCGCACCAACGCCGTCATCTCGCAAATCTTGGGCGATTTTATCGTGGTGATGGGCTTGGGCGCGCTGCTGATTGGCGGCGTAGGGATCATGAACACCATGCTGGTGATAGTGCGTCGCCGCACCAGCGACATCGCCACCCTCAAGACCTTTGGCTTAAAAAATCGCCAAATTGCGCTGCTGTTCTTCAGCGAAGGCACGCTCTTGGGGGCGTTGGGCTGTGGGGTCGGCGTGGTGGCGGGCGTGCTGCTGGCGGGCGTGGTCAACCAATACGGCGAGACGCTGATTCAGCAGCGGCTGGTGTGGCGCGTCTACCCGCAAGCGGTGCTTTACGGCGTGGTGCTAGGCATGGTCATCACCGGCGTGTTCTCGCTTGCGCCGATTTTGTCCGCGCTGCAAGTGCGTCCGGCTAGCATCCTGCGCCCTAATGAGCTGCGCATGCCCGCGCTCAGCCGCTTGCAAGCCGCCTTCTTGATGGTGCTGACCGTGCTGAGCATCGGGCTGGTTGTCGGGCAAATCGTGCGCCCGTCGTTCGCGCTGGTGCCACGAGCCGACCCGTACGCGCCGTATGTAGCAGGGGTGATTGGCGTGAGCGCGACCCTGCTGTGGCTAGGGGTGATGCTTAACGGCTTGTCGCTGCTGGTGTGGCTGATTGGCAAGCTGCCGAGCTTTGGCAATCCTATCCTGCGGCTTGCGCTGCGCAACCTGGCCGTGTACCGCTGGCGCACCGCCGCCACGCTGCTGGCGTTGAGCGCGGGCATGTTCGCCCTCAGCAGCATCAGCTTCTTCGGCGCGGGCGCGCGCGAACTGCTCAACATGCAGCTGGTGCGCCAGCTAGGCGGCAACGTGCTGGCACTACCGCTTGCGCCGGGCGGCTTGGGCGCGAACGTGGCGCGGCTGGCGGTGGATTTTGCGCTGCGTGGCATCCCCACCGCAGGACTGCTTCACCGCAGCACCATTGGCTTATACGAGGCGACCCTCGTCAGCGTGGACGGACGCAGCCTTGACAGCATCTCACTCTTCGACGAAACGACCTCCGAGCAGCTCTTTGCGCGCTTTTTGTGGAGCGGCTTCATCGTCTGGGAGAGCAGCAACCCCGCCATTTACGACAACATCAGCACGATCGTGGCGGGGCGCAACCTCACGCCGGCCGATAGCGGGCAGCGCGTGCTGGTCGGTCCCGCCGACTCCGCCGCCGCGCTGGGCATTAGCGTCGGCTCCACGCTGCGTTACACGTTCAACGGCGAGCTGGTAGATTTCAAAGTGGTGGGCTTGACAGGCGGCGCGGGCGGGGCGTTTCTCGGCAATGGCGGCGTGGTCGTGCCGCCCAACAGCATGGGCAACAAGCAGCCGCTGTTCACGTTCTTCACCTTCCAGACCACGCCCGAAGCTCTCAACGAGACGTTGGTCGCGCTGTCGGCCATTCGCATCCCGCCGACGTTTGCGCTGGATGTCACGTTCATCGATGGTCTAGTGGCGCGCCTGATTGACCAATTCGCTGCGCTGCCGACTGTCGTGGGCTTGCTGTCGCTGCTGGCGGCGGGCGTGATTATGGCGAACACCGTTGCGCTGGCGACGCTGGAGCGGCAGCGACAAATCGGCGTGCTAAAAGCCTTAGGGCTAAAGCGCGGGCGCGTGCTAGCGATCATGTTGCTAGAGTCGCTGGTGATTGGCGGCTTGAGCGCGCTCTTGGGCATCGGCTTGAGCGCGCTACTGCTGGGCATCTTGACGAGCTGGCTGGGCAGCCCGCTGCCGCTGCCGAGCGACGCGCGCTTGACAGCGTTCGCGCTGGTGATAACAGCGGCAGGGCTGAGCGTTGTCGCCACGCTGCTCAGTGCCAACGTCGCGCTGCGCGAGCGTGTCATGAACGTCCTGCGCTACGAATAGGAGCAAGCGTGACAACATTTTCACTTGAACGTTGGCTTGAACGTGGCGCGGCAATCGTCATCGTCGGCGTTTTCTTCGCGCTGTGCTGGCATCAGATTGAGCTGCCCGGTCTGCACCCCGACGAGGCGCAAGAGGTCGTGCCGCTGATACAGCTAGCGCGCGGCGCACCCTACGAAACGCTGCGCGGACACGGCATTTGGCTGGGCGAACAGCGTTTCCCCGTCATGATTCAAGACTACATCGGCACGGTCAACACCTATCTTTACGCGCCGTTTGCGGCAGTGTTGGGTGTCGGGGTGGTCTCGCTGCGGTTGATGAGCGTTCTCACGTCAGTGGTCACGCTGCTGCTGGTGCGGCAGCTAGGACGCGCTTGGGGCGGGCATTGGGCGGGCGTGCTGGCGATGCTGCTGCTCGCCATGCAGCCCTCGTTCATCTTTTGGAGCAGGCAAGGCGTGTACGTCACGTTCGTGACCGTGCCGCTGACGCTGGGCGCGCTGTTGTGCGGCTGGCACTGGTGGCGCGGCGGCGGCGCACGCCCCACGCTGCTGTATGTTGGCGCGTTCCTGCTCGGGCTGGGACTTTCGGCAAAGCTCTTGGTGGTGTGGGTGATTTTCGGCGTGGGTGGCGCGTTCGTCCTGTTCTATGTGCTGCCAAAGCTACGTGAGCTGCTGCGGGTGCGCGCGCTCACGCCGTTGGGCGTGCGCATCACATGGCGGCAGCTCGCTATCGCAGGCGTGTGCTTTGCGGCGGGCTTAAGCATGTTGATTGTCTACAACCTGCAGGTAGGCGGCACGTTCGCCATCCTGCGCGACTTCGGCGGCACGTCCTACTACGGCGTGGACAACCGCTCGCTGTGGCATAACTTCATCGTGCGCGTGGACAACCTGCGCGTGACACTCACAGGCGAACAGTTCTGGTATCTGACAGGCGGCACGCTACACCACAACCCGCTGTGGTGGCAAATGCTGCCGCCGCTAACGCTCGTGACAGGCGGCGCGGTGGCGTGGCGCGCGCGGGCGCACTGGCGGGCGTTCGCCTTTCCCCTAGTGGCGGTGCTGCTCATGCTCGCGCTGTCGGTGTTCACGGTTTCCGCGCTGTGGGCAACGCATATGGCGATTGTCATGCCGTTTCCCGCGCTGGGCGTGGCGATATGGCTGGGGCTGATTCGGCGCGCGGCAACAGGCAAAGCGGCATTTCTGCGCGTCTTGCCGCCGCTGCTCGTGGCGGGGCTGGTGACGGGCGACCTGCAAGCCACGCTGCGCTACCACGACGACCTCAGCAACGTGGGCGGCTTTCTTGGACATAGCGTGGCTATTTACCGCCTCATGGAAACGCTGAATAATGAGAAAGGCTCAACGCTGTACGCGCTGGATTGGGGCATCCAAAACCAAGTGCGCTTTCTGTCTGCTGGCGACCTCCAGCCTATCGACATCGCAGGCACAGACTTTCAGCCTGATGCGGGCTTTGAGGGTCGCGTTCTTGCCAGCCTGAGCGCAGAGAACGCGCTTTACGTGTTTCATGCCGCAGGTGATACGGTCTTCCAGCGGCGCGAGGCATTCGCGGACATCGTCGCGCGCAGCGGCTTCAGGGCGCAAACGGTCGCGCTCATCTACGATTACAGCGGCAGAGCGGTGTTCGAGCTGGTTCGCATCACACACACCACAGAAGGCACACCATGACCTCACAGACACGCGCTTGGATTTTGTTCAGCTTGCTTGCTTTGATTTGGGGCTCGTCGTTCATGCTGATTAGCATCGGCGTGAAGGCGGTACACCCCTATCACCTCGTCATCGTGCGCACGGGCATCGCAGCGTTGGGCATGGCGGTGGTGATGATTGCCACGCGCCAGCGCATCCCCCGCGATTTCAAGACGCTAGGGTTGCTGTTCTTGCTGGGCGTGGGCAACAACGCGCTGCCGTTCACGCTGATTACATGGGGCGAACAAACCGTTGAAAGCGGCTTGGCGGGCGTGCTACAAAGCACAACGGCGTTCTTCGGCATCATCGTGGCGCACTTCGCCTTTAAGGACGAACGCCTGAGCGTGCAAAAAGTCGTGGGCATCGCGCTGGGTTTTGTCGGCGTGCTGGTGCTTGCCAGCCGCAGCTGGCAGGACGGCACGCTGGTGACAGGCAGCTTGACGGGGCAGCTGGCGATTATCGGCGCGTCGCTCTCTTACGCCTGTTTTACCGCGCTCAGCCGCCACCTGCTCAAGCAAAATCTGTCGCCGGTGGTGGTGTCGGGCATGGCGATGTTCGGCGCGACGCTGGCGCAGGGCGCGCTCATTGCCGCGAACACGACCTTTGGCGATTTGCCGCCTGCTATTGCGCACGACATCGCGCTCACGCCGTTTGTCGCCATCATCGTGCTAGGTGTGCTGAATACCTTCGTTGCCTACCTTATCTTCTATGAAGTCGTGCGCGTGCTGGGGTCGGGGCGTTCGACGATGATTACTTACGCTGTGCCGCCTGTTAGCTTGTTCTTCGGCGTGCTGTTCCTCAACGAGCTGCTCGATGGCTTCATCATCGTCGGTTCGCTGCTGATTTTGGGCGGCATTGCGGTGGTGAACCTGCGGGCATTCGCGTGGCTCAACGCGCGCCGCAAGCCCGCCCCCGTCATCGGCGACTAGCGGCTTATTTGAGCGAGCGCGGGTCCAGCGCGTCGCGCAGCCCATCGCCAACAAAGTTAATGCCCATCACCGTGATGAGAATCAGCGTGCCGGGCACCAGCCACAGCCAAGGCGCGTCATCGATGTAGCTGCGCGCGCCCTCGAGAATGTTGCCCCATGTAGCGGTGGGGGTTTTCACGCCTACGCCCAAAAAGCTGATGTACGCCTCTTGCAAGATGGCTTGTGCCACGCCCAGCGTTGCCGCCACCACCAACGGCGCAAGCGTGTTGGGCAGGATGTGCAGCAGGATAATGCGGCGCGTGGGCGCGCCCAGTGCTTCTGCCGCCAACACGTACTCGCTGCGTTTGAGCGACAGCACGTTGCCGCGAATGATGCGCGCGATGTACATCCAGCTGGTTGCGCCGATAATGAAGATAATCACGACGACGCTGCCGCTCAAGACGCGCCCGAAGATGGTAATCTCGCCCACGCGGTTGCCCAAGAAGTTCGCCAGCACCAGCAGCAGCAACAGCGTCGGGATGCTGAGCATGGCTTCGGTGATGCGCATCAGCAAGCTGTCAATCCAGCCGCCATAGTAGCCGCTGACCAAGCCAACGAGCGTGCCAAGCGAGATGGAGACGATGACAGCAAATCCGCCAATCAGCAGCGAAATTTGCCCGCCGTAAATCGAGCGTATCAGCACGTCACGCCCGATGCTGTCTGTACCGAGTAGATGCTCGGACGAGGGCGGCGAGAGGCGGCGCGCGGTGTCCACCCAGTTGGCTTGCGCCTCCGTAAAAAATAGCGAACCAATCGTGACGAAGCCGAACACGAACAGCAGCATCACCATTCCCAGCACCGCCATACGATGGTTGAGGAAGCGTGTCAAGGCGATGCGCGTTAGGGAGCGCGGCTTGCTCAAGGCAACTTCGTCGGGCGTGTTTAAGCGTGCTACGGTGTTTTGTGCAGTCATGGTTAGCTCGCTCTCTTTAGTCAAAGCGGATGCGTGGGTCAAGCAGCGAATAAACGATGTCCGTAAGGATTTGGAAGATAACCACCGCCAGCGAGATCATCATCAGGATGCACATCAGGACAGGAAAGTCTGAACGCTGCAAATGGTCGATGTAGAGCCGCCCCATGCCGGGCCAGCTGAAGATGCTCTCGGTGACGACCGCACCTGCGAGCAAGAAGGGCAAATCCAACCCTATCAGCGTGACAAACGGCAGCGCGGCATTGCGGAAGCCATGCACGAACAGCACGCGCCGCTCGTGGATGCCCTTGCTGCGCGCCGTGCGGATGTAGTCCGAGTGAATGACTTCGAGCATCGCCGAGCGGATAAAGCGGCTGTAGCCAGCAATGCTAATCAGCGAGATGGTCAGCACGGGCAGCACCATATGGCGCGCCACTTGCTCGAACGTTTGCCCGACGCGGGGGTCGAACATGCCGCCCGTCGGCAAGTAAGGCAAGCCCCACTGTCGGAAAGCGTAGGCAAAGACATACATCAGCAAGTACGCCATCAAGAACACCGGCACGGAGTACATCACAAACGCTAGGCCCGTGAGCAAGTTGTCCAGCGCGCTGTATTGGCGCACCGCGCCGACGATGCCCACCACGAGCGACACGACGACGATGACGACCTGTGCCGTCCCCATCAGCAGCAGCGTGTTGGGCAGACGTTCGACCACTGTCGTGAGCGCGGGGCGGCGCGTCATGAACGAGATGCCGAAGTCACCGCGCAGCACGCCCTTGCGCTTGCCGTATTCGCCGCGCTCATTGACGATGACCCAGTCGTTGCCAATGAGCCAGTAGACGTACTGCACGATGGCGGGCTGGTCTAAGCCTAACGCTCGCGACAACTCGGCTTTGGCTTGCTCGCTCATGGGGTTGCGCTCGCCCATCGCCGAGATGGGGTCACCGGTGGCTTGCATCAACAAGAACAGCACCAAACTGATAAAAAATAAGAGGGGAATGGCTTGTAATAAACGCCTAAGGATGTATTTGAACATAACAACCGTATCTCTTTAAGTGTACATAAAAGGGGGCAGGACACGCCTTGCCCCCAATAAATAGTGGCGGCGCGGCGCGCCACCACCCTAAGCGTGTGCTGCTTATTCCACAGACCAGTTGACCACGTTGGAGAAGGGTGTCACGCCGCTAATCAAGCCGCCGGTGTTCAAGCCCTTGCCAACCACCCACACGTCAGCATCGTGCCAGATACCAATCCACACCGCATCCGCCGTCAGCAGCTCGTCAATTTGGTGCCACAGCGCGACGCGCGCGTTAAAGTCGGTCTCTACCAGCTGCGCCGCCATGAGCTTGTCAACTTCGGGGTTGCAGTAGCCCTGATAGTTGCTGCCTTCCGGCTTTTCGGGGGTGGGGATTTGGTCGCACAGGAAGCGCGTCGTGTGCGGGTCAGGGAAAGTGCCGGGTGAGCCGCTGAACTCGGTGATTTCGTACTGTCCGGTTGCCTGCGGACCGCCGTCTTTGTAGGGCGCGAAGAACTCTGCCGACGGGAAGTTGTTCAGCTCAATGCCGATGCCGATTTGCGCGTACTGCTGTTGTGCAATCGCTTGGATTTCACGGCGAATGCCGCGCATGTTGGTGATGTAGCGCAGCACCAGCTCCACGCCGTCCTTGTCGCGGATGCCGTTATTGTTGCTATCGACCCAACCCGCTTCGTCTAGGAGCGCGGCGGCGGCTTCGGGGTCATAAGGCGGCACAGTCACGTTGGGGCTGGCGTAGGGCGTGTTTTCCCACCAGCTGGCGGGGACAAACGTTGCGCCTTCCAGCAGGTCGCGCACGATGGCTTCGCGGTCTAAGCCCAACGCCAACGCACGGCGCACGCGCACGTCTTGCATAGCGGGATGCGCGGTCGGGCCCACGTTCAGGTACAAGCCTTCGTTGTAGCCGCTCGGCACGATTTGCACTTCCAAGCCCGCCGCTTGCAGCTCAGGCACGTAGGAGAAAGGCAGGAAGGTCGCCACCTGCAGGTCGCCGTTCTTGAGGTTGGTAGCGATAGCTTCGTCGTCCTCAACGAAGGTCACAATCACGGTGTCAATCGGCACCACGCCCAACACGAAGTTGGGGTTGGCGGAGAAGCGCATGAAGTTGCCACGATTCCACTCTTCAAGAACGAAGGGACCGCTGGAGACGCTGCCCGTTTGGTTGTAGTCAGCGTTATCAATCGTGCCTTCCGCTTCAAAGACCGGGCGCAGCACGTGTTCGGGCAGCACATAGCGGAACATGCCCAGCCAAGGCGCGTAGGGTTCGGCAAAGGTCACGACGACAGTGGTCGCGTCGGGCGTTTCCACGCTGGACATCTTGTCATAGGGGTTGCGCCCGCCAATGGTGTTACCTTCGGCAATCGCCATTTCATAAGTGAACTTGAAGTCCGCCGAGTCGAGCGGGTCGCCGTCTGACCACTTCATGCCCTCGCGCAGCTTGAGCGTGAAGACCAGCCCGTCCGCCGAGATGCCGCCGTTGTCCGCGCTGGGCATTTCCTTGACCAGCACCGGCTGCGGGTTGCCCTCACCGTCGAAGTCCCAAGCGGGCGCAACAATCATCTGGGCGGTGTAGCCGGCGAACGTCATGGGCGTGTAGAACGTGTTGAGCGTTTCAGGCTCTTGATTCCAGTTGATGATAATGGATTTGCCTTGTGCGGAGACGGGCATGAGTGCCAACACCGCCAGCAAAACCATTACCACGAGAAGTAAAAGTTTCTTTTTCATAGTGCGTCCTTTATTAAGTGAACTTTTGACAAAACAGACAACAAGCACAGGCAGCGCAGCAAGCGCACCTATCGACTTCATTCTGTTTATACCCCGTTTTGCGCGTCTTGACAACTCACTTTGTGAGCAGCGCGCTTGTGCATTTCTGATGATTTGGGGTCATGACACGCCGTTTGGGCATTCTGCTAGAGCTTTAGTCCCGCTTTGGCGTTTGGGTATTTTTGCCGATACGCCTCGACCGACCTGATGATTGCCGCCTGCGTTTCGGCGAGGTCTGCCCAACCCTGCGTTTCACACACCTTGCCTTGCAAGTGCTTGTAGGCTTGGAAGAAATGCTCAATTTCCTTTAGATAGTGCGGCGACACGTCGCTCAGGCTGGCGTAGTGCTTAAAGTAAGGGTCGTCGGCGGGAACGGCTAAGATCTTGCTGTCGCCCTCGCCACTGTCGACCATGTGCAACATGCCTAACGGGCGGCAGGGAACAACGCACCCCACAAACGTCGGCTGGTTCATCATCACCAAAATGTCGAGCGGGTCGCCGTCGTCGTAGTGCGTCTGCGGCACAAAGCCGTAATCGGCGGGGTAGACAAAGGGGCTGTACAGCACGCGGTCAAGCGCAAACACGCCCGCCTGCTTGTTGTACTCGTACTTATTGCGGCTGCCTTTAGGAATTTCAATCACGGCGTAAAGCACGTTTGGCACGTCATCCCCCGCCGCAAGGTCATGCAAATAATCCACCATCGCTCTGCTCCTTGTTCTGCTGTTGGTAAGTGCGGATGCAGGGCGCGCCCTGCGTCCGCCCTAAGTGTAGCGCAAATGCGCCTTGTGACAACGCCGATATGCCAGCATAATGCTGGTAGACCAGAAAAGGATGCTGCGTGTGCGCCAACGGCGGCTGTTTTATGCAACAGTGTTCGTGTTCGTCATGCTTGCTTATCTGCCGCTAGTGCGCAACATGCTGGCGCATTTAGGCGATTACGCGGGACATGCTTTGTTTGTCATGGCATTCAGCGCAGGTGAGTTCGAGCGCGTGCCGCCGCACTATCTGCACATCGCACTGGCTAGCGCGGTGCAAGCTCTCACGCAGACCACCCATATCCAAAGCCTCGCACTGGTCGTGCTGGTACATTATGGCATGACGGGCGCGCTGATTGCGGCGTTCTTGGCGCGTGCGCTGGCGTTTCGCCTCGCGCTGCGCGAGCTGTTGCTGGTCGCGTTGTTGGCGTTTTTGCTGCTGACGATTGCGCCGCTCGCGCCCGACTTGTTCACGCGCCCTAGCGGCGTGCTATTTGGCTATTTTGCCGCCAATCCACACCACAACCCCACCAACATGATTGTGCGCTTTTACGCGCTTGCCACGCTGTGGCTGGCGGTGCGTGCCTATGACCTGCCGCGTGCAGATGGTGGCTTTGTCGCGCTGGCGGCGGTGTTGGTCGTGCTGAGCGCGCTCGCCAAGCCCAGCTGGTTGGCAGCGTTCTTGCCCGCGCTGGTCGCCTACAGCGTCTGGCGGCTGTTCACGCGCCAATATGTGCCAATTAGCACGCTGCTGATAGGGTTTGTGCTGCCCAGTGTGTTCGTGTTAGCTTGGCAATACACGACACCTTTTTGGCTTGCGGATAGCAGTTACCTTGCTCTTGAACCTTTTGTTTACATGACGCTGCGCGGCGACACGCTCTTGACGCTAGCGGCGAAACTGCTGCTGTCGCTGATGTTGCCGCTTGCCATGTTGGTAGCCTACGCGCGCGCCTTACGCAGCGATGTAAGCTGGCAGCTCGCATGGCTTACTTTTAGCGTAGGCATAGCACAAGCCTACTTGCTCATGATGGACGGCGTTCCTGATGTGCGCACCTCTGGGAATTGGACGTGGGGCGCGCTGTTGGGCGCGTTCGTGTTGTTCGTTGTGTCGACCTATCACTGGCTCGCGCAGCACGTGGACATCCTACGCGGCGCAGCACGCCCAACGGCACGCTTTTGGCTGACCAGCGCGTTGTTGCTGCTGCACAGCGCGGCGGGCGTGCTGTGGTATTTGACACATCTGCGCGCTGCCAACATCCTGCACCAGTAACATAGCTTTGTGAACGATGCCGCGTTGCTGTGCCGCGTGGACGCGCCATTAACACTGCCGCCACAATCGGGTATGATAGGCACGTTTTTTGAACACCACACCTTTGGAGCAAAAGCAGCCATGACCAACAAACGGGCGAAAGCACGCCGTGATAAAGCCAACCGCTATCTGGGCTATTTTTTAGTGGTTATCATGGGTGGCAGCCTCTTGCTGCCGCTTTTAAGCAGCAACATCCGCACCGACCAAACCATCCCACCAACAGCTGTCGAGCCGACCGCACTGCCTACCCCGCTGCAAGACCTGCGCAACAGCATCACGTTCGAACAGCGCATCGTGCAGTCCTCAGGCTTGTTTAGCGTGGCGCAACCCAGCGGCTGGACGGCTGTCAACAACAACACAACCACCAATGAGGCACAGCTCACCATGCGCAACAACGAGGTGCAGTCCGTAGTGGAGGCGCGCGTTATCGCCCCTAGCGTGCCGGTGACGACACCTGAAGAGCTAGACGCTTTTTTTGACGCGACGTGGATTGACCAGAGCTGGCGCGAGTACACCATTCGCCGCGAAGCCACACGCCGCCTTGAAGAAGACGGCACGCTGGTGATTGACTTTACGTTGCAGCGCGGCGCAACGTCCTTCATCGCCCGCCAAATCGCCTACAGCGACGGCGAGTGGGTGTACGCGCTGCGTGCCGTCGCGCTGCCCAATGCCAGCGAGATGATTCGCTTCTTGTTGGAAGAGATGCGCGCTCGCTTGAAGGCGGACAAGCGTTTTGTCGGCATGCCGTTTGAGTGGACGGCGTTTGTCGATAACAACGCGGGCTACATCGTGCGCTATCCGTCGTCGTGGCGCGTGGTCGACAGCGGTGCGGGCGCGCCTACTAGCCTTGAAGGCGAAGAGGGCGTGCTGCGCGTGGAGACGCTGCCGCTCGCGCTTGCCGACGAAGCCGCCGCAGCCGCGTGGGTCAGCAGGGCGTATAACGCCAGCGTGGTGAGCGTGCGCCCCGTCGACCATTTCGGCACAGCGGGCTTTGCGGTGGCTTACAGCGTGAAGACGCTAGACGGCGACCCGCAAAGCGGCTATGTTGTGTTGCTGGCGAAGGACAGCGAGACGGCGATTGTCGCTAACGCGCGCTTGAACGCGGCGGCTGTTGACCTCAACGACCCTGAGCAAGCGGCGACCTTTGCCACTCTCAAGGGCATTCTTGCCTCCGTGAGCGTGGCGCAGTAGGCGACACAGCCATGCTCACCTACGTGTACAGCGAGTTGTTCACCAGCCCCGCGCGAGTGCTGGTGAACGCGGTCAACACGACAGGCTCAATGGCGCACGGGCAAGCTGCCACGTTCAAGCGCGTTTACCCCGCCATGTACGCTGCGTACCGCGCGCTGTGCCAGAACGACCAATTTAGCACGGGGCAATTCTTGCTTTATCGCACGCCGCACAAGTGGGTGTTGAACTTCCCCATTAAGAAGCACCCACGTGCCAACGCGCGCCTTGCGCTGATTGAGCAAGGCTTGCAGAAGTTTGCGACGTTGTGCGTTGACCAGCACTTTGACAGCGTGTCGTTCCCCATGTTAGGCGCGGAGGATGGGCTGGCGTGGGAAGAGGTGCGCCCGCTCTACGACACCTATCTCAAGCCGCTGCCTATCACCATTTACGTGCATCTGAGCGAGCAAAACCCGCTTGTTCCCGACGCGCTGCCGCTGCCGACGTTGCGCAAGTGGCTCAACAGCGTGCCGCAAAGCCTGCCGTTTGCCACTTTTTGGAACAATCTCAAGCGTGCTATCCGCAAGCACGACAGCTTCGCCACCCTCGAGCCGGAGCCGCGTCTCTTTCAGGCGCAGCTCGACGACAAGCGCGGCAGCGTGCGCGTGTTGCCACAAGACGACAGCGAGACGTTGCTGCTGCCGCGCTCGCAGTGGGTCGATTTTTGGCGGTATCTGACGACGGTCGGCTATGTGCTGCCTGCTGACATGCCCAACGGGTTAGACGCGACCGCGCCCTACATGCTGGCATTAGTGACGGGCTTGGACAACGTGCGCCCGCTGTGGATAAGCCGCAACCCGTACACGCGCATGCAGGGCTTGCACTACCTGCCGCCCTTGCCGCGCCATAAGCCGCGCACGGTCACGCTGCATGAAGCCGACTAAGCTCTGCGTGGGCGTGCTTGCCCCTGACCTCAGCGGCGCGCACGGCTGGTCACAAGCGGCGGTGAGCGTCATCCGCGCGCTGGTGCGACAGGGCGTGGCGGTGCGGGTGGTGGCCTCGCGCCGCTCGCCTGATTTGGACGACCTGCCTGTTCTGAAGGTGCTGCCCGATGTCGTGCCACCCGAACGCTTCACGCTAGCGCGCCTGCTGGCGTGCTATCCGCGAGTGCGCCACTTTTTACAAGGTTGCGACGTGCTGCAAAACATGGTTGAGGTCTACGCCCCGCTAGCGGCGTTGTTTGCGGCCCGTTTGCCTGTGTTCATGATGGGCAACGGGACATACGTCAACTTGCCGCGCATGCGCCGCTTTCCCGTTGGCGCGTTGTATCGTTGGGCATTTTTGCGCAGCACGATGATTTGCATTAGCCACTACACCGAACGCACCGCCCGTGCAGTCTTGCCCGCGCTCAAGACCCACGTGGTGACCTACGCTGTCGGCGCGCCAACGCTGCGTGGGGTGACGCGCGCGCCCGCGCCCGTGCCGACCGTGCTGACTGTCGGTGGCGTGAAGGCGCGCAAAGGAACGCTGGAGCTGGTCGAGGCGATGGCGCAGGTGCGTGACGTGCTGCCAGACGTGCGCTGCCTGGTCGTGGGGCGCGCCGACGAGAGCCACGCTTACACGCGCCGCGTGCGCGCCGCCATTGTCCAACATCACCTAGAGGACACGGTGACGCTGACGGGCTTTGTCGACGATGCCACGCTGCGCGCCTATTACGCACAAGCACACGTCTTCGTCCTGCCGTCGGTCAACAACGGCTATCACTTTGAAGGCTTTGGCTTGGTACATCTAGAAGCCTCGTCGTTGGGCTTGCCGGTGATTGGCACGACGGGCTGCGGTGTGGAGGATGCGGTAGTGCATGGGGAAACGGGCTTGCTTGTCAGCCAAGAACGGCTGGCGCAGGAGCTGCCGGCTGCGATACTCACGTTGTTGCAAGACAGTGCGCTGGCGCGCCGCTTGGGTGAGAACGGCGCACGTCGCGCCGCTGCTTACTCGTGGGATGATGTCGCCCGCGCATTTTTAGCCTTGTACGATGCGCATGTCGGCAGCGCATAAGGCTGCTATGCTATTGCCCGTGTGGCACAAGCAGCAGCTGGCGCGCATCACAGCGGAATAATACCACTATGAGGAAATTGCGTGATGACTTCGTCCAGTTTGCGTATAAGTTCTTGCCCGCTAAACGGCTTGCCCAAGTAGGGCAGTCTATACTCCTCGCAAATTTTGGCGTATTTTTCGATGTTGGCAGAAATAATCAAGGTCGGCAGCTCCAACCGCTGCGACGTTTTGGCGAGGTCACGCAAGTGAACTTCGGGGCGAACAAAGCCCATCTGCACATCGGCAATGCACGCGCCAAAGCGATACTGCTCGTGAAGTTGACGGATGGCGTGCAACGTGGTCGTGGGAACAACCAGATAGTTCGCACTGACGAGTGTTTTGTGGTAAAGCCGCAACAACGCGACATCGTCTTCGATGAGTAAAACGTGCATAAAGTGCCACCTTTGCTTCGCATGGTTGTTTATGTCTCATCTTCCGAAAATGAGTGTAACATAGAGTAATTGTTTTTGCTATATATCCAAGCATAGTTGCGGCATGCTAGCTGTTTTTTGAAAAAAAACGTTAATACTCTCAATTGACGTGAGAATATTAACCTACACATAAAAAAGGCGGTCACGACGCGCGCCGCAACCGCCCACGACAGGCTGTTTAACCTTGCCCTACTTCATACGTGTTGAGCATGCGCATGTACTGCACGCGCTCAAACGCGCTCTTGTCGGGCGTGTGTAGCTGGCTGAGCGCGCCGCGCATTTGCGTCACAGAGTGATAATCACGCTCGGTGAGCCACTCGTGCATCTCGGTGAGAGCTTGGCGCATGACCCCAATGCCGTATTTGAGCAGCGCAGAGGTCATCATGGCGACGTTCGCCCCCGCCATCATGGCTTTAATCACGTCGTAACCGTCGTGAATGCCGCTGGTGGCTGCCAGGTCGGCGTTGATGCGCCCGTAGAGCAAGCCAATCCAAGTCAACGGCAGCCGCTGCTCAACAGGCTTGCTCAAGACGAGGTTGGGCGTGACCTCGAGGTTCTCGATGTCGAGGTCTGGCTGGTAGAAGCGGTTGAACAGCACCAAGCCACGCGCGCCCGCCTCGACGAACTCGCGCGCGGTGTACGCCACGTTGGTGAAGAACGGGCTGATTTTGACGGCAACGGGAATGCTGACGTTGGCGCAGACCTCGCGCACGACCGCCGCGTAGTTGGCTTCGATTTCGGCAGGCGATTGCATGGGGTCGGTGGGGATGTTGTACAAGTTCAGCTCCAGCGCGTCCGCCCCCGCCTCTTGCATGAACTTGGCGAACGACACCCAACCGCCGTTGGTCGTGCCATTCAGGCTGGCGATGATGGGGATGTTAACGCGCTGCTTTGCCGTCTGAATGAGCTTGAGGTAGGCATCCGGCGCAGCATGGTAGCTGGTTGGCTCGGGGAAATACGAGAGGGCTTCGGCGAAGGTTTCCGTGCCATGCGTGAGATGGTGCAGCAGCGCGTCGCGCTCGCGGGTGATTTGCTCCTCGAAGAGCGAGAACAGCACCACCGCGCCCGCGCCCGCTTCGGCAGCTTTCTCAATGTTTTCCACGTGTTCCCACAGGGGCGACGCGGATGCCACAATCGGCGACGTTAGCGTTAAGCCTAAATAGGTCGTTGTCAAGTCCACCATGCGATGCTCCTTATTCCTTTGCTGTGCTGCCGTAGGGACGGCTAGCGAGGTATTCGTAATAAGCGTAGCGGTCGCGGATGTCCTGCTGCGCTTGGGCGAAGAGAACGCGCGCCGTCTCGGGCTGGCTGATTTCAATCATGCGGAAGCGGTTTTCCATGCGCAAGTACTCCTGCACCGGCAGCTTAGGCGGGCGGGAATCCAACACGAGCGGGTTTTCGCCGTGTCTTGCGCGCTCGGGGTTATAGCGATAGAGCAGCCACTGCCCGCTGTCGACGGCGGCTTTTTGGTTGCGCATGGCGGTCGACATGTTGATGCCGTGTGCGATGCAATGGCTGTAGGCGATAATCAGCGACACGCCGTCGTATGCCTGCGCCTCTAAGAAGGCACGCAGCGTTTGCTCGTCCTTCGCGCCCATCGCCACCCGCGCCACGTAGACGTTCTCGTAGGTCATCGCCATCAAGCCCAAATCTTTCTTGCGCGTGCGCTTGCCGCCGGCGGCAAATTTGCTGACCGCGCCCAGCGGCGAGGCTTTCGACATTTGCCCGCCTGTGTTGCTGTAAACTTCGGTGTCCATCACCAAGATGTTGACGTTGCGACCGCTCGCCAGCACGTGGTCAAGCCCGCCAAAGCCAATGTCATACGCCCAGCCGTCGCCACCGATAATCCACACGTCCTTCTTGACCAGCGCGTCTGCCATTTGCAGCAGCCGCTGTGCCGCGTCGTTGTCGGTGAGCGGCGCGAGAGCGCGCTTGAGAGCTTGCACGTGTTCGCGCTGCTCGTAGATGTCAGCTTCGCTGAGCTGTTCGTTGCTTAAGAGCGCGGTCACCAGCGCATCGCCCAGCACGCCGCGCAGCCCTGCCAGCAGCTCGCGCGCCTGTTCCATTTGCTTGTCAAGCGCGACGCGCATGCCCAGCCCGAACTCGGCGTTGTCCTCAAACAGTGAGTTCGCCCACGCTACGCCGCGCCCTTCGGGGTTGGTCGTGTAAGGCGTGGTCGGCAGGTTGCCGCCGTAAATCGACGAGCAGCCCGTTGCGTTCGCCAGTATCGTTCTGTCGCCGAAAAGCTGGGTGATGAGCTTGATGTAAGGCGTTTCGCCGCAGCCCGCGCACGCGCCCGAGAATTCAAACAGCGGCTGTTGTGCTTGCTGCTGGCGAATGCTGGTGACTTTAATCTTGCTGCGGTCGGTTTCGGGCAGCTTGACAAAGAAGTCCCAGTTTTCGCGCTCTTGCGCGCGCAACGGCGGCTGGGGCTGCATGTTAATCGCCTTGAGGCTGGCGGCGGACTTGTTCTTAGCGGGGCAAACGTCGACGCACAGCGCACAGCCTGTACAGTCTTCCGGCGCGACCTGAATGGTGTACGCCATGCCGGCCCAGTCGGTGTCTTTGGCGGGGGTTGACTTGAAGGTGGCGGGCGCGTCGGCTAGCAGCTCAGGCGCATACGCCTTGATGCGGATGACTGCGTGCGGGCAAACCATCGCGCACTTGCCGCACTGGATACAGACGTTGGGGTCCCAAACGGGGATTTGCTCGGCGAGGTTGCGCTTTTCGTACTGTGCGGTGCCGGTCGGGTACACGCCGTCGACCGGCAGCGCACTGACGGGCAACAGGTCGCCTTGCCGCGCCAGCATCTTGCCCAGCACGTTTTGCACGAACTCGGGGGCATTGGGCGCAACTGCCGGCAGCAGCTCGCGGGTGCTAGTGACGGTGGACGGCACGCTCACCTCAAACAGGTTGGCAAGCGTCTGGTCGACCGCGTCGAGGTTCTTTTGCACGATGTCCTCGCCCTTCTTGCCGTAGGTCTTGCGGATGGCGTTCTTGATAGCGGCGATGGCTTCTTCGCGGGGCAACACGCCGCTAATGGCGAAGAAGCACACTTGCATGACGGTGTTGATGCGCCCCGCCATGCCCACCGCCCGCGCCACGCTGTAGGCATCGATGACGTAAAAGCGCAGCTTCTTAGCGAGGATACGCTCTTGGGCGATGCGCGGCAACGTGTCCCACACCGTGTCCGCGCTGTGGAGGGTGTTGAGCAGGAACACGCCGCCCTCGACCGCGTCCGCCAAGATGTCGTACTGGTTGACGAAGTTGCTGTGGTGGCAGGCGATGAAGTTGGCGGACGTTATCAAGTAATTGGCGCGGATGGGCTGTTTGCCGAAGCGCAGGTGCGAAATGGTCATGGAGCCAGACTTCTTAGAGTCGTAGACAAAATAGCCCTGCGCGTAGTTGTCGGTCTCTTCGCCGATGATTTTGATGCTGTTCTTGTTCGCGCCCACCGTGCCGTCGCTGCCCAAGCCGTAGAAGAGCGCGCGCACCGTGTCGGCATGCTCAAGGTTGTAGTTAGGGTCATAAGGCAGACTGCTGTGGCTCACGTCGTCGTCAATGCCAATTGTGAAGTGGTTTTTCGGCTTGGCGGCGGAAAGGTTAGCGAAGACGGCGCGTATCATGGCGGGGGTGAACTCTTTGGATGCCAGCCCATAGCGACCGCCAACCACGCGCGGCAGCGGCAAATCCTGCGACCACGCCTCATGCAACGCAGCGACCACGTCGAGATAGAGCGGCTCGCCGCTGCTGCCCGCCTCTTTGGTGCGGTCAAGCACGGCGATGGCGCGCGTCGTGGACGGCAAGGCCGCGACAAAGCGCGCCGCGTCAAAGGGGCGATACAGACGCACCTTTAGCACGCCCACGCGCTCGCCCGCCGCGTTCAGCGCGTCAACCGTTTCGTGCGCTGCCTCGCAGCCGCTGCCCATCAAGACGATGACGCGCTCGGCATCGGGCACGCCTGCATACTCATAAATGTGATACTGCCGCCCAGTGCGTGCCGCCAGCGCGTCCATCGCGTCCTGCACGGCTTGCGGGCAAGCGGCGTAGAAGGGGTTAACCGTCTCGCGGGCTTGGAAGTACACGTCGGGGTTTTGCGCCGTGCCACGCAGCGTGGGCGCGTCGGGGGTCAGCGCGCGCGCGCGGTGCGCTTGTATCGCCTCCTCGTCGATGAGCGCGGCAATCGTCGCGTCGTCCACCAACGCCAGCTTGTTAACCTCATGCGACGTTCTAAAGCCGTCGAAGAAATGCACAAACGGGATGCGCGTCTTGAAGGTCGCCATTTGCGCGATGAGCGCGAAGTCATGGGCTTCTTGCACGCTTGCGCTTGCCAGCATCGCCCAGCCCGTCATGCGCACGCTCATCACGTCGCTGTGGTCGCCGAAGATGGACAAGCCTTGCGCGGCAATCGAGCGCGCGGCGATGTGGAAGACCGCCGGCGTAAGCTCACCAGCAATTTTGTACATGTTGGGTATCATCAGCAGCAGCCCTTGCGAGGCGGTGAAGGTCGTTGCCAACGCGCCCGTTTGCAGCGCGCCGTGAATTGCGCCCGCCGCGCCGCCCTCGCTTTGCATCTCGACCACCTGCGGCACAGTTCCCCAAAGGTTGGGCTTGCCCTGCGATGCCCACTCATCTGCCCATTCGCCCATCGGCGAGGACGGCGTGATTGGGTAAATCACAATCACGTCGTTGAGTTTGTATGCGATGTGGGCAACAGCCTCGTTAGCGTCCATCATCGCAACGGTTGATTTTTGCGACATCATAACCTATCCCCTCACTCGAGCAAGTTTGTTTTGTCTTTTTATCATGCCTGAAGTGGGGACCATACTGTTAGTAATAGGTATCACCTATACAGGGTGACGCTTGTTAGGTTAGCGGCAGTCGCTGGTTAGGCGCGCCCAACTCAACGCGCTGACGGCGTGACTGGTGACCACCCGCAGCGTGCTGTCCGCGCCAAGCAGGGCTTGTGGCGGCGCGTCCGCGCGGTGATAGAGGCGATAATTGGCGCAAACCGCCCCGTCTTCGTGCCACACCGCCAGCGTGCCGTCTTGCGCCAAGAGCAGCAAGTGCTGCCCGATGCGCTGGAGGGCTGCCGCGCCGCTGAAGCTAACCGCGTTGCTTTGCCAGAGCAGCCGGTCCGCCCACGCGCTGAGCGTCGCGCCGTCGTGTGTGTAGACGCGCGCGCTTGTGCCAAGCAGCGCGCCGCCGCTGCCGAGCTTGGGCGCGTCCTCGCGCCACAGATGCCACACGCCCGCCTCGTCGACGCGCCACACGCCGCCCGCCGTGTAGACCAGCGGCATGCCTTCAGGGCTGTCGGCGATAGCGGCCTGAGCGGCGCGCCCGCTGGCAAACACCACGCCGTCGGCGGTGAGAAGGCGCACCTGCCCGTTGCCCAGCAAGCCAATCATGCCGGACGGCAGCGCGACAACCCGCGCCCATTCGGGGCGTTCGGCACGCCACAGCACAGCGCGCCGCGCGTCATCTAGCATGACCACGCCGCCTTGCGCGGGAAACAAGACGCGCCCACCCAGCTCTATCGGCGCGCCAACAGGCGCAAAGTCTGCCACGCGCCAGCTTTCGCCGAGCGTGCCGCTGGCGATGTCTAGCGCGGTCATCGTTCCGTCCGCGCCTACTGTGAACGACCTGCCGCGCCACGCCATCAGCGCAACCGCCCGCACCGCCTGCCGCCACAACACCCGCCCGTCGGGCAGCACGCGCCGCAGCATGCCCTGCTTGTCCAACAGCAGCAAGCTGTCGTCGTTGAGCAGCAGCGCGTCCACGCTGCCCGCCGCCAACGCGAAGTGCCAGCGGTGCGCGGGCTGCGTCCAAACGGCGTAGTTGCGCAGAAACTGCGTCGGGCGCGTGTAGCCCTGCGTGTCGGGGTGGTCGTGGGTGTAGCCCGCCCCCGCACTGGTGTTATACTGCGTGCGGATTTCGAGATGCAGATGCGGCGCGGGTCGCACGTCGGCAATTACGGCGATGATTTGCCCCGCTTCAACGCAAGTTAGACGTTCCGGGAAGCCTACGCCGCCCGCTTGCACGTGACCGTACATGCTGTACACCGTCGCGCCGTCGGGCAGGCGATGCTCGAGCAGCAGCACGCCGCCGTCGATGCCCCAGCCGTTGGGGCTGGCGACCAGCACGCGCCCGCGCGCTATGGCAAACACAGCTTGCCCAACGGTTACGCCGCGCCCCGCCGCGTAGTCCTCGCCTGTGTGGTAACGCCCTTGATGGCGTGTGCTGCGCGCCGCATAGTCTTGCACAAGGCGAAACTGTGTCATGTCCACCGGCGGCACGACGCGCTCGACCAGGCCGCAATCGCCTTGCGCCCGCGCCCATCCGCCCACAAACAGCAGCAGCCACACCAGCACGCCCGCGCGCGCCAGACACAGCCGCGTGCGCCCTTTGTGGAACAGGGCATAAGGCGCAAAGGGCTTAAGGGCACCGCGTTTTGATGCAACAGTCATCATTCGTCTCATGCGCGCTCTCGACGTGCCGGCGGTGCAGCATCATTGGACGAAGCACACCCGCCCATGCCATGCACGCCCACCTTGTGCTTGGGACGGTGGTCTTGTGGCGCGTCAGAGCTTCGCACAGGGTTTTCCATAGCTCCGAGCGCGGCAAGTAGCGCGCTGGGCATGTCGCACACGTCAAGCCAAGCGTCAATGCCTGAGGCTTCGAGCGCGTCGTGCAGGCATTGGACGAAGCCGCTCGCATTGCTGCGGCGGTAGCTGCGGAACACGTTGGGCGTTGTCGTCTCAGCGTGCAGGTCGGGCATGGGGAGCAAACGCTTTCACGTCGTCAAGGTCACACCCGCAAATCTTACCCAATATCAGCTAATCGCGCAAGCAACTGCGGCTGAAAGGGGCAACTTGGGGGTTGTCGCGCGCGCCGCACCTGTGCAAACTACCCCACAGCACACACAAGAGGCGACGATGCGGACATTTTTGTTGGCAATGGTCATCATGGGACTTGGTGCGAACGCGGCGTGGGCGCAAGACATTCGCGCCGCCTGCCCCGACGAGCGCATTGCGCCGCGCGGGCGCGCATTCAGCCCCGACGGCATCCTGCTCACCTACTTCGACGGTGCCAGCCTGTGGGTGTACGACATCAACCGCGCCACGCGCTACCCCTTGCCCGAAACGCGCCCCTGCGTGGGCAACTGCCGCCTCTCGCCCGACGCGCGCTGGATTACCTATCTCAACCCCGACACGCTGACCTACCACAAGATGCGCGTCACGGGCGTTTTACGCACGCCCATCACCGCCGGCGCGGCGGACATCATCTGGTGGGATGAGGGCGTGTGGCTGGTGTGGACACCCGACCACCGCGCCTATCTCATGCCCGAAAACGGCACGCCCGCCGACCGCCGCTACTTGCCAACGCGCGGCGTGCTGTCTATCCAACCGCGCGGCTATGCCGCCGTGTGGTTGGGGCAACAGGCGGGCGGCGTGTTCCGCTATCTGATTGACCTCGAGCGCGTGACGGCGTTCGGCGCGGTGGTCACGCCGCTGCCGCTTGCGCCCGACTTGCCTTACTTCAACGGCATGGGCTGGTCGCCCGACGGGCGATATTTGGCGTTCGTCGGCTTAGCCCCCCAGCCCGACGCGCGGGGGGTGGTCGGCGCGGAGCTGTTCTTGGTCGACATCCCCGCCCAAACCATCACGCAAGCGACAGACTTCACCGGCGGCGGCATGGCGGTACGCCTCAACGGGGCTGACCCCTCCACGCTGAGCTGGTCGCCCGACAGCACGCGCGTGGCGTTTTGGGCGATGCCCCTCCTCAGCAGCGACCCCACGCAGGCAGATGCCGCTACACTGCACGTTTACGACGTGCGCACGGGCGACGTGCGCCGCTACTGTGGCTTCAGCACGCGCGAACACACGCCCAACCCGCCGCGCCTCGCGTGGTCGCCCGACGGCAGCACGCTGGCGTTCGGCGGCAATGTCGAGGGCGACGGCAAGGGCTACTTGCTGCTGACACTCAACACGGAAACAGGCGCGTTCACCGAGCTAAGCGACGGCATCTTCCCGGCGTTGGGCGCGCCCGACGTGCTGGCGTGGGGCATCCCGTGATAACGTGGCAGCTCTGGCGCGCCATCCGCCGCCCGACACCGCTCATGTGCGCCTTCGCGTGGGCGGTGCCAGAACGCACGCCGCGCCGTACCCGCCGCCCCTTGCGCTGGCGTAACGTGCTGCTGGCACTGCTGGCGGTGGGCGCGCTGTTCGCGCTGTCGCCGTCGCTGTTGGTGGCGGGCACGTTGGGCATCCTCGCGCTGCCGCTGGCGAGCGCGTGCTTCAGTGGCATCCTGCTGGGGATGATGACAGCGGCACGCACCAGCGTGGGCGTGGCGCGCCTGCGCGAAAGCAAAAGCTGGGACGTGGTGCGCAGCACGCCGCTAGGCGCATGGCAAAGCGCGTGGGCGATAGCGGTCATAAGCGCAGCACACGTGCGCACCACCCTCAGCGGGCGCGTGTTGACGTGGCTCGTGCGCGTGGTCGGCGTGGTCGGCGTGCTGCTGGCGGGCGCAAGCGCGCTGTCGCTGCTGGGCGACGAGACGCGCGCCGTTGCCCGTGAGTTCGCCCCCTACGCCACGTTCTTCCTGTGGATTGTCGTCGACCACGTGCAAGCGCAGCTGTTCGCCTGCCTATGGGGGCTGCTGGCGGCAGGCATGGCGCACAGCAGCACAGAGGCGCGCCTGCTGGCGTTCGGCGGCTTTGCGCTGGCACGCTTGAGCGGCTTTGCCCTGCTTTGGGGCGTGCTGAACGTGCTGTACATCACCTTCGGGCTGGCATGGCGCGACGATGCACTGCTCATCTCGGCGGGCTTGGGCGTGCTGCTCTACGCCTGCGCCAACGAGCTCGCCTTGCAGGTGCTGCGCTGGGCGGCACAGGCGTGGTACGCGCGGGTCTATGCTTAGGCGTGAACTGCCGTATAATGATAAACACATGCCTATTGTTCGGAGAAACCCCCGTGAGTGACCTCATTCCGCTTGATAACATCCCGACCACGACCGCCGAAGACTGGCAGCCCGACCCCAAGCACCCGCTGCGCCGTCCGCCGTGGATCCGCGTGCGCGCCCCGATGGGCGAAACCTACGAGGGCGTGCGCGCACTCATGCGCAGCAAAGAGCTGCATACCGTGTGCGAAGAGGCACAGTGTCCCAATCTGGGCGAGTGCTGGGGGCGCGGCACCGCCACGTTCTTGATGATGGGCGACACCTGCACGCGCTCATGCGGCTTTTGCGACATCAAGACCGGTCGCCCCAACCCGCTGGATTGGGCAGAACCCAACCGCATCGCGCAAAGTGTGCGCGCCATGAACTTGCGCCACGTCGTCATCACCAGCGTCAACCGCGACGACCGCCCCGACGGCGGCGCGCCCATCTTCGCGATGGTCATTCGCCGTATCCGCCAGCTGCAAAAGGGCTGCAGCATCGAGGTGCTAATCCCCGACTTCAAGGGCAGCAAGAGCGCGCTCAAGCTGGTGATGGACGCGCAGCCGGAAATCCTCAACCACAACGTCGAAACCGTGCCGCGCCTGTTCAAAAAGGTGCAGCCGCAAGACGACTATACTTGGGCAATCGGCACGCTAGCGAATGCCAAAGCTATGGACCCGCTGGTGCTGACCAAGAGCGGCATCATGCTCGGCTTGGGCGAAACGTTCGATGAGGTCGTCGACGTGATGCGCGACCTGGCCAGCGTCGGCGTGGACATCCTCACCATCGGACAGTACCTGCAGCCGAGCAAAAAGCATTTGCCTATCGCACGCTACTACACGCCGCAGGAGTTCGCCGAGCTGCGCCGCATTGGCTTGGAAGAGCTGGGCTTCAAGTGGGTGGAGAGCGGTCCGTTGGTGCGCAGCAGCTACCGCGCCGAAGAGCAAGTGCGCGCGCTCTCGCAGCTGAACTACTTCCGCCTGCACGAGGAGCGCGAGTAGACGATGGCACGGCTAGGCATTTTGGGCGGTGGACAGCTGGCGAAGATGACGGCGCAAGCCGCCAGCGTGTTGGGCGTGCGCGTGGTCATCTTCGCACAGAAAGACGATGAGCCTGCGTTGCAGGTGACCCCGCACCACGTCATCGGCGCGTGGACAGACGACACGCTGCTTAGGCAGTTCGCACAAGCCTGCGACGTGGTGACGCTGGAGAGCGAGTTCGTCGACGTGGCGATTTTGCGCCGCATCGAGAGCTTCGGCACGCCGGTGCTGCCCACGCCCGACACGGTGGCGCAAGTCCAAGACAAGTACGAGCAGAAGCGCAAGATGCAGGCGTTAGGCATCGAGACGGCGCGCTTTCGCAAGGTGGCGGTGGCCACCGACGTGATGGCCGCCGTCGAAGAGTTCGGCTTTCCGATTATCCTTAAGGCACGTCGCAACGGCTACGACGGCTATGGCAACGCGCTCATCCAGCGGGCGCACGACATTCCCGCTGCGCTTGACAAGCTAGCCGGGCGCGAGCTGATGGTCGAGGCGGTCGTGCCGTTCGTCAAAGAGCTGGCGGTCATTGTGGCGCGCGACGCGAACGGCAACATGCGCGATTACCCGGTGGTTGAAACCATCCAGAAAAACGGCATCTGCCACACGGTGCTTTGTCCCGCGCCCATCGACGAAGCCAGCGCGTTCAAGGCGGTGGAGATGGCACGCAGCGTCGTGGCGGGCATTGACGGCGTGGGCGTGTTCGGCGTAGAGCTATTCGAGCTGCCAATGAACGAGATTGTCTTCAACGAGCTTGCACCGCGCCCGCACAACAGCGGGCATTACAGCATCGAAGGCACCATCACCAGCCAGTTTGAGAACCACGTGCGCGCGGTGCTGGGCTATCCGCTGGGGGATGTGGCGCAAATCGCGCCCGCCACCGCCATGATTAACATCTTGGGCGAGCGCAACGGCACGCCTAATCCGGACGCGCTGCGCGACGTGCTGGCGATTGGCGGCGCGCACGTCCATCTCTACGGCAAGCGTGAGGTGCGCGTCGGGCGCAAGATGGGGCATATCACCGTCTTGGGCTACAGCACCGACGGCGCGGAGAAGGTCGCCAAGCTGGCGATGAGCAAGCTCAACCTGTAGCGAGAAAGCGAGGACACCATGCGTATCGCAGTGCTAGCGGACATTCACGGCAATCTCATCGCGCTAGACGGCGTGTTAGCTGACTTAAAGGGCGTGGGCGCGCTGGACAAGATTTGGGTGTTGGGCGATTTTGCCGCCTTCGGCACGCGCCCTGCCGCATGCGTGCAGCGCATCATGGACTTGCAAGAGGCATACGGCAAAGAGGTCTGCCAAGTCATCGGCGGCAACACCGACCGCTATGTGGTGCAAGGCGTGCGCCCCAAGCTGCCGTTGGTGCAGGACGAGGCGAGCTATGCGGCACGCCAGCGCGCGTTTGTCGAGCGTGATGCCATCTTCAATTGGACGCTGGCGCAGCTCAGCTACGCGCAGTATCGCTTCGTCGCGGAAAGCATTGGACACGAGCTGGCGGTTGATGTCGCAGGCTATGGGCATGTCATCGGCTTCCACGCCGTTCCCGGCAGCGACGAACCCAACAGCCTGCGCCCCGACAGTCCCGACGACGAAGCCAGCGACGCGCTGCTCGACCGCGAGGGCGTGTTGGCGTTGTGCGCGCACACACACTTGCGCATGGTGCGGCGTGTCGGCGGCTGGCAAGTGGTCAACGCCGGCAGCGTGGGCATGTCGTTCTCACAGGTGGGGCGCGCCGAGTGGGGGTTGCTGACGATTGAGGAGGGTACGCTCACCGTTGACCTGCGCGAGGTGTTGTTTGACCCTGCGGCGGTGGTCGCGGATGCCGAAGCGGTCGGTTTCCCCGCGCCCGATTTCCTGCGCAAGCGGTTTAGCAGCTGAGCAAAGCAAACAAAAAAGAGAACGCGGCTAGCGCGTTCTCTTCTCACATAAGCCGGTTGGCAAGCGTGATTAGCGCGTTTCCACCAGATTTGCCACAAACGTGAGCTTTAGCAGCACATCCTCGCTGATGTTCGCCACGCCGGGCACGCTGGGGATGCTGATGCCGAAGTCGCGCCACTGCACGGTGGTCGAGGCTTCGCCGCTCAAGCGCGTTTCGCTTTCGAGCGTCACGCGCACCTTAAAGGTGACGGTCTTCGTCGTCTCCAAAATTTTCAGGTCACCCTCAACCTCAAACTCAAGCGTCGTGCCGAACTCGGTCAGCGCGGTGGTCGGCAGCCCAATCAGACGTTTGGGCGTGAACTCGATGAACTCGTAGCGGTTGTCCGCCGAGCGCAGAATTTGCCCGCGAATGGCTTGGTTGCGGAACTGGTTGTCCGTCTCAAGCGTGCGGGCGTTAATCACCAGCGTGCCAAGCTGCGATTGGCTCGGGTTAGCCACGTTGACGATGACATCACCCCCCACCTCTTTGGTCGTGCCAATTACGTCGATGCGCTGCCCACGCAGGTCTTCCTGCAGGATAAACGTGGCGGTGCTTTCCTCGCTCGTAATGCGGAACAGCGCGCGGGTCGCACTGCCAAACAAGCTAGCGGACGCGGTGGTAGCGGTGGGCATGGGCGTGCGCGTCGGACGCGGCGTGTTCGTGTTCGTCGGCGCAACGGTTGCCTCTTCCGTCACCACAGCCGTAGCGGTGGGCATGGGCGTGCGCGTCGGACGCGGCGTGTTCGTGTTCGTCGGCGCAACGGTCGCCTCTTCCGTCACCACAGCCGTAGCGGTGGGCATGGGCGTGCGCGTCGGACGCGGCGTGTTCGTGTTCGTCGGCGCAACGG
>CALIEB010000003.1 GCA_938022205.1 uncultured Anaerolineae bacterium | reverse complement strand
CCGTGTAGTCCATGGCGCCGTACTCTTCGAGCAAGGCGACGGTCTGAGCGACTGTCGAGGCCTTCTGGCCGATCGAAACGTAGATGCACTTAACGCCAAGACCCTTCTGGTTCAGAATGGTGTCGATGGCTACCGCCGTCTTGCCGGTCTGGCGGTCGCCGATAATTAGCTCGCGCTGTCCACGCCCGATAGGAATCATCGCGTCGATGGCAAGAATGCCCGTTTGGACAGGGCGACTCACGCTCTTACGCTCCATCACGCCGGGCGCGATGCGTTCAATCGGCAAAAACTCTGTGGAAACAACGGGACCCTTGCCGTCAATCGGATTGCCAAGCGCATCAACAACGCGCCCTACCAACCCCATGCCGACTGGCACAGAGGCAATACGTCCAAGCGAACTTACGGTGTCGCCTTCTTGAATCTCGTTGTATGACCCCATGATAATGACACCCACGTTGTCGCGCTCGAGGTTAAAAGCGATGCCAATCGTGCCGTTCTGGAAGCGCACCAGCTCGTTGTAGCGCACGTTGTCCAGACCACGCACGCGGGCAATCCCATCGCCCACTTCTTCAACGTAGCCAACTTCGACAGCTTCTATCGTTGGGGTATAATCTTGTATTTGTTTGAGAATCGAGTCGTAATTCATCTCCGCCATTCTCGGCTCCTTTGGATTGGTAAGAAACGATTGAAGTGTGACAAAGAAACGCAACTTGTGCAAACGCACAAGGGTTGACCTCACCTAGTGTTTTTAGCACGTAGATTGTACCCGATAAAAGCCAGTATGTCCACTTTTTCACAAATACACATTTTCTCCTCAAGTATACTCGCCTAGCTGTGCAATTGGTATAGGTGAAGTGACGGTTTTTCGCTACAATATGCCCAAAATCACACCACTGAAAGGATGAGCCTGTTATGTTCAAGCGGCTGCTGTTGTATCTCTCTACTGCCGCATGGGCGCGCCACATCGTCACACGCTGGGGCATCGCACGGCATGTAGCGCGGCGTTTTGTGGCGGGCGAACAACTGCAAGAGGCAATCGCCGCCACGCAGGAGCTGAACAGACGCAATATCGCCGTGACGCTCGACTACTTAGGCGAGAGCGTGACACGCGCTGAAGACACGCAAGACGTTGTCGAAACCTATCTCAACGTGCTAGACAGCATCCAACGCGAAGGGCTGCAGTCAGGCATTTCGGTCAAGCTAACGCATCTTGGCTTCGACATTAGCGAAGAGCTGTGTGTGACGAACCTACGCCATATTCTCACGCGCGCCAAGCAGTACGGACTGCCCGTCACCATCGACATGGAAAGCACCGCCTACACCGACGACACACTGCGCATTTACCGCACCATGCGCGATGAGTACGGCTTTGACAACGTTGGCACAGTGCTACAAGCCTATCTCTACCGCACTGAGAAAGATGTGGCAGAGCTTGTGCAGGAAAACGCCCACATTCGCCTCTGTAAAGGCGCGTATTTAGAGCCACCCACCCACGCCTTCCCAAACAAGGCGGATGTTGACAAAAACTATGTCAAGCTCGTTGAGCAGTTTCTCGCAGCCAAGACCAATGCTTATCTGTGTATCGCAACCCACGACGAAGCGATGATACAAGCCGCCGAAGCCAGCATCAAACGTCTAAACGTTCCCAAAGAACGCTATGAGTTCCAAATGCTCTACGGCGTGCGCACGCCGCGCCAAGAGGAACTTGCTAAGCAGCACACCATGCGCGTCTACGTGCCGTTTGGTGAAGCGTGGTATCCCTATTTCATGCGCCGTTTGGCGGAACGTCCCGCCAACGTGTGGTTTTTTGTCAAAAGTTTGGTTCGCTAACCCGCTAAGGAGCAAGCACAATGATGTTATTACCCTATCGTCCAGAACCTTTAACCGATTTTAGCCAACCCGCCAACCGCCAAGCCTTTGAAGACGCGCTCGCTAAAGTTAAGGCACAGCTTGGCAAGACCTATCCGCTTATCATCGGCGGCGAACGCATCATGCTAGATGATGTGTTTCCGTCCGTCAATCCCGCCCGCCCTAGCGAAGTCATTGGTTACTTCGCGAACGGCAACGCCAGTCACGCCGATGCTGCTATCAAAGCCGCTTATTACGCTTTCGAGACGTGGCAGCACACACCCGCCGCCGAGCGCGCGCGCTACCTGCTTAACGCTGCCGCCGCCATGCGCCGCCGTAAGCATGAATTTAGCGCGGCAATGGTGCTAGAAATCGGCAAAAGTTGGGCGGAAGCCGACGCAGATACCGCCGAGTCCATCGACTTCATGGAATACTACGCCCGTCAGATGCTGCGCATCGAAGACAGCAGCCACTTGCTTGTGCCATACCCGGCTGAACAGGTGCAGCTGCGCTACATCCCGCTGGGTGTAGGCGCGGTCATTCCCCCTTGGAACTTCGCCAACGCCATTCTAGCGGGCATGACTTCCGCGTCGTTGGTGGCGGGCAACACGGTTGTGCTAAAGCCGGCGGAACAAAGCCCGATGACCGGCTATATGGTGGCAGAACTATTCTGGGAAATGGGGCTACCTGCGGGCGTGCTGAACTTCATCACCGGTCCGGGCGAAGTCGTCGGGGCGCGCATGGTTGAGCATCATCTGACGCGCTTTATCGCGTTCACAGGCTCGCGGGCGGTCGGCGTGCAAATCTACGAAAAAGCCAGCAAGGTCGTCGAAGGGCAGCTCTGGCTCAAGCGTGCTATCCTCGAAATGGGTGGCAAAGATGCCATCATTGTCGACGAGACCGCCGACCTTGATGCTGCCGCGCGCGGTATCATCACCAGCGCGTTTGGCTTTCAAGGGCAAAAATGTTCCGCTGCGTCGCGGGTCATCCTGCACAACGACATCTATGATGCCGTCGCGGATAGGGTCGTTAAGCTCACCGAGCAGCTCACAGTCGGTGCGACCGATGCGGGTCCCGACGTTTACATGGGTCCGGTAATTGACGAAGAGGCTTATCACAAAATCCGCGAGTACATCACCATCGGCATGAGCGAGGGCAAGCTGTTAACAGGCGGTGGCATCATCGAGACCAACGAAAACGGCTATTTTATCCAGCCGACAGTGTTTGGTGATGTTGCTCCCAACGCGCGCATTGCCCAAGAAGAGATTTTTGGTCCCGTCACAGCACTCATTCGCGCTCATGACTTTGACGACGCTATCGCTATTGCCAATGGCACAGAGTACGGGCTAACCGGGTCTGTGTACAGCAAAAACCGCGCGCGCCTCGAACAAGCACGCCGCGAGTTCCACGTTGGCAACTTATACTTTAACCGCAAATGCACCGGCGCGTTCGTCGGCGTGCATCCCTTTGGCGGGTTTAACATGAGCGGCACAGACAGCAAGGCAGGTGGTCCCGACTATCTGCTGTTGTTCACCCAAGCCAAACTCATCGGCGAAGTCCTTTAAGCAGCAAAAGGGGGCGAGTATACTGCCTTCGCCCCCTTCTTAGCTACTCGTCTTCCTCGCCCAGTTCGACAGCGCGCTGATAAGCCGCCCAGATGCCTTCTGCGATTGCCGTGCGGAAGTGCAGTTTTTCTAGCTCATACAAACCCGCCGCCGTCGTGCCGCCCGGGCTAGTCACTTGGTTGCGCAGCTGGGCAGGGTGCAAGCCGCTCACTTGCGCGAACTCGCTTGCACCGCGCAATGTCTGCATAACCAGCTTAGACGCATCGCGATAGGTGAAGCCCATGCGCACGCCCGCGTCAATCATCGCCTCAATGAACAAGAACACGTAAGCGGGACCACTGCCACTCAACGCAGTCGCCATGTCGAGTAGTCGTTCGTCGTCAACATACAGCTGCTCGCCCAACGCGCCGAGTAGAGACGCGGCTTGGCGACGCTGACGGTCTTCGACTTCGTCCGTCGCGCACCACACCGTCATGCCCTGCCCAATTTGTGCCGGCGTGTTGGGCATGGCACGCACCACACGGCTGTTGAGCAGCTCACCCACTAGGGTGCGCATCTTCGCGCTTGCCACAATGCTGATAATCAGCGAGGCGTGGTCAACTTTACCACGCAAGGGGTTCATGACACGGTGCAAAATCTGCGGCTTCACCGCAAACACCAGCACATCTGCTTCGCGGGCGGCTTCGATGTTCTCGGTCGTGAAGCGGATACCATAATCCTGTACGAGCTTTTCGCCTTTTTCTTCGTGTGGGTCAGCCGCAATGATATAGTCCGCCTTGATGATGTTCTTGTTCAACAAGCCGGCAATCATCGCCGTCCCCATCGCGCCCGCCCCAATAAAGCCGATAGTCGTGTTCTCAAACAGTCCGCCAGACATTCTGCCTCCTTTGCTCTAGCCAATCGGATAGTAATTACATGCATACCACTGCGCCGTCGCTTTTTCGACGCGCTCACGGTGTACTTCTACGCCAATGCCGTAGCCGCTAGGCACAGTTAACGTGCTGTCCGCGTTCAAGACGAAGGGTGGTTCGGTTAAATCTTCGGTAAAGTAGCGGTCGGTTGCGCTGATGTCACAGGGCAACGTCACGCCCGGCAAAGATGCCAACGCCACATTTGCGGCGCGCCCAATGCCCGTTTCCAGCATGCCGCCAATCCACAGCGGCACGTTGTTCTCAACACACACGCGATAGATGTCCAAGCACTCGGCAAAGCCGCCAACGCGCGCGGGCTTGAGGTTTAAAATTTTGATGCCGCCTACTTGCAACGCCAGCCGCAAGTCGTCTGCTGATTTGATGCTCTCATCGAGGCATATAGGCGTTTTCATGCGCGCTTGAAGTTGGCTGTGTTCGTAGATGTCGTCATGGCGCAGCGGCTGCTCAATCATCAGCAGGTTAAATTCGTCCAGCTCGGCGAGATGGTCAGCATCCGCCAGCGTGTACGCGCTGTTCGCGTCCAACATCAACATCACGTCAGGAAATTCAGCGCGCACGCCGCGTGCTAGCTCAACATCCCAGCCCGGCTGAATTTTGAGCTTAATGCGCTTGTAGCCCTGCTGCACGCGCTTGCGGATAATCGCTAAAGTCGCTTCTACGCTGGGCTGAATGCCAATGCTCACGCCTACCACAGCGCGCTCCGTTGAGCGGTGTCCTTCGGGCAAGTAGTGCGAGAACAAATCGACAAGACGCATGTGGTTGGCTTTGGCGAACGCATCCCACACCGCGCCGTCTAATGCATGGCGCGCGTGCTTGTTGTCACGCACCACTTGCAAAATGCTACGCGCCTGACGCGGGTCGGTCAGCGTTTTGCCCACTAGCAGCGGCGCGAGGTAGTGTTTAAGCAGGTGATAAGCCGTGCCGACTGTCTCGCCTGAATAGCCCGGCTCAGCAGCAACTGATGCTTCGCCCCAGCCTGTCACCCCTTCCGCTGTGATTAGCTCGACAATCACAGCGTGTTTGTTCGCTTCAACGCCAAAACTAGTGCGCAGCGGCTCGACGAGCGGCATCGCAATCGGGTAAAGGTTGATTGCCTGAACAGTTATAGCTTGCATTTTGCTTTTAGTCCTTTTGGAAAGTGTATGAACCGTCATCACGAGTAAACACGTAGAACGACGCACCATCACGTCGCAAAAAGTCACTCGCTATGTAGCCCGCGCCCATCACATGCAAAAATGCCGCGCGCACATGATCGCGCCAAATTTGCAGGATATCGGGGTTAACCTGAGCAAGGTTGAGAAAATCGGCAGGAATTTGCAACAGCACGGCATCGCCCGTCACGTCATCACACAAGCGCGTTGGCAACCCGTCGCTCACCGCGTTAAGCAGCTGTGCGTCGGAGTAATCTGACGGCAACGGCGCATCAACACGGGCATGCCGCACCCACCAATTGACCACCAATCGGTCTGCGCTCAGCGTAGGGTTGGTGGCGTTCGTGCCAAAGTAGTCCAACACATACGTCTGACCAACGGCACGCAGCTTGTGCAAATTTAAGTAGGCATTGCGCGAGAGCAGCGGGTCAAACGTCCATGACACCAGTTGAATGCCGTGCCGCAAGGCAAACTCACGCTGCGCCCACTTGAGCTTCTCGCCAATTTTCAGGTTGCGATATTCGGGCAGCACCACCATACGCTTCGACATCACACACAGCCGCTCACACGCCAAAAGCGCGTCGTCCGCTTGAATGTCCGCGCCCAAAAAACCGATGAGCAGCCCCACAAGCCGCCCGTCAACCCGTGCGCCGAACACATGCCCGCCGTAATTCGCCAGCGAAAACAGCATGTGCAGCGGCACAAGGTCGCCGATGTTGCTGCCCCAATACACCTTCTGCAGCTCAACTGCCTCTTGCAATTCATCCTGTGTTTTTAAGACGACCAGCTTAACTACCTGCTCCGCCATGCGAACTCCTAAATTGCGCACGTCTCATAACCTACGTGGACGACGACGCAGAGTTGCGCGCAGCAACCTGCGCAAACGACGTTGTTTCGGCAAATAAGTCCATAGTGTATCCTCTAAACGCTGCGGCTGAAAGCCAAAATACTCGTAAACGCTGCTTAGTTTGGCAGCGTGATTGGTGGCAAGCAAGTCGAGCCACTGCGCGGTCATCAGCGTACGCGGCAAGAACAGCCCATAAAGGCGCACCAGCAGCCGCATCACGTAGGGCGGCACGGGGATAATGACGCGACGCATCTTGGTGATGCGCATCAAGGTAAACAACAAATCGACCAATGAGGTGTATTCCATGCCGCCAATCTCAAGCGTGCGGTCAACAACGTCCAAAGACTCTAACGCCAACATCAGCACCTTCACAAGGTCATGAATGTAGAGCGGATGCAGAACAACCTCACCCTCGCCGGGCATTAAGAAAAACAAAGGGTTCACCGCTAGCATCAACACCATGTGGTTGATAAAAGCATCTTCCTCGCCGAACACTACGCCAGAACGCACGATGGTGTAGGCTAGACCGCAAGTGCGCACAATCTCTTCTTGAACGCCTTTGGTCTGATGCAGCAGGTAGGCAGAAGCGGGTGTTGCGCCCAAATGGCTCAGCAGAATAATGCGCCCGACGCGCGCGCTGCGCGCCAAGTTCGTCAGCAGGCGCGTGCCAGCAATCTCCACACGCGCGAGGTCAGCGCGCCCACCCCACCAAAATGCGTTCTCTAAATGCACAATGGTATGCACACCAGTTACCGCCTTGAAACATGCTTCTTCATCAAGCAGCGAGCCAATCACTAGCTCCGGTGCATTAGGCGCGTCCTTGTCCCAAGCAATCGCCTTAAGACGCTGCGGCGGCACCAAGCAGCGCATCGACAGCCCTGCCTCCATCGCCGCCTTCACAAACGCTCGCCCAATGAAGCCTGTCGCCCCAGTGATTAAAATCATAACCTCCGCGCTGCGGATGTGTTCCTTTCCGTAAGTCATGGTATAATGACGTGCTAAATTCTAGTACGAGGAGGCATAAAGTGACAAGACGGCGCGTAGTAGTGACAGGAATGGGGGCAATCTGCCCCACAGGCAATACCGTTGCCGAAGCGTGGGCAAATATTGCCGCCGGCAAAAGCGGTATTGACTACATCAGCCTGTTTGACGCAGACATCATCGAAAACAAAATCGCAGGCGAAGTCAAAGGCTTTGACGCGGACGAACTGCTAGGGAAAAAAGAAGCTAAGCGCACTGACCGCGCTACACATCTAGCGATTGCCGCGACGAGTGAAGCGTTGCGGCACAGTGGCTTAACCGTCACAGATGACAATCGCTATGAGGTGGGTTGTGTGGTAGGTAGCGGCATCGGCGGCATCAACTCGCTCATTGAAGCGGTGCAAGGGTTCATGCAAAAAGGGCATCACGGCGTAAGCCCACTGGTCGTGCCGCGCCTGCTGATTGACGGCAGCTCCGGGCGCGTCTCGATGGAGTTTAACCTGCGCGGACCTAATTTCTGTCTGACGACCGCTTGCGCGACGGGCAACAACTGCATCGGCGAAGCTACCGAGATTATTCGTCGCGGGCAAGCCAAAGTCATGATTGCCGGCGCGACCGAAGCCGCAATCACCCCGATGACCATCGCCGGCTTTAACAACATGAAGACCTTGTCACGTCGCAACGATGCCCCGCAACAAGCCAGCCGTCCGTTTGACCGTGACCGTGATGGCTTTGTGCCGGGTGAGGGCGCAGCAATGGTGGTGCTTGAAGACCTTGAACACGCGCTGGCACGCGGCGCAACAATTTACGCCGAAATGCTGGGCTATGGACACACGTCCGATGCTTATCACCCAACTGCCCCGCTAGAGACGGGTGAGGGCGCAGCAATGGCGATGCGCTTTGCCATGCGCGATGCCGGCATCACGCCCGAGCAAATCGACTATATCAACGCACACGGCACCGGCACGCAGCTCAACGATGCCGCCGAGACCAAAGCTATCAAGATGGCACTAGGCGAGCAAGCCTACAACGTGCCGATTAGCTCGACCAAGTCCATGACGGGGCATTTACTGGGCGCAGCAGGCGCGATTGAAGCGATTTTCTGCCTCATGGCAATTCAAGACAACTTTATTCCGCCTACCATCAACCTTGACAATCCTGACCCTGAATGCGACCTGAACTATACGCCCAACGTCGGTGTGTCGCGTCCCGTCAACATTGTGATGAGCAATGGCTTCGGTTTCGGCGGACATAACGCTTCCATTATTCTGGGTCGTTACGCAGAAAACGGTTATGCTTAAACCAAAAGCCACGTCAACGCCCCGCCATGAAAGCGGCATTTATGCCCACATCATCGGCTGGGGCATGGCAGTCCCTGACAATATCATGACCAATGACGACATATCCGCTATCGTGGAAACCAACGACGAGTGGATTACCACGCGGACAGGCATCAAAGAGCGGCGCATCGCTGGCGAGCGCGAGTCCACCACAACGCTAGCGCATCGCGCCGCACAACAAGCCTTGTTGGTTGCTAATGTGCTGCCTAGCGGACTTGACCTCATCATCGTCGCAACGTCAACCCCGGAAAACGCATTCCCAAGCACCGCCAGTCTCGTCCAAGATCGACTTGGGGCGGTGAACGCGGGCGCGTTTGACCTCAGCGCGGCGTGTTCGGGCTTCGTCTATGCGTTAGATATGGCAGCACAGGCTATCCGCAGCGGCAGCATCACCACCGCGCTGGTCATTGGTGCCGAAACAATGAGCCGCGTTCTGGATTGGCAAGACCGCAGCACCTGCATTCTCTTCGGCGACGGTGCCGGCGCGGTTGTTTTGCAAGCGCGCACGCAAAAAGGCGGCGTGCTATCTTCTGTCTTGCGCTCGGACGGCGCAGGCTGCGATTTACTCTATATTCCTACGCAAAACCACAGCGAAGCAGAAACGCGCAAACTCCAAAAAATGGTCATGATAGGCAGCGATGTGTTTAAGTTTGCCAACCGCGTTGTCGACGAAAGCATCCGCCAAGCCGTAGAGCGCGCGCATCTCACTCTTGATGACATTAGCCTGATTGTGCCGCACCAAGCTAACCAACGCATCATCGACAGCATCGCCAAAAAACTGAAGCTGGACAGCAGCAAGTTCGTGTCCAACCTAGACCGCTATGGCAACACGTCGGCTGCTTCTATCCCGATTGCGCTGTGCGAAGCGGTGCAACAGGGGCGCGTTAAAGCCGACGATTACCTGGTTTTCGTCGGCTTTGGCGGCGGGTTAACTTGGGCAGCGTGCGTGGTACAATGGGGTGCGCCTGCGCCTATCGAGCCTTCCCGCCTAACCAGCAGTCGCCGCCAAGCAGAGTACTTGCTCGCGCGGATACGCGCACGCCTACAACGCTGGCAGCGCAGTATTAGCGGACTTTTCCGTCTGCTATCGCTGCGTCGTGTGCGCCGCTGGTTTGCACGAAAGTAACCAGCACGCCTACATTTAGCCTACACCAAGCACGGCAGTCGCGCCTTCACGGCTGTTAAGGTGATATGGCAACAGCATGTTGTCAATCAAGCGCGGCTTGCCCACACGTGCTGCTAAAGAGACCAACAACGGCTCATCGGCGGTTTCGACCTCTTCAAGGTCACGGGCCCGCGCCACCGACACATAATCTAGCGCGGCGCGTGGCTCAGTCGCAAACACCGCACGCGCCGCCTCTTGTAACATCGCCGCACGACGTTCGCCTTGCTCATAGCGCGTGCGCATCGCTTGCAGGGCGCGCCAAAGCGTCACAGCGGCTTGGCGGTCTTCCACACTTAGATAGGCATTACGCGAACTCATCGCCAAGCCGTCCGCCTCGCGCCACGTTGGGCAAACGTGAATGCGCAGCGGGAAATTCAAATCGCGCACCATTTGGCGAATGACGACCACCTGCTGCGCGTCCTTTTGTCCAAAGTAAGCGTCGTCAGGTTGGCAAAGGTTGAACAGCTTGCTCACGACGGTGGTGACACCGCGAAAGTGCGTGGGACGGCTCGCGCCTTCTTTGCCTTGCGAGACCTGTTCCACGTTGACATAGGTTTGAAAGCGCGGCGGGTACATTTGCGCCGCCGTTGGCACAAACACAACGTCCACGCCCTCGGCTTCTAGCATGGCAAGGTCACGCGGCAAATCGCGCGGATAGGTTGACAGGTCTTCGTTCGCGCCGAACTGGGTAGGGTTGACGAAAATGCTGGCAATCACGTGCGCGCACTCTTGCCGTGCCGCTATCACCAAGCTACGATGTCCGTCGTGCAAATACCCCATTGTTGGCACAAGCCCCACCCGCCCTTTGAGGTCACGGCGTGTTGCCCGCAGCGCGTCTATCGTCTCCACAACAATCACAGCTCTAACTCTTTCTTCAGGGTCTCTAAAATCTCATCAGGCATGGTAAAGCTGTTGGCTTCGGTTGGGAACGCGCCCGCTTGGACTTCCTCACGGTATTGGGCAAGTGCGTCGCGCATCATGTCGCCGACGTTGAGATAGCGTTTGGTGTGCTTCGGCAAGAAGTCGGCAAATAACGCCAGTACGTCGTGAAAAACTTGCACCTGCCCATCACACGCCACCCCTGCGCCAATGCCAATGGTTGGGATGTGCAGTCGCTCGCTAATGAGCTGTGACAACTTGGTAGGCACAAGCTCCAGCACAACCGCAAACGCACCCGCCTCTTGCACGGCTTCCGCGTCGCGAACCAGCTGGCGCGCGCTGTCCAGCTCGCGCCCCTGCACGCGAAAGCCGCCGAACTGATGGACGCTTTGCGGTGTCAAGCCAATGTGCGCCATGACCGGAATGCCGGCTTGCGTTACACGGCGAATTGTCTCCGCCATTGGCTCGCCGCCTTCTAACTTGACCGCCGAAACGCCCGCTTCTTGCATCAACCGCCCCGCGTTCGCCAACGCCTGTTCTGGGTTCAAGTGATAGGTCAAGAAAGGCATGTCCGCTACCACAAGCGGTTTTTGCGTCACACGCGCAACAATTTCCGCGTGGTAGAGGATATGCTCAAGTTTGACGGGCAGCGTAGACGTATGGCCTTGCACGACCATACCCAGCGTGTCGCCCACCAGCAAGGCAGGAATGCCTGCCGCTTCGCTCACCCGTGCACTCGTCGCGTCATAGGCGGTCATCATGACAATCTTCTGCCGCGCGCTCTTCATTTTCTGGAAATCACGAATTGTCAGGCGCATCGTCATCATCCTCCCTAAACAGCGTTTCAATAGGTTGTATCGGCACGCCGCGCGCTTCCAGCATGGGATAGCTCAGGCGTGCCAGTTGTTTGTACGCTTCACGCAGCAACTTATGCTCTATGACGCTAAGGTGCGCCTTAAGCGTGCCAACGTCCGCGCGAGTCAAAGGTCCCGTGAGTGCCTTAGGCACGCCCTGCGTGATGATGTTCTTCACAGTAGCTTGTAGCAGCGGATGCAGCGCAGCACGTGCGTCTTGGTCTTGTGCGCCCAACTCAAGCAGCAACCGCTCCGCAAGGCTGTAGAGCGTCACCGTGTAGTTACTTGCCAAGACCAACGCGAGATGATACTGCGCTTTTTTGCCTTCGGGGATGACCAACACGCGACCTTCCAGCTTTTCTACCAGCTCTTGCAGCATCTTTTTTAAGCCGCTGTGGGCTGTTTCTAAGGCGAATGTACCACCAAGCAGCTCACGACGCGCGGTCGCTACGTCGGCAAACGGAAACGAGGGGTGCAGCCCCGCCACCGCCGCACCTGCCGCTGCAAGGCTCGCCAATACGTCAACCCCACGCGCCCCTGATGTGTGTACAAACGCCTTGCCACGCACATCACCAGTGCTTAATTGCCGCGCCAAAGGTTCGATTGCGTCGTCACTCACGGTTAAAAAGACAAGGTCGCACGCGGCAACAACGTCGTGTGGGGTGTTCATCACCTGTGCACCAATTTCCGATGCCAAAGCGTGCGCGGGCGCGGGCGTGCGGTTGTAAAGCGCAGCAACAGAGACACCACGCGCTTGCCATAGTGCCGCCAGCGTCTGTGCGACCTTGCCCACCCCGACAAAGCCTAGCGCACTCATGGATTTGCCCCCGGACGCACCGTAGGTGTAGCAGTCAGCGGTGGCTCGCTGATGTAAATCGTGACCATGCACGAGGCCACCAATGTGTCGGTGATGTCAAACACCGTCAAACGAAAACGATAAGCTCCCGAAAGGTAGGGCGCAGGCACAAATTGACTAAACGGGCTTAACGTGCGCGCCTCTTGGCGGCGATCGTCAATCACCGCGTAGGTGTTGTTCGTGCCGGGTCCGCTAATCTCAATTTTCGCCAGCGCAAAGTTTTCCGTGTACGCTGTGCCAATTACCGTGATGGGCTGGAAGACGCGCATGCCGTTCGCAGGCACTTGCAGCGTAGCGCGTGGGTCATTGCAACCTTCAATGGGCGGCGCGTTCGGCACAATCGTGCCAACCGGCGTAGGCGTGAGCGTCGGTGTCAGCAACAGCACCGTGTTATCGTCGCCTAAAGGCGGCACAGGCTGAATGTCGATGCCGCCAGCCAGCGGCGGCGCGGGCGTTGCCGTCACAAAGTCGCCGTCTTGCGCTATCTGTCCTGCGGCAATTTGCTCTTGGATACGTTGCTCACTTTGCAGATAAGGGGATACGACACGCTGCACGCCTAGCACAATCAACGCAAGTTGACCCAAAATCGCCAGCCACGTGAGCGCGTCCGCTTGCCGCTGGCGTGCCAAATCGCGCTCAAGCTCGTAAAAGGTGGTGCGCGCTTGCGTTTGCGCTTGCACCCATTGCCAGAGTTGCCACAAGCCCAATGCCAGCATTATCAAATACAAGCCGAGTGCGATTTGGTCAATAAACAACACAACCCTAATCATGCAGGCAGCTCTCGTAGAACGCCCAGCAGCACACGGGTCAAGCGCGGCACTAAAACTCTGCCAGCCTCCAAAACTTCTTCGTGGTTGGCATCGTGTTCGGAGTCTAAGCTGTCGATAGATTGGTTGGTAATGCCCGAAAACGCCAGCACGCGCATGCCCATGTGGCGCGCGACCAACACTTCATGCACGGTCGACATGCCTACCGCGTCGGCACCAGCCGCGCGCACAAAGCGCACTTCCGCAGGCGTTTCGAACATCGGACCCGATAACGCCATGTAAACGCCACTGTGCATCGGCACATCGGCTTCTTGCGCGACGCGGCGCGCCAAGTCACGCAGCTGGCGGTCATAAGCGTGCGACATGCCCAAAAAGCGCGGCCCCAATGTGTCATCGTTCTTGCCCATGAGGGGATTGTTGCCTACCATGCCAACCAGATTAATGTGGTCTTCGATAAGCATCAGCTCGCCCACGCGATATGTCGGGTTTACCCCACCCGCCGCGTTGGTCAAAATCAGCGTCTTGATGCCAAGCGTGTACATGACACGCACGGCATAGGTCACCTGCTGCATGGTGTAGCCCTCGTAAAAGTGCGAACGCCCTTGCTGCACCAGCACAGCCCGCCCTTCTAACTCACCAATCACCAGCCGACCACGATGCCCTTGCACGGTCGAAGTAGGGAAATGCGGGATATTCTCGTAAGGGATAGACACCGCGTTGGTGACAGCATCCGCAAAACCACCTAACCCCGACCCCAGCACGATGGCAACCTCAGGAGCGTGGCGCATTTGTTGGCGAATGAATGCAGCAGATTCTTGATAGTACCTGCGTTCATCAGACATATAGGCTCTCTCTTACGATAATTCAATGAACAGGGTTAATTATAGCGAACAAAACAGCGTATCCTATTGAGAATTTTTGGTAGAATAGTAGCAAGCGTAGGGGACTTTAAGAAAGACAAACGGACATGACACAAGACAGCGAACAAGTGATGAAAGAGTACGTAGACCTCTACACCAAGCTCTACAGCCGCGTGCCGCAAGACATTCGCGCCGTCGACAAAGAATGGGTCATTGTCAATGGCGCACGCATGCGACTCACCGAGCTTGAATACCTCATTCAACGCATGGCACAAGAGTACAAAATGATCAAAGATGAGCGGCGCGGCGTGCTGCACAAGATGATTAAGTGGTTTAAGGGGTAAACCATAACCCTACACGAAAAACTAACGCTACATTTAGCAACAGCACACGCACCAACGTCTACCACGCATCTGACAAGCCCGCCCTACGCATAGGGAACAAGCGTTTGCCAATCTAACGGCGGCAACCCTGCCGCATGTCGTGCCTGTTCGTATGCCTCACGAGTGTCCATATCCTGCAAAATCGACGCAGAACCAACGTCGACATGCAAGATGTTGGGCTGCTGCTCATGTAAGAAGTCGCGCATGGTCTTGGTGGCGGGCAAAGCGAGAATATCTGCCCAATGCTTTTCATGTACCAGATAAGGATGCCCACGCCGCATTTGATAGCTCGGCACAACAATGCTGTGTGGGTTATGCGCGTAGGCTTTGAGCAGGCGGTATAGCACACGCGGCTCTAGCTGGGGCTGGTCGCCTAACGTGAGCAAGGCTGTTTTAATGCCTGCAGGCATAGCACGCAGCCCCGCTTGCACCGATGACAGCATGCCACCCAAACGATAGGCACGGTTATACACCAACTGCACGTCATAGCGCGCTAGCAGCCGCTTAATCGGTTGGTAGTAATGCCCTGCGACCACAATAATGTGGTCAAGTTTAGAGCGCATCAGCTGCTCCACGATGTTCTCCAAGACGGTTTTGCCGTCCAGCCAAGGCAGCAGCATCTTCGGATACCCCATGCGTGCCGACATGCCACCCGCCAACACCACCGCCCCAACGGCGCGCTGTACCTCATAGACCGGCTCTTCGGCGCGCACCGCCCCAATCGCCACGCCCTCAAAGCGCGGCGATTTCAGCGCGGCACGCGCAATCATCTGAGCACGCTGACGAGCGTAGCCTTTGAGCGGCGTTTGGTTGACAAACGCCACCACGCGCGCTTTATCAGGCACGTTCTTTAGCCCCATCTCTTCGTCACGCAGCACTTGCCCTAACCAAGGCGCGTGGATAGCCGTATTAGGCGCGAAGCCATATTTTGCGGTCATTGCCTGCGCGTTGTAGACCGTCTCGTCATTGAGCGGCTTGTCGACAACGCTCATCGACAGCATCGTCACCACCAAAGACGCTTCGCGGGGGATGCTGGGTTCGTCGGGATAAGGGCATTTCCAACCCAGACCGTTAGCAGTATCCGCCTCTACCAACAGCACGTCACTGTCAACAGTGTCCAAAAGCTGCGGTGTCCAGTCTAGCTTAGGTGCAAAGGCGCGATTGCTGCGTATCCCTTCATAGAGAAAGACAAAGCGATAGTCAGTCAACGCTTGCGATAGCACGCGCGGATTGTTGTGGTAGCGCATCGCATAGGGCATCAGCCCTAAATGCTCTTCGTCTAGAGAGGTCGTCGTTGTCGCCAGCACACGCCACCCCAGCTCCATTAGCTCATAGCCCAAGCCCACTAGAGTTGCCGTCTTGCCGCCAGCACCGACAAACGCCACCACATCACCGCGCAGCACCCCGAAGGCTTGGTAGAGCTTCATCGCCACCTGCCTTATAACTCGCCCACACCTGCTGCACGCAAGGCGGACACCACCTTATCGGGGGTAAACGGCTGAGAGGTCAACCAAACGCCTGTCGCATCATGCACCGCGCTGGCAATCGCGGGCAGCAGCGGCAGCATAGGCATCTCTGCCACGCCGCGTGCGCCCCAAGGCGCGATGGGGTCGGGATACTCCAAAACCACCGACTTCACCTCCAGCGGCACATCAAGCACCGTAGGAATGAGGTAGGTCGAGAAGTAAGGATTTTTGATGCGCCCTGCCTCGCTCACAAGGTGTTCCATCAGCGCGTAGCCCTGCGCTTGCACAACACCACCTTCAATTTGTCCTTGCACAAGCTGCGGGTTCACCGCGCGCCCCACATCGTTAACCGCCACGACACGCAGCAGGCGCACGACACCGGTCTCAATGTCCACTTCCACTTCAACCGCTTGCGCCGTGTAACCATAGGCAAAATTGGGTTCGCTGCGCCCTGTCATGGGGTCATAATTGGTCGTTTTCGGCGGACGATACATAAACTCCGCTTTGGCGGGACGTTCTTCCGCTTGCCACGCTTGTAACGCCAGCTCCGCCGCGCCGCGTATCGCGTTTCCCCCCATAAATGTCAAGCGCGAGGCGGACGCGCTGCCCGAACTGCCCGTTTCGGCGGTATCGCCCGTTATCAGCGTCACGCGGTCAAATGGCACGCCAACCGCTTCCGCTGCCATCTGCACAAACACCGTGTGCGCACCTTGCCCGACATCTGCGCCACCCTGCCGCACGACAACGCGCTCAATATCGCTCGTGCCATAAAGCTCAATCGCCGCCCAACTGTGTTCAGGAAAACCAAAGCTGTAGCCAATGTTCTTAAAACCGCACGCCACGCCGCGCCCACGCCGTTTTGTCGGGTCAGCAGGCTGCGGCGTGGGCGCACGCCGCACTGTGCCGTCGCTAGCGATTTCCCAGTAGCTTTCGCGTCCCACAGCGTCCAACACCTTGTCAATCGTCACGCCTTTGGGCAAAGGCGTACCAGTCGAGGCAATGCTGCCTTCACGGAAGCAGTTACGCCGCCGTATTTCCAGCCTATCCATGCCCAGCGCGTCTGCTAACCTGTCCATTTGCCCCTCAGCGGCAAACAAGCCTTGTGGCGCGCCAAACCCACGAAACGCCCCTGACGGGATGTTGTTTGTATACACCGCGTAGGTATCGATGTGGATGTTGGGAATCTCATACGCGCCCGTCACGGTCAAATTGGCATTGCTCAACACCTTGTTCGACGTGTAGTTGTACGCGCCCGCATCGCCTATCACTGTTGCCTCTGCCGCCACAACCTTGCCGTCTTTGTCCGCCCCCCAGCGCGCGCGCACAGTAACAGGGTGGCGTTTGTGGTGAAACAAGATGGATTCCTCGCGTGTCCACTGCGTTTTGATAGGACGCTGCAGCTTGAGAGCCGCTAAAGCCAGCACTATCTGCACCGACATATCCTCGCGCCCGCCGAACGCGCCGCCGATAGCAGGATACACCACGCGCACTTTTTCCGGCGGCAAAGCGAGCGCATGGCAAATTTGCTCTTGGTCTTCGTGCGTCCACTGCCCCGCCACCACGACTGTAACGCGCCCCTCTTCATCGATGTAACTCAAGCCGGCTTCCGGCTGCAAATAGGCGTGTTCCTGCCACGACGTGCGGTACTCCTCCTCAACGACAACGTGCGCCTGCGCCCAACCCGCCGCCATGTCGCCTTTGCGAATGCGAATGTGGGCGATGATATTGTTAGGCGTGTCATGGTGCAGCTGCGGCGCGTCCGGCTGCATCGCAGCTTCAGCGTCGAACACCGCAGGCAAGTCTTCGTAAGTCACATCGACAACCTTCGCCGCTGCTCGCGCAATCTCTTGAGTTTCCGCAACCACTACCGCCACATAGTCCATGTAGCAGCGCACAATGTCCGTGCCGAGCTTGCTGCTGCCTACGCCACATATCACAGGCTGGTCTTTAATCACCAAGCCGTACTCGTTGTTAGGAACATCCTCCGCCGTGAACACCGCCACGACCCCTTCCATCGCCAAAGCGCGCGTCTTGTCCACACGCAGCACACGAGCATGCGCGCGATGGCTAAAGACAATCTGCAGCCAAAGCTGCCCCTCAAGGTTGATGTCGCCCGGATAAGCTGCCTCACCGGTGACTTTTGCAACCGCGTCAATGCGCTTCACCGACTGCCCGATAACTACCGTTTTGTCCTTGCTCATGTTCGCCTCTCGCTATGTGCCTAGCAGGGTCACGCGCTGATTTGCGCTCAAGCGCGCCACTTCCTGCAAGAAAATGCGCTGCAAAATCACAATCGCGCTGGCATAGGTTGGCTCTACGCCGGCATACGCCAAGCTGCCCGCGCCAAGATTTTGTCCCTTTTTCATCGGCGCGTCCGACGCATAATGCAACATGCCAATGTCAAACGGCGCGCCGTACAAGTTCACCAGCTCGTTTTCGGGATGCCGCTTAGGACGAAAGGCTTCATACAACGCCGAAAAATACGGACCCGCTTCCATTTCCACGTCGGTGTAACCTTCTCGGTAAAACGCACTCATGTAAGCAGGGTTCTGTAAAAATGTCCCCAGCACCGTTAACGCTTTTTGGTTGTCCAGCACGTTGCCCTGTGTCATATAGGGCATCACATCCGCCGCGCAAAAGCAGTTATTGAACAAATAGGTGTTTTGCGAGTGTTCGTCATGCACAACGTTGGGAATCATTACATCCCCCACGCGAGCGTTCAGCGTGGCGGACTTGCCCATGATATAAACGCCAAGTAAGTGGTCGTTGCGCTCGGTGATGCGGCTGAGAATTTCGTAGGCCGCCATGCCAAGCGGATAGTCAATGTTGAGAATGAGCGCGTCAGACCGCGCCAAGACTTCCATGCCCGCCACACGAGCGCGTGCGTCCATCCACTGCGCGCGCAGGCGGCTCAGTGCTATCACTTGCGCCTCAACCTCAAAGCCGTGTTGGTTGGGAACGCGCACGATGCCAATGCGCTGCTCGTCTTGTCGCTGCTTTTCTTGCGCTTCACCATTGGCAAGATACTTGCCCAACACATAATACAAGAAATTTTCTAGGTTTTTGTTGGGTGAGGCTTGCAGCGTCTCGTATTGCGCTAACAGTGTGTCGTGATTTTGCTGGCGAATGTAGGCGACAAGGTCTTCTTCGTAGCGCGTCGCGAAGCCGGTGAGCAAATTAACCAGCGCGTGCGTGTTGCTCGAGACAAAGTAAATCGGCGAATTTTCTACGTCAATCCCTTGCGTCTGTACCGCCTCGCGCAGCTCCTCCCACCACGTGGCGGTAGCACGCCGATAATCCGCCAAAGAGCCGTTCACCAAACGCAAGCTGAGGTTCTTGCGCGTCTGGGCAATGCGCCGCAACATGCGCCAAAAATCACCGCGCCAAATAATCGCTAGCCGCTGCGCGTCTGATGTTGACACATCTAACACGCCCGCCAGCCACTGTAATTCCGCGTCGCTAGGTTGCGCATGGCTGTCTCTCATGGCTTCAATGCGCTGCTGGATGTCACGTTTCTGCAGCAGCACGTGCAGCTTGTTCCATTCCAACTGATATGCCGTCAGAATAGGCACAAGATCGTCAATGTCGGAACGACTGACGATATATACCGCCAGCTTGCTCACGCTATCAAAGTGCATTCTGCGCCGCCGACCGGGCGCATACACGCGCTGCCAGTTGGCAATGTCGCGGAAGCCCGCCAGCACGAACGACTTTTCCATTTGCCCCACCAACACCTCTTCGACGCGGTCGATGCAAGGCGGCAGGCGCAGAGCAGCATAGAGCAACGCGGCAATATCAGGCTTCATGCTGCCTGCGCCGACATGCAGCGACGACTCTACGGCGATGTGGCTTTCCACCAGCGTTTCTATTTCAAACGCATGGCTAGAACGCAGCAGCGAGTAATACGTACGCATGTAGAGCTGGATTTCTTCCCCGCCGACTTTGGTGATTTTGCGTTCCATAGCGTAGCGCGGGCAACCTCATCGTGCTGCCCGCGTGTTCCTCCTGCTAACGATTGGCTTGGCGATTGCGTTGGCGCATCTTTTGCACCATTTCTTTCTTGCGCCGCTTGGCTTCCGCCTCTTCTTTGGCTTTCAGCTGCTTTTCGCGGTCAAGGTCTTTTTCGCTCACCCCTTTAGGCATCTTGGGCTGCGTCATGGCGAACGCCATACCAAAAACCATGACCAACACAAAGAAGATGGCGACCGCCACAATCAAGCGCAGCGTGTCATAGTCTCCTTGAAACTGTGGGATATTTTGCTGAATGAACGCCAAAGCCGGCTCAGAACCAAAATAGGCGACCGCTGCCGAGATAGCCGCCACCAACAAGCCGATAACCGGGTAGAAAATTTTCATCGGCGTTTTCTTCTTAGGACCGTACTTGCCAGAAAACTCGCTCATTGTGAGAACTCCTGATTAGCATAATGAACAGATGTAAAGGCTTCAATAATCTTATAGTAACCCGTGCAACGGCACAAATTCCCGCTGATACTTTGGGCAATTTGTGCGGGCGTTGGCTGCGGGTGTTCTTCCAATAGTTTGACACCAGACATGACAAAACCCGGCGTGCAGTAACCGCACTGCACCGCACCTGCGTCGACAAACGCTTGCTGGAGCGGATGCAGCGCGTCGCCTTGCTTCAGTCCCTCTATCGTCACAATCTCGCTGCCATGCGCGCGCGGCGCAGGCACAAGACACGACATAACCGCCGCACCGTCTAAAAAGACGGTGCATGCGCCGCATTCCCCTTCACCACAGCCCTCTTTGCTGCCGTTCAAGCCCACGTCCTCGCGCAGCCAATGCAGCAAACTCTTGTGGCATCCCGTTGTGGTCGTCACAGTTTTACCGTTAATCGTCGCCGTAATCACGGGGTTAGCGCGGTCAACTTGGTAGGATTGTGGCAGCGGTTTCGCGCGTGCGGCGTGTTTGCCCCACAACATCGCAGGACGCTCGGGGAAGTTCGTCGCCTCACTGCCCTCCGCCAACGCACGCAGCGCACGCGCCACCAGCACCTTGACCATTTCCGTACGGTAAGCGGCAGTGCTGCGCACATCGTCAATCGGCGCGGGCGCAGCACCCGCAAGGCGCGCCGCCTCACGAATGGTTTCGGGCGTGAGCGTGCGCCCAACAAGAGCCTGCTCGGCAACCTGCGCGCGGATAATCGTAGGCGCGACACTACCAAGCGCGATGCGAGCATGTGTTACCACGTCACCATCAAACGCTAGCACCACCGCCACGTTGACCACCGAAATAGCTTGCGCCTGCCGCAACCCGAGCTTGAGGAAGATGCCGCGCTCCTGTTGCCCCAACGCGGGAAAGCTAATGCTGACCAGCAGCTCGTCGGGACGCATGACAGTTTGACGCAGCCCGCTGTAGAAGTCCTTCAGAGCAACGGTGCGCTCTCCGTCAACAGATGCCAGCGTCACCTCAGCCCCTAGTGCTATCAGGGGCGTGATGGTGTCATTGGCGGGGCTACCAGTGATAAGATTGCCGGCAACAGTCGCGCGATTGCGAATTTGCGGCGCACCAACTTCCCAGCAGGCTTGTGCTAATGGCAGCGCACGAGTGCGCGCCAACGCGCTGTCCACGACATGGTTGTGGCTGACAAGCGCGCCAAGCCGCAGCATGCTGCCGTGCAGCGTGATATCGTCCAAATGCGGCAGGCGTGTGATGTCAATCAGCGCACGCACCTGCGGGTGCTTGCCACGTTCCAACTCTAGTAGCAGGTCTGTGCCGCCTGCTATGACACGCGCCGCAGCTTGATAGTGATGTAGCAGCTCCAACGCTTCCGTGACGCTTGCCACCGTGTAATACGTTTCCCATACCATGCCAATGACTACCTTTTCTCAGCTATCGGCTCAATGTCTAAGAGCATAAAGGGGTTGATATTTAATACCCGTGTGTCGTAATACTGCGTTTCCACCACTTTGCGCCTGTCCCACGTGTGGACATGCCCATGCACCATGTAGCGCGGACGATACCAGCGCATAAACTGTAAAAACGACGCAAAGCCCTGATGAGGCTGGTCTTCCGCGTCGTGAATGCCTTGCGCAGGTGAGTGCGTAACGAACACATCCACCCCATAACCCTGTCGCCATCGATTATAGCGCAAACGCGGGGCAAGACCTAGCACCATGCGACGCATCTCGTTCTGCGTATACTGTATTTTACCGCGATTATAGCGAATCGAGCCCTCTAAACCAACGAACGAAAGCCCGTGATATTCCACGTAGTGGTTGTGCAAGTTAATGCCACCAGGCGGGTCTTGGTCATACATCTCATCATGGTTGCCGCGCACGTAGAAAAGCGGCACGTTTAGCACCGACGAAATAAACTCTAAGTACGCAGTGGGCATATCACCACAGCTGACAATAAGTTCAACGTCATGGTAACGCCTACGTAGGTTCGCCGAATTTTCCAGCTGTGGCATCACGGTATCACTAATAAACAATATTTTGACCATAACAAAATACCCTAATCAGACAACATTTCCGTCCACTGCATTGGTAATCCTGTTCCCCCGCGCCTTATCATCGTGATTTCCGCTAAAATGCTCAAGGCAATCTCACGCGGCGATTCCGCGCCAATCTCCAAGCCAATCGGCGCACGCACACGCCGCAGCGCGTCCTTTAGCTCAGGGTCACGCGCTAGCAGTTCCTTCACCGTCAAAGCCCATCGGCGGCGACTGCCAATCAGCCCGATGTAGGGCGCACCCGTCTGCAAGAGCGCGGGCAGCAGCTCCAAATCGACCGGCAGCCCGCGTGTCACCGCCGCCACGTAAGTATGTGCGTCGATGGACACCGCCTTGACAACGTCTGCCGCTGGACAAACCGCGTAGCCATCTAGCCCTTTGACATACTCAGGGTTGGCGTACGCCTCGCGGTCGTCGCTCAGCGTCACGCGAAAGCCCATCCACTTGCCCAACTCAGCCAGAGCCTTGCCCACATGTCCGCCGCCAATGACGAGCAGATGCGGAGCGATGCTGATAACCTCAACAAAGATGCGCGCCGTACCGCCGCAAATTCCGGCATCACCCGCCTCTAAGTCGTTCAGGGTATAGCTCTCTAGGCGCGCCACCCCGTCAGCTAAACATTGGCGTGCCACTTGGATGACCCGCGACTCCATTGCGCCGCCGCCCACCGTGCCGACAATGTCGCCATTGGCATACACCAGCATCTTACTGCCCGCGTGGCGTGGTATCGACCCCTGCGTTTCAATCACGGTCGCCAAAGCCGCCGCAATGCCTTCGCTGTGGGCGCGTAAAATTGCCTCGTAAACCTCCCGATGGTCATCTGTCATATGCTTGCACCTCCATCATCCCTAGCCACACGCGCCCGTCTTGACCTGCACCCACTTGTGGCACTAAGCGTTCGCCTGTTTGCGGTTGATAAAACCCTAACGCCAACGTGTAGCTTCCACTAGGCAGCTCGCCAATCGCTAGACTTATTGTATCGGAGAAATCGCCTAGCAACCAATTGCCTAAAGTTAGACCGCCACCCAAAGCACAGCCATCACATTGCGCTAATGGCGGTGCGTCTTTGTTCTCATACAGGTGAACAAACAAGCGATAGTCACCCACAAGTTCGCGGCGCACTTGCCAGTTGAGCGTCACGTCCAACCTCGCGCCCACTTGCTGCGCTTGCCACGAGCGCAACAACACAGCGTTCTGGCCGTACACTACAAGCGGTTTTGCGGGTGTAGGCGCAAGTGATGGCATGTCACCTTGATACACCCAATGATAGTACGGCATATAGTACCCGTCGCCTACGTTGGGTGTCAGAGTAATCACGTTGTGCGTGCGCAGCTGCTCACGCGGCAGCCACGTCGCCAATTCGAGCCACATGCCCGCTTGCGCTGGCAGCGTGCGCGTCGCCACGACCACGCCGTTTATCGCAACGTCAAGCGTGCCATCATGCTGAGGATGCACCCGCGTGATGAGCAGCGCGTCTTTTTGCGGGTCAAGCGCGACATCAAAACGTTCTCGCCCGTTTAAGCGTCGCCCACCATCCAGCACGCGGCAGTTTTGCGCGCATCCCACTGTTTCGAAGTCGTAGGCTTCGCTGATAAAGCCGCCCGCGTAGGTGCTTTGCCAGCTGTAGTCTGCCGCTGCTTCAGAGGCAATATCGGCGACGTTCACCTCTGCGGCTAAGGCGAACGCACGGCGCGGGTCTGCCGAAAGCCAACCCAGATAGTGCAGGCTGCTAGTTTGTACAGGTAGCACAGCGTCACCTATCGCCTCCCAATCCGGTTGATAAATCGCCTGCACGGAAGCAGCCAGCGCGACGTTTGTCGGCGGCAGCGCGCCTACGTCAAACACAGCCAGCGGCTGCGCATACAAGCGCGTCGCCTCGAGGTACGCCAAGCCGTAGCCATGCCCGCGCCCATAAGAGGCGATATAGTCCGGTCGAGCGCGTCGTAACGCTTCGACAACGCTGCCCACACTGTTGCGCCAGTAGCTTGCCAGCCCTCGACTAGTCAACCCGACCATGTCGAGCGTGGCGCGCTGTCCCATGTAGCGCATCATGCCAACATCATGCACAGCAACCAATGCCGTCGGCGGCGTGTTCGCGCGCAACCAACGCGCCATCGCCAGCGGCTGCGCCACAACATAGCCCACGTTCTGCGCGTAATAGCTCAAAAAAGTGGTGGTGAGCATCGGCAGACTAACGAATGCGACCAGCACACCGCCCCACACCAACGCACGCCACCGCCGCAATGCCCACGTGCCCCACGCAGCCAGTGGGTACAGCAAAGCAAGCAGCGGCACTTGATAGCGTTTAAAATGCCAAAAGGCGTTGTCTAGCGTCGCAATTGCCAGCGAAACTCCAAGCAGCCAAAGCAGCATTACCACCGCCAAAAGGCGCGTGTCACGCTGACGCAGCGCAATAGCTAAGCCAAACAGTGCCACAACGCCGAGCAAAGGCGGCGTGTACAGTACGCCTATCGCGCTGTTGCCGAGCAAGAACTCGCGCCACATTTGCGCCCAATTTATCAGCACACGGCTGGCGATGCTGCCCCAATCAGGCGGCAAAGTCGCCAAAATGGATTTAGATTGGTTGCCTGTCGCCACCCAAGACCCCGTAAACAGCACATTGACAAGCGGCTGTACGGTCAACACGCCTAACGGCAGCAGCCACCACTTCCATCGACGGCGGAGCTGCCAGCGTTCGCGCTCGAGAAGTACTGCCGTCAACACAACCAACACCATCGGCGCGCCTTCAGGTCGCGTCACGCCTAGCACGACCAAGCTCACAAGCAACACGCGCCACTTTTGTAGGGCAAATCCTAACACGACCCAAAGCGTGCTGGTCACCATGAGCAACGTTTCCATGCCGCTCATAGCGTGCCAAGCCAACGGGCTGGCGAAAAGAAACAAGAGCATAGCAAACACTGCGCCGCGCTGTGCAACAAACACACGTGCTAACGCATAGACCGCGACGCTAGACAGCCAAAGCCCTAGCGCGCCAATCAGCACCGCCCACCACGCCAAAGACAGCTCACGCCAGCCCAAGCCGCAACCAATTGCCAGCAGGTACGGGTAGATAAAGCTAGTTGCGCCGCTGGTGGGTAGGTCGCCTGTGTTGTACTGATACCATGCGCCATCAGCAAGCTGGCAGGCATACTGCTGGTGAATGTAGGCATCATCAAGCGGCAGAACCCACGCGCCGTCGCCTGCTGCGTGTGCGGCAAGCGCATGGGCAGCCAACAACAGCAGCATCCCACCCAACGCGAGCAGCCAAACCCAACGCGGCACACTCATGTTCGGCGATACCCTAGCCCAAAAGTGTCCACCAACAGGAACAAATCCCCACCTAGCGGATACAGCAGCAGCTGCGTTGCGCCCGCTTCTAAATAGGCATACGCCTTAGCACGTACTTCTTCAGGTGTGCCGCAAGCACAAACCAGCTGTACCACGTCGTCGGTCACGTGCCGCATGACGCTTTCTAGCTGCTCTTCTGGAGGTGTCGTGCGCATGATATAATCCACCTCGTCAAGCAGGTCTTGGCGCACGCCGTTAGCGCGCATGGCGTGCGGTTGGTGCATCAAAAAAGCCGCCACGAACCGCCTGCCAATCTGCAAGGCTTGGGCACGGTCTTTTTCCACAGCACAGGCAACAAGCTGGGCGCGTTCTAAGTTGCTTACGCTGCGTCCCGCTACCTGCGCGCCGACCTCTAACTGCGCGATGGCGGCTTGGGTATACGCGGGCGTTACCAAATAGTTGAGCAGCACGCCGTCGGCAATTTCACCCGCCAACGCCAACCACTGCGGGCTACTCGCTGCTAAGTAAAGCGGCACACGGCGCGCCTCGCGTCGACCTTGCGCAAGGTCAAACTGTACGTCGTTAACGCTGTAAATCTGCCCTGCGAATGTCACGCGCTCCATGTTGAGCAGCCGTCGCAAGACAAGGAGCGTCTCACGCATTGCCAGCAACGGCTTGTGGCGTTCAATGCCCGCGCGTGCCGCCAGCGCGTCTGACCACGCGCCTAAGGCACAGACAAGACGATGCGGCGCAAGGTCTTCTAACGTGAGCAGTTCGCTCGCAATGGCTAGCGGGTGCTTTGTCCAGTGGTTTATCGCGCCGACACCCAGCTGTATGCGCATGGTCGACCGCGCATAGGCGGTTAACATCACGATGGGGTCACGCGCAAAGCGCGCTTCGGCTTGCCAGACCCCAAAGAATCCACGTGCTTCAGCATGTCGCACAAGGTCAATCGCGTTGCTTACAGTCAAGTCATCTTGTAAATAGAGGGCGATGCGCTCTGCCACAAGGCCCTCAATCAGGAATAATGTCAGGCAAGAACGGCGTAAGATTAGGCGACTGGAAGCGACCGCTGAGCAAGATTTGATTATAAGCGTGCAAATCTTCTGGCACGTCAATATCCAGCGCAATCGTCTCTGACTGGTAGATTTTGACGGTTGCACCCGCCGCCCGTGCCGCTTCCACGTGCCGCGAAAAGCTGCCGTCGCCATAGCTGTAGGGAAACAAGGAAGGCGGACGCACGAGCATAGCGTTGGTGCCATCCTTGTCATAGTCTGTAGCAATCACCACACAAGGCTCTTTACGCCCCATCTCAAGCATTTTTTCTACGTCTTCTTTGGTAATAAAAGGTAGGTCAGCTGGTAAGATAAGCACAGCCCCCGCACGCAAAAAGCGCGCCATTTCGGTGGCACGGTTGAGCGCAGGATTAAGTTCCGAAGAGCTTGTTTCTTGGATTGTGCGCACGTTATGCTCACGCGCGATTGCCAAGGCTTTCGTGTCGCGGCTAATCACGACAATGCCCGCAAGTTGCGGCACAGAGACCGCTACACGCAGCACTTGCTGGTACATCGCTAACGCAAAAAGGTGGCGTTGTTCGGCAGAAAGCACTTCGGCAAGGCGACTTTTGGCACGGTTTAGCGGTTTAACGGGAATAATTGCCCAAACGCTCATTTGCTCACCTCCCAGCTTTGCACCCACGCCAAAACGTCGGCAGCAAGGCGCAGTTTATCTTTATATGTTATCATTATTGTATCAAAACCTATTGTTCTCACACCATCAAGATTTGGCATACTGTCGCGCTGGTCATAGACAAAGCCGTTTAGCAGCGCACCATAGTATGCTGCCACCGACTGAGGCGAGGGTGTCCAACCCAACTCCTGCATGAGCTTGGCAGCGGGTCCCTTAATGGCTTGTCCGGCGACAATCGGCGTTATCGCCACTTTGGGCGCGGCGCAAGCCTGCAACGCTTCGCGCAGTGTGGGGATTGCCAGCATCGGCGCAAGCGACAGCCAAGGGTTGGACGGCGCAATCAGCACCACGTCCGCCGCCGCCAACGCCTCTAGCACAGCTGCGCTTGGCTGCGCATGCTCTGCACCTTCATAGCGCAAGCTCACGACAGGCGGTTGCCAGCGGTGGCGCACAAAATACTCCTGAAATGACAGCTCGCCATGCGTTGCGGTTAGCACCTTCGTCTCGACGAAGGTGTCGCTCATCGGCAGCACACGCACTGCCACCCCCATTTGCTTCGCCAAGTGCGCCGTGATAGCGGTCAACGTGTTGCCCGCGCGCAAACGGTCGGTGCGCAGCAAATGCGTGGCGATGTCACGGTCGCCGAGCCGAAACCACGTGTCTTCGCCATAGGCACGCAGCGCGTCAAGCGTGATAGTTGTGTCATCGGCAATGCCCCACCCCCACGCTTGGTTGACGCGCCCAGAAAGCGTGTAAAGCACAGTGTCGATGTCAGGGCAAACCCGCAGCCCATAGTGCCAAAAATCATCGCCTGTGTTGACAATGACGGTCAAGTTTTCGGCAGGCAGCAGCCCCTGCAGCCCCAGCGCGAGCTTTGCACCGCCTACACCGCCCACCAGCACGACCACGCGCTGTGTTGTTATCGCCATAACACTCTCGTTTCCAACGGTTCGCGGGTTTTCTCGCGGGTTTGCGCGGGATAGCCCAATGTAATCAGCCCTTGCGCTTGCCAATCTTGCGGCAAAGCCAGCGCGTCGCGCACAACTTGCGGGCAAAAAAGCGGCGCGCACACCCAGCACGCGCCCAAGCCATGTGCGTGCGCCGCCAGCAGCAAGTTTTGCCCTGCCATTGCCACGCTCTGCACTGCCATGAGGTACTCGTTGTGCTGGCGCGCCGCGTCGGCATACACGTCCATATCTTGCATCGTCAGGCAGAACAACACCAAAACAGGCGCATGCGTCAAGCGTTCGTAAGAACGCGCCACGTCAGCGGCGATGACCGCCTCGTCTACGCCGTCGCGCGTCAAGTCTTCGCGCAGCTTGCGCCCCATTGCGCCGGCTAAAGCAGCCTTATTCACCGCTTCACGCACGACAACAAACCGCCAAGGCTGGCGATTGTGCGCAGAGGGCGACCACGTCGCTGCCGTGAGCAGCGTTTCAAGCAGCTCGTTTGGCACGGGGTCAGCCGTATAGCGTCGCAGCGAACGCCGCGACACTATTGCCTCTAATACAGCTTCCGCGTCACGCATCAAAACGCCCTAACGGTACAAGTCTTGTTCGGGCGGGCGGTAAAGGTCACTAGCTTTGCCGTCACCAAGCGGCAGCTCCAGCCCACGCAACAGCACAATCGGGCGCGCTTCGTCCGCCTCGCCCGTGAGCAGGTGCGCGGCAGATGCTAGCAAATCAGCATACCCCTGATGCGTAATTTGCAAGGGACGCCCAAACAAGTCCTTGCGCCCGCGCAAGTCCGTGAGAGCTTGAATCCCCGCCACACCAATCGCCACGCCCACGTTGCCTAGTCGAAAAGGTCGTCCGTGCGTGTCGCTAATCACCACGCCGACCAGACAGCCAAAGCGCGCCTTAAGAGCCTCGCGTACCCTTCGCGCCGTGCCGTCGGGGTCAAGTGGCAGCAGCAGCGCGAAATCGCGCGCGTTTTCCACGTTTGACTGGTCAACGCCCGCGTTCGCCGACACAAACCCCAAGCGATGCTGTACGACCAGCACGTTAAGGGCTACCCGCGACACGTCTACGCTTTCGGACAGCACCAGCTCAACGATGCGAGCATCCTTGCCTGTAACAGCCGCTAAGACTCGTGCTTTCTTGCTAGGGGTTACGTCCGCCAAGCGCACTTGTCGCCCTTCAGCTTTAGAGACAATTTTCGAGGCAATCACCAGCACATCGTTGTCTTGCAACGTTAGCTGCGCGTCCGCCAAGCCGTTGACAATAAGCGCAACAAGGTCGTCGCCAGCACGCACCAGCGGCACGTTGGGCAAAGCATACGCGCTGAATTGTGGAGTAAATGCACTCACGTCCTATGCCAATCCTGTGATGCGAATGCCCGCACCCTTAACCTTGTAAGTTTTGTTGATATGCAGCAGCACTGGCGTTAATGCCTCAACCGCTACAGCGTTGGCTAACCCGCCCGCGTCGATACCGCGTAAGCCCGCCGCTTCGACCAAGCGCAGCGCGTCCGCTTTGGCATCCGCGTCGTCCGCGCACACCAACACATCACAATCCACAACAGCGTGCAGGTCTTTGAGTTTAACCGCACTTACATTTTGAAAGGCTGCCACCACGCGCACGCTGTCGCCGAGCAGTGCCTGCGCTTCCATACACGCCGACAACCCCGGCGGGATAAATACACGTGTCACTTGCGGCGGTGCAAGTGGCACGGTCAAATCTATCAGCACCTTGCCGCTAAGAAAGGGTTTGACAGCCTCTAAGGTTGTTTTGTGCGCGTCATACGGCACGCTTAGCACGACGATGTCGGCGCGTTGTGTCGCGTCTTCATTGGCGAAGCCGCTAAGATAGTCACCACCAAGCTGAGCGTTCATCTCAGCCGCCGCTGCTTGCGCTTTCTCAGCACTGCGTGAGCCAATCAGCACGCGATAACCGTTCGCTGCCCAGCGCATTGCCAGCGCAGACCCCTCTTTGCCTGTACCGCCTAAAACTGCAATCGTCTGAATAAGACCACCATCTGACATGTTCCAACGCCTCTCAGGAAAAATAAATCGTCTCTTTGCGCGCAAGCGTTTGCGCGCGCGGCAGCGCATCGTAAACACGCCGCACGAAGTAAGCCTCTTCGCTGTAAAGCTCGGGCAATGTACGCGCCGCTAACAAGCGGTCAAACGTCGTGTACACAAAGGCAAAGCGTCGCCGTGTAGGGTTGGTAATGGGCGAGGCAAGCGACAGTACTTCGCCAAGCTGACATTGGTAATACAGCGCGTTCGCACGCGGATGACGCGGCTCTTGCGGCAACAAATCGCGGCGGCGCGCCAACTCCACTCCCCGCAGCGGCGCGTAGTAGCACACCGCACCACCGCGCGCTCCGTCGAAAAGCGACGCGCTCAAAAAGAAAGCTAAATACTCTGTGAAGACCCCATCGGGCATGTGCGCCTGCGGAATGCGATACCAACGCGCCTGCAGTAAGAGCGTTACATCGCGCCGCCGCCGCACCACCCCCACAATCACGCGGTCTTCGGGGTACATGGGCTAAGCATCTCCGTCATCAAAGAGTTCGCGTTCCATCGCGCGTATCTCGCTAAACAGCTCATCGCGCTGTCGCGCCAGTTCGCGGTACTGCGCTAGCTCCGCATCGCTGCGCTCTTTGCGCAGTGACTGCTGAATTTGCTGGCTAAGGGCCTCATACTGGCGCACGAGTTCGTTGTAATGGCGAATGCGCTCTTGTGGGTTATCTACCATTGTCCCTTACCCCTCTACGTTCGGTTGAGCATGTTCTATCTCACCTTCATGAAAGCCATGCCGAGAAGCGACGACATAAAGCGGGCGATTGCGTGCCTCGTCGTAAATCCGCGCCACATACTGCCCGATGATAAACAAGAAAAACAGCTGAAATGAGCTTAACAACAGCAGCAGCACAATCGTGGTTGCCTGCCCGCCAAAAAACTCAGGACCTAGCGCAAGACGCAACCCCGAAATCACGATGCTGACCAAAATGGCTAAGAAACCTAACATCAAGCTGGTGTATAGCATGATTTGCAGTGGGAAAAACGAAAAGCTCGTGACGGCATCTAGCGCAAAGTTAACCATCTTTTTCAGCGGATACTTGGTCTCACCGGCGTAGCGTGCCTTGCGCACATAGCCCACGCCCGTCTGCTTAAACCCAACCCAGCTGGTCATGCCGCGTATGAAGCGGTTGTGTTCGCGCATTTGACGCAGCACATCGGCAACACGAGCATCCATCAGGCGAAAATCGCCTGTGTCGACAGGAATATTGACATCGGTAATCCGATAGATAAAGCGATAAAACAGTTTAGCAGTCGTCAGCTTAAACCAGCTCTCGCCCTCACGAGACTCACGCACCGCATAGACGACCTCGTAGCCCTCGCGCCACTTCGCCGCCAGCTGTGGAATAAGCTCGGGAGGATCTTGCAAGTCCGTGTCGATGAGAATGACAGCTTGTCCGCGTGCGTGGTCAATGCCCGCCGTAACGGCGATTTGATGGCCAAAATTGCGCGCAAAGTTGATAATTTTTACGCGGCTATCCTGCTGCGCCAACGCTTCCATAATGGCAAGCGAGCCGTCACGGCTGCCGTCATTGACCATGACCAGCTCCCATGCGCCGTCGTTCATGCCATCCATGACGCTTTTCAAGCGTTCATAGAATGGTCGCAGAACAAGCTCTTCGTTGTAAACAGGCGCAACAATGGAGTAGGTAGGGCGCGTCAACATAGCCTCTCTTGTTTAGCAAGCGGTTGGTTCATTTGCCCTTATTGTACAAGAGATTGTGGCAACATTAAACACCCTACCCACGTCAGAAGTGCATTAGCCGCCCGGCACAATGTGCGTGCCAGTTTCACCGCGCAGCGCACGTGTCAGGTTGCGCGGGTTGGTGATAATCGCTTTGGGTCCGCCATTTTTGACAAACTCAACGCCCGCTTGAATTTTAGGCAGCATGCTGCCGACACCAAAATGCCCCGCTGCCATATAGTCCTGTGCTTCTTGCAACGTCATCGTGTCAACATCGCGCTGCTGAGGCGTGTTAAAGTGCAGCGCAACTTTTTCAACCGCCGTAGAAATGAGCAGCAAATCCGCACGCAGTGTTTGCGCCAGCAAGCTGCTGGTGCGGTCTTTGTCGATAACCGCGTATACGCCGCGCAGCGCGCCGTAAGCATCGCGCACTACAGGGATGCCGCCGCCACCTGCCGCAATGACCACATAGCCGCTCAGCATTAAGGCTTGAATGGCGTTAATCTCTTGGATAGCGCGCGGCGTGGGCGATGCGACGACACGCCGCCAGCCGCGTCCGCTATCTTCCATCACTTGCCAGCCCTCACGCTCGAACTGACGCGCTTCGGCTTCCGTCATAAACCCACCAATCGGCTTGGTCGCCTTTTGGAAAGCAGGGTCGTCCGCGTCCACGCGCACTTGTGTGACCACCGTTGCGCAAGTGCGGTTGATGCCCAAACGACGCAGCGCGTTGTCCAGCGACTGCTGCAACATGTAGCCGATGCTGCCCTGCGTGTCCGCCACCACCAAATCGAGCGGCATGTCCTCGATGCCCTCTTTGGCAGCAATTTCGCCGCGCCGCACAATATAGCCCACTTGCGGCCCGTTGCCGTGCGTCACCACGACATGCCAACCATCTGCCACCATCGCCGCAATGTGCCGTGCTGTCTCGTTCGCAGCCTCCCACTGCCGCGCAATGCCCGGGTCTTTAGGGTCTTCTATCAACGAATTGCCGCCGATTGCAATAACGACCAACTTTTCAATCATCATAAAAACTCCTTTTTGTGCGATGAAACTAAGTTGCGTGTGCCTGTAACCACGCCCCTAAAGCACGCCAAACGCTCTCGTCCCAATAGCTTGTTGCCAACCCGCTTGGCGAAGGCAGCACGAACACCGCGCTTTCTCCCAACATCGCCGCCTGCAGTCCATACGACACCCGCGCCGTCGGCACGCCCCAATAGACCGCTGCCGCCTTTTTGCTGGTGAAGGCAACGCAGCGTGGGCGGTAGCGTCGTATCTTGTCAAAAAAGGCTTGTCGGTCGAAATCTTGCGGTTTAAGCGCGCTGTCTACGCCATAGGTGTGCTTAGCAAGGTCAGTTAGCCCAACACCATAGCGCAGCACTTCGGGATACTGCTGCGCCGTAAGTGGCACAGGTAAAATGCCCACTGTGAACAACGTGCGCCAAAATTTGTTGTGTGGGTTAGCGTAATACGCGGCGCGCTGCGCAGAGATGCGGCTTGGCGCAGTGCCGCAAAAGATCACGCGCAGGTCAGACGCAAGCACATCTGGCAAAACAAATGCCGCCATAACCACCTCAAGGCAAACAGCTTAGGGGTAAAGTGATGCGCACATTCTAAAGTAAATGCCGCGCGTTGCCCATTAGCACAAGTGACGATTTAGCCAGAAGCAGCGCGTTTGTGCAATTCGTAAAAATGGCTAAAATTCGTCTTTGGAGTTGTCCTGTGCGTAGCGTTGCAGAATGCGCTCACGCAGCTCTTCGGAGGTATAGAACAAGCCGACCGCGTCCGCCAGCACCGTGCCGTCTTCGGGCAAAACAATCTCAGCGGTCACGTGCGTTTTCTTGCCTTCTATCCGCACCACACGCGCCAACACGTGCAAATCGGTCAACAAGGGCGCAGACGCGCGGTAGTTCACGGTCATCGTCAGCGTAAAGCCAAGCCTATTAGCGAAAAACGCCGCCGCGCCCATCGCCTCGTCCAACACAGTAGCTACCGCGCCGCCGTGCGCGTAGTGCGGCGGACCCTCCTTGTCTGCGTCAAACTGAAAACAGGCAAACGCGCTTCTATCCTCACGCATGCTTAGCTGAACCCCAAAGCCATGCGGTGACGGCTTGCGCATAAAGCGTGAGCCGGGAAACTGCGCCGCGTCGCTCATAGTCCACCCCCCTTCAATGCCTCAAAAAAAGCAGGCGTATACACAAACAGTCCAGTGGCTTCGGCGGCAAGCGTGCCATTAAGATGCGTGATGCTCGCCGTCAAAAACAGCTTGCGTCCTTCCTGACGGTCAAGCCGCGCCTGAATGCGCACCGTGTCGCCAACGCGCACGGCAGCCCGGTAGTCGATGTTGAGTTTTGCCGTAAACGCGGGCAAGTCAAGATGAAACACCACCGCCGTCATCGCCTCGTCGATGACCGCCGCCAGCGCGCCGCCATGCACAATCGTGGGCGGTCCTTGTTTGCCTTCGTCGAACGTGTACTGTGCTGTGAGAACTCCTTCGGGCGTGGGCGTAAACGTCAGCCCAAACCCTACCGCCACAAAATTAGACCCTATGAACTGCACTTAAAACTCCTTTTCTGCAACCATAAGCTGCGCTGGCAAAAGCGCGTACCACACGGCAGCAGCGACCACGTCGTCAAGGCGTATTTGCTCGTCGCGGGTGTGTGCATAACGCTCTTCGCCGGGCGCAAAGCCAATCGTCGGAATGCCCGCCTTGCCCTGCCAGTACACGCCGTTGGTCGAAAAGTCCCACTTGCCCAACCCACACGTGCCAAACACGCGCTCGCCCAACGCAACGCCTGCACGCACAAGCGGATGCTGCGTGTCCATCAACCATGTAGGATACACTTTAGGCAAGGGAAACACAAAGCCCGTGTAGCTAGGCTCATCGTAGATTGGAATGTCAACGCGCAAGTCTTCGCGCTCGCCCACCCACGCTCGCAACCGTGCTAGCTCGGTTGGGGCATCCTCACCCACTGTCAAGCGGCGGTCAATGTGCAACACGGCCTGATGCGGCACGGCATTCACGCTGGTGGTGTGAACGTGCAAGTCCGTGCAGGTGATTTGCCCGCGCCCTAAAAACGGGTCGTCAGCGCAAGCGGCTTCTAAGGCGCGAACGTGTTCGATAACCGGCAGCAGCTTGTAGAGCGCGTTGTCGCCCAAGTGCGGGCTGGCGGCATGCGCGCCTTTGCCAAACGCCGTCACAGTGAATTCCACGCGCCCCTTTTGCCCAAGATAGACTTGCAAGTTGGTCGGCTCGCCAACGACGACAAAGTGCGGGCGAATGCCCTCCGTCTGTACGAAGGCATGCGGTGCGCTGCCCTCATTCCACTCTTCGACACCGCCAAAGTAGTAGACCGTCCAGCCCTCCAAAAGCCCCAAATCGCGGGCAATCGCCAAACCATAGAGCATCGGCGGCGTGCTGCCCTTTTCATCGCACGCGCCACGCGCAAACAGCACCCCATTCTCAACCTTGCCCTCAAACGGGTGCCATGCCCAATCGGACAGCTCACCCACGCCCACCGTGTCCAAGTGACTGTCATAGAGCAGCACACGCTCGCCGTCGCCAATGCGACCGCACACGCTGCCCATTTTGTCCCACCACACGTCATCGTAACCCAGCATGCGCATCTCCTGCGCTACACGCTGGCTAACTGCCTTAATGTCGCTATTCATGCTGGGAATCGCAACAATTTCGCGGAAAAACGTCAGCATCGCCTCACGATGCCGCGCCACTTCAGCGCGCACACGTGCCACATGGTCTTGCATTTTACTACCCTTCCTGTGCGTGATAAATGCCCGCCGCCTTGCTGGCGACGTGATGTATAAACGGGCGATAAATCGGCAGCCACGCGCTCGACTGGTCAAATGTCCACGATAACGCAGCATGGCGCAAAGCAGAATGTGCCTGAATGGTCGTCTTAAAGACAAACTCTATCGCGCCGCTGGTTTTGTTCTCGTATAACCCTGCCCAAGCAAACTGAGCTTGGCGCAGCTCGTACAGATTATACTGGTTGAGCAAATGCGTGACGACTTGCTCCCAAGGGGGTGCGTCGCCATGCACGCGCACGCCGGGCAGCACGCGCTGACCCGCCATGTCTGCAACGCTCATGATGCTGTTGTTTTCGCTGTTGATGACAGCGAGGCTGGCGTGAACGTTGAAGCGCGCCCAACGCGGCTCGGGTTTGCCACGCAACAAGTTCTTAACGTATCGCCACGCCAGCTGTCGCTGTACGCGCCGCAACACGTCGGGCGGCGTGTGTAACACGTGCAAGTGTAGTGTGTGGTCGTCAGCCAACGCATCTTGCACCATATACGCGCCGAACAACGCATCGGGCAGCGCGTCAGGCGCAAAGAATTGGTTAGCGCGCGTTTCAGACGTGGCTTGCAGCAGCGTGCCACCTGTGTAGCGCGCCGCGAACAACACGTTCATACGCCCACGCCCTGCTTGGTAATACAGCCCGACGGGGCGCGTGATAACGCACTGTATACCGGTTTCTTCCTGCACCTCGCGGGCAGCAGCAACAGCCATAAACTCGCCTTTGTCTAAGCGTCCAGTAGGTAAGTTCCAAACGTCCATGTCGCCGCGCCGCGAAAGCAGCACTGCACCCGATTCATCGCGAACAACCGTTGCAACCCCGAGCCTAAGGAATGTCATGATGCTTCCCCACGTACCAAGCGCAGAGACAGCGCGTTGTGCGCGCGCACCAGCTGCGGCAAGTCAACCGTAAGCAGCGCACCATCGCGCACGACGACGCGCCCGTGAATGACCAAAACGTCCACCGCTGCGCTTTGGCAAAACACTAAAGCACTGATAGGGTCGTGCAGCGCACCGCTAAACGTCGCTTGGTCAAGGCGATAAGCAGCAAAATCCGCGGCCATACCCACTGCCAGCGCGCCGATATCGTCACGCCCAAGCACCGCCGCACCACCGCGTGTCGCCGCCCAAAGAGCTTCACGCGCCGAAAGCGCGTTAGGGTCGCCGCCCGCTCGCTGCAGCAGCATCGCCATGCGTGCCTCGTTGAGCAAATTACCGCCGTCATTCGACGCAGAGCCGTCAACGCCCAAGCCTACGCGCACGCCAGCATCGAGCATCGCGCGCACGGGTGCAATGCCCGAAGCCAAGCGCAAGTTCGACGTAGGACAATGACAAACGCCGGTTTTTGTGCGCGCAAACAGCCCAATCTCGTCGCCGTTAAGCTGCACACAGTGCGCGTGCCACACGTCTTCCCCCACCCAACCAATCGACTGCGCGTAGTCGCCCGGTCGCTGTCCGAACACCGCGAGACTGTAGGCAATGTCTTTCACGTTTTCGGCAAGGTGCGTGTGCAAGCGCACGCCATAGCTGCGCGCCAGTGCTGCCGACTCGCGCATCAAGTCTTGTGAGACATTAAAAGGCGCGCAAGGCGCAATCACCACGCGCAACATCGCGCCATGCGCCGCGTCGTGATACTGCTCAATCACACGCTGCATATCTTTGAGAACTTTCGCCTCGTCCTCTACCAAGCTATCAGGGGGAAGCCCGCCCAAACTCTCGCCAACGCTCATCGCCCCGCGCGCCGCGTGAAAGCGCATACCAAGCTCTTGCGCAGCGCGAATTTCGTCTTCTAGCTGCACGTCATTGGGAAACAAATACAGATGGTCGCTCGATGTCGTGCAACCGGATAGCATCAGCTCCGCCATCGCCAGCCGCGCCGACGTGTAGATATGCTCGCCGCGCAGCCCTTGCCAGAGCGGATAAAGTGTGCGCAGCCAATCAAACAGCTCGTGCTGCTGAGCAATCACGCGGGTTAAATTTTGAAACATATGGTGATGAGTGTTCACTAGCCCCGGAATAACGACGTGATGGCGCAGGTCAAGCGTTTCCTGCGCGTCGCTGTACATGTCCGGAAGCTGCGCAGTTGCGCCTATCCAAGCAATCACGCCGCCCTCAACGACGAACGCCGCGTCTTGCAGCTCGCGCGCGTCATCGTCCATCGTCGCTAGCGTGTGAATGTGTTTGACCACAAGCCTGCGCATTTGCGTTAACCTTGCGCTAGGCGTTCCGCCGCCTTCAGCGTGTTGCTTAAAAGCATGGTAATTGTCAACGGTCCCACGCCGCCCGGCACTTTGGTGATAGCACCCGCCACGTCCAACGCCGCGTCGAACTCGACATCGCCCACATAGCGATAGCCACGCTCGGTGTCGGGCGCGTCAACCTTGTTTGTGCCTACATCGATAACCACCGCGCCTTGTTTGAGCCACGACGCTTTGACGTAGTGCGGCTGCCCTATCGCCGCGACAACCACGTCCGCGCCTTTCACAATCGCTTCGATGTTGCGCGTGCGGCTGTGACACACGGTAACGGTCGCGTTGGCTTTCATCAGCATCAATGCCATCGGCAGCCCAACGATGTTGCTGCGTCCGATAACGACCGCATTCGCGCCTTCAAGGTTTACGCCCACTTCACGCAGCAGCACCATGCAGCCCGTTGGCGTGGCGGGTGTAAAAGTAGGCTCACGCCCCTTCATTGCCAGCGCACCGATGTTGAGCGGATGGAAGCCGTCTACATCCTTTTCGAGGCTAACCGCGCTCAGGATGCGCTGCTCGTCGATGCCCTTAGGCAGTGGCAGCTGCACCAAAATGCCGTGAATTGACGGGTCGGCGTTGAGCTGGCTCACAATCGCGTAGATTTCCGCCTCGCTGGTGCTGGCATCGACAACGTGCGAAACAGACGTGATGCCCACGCGCTCGCAAGCACGCTGCTTCATGCGCACATACATCTGCGAGGCGGGATTATCGCCCGCCAGCACCACGCCCAACGCGGGAGCATAGCCATATTGGCTCTTAAACGCCGCAACCTTATCAGCTATATCACGCTGTAAACGGTCTGCTATCTGCTGCCCGTCAATAATTGTCGCGCTCATTTCGCGTTCCTTTCGTGTGTTTGTCTAGGCATTTATACAAGATACGACAAGAAATAAATGCACAGCAAGCCATTTATCAGGTACTATTAAAGTCAGCGATAAGTGTATACTGTTGCGGGTCATATTTTACAGGGGTACTCTATGTCAAAACAACCAAACATTCCACGCAATCGAGCGCATGAAGAAGGGCAATCGCTCGTCGAATATGCGCTGATTGTCACTTTAGTGATTATCACGTTTGGGCTTGCGCTAGCCGCAACGGGACCCGTGATTGCTAACATTTTTAGCAACACGGTGTTCAACCTCGTAGGGCAAGACCCGCGCACGCTGGCAGAACTGCCCAACGCGCAGGAGTTCTGGGGGACAGTAACTGCGGCGGCAGGCTATGAGCCTGTGGCACGCGCTCGCCCAACCAACACCTTGCCACCTGCCACGCCCATTCCGACGCAGGGCACGCCGCCGACGGCAACGCCCATCACGCCGACGGCAACGCCAACGAACACATGGACACCGTCACCGTCGCCAACGCCGCAGGACATCGGGCATGTCGCGCCTTGGTTTGACAGCGCGAACCCCAACCAGCTCGTTCACTGGCGTGTTGACGACTCTTCAACCTATTTTGGGTCAGAGGACTGGATCGGTTTCTACTACCCTAACAGCACGTTTACCCCACCGCACGAGCCGCCTGTTTTCAACGCTGACATCGCGCCAGAGTTCTTCCAGCGCATTGACTTTAACTGGGGCAATAACGCGCCCGCACCTGTGGCTGGCGCAGCGAATGCCTTCAGCGTCGTCTTCCGTCGCCCCATCCTGCTGACCGAAAAGACCACGCTGGAATTTAACGTCAGCGTGCTGAGCAATGGGCGTTTCCGCGTGTGGATTCTCGGCGGTGCGTTCGGCGGCAGTACCGACCTCTACTCGGGTGGACCCGGCAACTGTAGCGCGCAGACTAATCGCTGGAACGTTAGCCTGCCGGTGCGTTTTGCCGACACTCAACAGCTGAACAACCCGGGTTGGTCGACCATTACCAACGCTTTCTTTGACACGAACCCGCTGACTGCGAGCGGCAATGTCAACCGCGTTAACCGCAACGACAAGTGGACAGTCTACGACGACGGTTACTTCCGCTATAACCCGGACACCAGCCCTGATAGTGCTATTCCAACCGAATGTTTGCTTATCGACCGCTGGATGTACGAAAACGTCGACCGCTCACTTTGGGGCGTACGCCGCACCGTGCCTGCGGGTCAATACGTCATACAGGTCGACTACGCTCATCGCGATTGGGACGGCAGCAACCGTACAGCGCGTCTCAATGGCTTGAATATCTACAAAGTGAAAAGCACGTCCAACGTCGACGACACGCAAGTGAACAACTCTGGCGTGCCGCGCTCGGGGCTTGTGCAGTGCGATTGGCGTAATCGTGAGAGCGCACGCGCTGACACTCTCAACTTCTTCTGGGATGAATCGGTGTCGCGTTGGTTTCCCTCGAACATGCGCTGTCACCTCGAGCTGCGCGGCTGGGTCGAAATCCCTGCAGGCATGCCTAACCCCGCGCTACGTTTCCGCGACGTGTGGGACATGCGCTCTACGGCTCTGGGTTGGCTGGAAATTGCCGACTACGACCCCGACAATGACGGCGTTTTTGACCGCAACGCGCTGAACTGGCAGCGGGTGAACATCCGACAAGGCGACAGCTTCAACTACAACTGGACAGAGAACGTCGTCCCGCTGGACCCGTATCTTGTCGGCTCGACCAGCCGCAAACTCACCTTCCGCTTTGTGATGGAACGCCGCAGCGGCAGCCCCAGTGCGGAAATGAAGTGGTTCATTGACACGATTAGCATCGACACGTTCGCGCCCAAGACCTTCTACACCAACATGTCTTGGAACTTAAACGACTACGCGCAGCGTAACGATTTCATCGCCAGCGGGCATTGGGATCTAACGTCTGAGCGCACAATGGGCGCGGGCATGTCTTGGCACGAAAGCCCGGGCTTTTCCACTCGTCGCCTGTATGAGGCACGCAACACTGCTGAAAATCCCTCGCGCTATCTGCCCGAGAATATGCGCATCCACTGGCTAGAGTTCAACGGCTTTATCGACCTAGACGACGTGCGCGGCATGACCGACGGCGACGGCGACCAAGGCGACCCCCTTTTGACGTTCTTCCACTCTTATCAGCTCAGCACCCGCACAGGCTTGGAGATTCAATACTCGACCACACCTTACGGCGTAGGACCAGCCGTTTGGCAACCTGTGCCGCTGACAGGTGTGCTAGTCGCGCGCGACAATACAACAACCGAGCCAACTCTCGGCACGTTTGAGCAGGTCATCATCAATCTCAAAGAAATCAATCACCAGCAATTCCGTTTGCGCTTTGCGCTGCTGATTGACCACAGCACGACTGAGCGCGGCGGTTGGTGGATCGACAACATCAAGCTCGAGCGTCAAGGGCGCACGCAGTTCTTGCGCTATCCCTATATCGACACCGCCGAAGACCCCGCACAGCTCTTCGACCGCTATTTGCTCTCGGGCAGCTGGGATAGAGTGGCAGGCGGCTACAATCCACCCATTGGCGAAACCGGTCACGCTTATACCGATTCGCCCACCGGCAACTACAGCGCGAACACGAACAACCTGATTGTCTTTAAAGAGATCTTCGACCTCTTTAACGACACGCCCGAAAACAGCAAGTCGCCGTCGTGCAACTTGGCACCGTCGTTGTGCGAAACGCCCAACCCCACACCAAACAACCCGATGTTCACCTTCTGGCATCGGCGCATCGTCGGCGCAAGTGTCACGTTTGCAGTCGAATGGCGGCGCAACAGCGAAAGCAACAGCTCATGGCGCACGTTGTGGCAATACAACTCCGATGTCTCGACGGTGAGAAGTTCCACGATGAGCGGCGTTTCCACAGATGTCACGCGCCCGCGCTGGAACGAAGCATGGGAGCGCGTTGAAATCAGCCTCGCGCCTATCGAAAACCAGCTCTTAGCGGATAACCCCAACGCACGCACGAACACGGACAACAACTTTGCCGATGACGACATTGTCCTGCGCATTCGCTTCCAGACATTAGGCAGCTCGACCAATGACGGCATCTACATTGACGATATCCGCATCGAAGACCGCCCCAACTTGTCGTGGCAGCTGTGGGAGCTGGATGAACAGCGCACCAACAACGCCGGACAAACCATTTTATCTAGCACAGGCGCACCTGCCCTAGGCAGCGGTAAGACTTACTATGACACGTTCGACAACACGGCATGGTACGACATTTGGCACATCGGCGGCGGCTGGCGCACCATCGCGTGGGAGCAGAAAGAGGGCTTGCTCGCCTTCCACGACAGCGTAACCGACCCCACGTCGTTAACCAACAGCGCGCCAGCGTTCAACCTTGATGGCAAGAGCAGTGAAGGCACTAACGGTGCCATTGCCAACCGCACCTATAACGTGCTGGAGATGCGCACGATTATCGACCTGCGCGGCGTGCAAGTCAGCGAACGCCCTGTCATGTACTTCTGGACGCGCTACTATGGCGGCGGTGGCGATTACTTTGTCGTGCAGCTCTCGTTTGAAGACCCCACCAGCACGACAGGTTGCACTGGCGGCGCAACACAGTGTTATGAAAAGCAGCACGGCTGGTCGGCGTGGCAAACTGTCTGGCAAGCCTCCAACGACCGCCGCTACACGTGGGAACGCCAGCAAATCGATCTGTCGCCCTATGCGCGCAGCGCGCTGCAAGACGGGCGGCGCATCCGCGTGCGTTTCGTCACCGACGCACTCACCAGCACCACACATCGTGACGGATGGTATCTCGACTCCATCACCTTTACGCACTACAACCCCAACGTGTTCATCATCAGCAAGACAGCAGCCGCAGGTGGTGCGTTCATTGACCGTGCGCGCAACACGTCCAACTGGGTGATGGAAGGTCGCTGGGGCTTGACTCCGACCATTTTCCGTGGGTCTGGCGGCGGTCCCGCCAGTCTGGGTGGCAACCCTTGGTATCGCCGCATTTGGGACCGCGACACTATCCGCACGTCTGCCATCTCTAACTGCAACTCGCTAGAGTTCCGCGACTGCGCCAATCAGTTCTTGCAGCTGCCCGATGCGACGCTCAACGCCATCACGCCATGGACACAAGGCTTCGTGTCAGAAGTGCGCACGAATTGGGGTACAAGCAGCGGTCCTATTAAGGACAGCACTTCTAGCACGCGCGTGAATGACCGCTTCACGGCGCGCTATGAGATGACCACGCCGACGAACCTCACGCCGGGCAAGTACACCATCCTCTTGCGTTCCGATGACGGCGCGCGCATGCGCTACGACACCGTGCCACCCGGCAATCTGCCCACGCCTGAACCCGACGACCCGCTCGTCTTCCGCAGCGGCAATTACTGGAACATCGTCGACAACTGGGTCAACCAAGCCGCTACGACCATCGTCAGCTCGGTACGCATCGAAGCATTCCGCCAGTACAAGTTTGTCGTGGAATATTTCGAGAATGTCGGCAGCGCGCTGATTGACCTCTCAGTTGGCTCGTTCAGCTTCTCGTTCACGTCGGCGACACCGACCGGCACCGGACGCTTGCAGACCGACCAAGTCGCTACCATGCGCAACAGCAACTCGTCGATGATTTCGAAGGGCGTGTTTGACCTGTCGCAAGCCACCAACCCCTACATCAGCTACTATCACTACCACGAGCTGGGTGGCACGGCACTCTTTGAGGTCAGCGTGGACGGCGGCTTCACATGGACACAGAACAACCTAGAAGGCATGCCGCCACCCGACAGCATCTGGGCAACGCCTTGGATTGGTTACTTCTGGAACAGCAACACCGCGCTCGACTTTAGCTTGGGCTGGAACGCGCCGTCTCCAACCTTCACCACCGCGCACAACTTCAACGGCACAGCCCAGAAGCGCATCAGCGCAATGAGCGAGAACATCAATTACAATTTTGGCACCGGACGCCCCTTCGGCTACACCAACGTGAGCGCAGATAACTTCTCGGCGCGCTGGATACGCCGTCTTGCCACGACAGATTTCATCACGCTGAAGTTCACAACCATCAGCGATGACGGCGTGCGCTTGTGGGTCAACTACACGCCTGGCTGCGCCGACCGCTTCAGCGGCAGTGCTAACGGCGGGCGTGCCAACCACAGCCGTCCAGATCCTAACACATCATGCCTCATCATTGACGACTGGGAGAATCAAAGCGGCGGCTGGATGAGTGCCACGCGCACCATCCCACCCGGTGCATGGCTCATGCTCGACTACTACGACTCAACAGGATCTGCCAGCATTCGCCTTGACATCGTCGCGGGTAACTTTGACCGCCCCACGCACGGTGGCACATACACACCAGATCGAGGTGACTGGAGCAGACGCATTCACGACCTCACCGCTTACGCGGGACCCGGCAGCCCACCCATCGCCATTCGCTTCCGCGTCGACCGCCGCTTCGAGAGCAACGACACGCAAAGCGTAGACGCTAATAACGTAGGCGGTGCGACCTTCAACTACTTGATTGGCTGGTGGGTCACAGACATCGAGATTATCGACCCGTAACCCCCACATTTGACGCAAAAAGCCTCGCAGAAGCGAGGCTTTTTGTTAACGCACACACTAGCGATGCTTATCACTTCTTGCTACACTGTTAGCACACGCACCAAATAAAGAAGGATACGCACCTTGACTTCAACACCTCCTTCACGTGGTATCTTCTTTGTCCTCGTCGGACCGGGCGGCGCAGGCAAAGACACGCTCATGCAGCGGCTACTGGCGCGCTTTGCCAACACGCCGCACCGCCTGTCGCGGCTGGTGACTGCTACCACGCGCCCACCACGCGCTCAAGAGCGCGACGGGGTAGATTATCACTTCAAGACGCAAGCGGGCTTTGAAGAGATGATTGCCAACGATGCGCTGATTGAGTACACCCCTGTCACAAAGGGCAACTTCTACGGCGTGCCACGCGCTAGCGTTGAAGACAAAATCACGCAGGGCGAACATGTGATTGGGCATGTAGACGTATTGGGAGCGCGCATTATCAAAGCGCAGTATCCCAACGACACTGTGTTGATTTTCGTGACCGTCGGCGGTACACCTGACCAACAGCTCAGCGAGCTCAAGCGGCGCATGGAACAGCGCGCCACAGGCAGCGACCGCCCCGAAATTATCGCCGAGCGCGTCGAACGCGCGCGCACCCTAGAGATTCCCTTTGCGCAAGAGTGCGACATCGTGATTATCAACGATGACATCGATACCGCCGAGCAGCAGCTCTACGACGCAATGCTACAAGTTATCCACCAGCGTATCGCCACACAGCAGCCATGAACGCGCTTGCAGAACGTTACGAACGCGACGGCGCATCGCTCAACACGGACGGCATTCCGCTACACTTCGGCGACCTTGTTGGCGAGTATGCGCACCTTGAGCGCGGCGCAGTGCTGCTTGACCGTTCGCACGAGGGTCGTGTGCGCCTGAGCGGCGACAGCCGCTTTGACCTTGTAAACCGCCTTTCAACGAACAAGACGCTTGACCTTGCGCCCTTACAAGGCGTAGCGACGCTTTTCACCAACGCCAACGCCCGTATCATCGACCGCGTCGAAACGTATCACTTGCCCGATGGGCTATGGCTGCTGACATCGCCCGGACGCGGCGAGCAAGTTCGCGCGCATTTAGGGCGCAACATCTTCTTCAACGACAAGGCAAGCGTCAGCGATGAGACCGCCAACACATGCCAATTCGACCTACACGGCGCAGGCGCAGATGCCTGCGTGGCGCGCCTGACAGCAAACCCACCCGCGCGCTATCACGCCCAGCAGCTCACACTGAACGGCGTTTCAGCGTGGTTGTTCCACCGCAAGCCGCTCTTAGGCGGACACTGGACGCTTGTTTGCGACCGCGCGCAGGCTCATTTGCTCTATGACGCGCTGCGCCAAGACGACACGTTGCGCCCCAGCGGCTCACTGCTTTTCAACGCGCTGCGCATTCGCACAGGCACAGCAGGCGTGCCAGAGTTATCGCAAGAGTTTATTCCGCTTGAGCTTGGGCTTTGGGATGAGGTGAGCTTCCACAAGGGTTGCTACACGGGACAAGAGATTATCGCGCGCATGGATAGCCGCGAACGGCTAGCGCGGGTCATGGTCGCGCTTGATTTGGAGAGCTTTGCCGCCAGCCCACAGCCACTTTTCAGCGAACAAAAGCCTATTGGACAAATGACAAGCAGCGTGACAGCACCCGACGGCAAGCTGCACGCCATAGCCATTATCAAGACCAGCCACGCACAAGCTGGACATGTTGTCGAGGTTGGCGCGCCAACGCTCACACATGCACGGGTCTTGCGCTTGCTCGGCAAGCAGCCCGATTGGGTGTCTGCAGGCTAGAACTGCGGCGGCGGCGTGTCAAAGAACAACGCCCACCAAAGCTGCCACACTGGCGTAGGCTGAGCGGTTTCGCCTGTAAAGAATGGTGTGGGGGATGCAGGCGTGTCCGCAACACCACCTAAGGCTGGCACGGGTACGATTAGCACATCGTTCTCGCGTACCATACGCCCGTCGCTGCGCGCCCAAACCTCTACATAGGCATCGCTTTTCACATACTCGAGGCGGCGCACTAGCTCGGCTTGCTCCCGGCGCAACGCGTCGATTTCTGCTGTGACCGCATCGCGCACCTTGTTCAGCTCGCGGTCTGCGCTGACACGCCCGCCAAAGTTAATCGCCAGCATCAAAATGACCATCACGATCACGGCAAACATGACCTGTGTGCCGGAGATGACCACCGGCAGCGCGGATGACTTCGTGGCTTGGGGCGTACGCTCTGTCATACGCTTAGCATAGCATAAAACCAGGCAGATGCAACAAAAAACACCCGCCTATGCGGGTGCTTTCTTGCCGAAGATGGGAGTCGAACCCATACTCCTTGTGGGAACTACGCCCTGAACGTAGCGCGTCTGCCAATTCCGCCACTTCGGCTTGACGCATGTCATTGTAGCAAAAAGCACACGCCTGTCAATTCTCAACCGCGACAAAACGCTATTTTCGCCCATTTTGCCAGCGTGCTATAATGTGCGCCAAACGGTTCGCAAGTTATCGAAAGGCTCTTATGAAACGAACGCTACTTGCGCTTGCCGTGCTGCTGCTGCTTGCGCTCGGCACATGGTGGAGCGCAGCGCAAGCTGTCGCAACTGCAGAAGCACTAGGGCAAGCTAACCTGCGTGCCGCCACTGACACCAACAGCGTCAAAGTCGGCGAAATCACCAGCGGCACGGTCTACCCCGTCATAGGCAGAAGCGAGTTCTTCCCCTGGGTGCTGCTCGGCGACCCCAACACACAGCGACCCATTGGTTGGGTGTATCAAGACTTGGTGACCATACGCGGCGCGCTCAACGCCGTGCCTATCAGCACACTCATCCTTGACCCAGCCACGCTTGTCACAGCACCGCCAGCCGCCGCACCCAACAATCCGCAGCCTACCAGCGCGCCGCTGGCACAGCCCACCGCGACACTCACGCCGACCTATAGCGTCACGGGAACAGTGCGCGGTGAAGTCAACGTGCGTTATGGACCCGGTGTAGACTATCCACGTGTTGGTGTGGCGAATGCCGGCGAACGCTTTGAGCTTAGCGGTTACCACACACAATATCCTTGGGTGCAGGTACGCTATGCCAATTCGCCCAACGGCTATGCGTGGATTGCCCGCGACTTGCTCGACATACAAGGCAATATCTTCACGCTTCCCGCCATTAGCGATGGGGTGTTGGTGCTGCCGACCCTCACGCCAACGCCGTCTGTGGTGCTTAGCAGCAACCTCCACAGCGGCGAAGCTGTGCCAATAAGCCCTGCGTTTGCCCGCTTAGGTGAGCAAATTTGGGAGCTGATGCTGCGCAATCGCTTCGACCCGCAAACCAGCCGCTTTGGCGCGCTGTTTTTAATGGACTTACAAACAGGTGAAGCCATCACCTTCGGCAACGACATAGCCTTTAGCGGAACGAGCGTCAACAAAATTCCCATTCTTGTGCGCTTGTACGGCACGCTCAACGAACCTCCCAACGCGCAAACTGCCACCGACATCGCCAATACTATGATTTGCAGCGAGAACGTGGCAACCAACCGCCTGCTGAGCATCATCGGCAACGGCGATGAGTTCACCGGTGCAGAAGAGGTCACACGTTTCATGAACGCGCTGGGAATGAAGAACAGCTTCTTGCTCTCGCCCTACGTTACCGACCCACAAAAGCCTCCCATACCGCCACGCCCTATTCGCTACCCGACCACTGGTGTCGACCAAGTGCGCGCCCAGCCCGACCTCTCCAACCAGCTCACGGTGGATGAGATTGGCTGGCTGCTCGCGGATGTCTATCAATGTGCTTATGGTGACGGCGGCATTTTGCTGGAAAAATTTGGCGACCTTTACGAACCGCGCGAGTGCCGTCAAATGTTGCACGTCATGAGCAACAACACGGTGGACGGGCTGCTCAAGGCCGGCATTCCCGAAGGTGTGCGCGTTGCCCACAAGCACGGCTGGATTGACACCACGCACAGCAACGCGGGCATATTCTTCAGCGAAGGCGGCGATTTTGTCATGGTGATGATGGTCTTTCAGCCGAGCTGGCTCTTGTTCTCGGAATCGCTGCCGGTCATCGCCGAATCAGCGCGGCTCGCCTATAACTACTTCAACCCCAGCGCGCCGATGCTAGCCATTCGTGACGGCATCATCCCCGAAGCTCCAACGTGCAATTTTGCCAACACACCGCTCATCACCGACCTGCGCCAACCCATTTGGGATAAGTAAGCCAAAAAAGGCGGGCATAGCTTGCCAGCCTATGCCCGCCTCTAGCGCATAACACGCGCCAGATTAGCCCTTCACAGCACCTTGCGTCAGACCGCCCACAATTTGGTCTTGGAAGAACAAGTAGACCAACAGCGTAGGCAGCGCGCCAATCACAGAGCCGGCGGCGAAGATGCCCCAGTTCTGCCCGAAGTTATCCGAGACGAAGCCCCACAAGCCCACCATCAGCGTCCACGAGTTAATGTCGCGCAGCAGCACGCGCGCCAACACAAACTCATTAAACGTGCCAACGAACGACAAAATGCCGACCACAATCAAAATCGGGCGCACCAACGGGAAGATAAGCAGCCAGTAGGTCTGCCAGTGCGTTGCGCCGTCGACTTGTGCCGATTCGTCGATGTCGCGCGGCACACTGTCGAAGAAGCCTTTCATGAGCCAGATGTTGATGCCCATGCCGCCGCCAACGTAGACGAGAATCAGACCACCTTGCGTGTTCAGCCCCAAAAACGGCAAATACTGCCCGATTTGCTGGAGCATCAGGAAGATGGCAACCATCGCCAGCAAGTTAGGGAACACCTGCACCAACAGGATAAACAACATCAAGCCCTGCCGCCCAAAGAAGCGGAAGCGCGAGAACGAATAGGCACTCAGCGCGGTAATCATGACCGTCAGCACAGACGTGATGCTTGCCACAATGACCGAGTTTAGCACCCAGCGAAAGAACGGGTAGCGCGGCGTTTCAAACAGCACGCGATAGTTGACAAGCAGCTGGTCAACGCTGGTCACGTTGCGTGGAATGAGCGTTTGCGAGGACATCGACTGCGACGGGTTAAACGACGCAGACAGCACCCACACTGCTGGAAAGAGCGCGAAAAAGACGAAAAACGTCAAGACAAGCACGCGCACCACTTTCCAGAACAGCTTTTGCTGCGCATAGTTGCCTTCACCACGCTTCCGCTTTGAGTTCTGAGCTAGTGACATGCTAGACATTTTTCGAAGTCTCCTCCCACTGGCGCGTAAAGCGGAACTGCAGCATCGTGATACCTGCCACAATAGCAAAGATGACGATGGTGATAGCTGACGCTAGCCCAAAGTCTGCGCCGCGCCCCGAGCCGAAGGCAAGGCGGAAGGCATAGCTAATCAAGATGTCGGTCTGACCGGCAGCGGTGGGCGTGTCAAGGATGGGCGGCAAGCCCTTGTTAAACGCCTCGATAATCACGAAGTTGTTGAAGTTAAACGTGAACGACGCAATCAACAGAGGACCCACCGAAACCAGCAGCAGCGGCAGTGTCAAGAAGCGGAACTGCTGTAGGGTGTTCGCGCCGTCCACTTGCGCCGCTTCGTACATGTCAGAGGGAATTGCTGCCAGCGCGCCGCTACACACCAACATAAAGTAAGGATACCCCAGCCACAGGTTAATCAGCAGGATGGCGACTTTTGCCCACGTTGCGTCAGAAAATACCGGAATTTGGTAGCCCAAGATGTCGCTGAGCGTGCTGCCAATCACGCCCATGTTCGGGTTGAGCATGCCGCGCCACGTGGACACCGCAATCAACGCGGGAATCGCATAAGGCACGATGAGCAGCGTGCGGAACACACGCTTGGCGGGGGTATCTGCTTGCAGGAGCAGCGCGATGAGCAACCCTAGCGCGAAGGTCGAGAACACCGACACCAGCGCGAAAGTCACCGTCCACGTGAAGATTTGCAAGAGAGGTCCCCGAATGGCGGGGCTGGTGAAGAAGCGCGTGAAGTTGTTCGCACCCACCAGCACGCGATAGCCTGCTCCCTGCGCGAACGTCGGCGTAGCTAGATAGAACGACGAGATGCGCGTGTTCGGGTCAGCGGCAAGCGCAGCCTCATAGTCCGCCACGTTGACAAAGAAACCGATGGTGTCGTCGGCAAAGTAGACCTTGCCATCAAGTCGGTCGGTAAAGGAATCCTTTGCGCTGTCGTAGATGAAGCGCGGCTGCAGCGCGCGCGCCTTGCCACTGCTGATTTGCAGCGGCTGGTCTTCAGGACCAAACGACAGCGCGGATAACGTCGCCAGCGCGCTAAACCGCTCCGAGCGCGGCAGCACCGTGAAGCCGTCGATAGTGTCAGCAAATTTGCCTTCAGCATCGGGCTTAACCGCTTCTAACGGCGCGCCTACACGAGCAAAAAAGGCTTCGCCCGCGCTGTTGGTCAAGAGCAGCGCGAACTCACCTGCCTCGTTGCGATACGCCACATAATCAAAGACCGCCCCACCTTCGGGCAAGAAACGCTCTCTTGAGACCTGATTAATAACCTGTGTTTTAGTTAGAAAGTTGCCATCGCTGTAGTTTGTCAAAGACACATACACGGTGTAGAGGATGGGGTAAATCACCATGACCCCCATCAAGACCAAAGCAGGCGAAATCCAACGAATAGGAAACAACTCTTTGCGGAACTGAATCACGTTGACGAACAAGGTCACCAACGCCAAGAAGATGGCAAATTCCCAAATGCCGTCCCGTGCAAGGTTAATCACTAAAAACGCGGCAAACAAATCAATAGCAACGAGGATGGCGATTTGCACCAACCTCCCGATAAGGGCAGAGCCTCCCGTTGAGGAGGCTCCGCCGCTCGCGCTAGTTTTGACTGCGCTCATTGTCGGTTATGGAGCAGGCGACTAATTGCCCGCAAGTTGTGTACGAATTTGTTCAGCAGCCTTTGTGAAGGCATCGGCAGCCGTTTCCGTGCCTTGCGTCACGGCGGTAACGGCGTTGCCCCAAGAAGACCACACGGCACCCATTTGCGGGATAGCAGGCATGGGGAGAGCTTCCGTGCCAGCCAAACCATACGCCACAAAGTCGGGGTCTTCGTTAGCTTGCAGCGCGGGCAGGTATGCCGACGGACGCGACAAGCCGAGCAGGTACATCGGGTAGCCCATCATTTCCTTATCGCCGACCTTAATCGTAACTTCAATGTCCTCGCTCGCCACGAATTCGGTCAAGAAAGCCACCGCCAGCTCTTTGTTCTTGCTGAAGGAGCTAACCATAAAGCCCTGCACGCCGAGGAAGGGTTTGCCAGCCACCCCTTCGGCACCTTCGGGGAAGGTCGGGGACACCACATAAGGCACGCCTGACTTGCGGATGCGGTCCAACGCCCAAGGACCCGTGACAATCATCGCTGCATCGCCCGCTTCGAACAGGTTGTGCATCACGTCATAGTCAACAGCTTGCGGCTGCAGACCAGCCTTGACGAAGTTTTCCCACCACGTCAGAGCAGCAATCGAGCCTTCGCTGTCAACGCCCAAATCTTCGGGGTTGTAGTTGCCGTCTTCGTCAAAGCCAAAGACATAGCCACCGAATGCGGTCTGAATCGGGAAGAAGTGATAGGGGTCACCTTCTTGGCGGACGAAGCCATATTTGGACTTGCCTTCTTTCACCAGCATTTGGCTAAGTGCAAACACCTCGTCCCACGTCGCGGGTGTCGTTTCCACCAGCTCGGGGTTGTAAAGGAACGCCACGTTCTCGGTCGCATAGGGCAAGCCATAGAGCGTGCTGTTGAAGGTGAACCCTTGCAGGGCGGCCGGTGCGAAGTTCGCCAAGAACGCTTCGTCTAGCACCAGCGGCTCCAGCAACCCGCTTTGGGTTAGCTCACCGAGCCAGTCGTGCGCGCCGATGATGATGTCGGGACCTTCGCCAGCGGGCGCGGCGGTCTTAAATTGGTCGCGGATATCCCCAAAGCCCAGCTGCTGCACCTTCACGGCAACGCCAAACTCTGCCTCAAACTGCTTGCCCAACTCTTCCAAGACAGGAGCGCGGGTGTCATCCGCCCAAATGACAAGTTCGCTCTGCGCAAACGCGCTGCCGAACGTCCCAAGAACGACTGCAACAAGTGTAACTAAACCTAAAACCTTGCGTAACATAAGATAACCTCTCGTTGTAGATTAAACACCTAATGGATAGTGCAGTACTCACTTTCATGAGTAACGGCTTAATTATAACGCTAAACGCAGCAACGCAAAATGATTTTTAGCCCCCATTTTTTGTGCATTGCGCACAAAATAGGGGTAACATTTGTCACTTTATCGTCTACTTTTACGCCTTAGGGCAAAGGTAGCGCAGGTACTCCCACGTGTAAATGCCTGTCGAATGTCCATCATCCCAAACGGGCTGCAGGGCGTAATGCCCGACGGGATTGAGCGCGGTCACAGTGTAAGCGCGCTTAGGCGTTAGCTTCAAGATATTCTCAGGCGCGTTCTCGATGCCCATGAACTGGTGCCCGCCGCGGCATTCAACGCAAGGGCAAGCCTCGCGCAAGTGCGAAAGCGGATAGCGGCAGGTGCTGCCGTCTTGCCAAACAATCTCTAGATAGCCTTCCGTTTTGTTGAGTGTGATACCGCTTGGTATCGGTTTTTCGGTCATAAGTTCTCCACAAGCGTCACGCTAAGTCGTTTGCATCATGCTAATCACAACGCCCTGTGTGTCTAGGGGAACAATCACCACCCTGCCCTTGATGTCAAGGTTGCGAAACGCTGTTTCAACGGCTTCGGCGATGCGGTCGTGCGCCTTGTGCGCTAGAAAAACCATCGCGGGACCCATGCCGCTCGTCGTCACCGCCAAGGCACCCGCCAAGCGCGCCACTTCCGCAACGTGCGCGTAGCCGCGAATTTGCTGAGCAAACTGCGGCGCAAGCACGCGCTCTTGAAAAGTACTCGCCAGCAGCTCGAGGTCACCGTGTTTCAGTGCCTCCAGCAACAGCGGAAGCCGTTGCGCGCTGTACAAATGCTCGCTGTAATCGAGCTTCTCGGGCTTAAGCGGTGCGGTGTAGCGTTCTAATTGCGGTATCGCCACAATCACGCGAAACGCCTTAAGCGGCAGGGTGCGGTAAATCGGCTCACCGTCATCTTGCAGCACACAAGCCGTTAGCCCACCGAGCATCGCGCTTAAAATATGGTACGGTCGCTGGGTGATGTGAATAGCAAAGCGCATGAGCGCATCGCGTCCCCAGCCCCCGCCGAGCAGATTGTTCGCACCAATGACCCCTGCCAGCATAAACGCCGTCTCTGCGCCCAAGCCGCTGCGCAACGGGATGTCATTTTGCACGCGAATCGACACGCCGCTCGGGGCGCGCTCATGCTCTTGAAAAAAGCGCGACATACCTAAAACGACCGGGTGCCGCAACCCTAGCGCGTACTCGCCCGCACCTTCGCCCAGCGTCTCGACGATGAGTTGCGTATCCTCACGCGGGGAAAACTCAACCTGTGTGTACAACCCCAACGCTAAGCCAAGATTGTCCAGTGCCACGCCGAAATTCGTCAGAGTTGCCGGCAGCCGCACCTTAATTTTTTGCATGGCAGCCCCTCATCTCTGCTGCGCGGCAGGCAACACAAACGTAAACGTGCTGCCAACGTTCAGATTGCTCGATGCCCAAATGTCGCCACCGTGCCGCTTGACAATCGTGCGCGCAATCGTCAAACCTAAGCCGCCGCCAGCAATGTCATTCACACGCTCGTCACGCGCGCGGTACATGCGGTCGAACACTAGCTCAATCTCGCTGTCGGCAATGCCAATGCCTTGGTCCGCCACGCTGCAGTAAAGCTCTTCTTCGTCTTGCCATGCGTGAATGACAACGTTCGTCTCCGGATGAGAGTAGATAAGCGCGTTGTGTAAAAGCTGAAAGACGACCATCTGCAAGCGTTCGGCATCGCCCAGCACCACAGGCAGCGGACGTTGAATAGACATGACGATGCCAACGTTGTGTTTGCGCGCCGTTGCCTGTAACGCATCGACAGCCTTTTGGATAACCTCGTCAAGGCGCACAGGCGCGTGCTGAAGCGGCATGCCCGCCTCAATCCACGCTAACTCGACCAACGTGGCAATCATGTCCTGCAGCTTGCTCGTGGTTTGGCGGGCGCGTGTCAAAAACTTGCGCTGGGCTTCGTTGAGTTCGCCCAGCTTGCCGACCAAGTCCATAAAGCCGCCGATAGCCGAGATAGGGTTGCGCAGGTCATGAGTAATAGCGCGGATAAGCATCTCGCGGCGATTGTCGAGGTCGCGCTTCTCGGTGACATCCTGCAGCAGCACGACGCGCTCGCCGTTCGCCATCGTGTTCGCCAGCCCTTGCGCAAGGCGACGGCGCGGCAAGCGCACCTCTAACTTTTGCTCGCCTGTGCGCTCGAATAGGTTGAGCAGCGGCGGATTCTTGCTAAAGCAAGCCGCCACGTGCTTTTGCAGCACCTCGTCCACTGTCACCCCTAGCATGCTCGCCGCCGCCGGGTTGATGTAGGTCATTATCATGTCGTCATTGGCAATCAGCACGCCATCAGACGTACAGCGCAAGACGTACGCCTCATGCGTTGCTCCATGCTCATCCTCTGTGGCTGACGGAGCCCCCATAGACAACGCCTCAATCTTCATGCTCTATAGGTATCATAACACGGTTTGCGCCTTGCGCAGGAGGAGGGTAAAGTGGCTTGATAATCGGCGACGCAATGCGCTCTGGCGGCACATACCCTCTGCTCTTTGGGTCAACCAGCACGCGCGGCTCGTTAAGTTGCTTAATCACTTCGCGATACCCTGACGGAAATTTTACGGTAATTTGAGCGCGCGTGCGGCGCACCACCACGCCGTGCTGTTCAATCGCGATGGTCTTGCCCCAAGCGAAATACGGCGACAAGCGCACCTCACCGGCGTTGACAATCTGCACACCTATCGCATGCAAGAACAACCCTAACGGAAAAATGCCGCTCAAAAAGTCCGCTTCACCAATGCCCTGCAGCAAGCTGCCGTGATAGGCTTGGGCAAATTTGCCTGTCTGAGTTAAAACGCGAGCTTGCACAGCCAACAACCGCTCCAGTAGTGCCAGCAACTGCTTTGCGGGCAAGCACGCGCCAAGATGCTCTTGCCAATAGAGCCACACGCCGCCTGCGCCCCACGCTTCACTCGGCTCGAGAGCTTCGGGTTCTGCGCCCAACATCGTGATACCGTTGGCACCCCATAAACCCAATTGCTCCAATGCTTGCACGAGCATCGCACCACCTTGCGCGCCCTGCAAGGCAAGCGGCATCACCGCGTTGATGTCCTGATAAGTCAAGTCAGGCGTGGTCACTGTCACGCGGTACACACGGCTTAAACCATTGCAAGACACGCGGTCTAGCTGTTGATAGACCGCTCTGGTCGTTAAAAAGCCTTGTCGATTGTTCCAAGTAAAGTCTTTTTGTGTGAACACCTCTTCAAAAGGCTTACCATCGCGCCCCACCCCATTCAGGGTAAGCGTGAACGTCGGCACGTGGCTCACGCCGCCCACCACGCGCACAAGCAAGCGAGAAGGCGCGCTCATCTGCGCTTGAACAAACTGAGGCTGGTCAACCGCTGCGTCTTTAAGCAGCGTTTGGGCAGGCGAAAGCGCGCCTAGCTCGATATCGCGATAGGCATAGATGCTGCCCTGCTGGTGCACCACCAACTGCTTGCGCAGCGCGTTCTCCTGCTTCGCCCACGCTTTAGCCGCACGCTCGTCCTTGCGCGCCTGCGCCATTTGCTTTAGCGCGACACACTCGCTCACCAAGTACGCTAGCAAATCCGGCGCGATAACCGTGCGCACGTCAACGCCCTGACCCCACGCTTGGGTGCTAAACATGGGAAAGTAGGGATAGCCCGTTTGGCGTTGGTCATGCCACGTCAGCGGCTGCTTAGCTTGGAGCGGTTGCAACCATAAGCTAAGAAAGGCTTGCAGTTTGGGAAACACGCGCGCCAGAAAATCATCGTCACGGGTGATGTCATAAACGCGCCAAGCCATCGCGCACAGCAACGGCGTACACAGTATCTCGCTCATTTGTCCGCTCGGCGCAGGACGCAGGTCAACGAAGCCATCTTCGCGCTGTGTAGCCAAAAAGTTCAAGACCAGCCCCTGCGCAAGGTCAGGCGCAATGGTCGCCAAAACAGGGGCAAGGCGCGCCGCTGTGAACACGTCAACACCCTTCCAAGCGCGCGGATAGTCGCTGCCGTCCCCCTTAGGGCTAAACCCTGTGTGGATATGGCGCGTCTGCACCATCACAGGCGCGGGCAAACGCCCATTTGCTGCCACAAAGGCTTGCACAAGACGCACGCCCGACAAGTAAAACAGGCGGTCAAGCTCGCCGTGCCCACTTATGATGTGCGGCAAGGCGGATGCTGCCTGTGTGGATGCTGCGAAGAAAGGTTTCCAGCTGGTCTTGAGCCACGCCCGCGCGTACGCAAGGCTGTTCGGCTCGTAGTCTTGCGCGACACACACCCAACGCACAACTCTGGTATCCCCAGCAAGCAGCGTTAATGTGATGCCGATGCGCGCGCTGCTTTCAGGGTTTGTCGCGCCTTTCTCAAGCATCACCACCGGCTGCAAGTTGCCTATTTGCCCCAACCCAAACGCACCGTCTTTGGGGTAGGGTTTCAAGCGAAGCTCTTCGCCCCCAACAATCACATGCCCGTAAAGCTCCATCGTGAACGTGATGGGGTGGTCACCGTGATTGGTAACTTTGTACACGCCGCCCAACGTGTGCGAATCCAGCGCGATATGTTCGCCAAGCCACGCAAGCGGCAAAAACGGGCGCGCCTCGATGACTTGGTAATTGCTGGCAAACGTCAAGAGACGCGGCGCGTCGTGATAGGCACTCGCCTCGTAACGCACTTGCCCGTTGAGCGTCCACATTGGCACAAGACTTACGAGGTTGGCGCGTCCGCCAAAGTGCGTTTGCATCGCCAAAGCAGGTGCATCGCCCGTGCCGAGCTGTGCCTTCCACACGCTGTCGTCTGCGTACTTCGTCATGCTGATACGCGCGTCTGCGGCACATGGTACTGTGTAAGGAAGTTGTTCCAGCAAATACGGCAGGTGCTTTATGGTGAATTCTTGAGTTCCCACGTCCACGCTCCTTCGATAAAGTGATATTCCTCGCGTATCAAGTTCTCTAGTACATGATACCCTGAAGCAGGAACATAGACATTGTTTTCGTCGACAAATCCGCCGGCGTGGTACTCGTAGCGCGTGTTATAGCCCAACTCTTCGGTCGTTGCCCAGCCTAGCACATCGCGCAGCATCGGGTTTTCCCGCCAGAGCTTGCCAAAGCCGCGTTCAGGCTGATAGAACCCAGGCGGTGGCACAATCGTAGGGTCGCGTTCTGGCATGCCCTCTTCAAAGCTATCTTGATAGACCTGCCAAACGTTTTTGCCGCCCTCGAATGTCAGCACCCAAATTTGGTTGACAGGCTGCAGCCAGAACATGCGTCCGCCTTGAAAAACCTGCTCTGCCACAAACACCTGACCTATCACAGGCGTAGGAAACACATCCGGCGTAGGGGTTGCCACAGGCGTGGGTGACTGACGCGGCGCAGCCGTAGGCGTTGGGCTAACCACAGGAATTGCGCCGCTCACCAGCGCAGACGTTGCAGTCACCACGACTTCGCGTGTCACTTCGCGGGTGACCTCGCGGGTCACCTCCATCACAAAGACCGTAGAAGGAGGCATATCACCGCACGCTGCCAAAGTCAACACTAACGCTGCTGCTATCCCTACGATTCGTCGCATAAATGCCTCCTTGAAAATCACCATTCTGTTGTCGCTATTGTATCAGAGAGCAAAAGTCGGTCAATGTCATGCCATGCAAGCGGTGGCATAACGGCGTACAACCATAGGTTAGAGCTGCCCCTTTGCCTGTAAGTAAGGCTTACACGCCTCAATGCCCGCATACAGCGTGGTTTTGGGCTGCCAGCCCAGCAGGTCATGCGCTTTTTGCGCGCTGTAGCGCACGTCGCTCAGCAAATAGCCGAGCATGTCCTTGAGAGCTTTGCGCGGCGTAAGGTCGGGCGCGGTCGCGCTGAGCAAGCACACCAATGGCTTAACCAACACAAGCGGGATGCCAAGCCAAACGGGGTTCTCGCGCTTAAGCCGCGCATACCCCATCAGCAGGTCACGCCACGTGTAAGGTGGGTCGTAGACCGCGTTAAATGCCTCGTTGTGCGCTCGTGGTTCGGTCAAACACAGCAGCATCAAGTCGATAAGGTCATCAACATATACCAACGGCACATTGGCACGCCCATCGCCAAGAAAGACTATCGGCTGGCGTTTCGCTAGCTTAAACAGCGTCAGTGTCCACAGCCCTGAGTGCGCGCCAAAAATGCCACCCGCACGCACGATACTGTAAGACAAGCCATGCGCTTGGGCAACATCGCGCAAAGCAGCTTCGGCTTCAGCCTTCGTAAGGCTGTAAGGCTCGCGGCTAGGACGAAGCGCGCGCGCTTCTGTCACCACGCCATGCACGGCATAACCATACGCAGCCAGCGAACTCACGTGAAGCAGGCGCGCCACACCAGCCTCCGCACACGCCTGCGCCACGTGGCGCGTGCCTTCAACGTTAACCGCGCGCTGCTCGGCGAGCGTGCCATACGACACTGCGGCATGAATGGCATAATCACAGCCAGACGCAGCGGCACGCACGCTGGCTAAATCGGTGACATCACCCGTAACCTGTGTGACGTTCGGCAAGTCCTTGATGCGACGGTCGCGGTCAGGACGGCGCACCAATGCCCGCACCTGCGCGCCGACTGCGCTCAAGCGTGCCGCTAGCGCGCCGCCTAAAAAGCCTGTTGCACCCGTCAACAACACCGTTTTGCCTTGCATATTTCCCCCCTTTACCCTAACGCAAGCGTTTCCTGCTCGCGGAATTGCATGTCGTACAAGCGAGCGTACAGTCCACCCTGTGCCAAAAGCGCGTCATGCGTGCCAAGCTCAACCAGCCGCCCCTTGTCAAGCACCGCAATGCGATGCGCTACGCGCACTGTGCTGAGCCTGTGCGCAATAATCAGCGTCGTGCGGTTTTGCATCAAGCGCGCCAACGCCTCCTGCACCAAATGCTCGCTCTCGTTGTCAAGGCTGCTCGTCGCCTCATCCAAAAGCAAGATGCGCGGGTCTTTGAGAATAGCGCGCGCAATCGCCACGCGCTGCCGCTGACCGCCGCTAAGACGCACGCCGCGTTCGCCGACAATCGTGTCATAGCCGTCGGGCAGTGCCATGATAAACTCATGCGCATTGGCGGACTTTGCCGCGTCGATTAGCTCCGCCTCGCTGGCATCCAAGCGTCCGTAGAGAATGTTCTCGCGAATTGTGCCGCCAAAGAGCAGCGTCTCTTGCGGCACAATGCCGATTTGCTCGCGCAAGCTCTGCTGCGTGACGGTACGTATATCGACCCCATCAATCCTAATCGTGCCGCTTGTGGGGTCATAAAAGCGCGGGATGAGGTTGAAGGTCGTGCTTTTGCCCGCCCCGCTCGGACCGACCAGCGCGATAATTTCGCCCGCTTGAATGTCTAGGGTAATGTCGTGCAGCACCGCTTGGCGCGCATCATAGGCAAAGCACACCCCTTCAAGTTGCACGCGCCCGTTAATGCGCGGCAGCGGTTGCGCGTCCGGCGCATCCTGCACAGTAGGGCGCGTGTCCAAAAGTTGAAAGACGCGCTTGGTCGCGCCCAACGTCTGCTGGAACGTCGTGTACAACCCTACCAACGCGGCGAAGCTGCTAGCCACCGTCAGCCCATAGACCAAGAAGGCAATAAGTTGACCGCCGCTCAGCCGCCCGGAAAGCACCTCGCGCCCGCCAAACCACAAAATCAGCGCAAGCCCGCCAAAGCCCAAGAATGCCATAATCGGACCGAAAACAGCGCGCACACGCAATAGGCTCAACGCCGCCGCAAAAGCACGCTCAACCGCGTTGTTGTAGCGTTCCACCTCGTAACTTTCACGGGTGAAGCTCTTGACCTCGCGGATGTTCTGCAGCACTTCCTCGCTGACCACCGTTGCCGCCGCTAATTCGTCTTGCACGCGGGTGCTAATGCGCCGCAAAGACGTGCCAAACACAAAGCCCAACACGATGATGATGGGAATCATCACCACGATGAACAAAGTTAGTCGCCAATTCAGCAGCACCATGACGGTAATCGCACCTATCATGACCAACACTTGCTGCAACAGCGTCGTGAGATTTTCGGTGAGCGCGCTGCGCATCGCTGTAACGTCGCTGGACATGCGGCTGACCAGCTCACCCACGCGCCGCTCGACGAAAAATCCCAGCGAGAGCGTTTGTAAGTGACTGTAAAGCTGCTTGCGCAGGTCGGTGACAATGCGCTCGCCAACGTAGTTGAGGAAATACGTTTGCACAAACGACATGAAAGCGTAAAGCAAAAACACGCCCAATAATCCCAGCGTAATCGCGTCGAGCAGCTGCCAGTCGCGCTCTTCAAGCACGCTATCAATCACGCGCTGAATAACTGCGGGGAACACAAGGCTTAAGCCTGCGCTGGCAAACATCGCCACCACCGCCAGCATAAGGCGCGCTTTATAGGGCGCAAGGTACGCCAGCATGCGCCGCCACTGCAGCGGCACATCAGGCACTTCAGGTTCATCAGTCGTGGGAGGTGTTCTTCGACGACGCAGCATAGCCACACTTTCTTGTTATGACCCCTATATAGTCAATACGCAAAACAATGGGTGAACGGTTTAGCAATCTAAGGTGCGCTCTGTAACACGCGCTCAATCGCTTCAACCGCCAGCTTGGGAAAGTAGCTGGTGTTCCAAATGCCGTAGCGATGAATATCACGCACAGGCGACGGACAATCAGGAGGTTCGCACGCTGCGCTAGTGGGATAATCAAACGCCATGTAAATTAGCCAGCCTGCCAGCCGATTGTTGCTCACTTCTTCCAAGCCCTGAAAAAGCAAGTTGCGCTGTGTCGTTTCGTCCAACGCAAACGTGCTGTAGCCAATCGCGCTGAGCAAAATGGGCTTCGTCGTGCTAGCGCGCACGTTGGCGATAGCTTGACGCAGCGGCTCGTACTCACCGTAATGCTGAAAGCTCACCACGTCCACCAGCGGTGCGGTCGCTTCGGCATCCTCCCACCAGCCCGCCGTAATAAGCTGGTTGGGCGCGGCGGCACGCATCACAACGGTGGTCTCTAGCAGCCACTGCAGCACCTGCTCGCGCGGCACGCTGCCTTCACGATACAGAACGTCAGCACGGTCGCGAGCATCCCACGCCAAGATAAACGGTTCGCTGCGGTAACGCTCAAGTAAGAAGCGCGTTTCAGCGGCATAGCGGGCGTAGTTCGCCGCGTCACGCAAGTCCACGCCCTCGTGCAGCACGATGATTAGGCGAAAACCCGCACGGGCAAACGTTGTCAACAGCGCATCAAGGCGCGCTATGTTCGCAGCTTGCACGTGCAGCACGCCCGCCTCACACGTGAACAGGTCTGCGTGGCGCAAGAAAATGCGCAGCGTGTTCAGCCCTAGCGCACGCATGAGTGCAAGCTCTTCGGCAAGCGCGTCAGGGTCAGTTTCGGTTAGAAAGCGTTGAAAAGGGGTATTGCTAGGATAGTAATTCGCGCCATGTACGACAAATGGCTTGCCCTCTAACACAAGCTGGCTGCCTTGTGTGCGTATAAATGCGCCTTGCTGCGGACGATACGGTGCGAGCGCGTTCTCTGCCACGCGGTCGCAAGGCGAAGGGCGTGCGGCAACCAACGTGGGCGGCTGCGTCGGCACGACTGCGGTGGCAAACGGCAAAGCGGTCAACGCGGCAGGACGAGGCAAAGTGGGCTGGCACGCGCACAACAGCAGCACCACCAGCCTCAAAAAACGCATGACAGCCGCCTTATTACCCTGCCAGCCCGCTAATGAGAAGTATGCCGAGAACGATAATGACGCTAATCAGCGCAATGCTTAAGCCGGCGGTCACCGCCAACGACAGCACGCCGGTGGTCGCACAGCCGATCTGGTCTTCTTGGTCTTCCATACTCGTCGCTCCTTAGTTGAGATAGGCAGCAATATACCGCGCTTATCATAGCGCATGGCAACGCAGGCGGGTAGGGGGCATAAAAATTCTCGGTGCTTTGCCTATCATGGCGCATATCCACTATAATAAGCACAAAGCAACGTAAAGGCAGGAACGCTCATGCACCAATTGCTAGATTTGCTCAAAGCGTTAGATGATGGCATGCTGCACACCTATGCCGAAGTGTGGGGCGTGCCGCTACAAAAGCTCGCGCCACAGGACGCAGTGCGTGCGCTAGCCGATGCTATGCTTGACCCCGAGCGCGTGGAAGCCTTATGGGACAAGCTCAGCGACGAAGAACGCGGCGCGCTGCAGATGCTCATCGCCAGCCGCAACTATGCCATGCCTAAAGCCCAGTTTGAGCGGCTCTTCAAAGAAATCCGCAAGATGGGGCGCAAGCGCATCGAGGAGGAGCAGCCCCATCGCCGTCCCAAAAGCGTGGCGGAAGGGCTATTCTATCGCGGCTTTATCGGCGAACGCTTTGAGCAGAAAGACGGCAGCATCGTGCCGATGATTGTGCTTGCACAAGATTTTGCCGCAATGCTGCCGGTGCACAAGACCTCCTACGCCCATCTCAAAGATGAGCTGCCGCCCGCCCTTGCGCCGCAAACCATTCACCTCATGACGTTCGAAGAAGATGAATTAGAAAACGTGCAAGCCGCCGACACAGCCATTGTGGACGACATGACCACGCTCTTGGCGTATTTGCGCGTGTGGGGCGCAGAAGTCGAAGGCGACAGCTTTTTGCCCGCCTACAGCGAGCGCATTCTGCCGCATTTGCTTAAACCAAGCGCGGAACGCCTGACGTTTATGCTCTGTATCGGCGTGACCGCGCATCTCATTAGCGTGCAAGACGGACGCGCCCTCCCCAGTCGAGACAGGCTCAACACATGGCTCACTGCACCGCGCTGGCAGCAAGTAAAAAGCCTCGCAGAAGCATGGCGCGACAGCACTATCTATCAGGACATTTGGCACGTGGCAGGCTTGTTCCCTGACCCACAGTTTGTTTATGACCCCTTGCTCGCACGCAAAGCACTGCTGGCGGCTCTTGCGCGTTTTGCGCCCCCACGAAGCTGGTGGTCAATTGAGGAGCTGATTGACGCAGTACACGCCACTATGCCCGACTTTCAGCGTCCAGCCGGCGATTACGACAGCTGGTACATCCGCAACGCCGATAACGAGTACCTGCGCGGGTTTGAGAGCTGGCACGCGGTGGACGGCGCGCTGCTGGAGTTTATGCTGCTTGCACCTATGCACTGGCTCGGCATGCTCGACCTTGCCGAAGACGCGGCACGGCTCACCGCCTACGGGCGCGCTTTCGTCGGCTTAGAGCCATTTCCACAGCCCAAAGAAGCTCACGAGGCCATCACGCTGCGCAGCGACGGCAGCTTGTACGCTTCGCGCAAAGTAGCACGCGCCGACCGCTATCAACTAGCACGCTTTACTACATGGCTGACGGGCGGCGACCCCTACATCTATCAGCTTGATGCAGCAGGGCTAGCCCGTGCCGCCGAACAAGGCATCACAGCGCACCACGTCGAGACCTTTCTCAAGCGGCAGCTCGGCGCGGACGTGCTGCCAGCCCCAATTGTAGGGCTGCTTAAGGCTGCTAGCAGCGGTGAAACAACGGATATGCTGCTTGAACAAGCGTGGGTGCTGCGCACCGCTAGCAAGGAGGCGATGGACTTGCTCTATCAGCAGCCAAGCACGCGCCAGCACTTAGGCGAGCGTTTGGGCGAAAGCGCGTGCCTCGTGCTGTCGCAAGAGGCGGCACAAGCCTTGCACGCCGCGCTTTTGCAGCTTGGTTATCGCGTAGGTGAGTAGCACGCTGACGCTCGCCCTAAACATGCCCCTGCCCTAGTGCTATACTTCTGGTCTGTTCGCTCATTTGCACGTTCATGCAAAGGTCATTTGCTCGTGATTTACTACCCCCAAGTTCTCGCAGACTTAGTTACTAACGCGCTTGCTGCCGCACAAGCAGCGGGCGAGCTGCCAACTTTCGTGCTGCCCGACATTACCGTGCAGCCCTCGCAAAAAGCAGGACAAGGCGACTATAACACCAACGCGGCGATGCTGCTGAGCAAAGTCGCTCAGCAGCCCCCGCGCCAAGTTGCCGAAATCATCCTCAAGCACCTTACACGCCCCGAGTATCTGCAAGAAGCTGTTGTGGCGGGCGCGGGCTTCATTAACTTCACCCTCAATCCCAACGCTCTTAAGGCTTTGGTTGAGACCATTATCGCCGAAGGCAGCGATACGCTCTGCTCACTGACAATCGGCGCAGGCAAGCGCGCTCAAGTGGAGTTTGTCAGCGCAAATCCCAGCGGACCCATCACCATTGGGCATGCGCGCAACGCGGTCACTGGCGATACGATGGCGCGCTTGCTAGAGGCTGCTGGCTACGACGTGCAGCGCGAGTACTATTTCAACAACGCGGGCAACCAAATGGTGCTGTTAGGTAAAAGCCTACAGGCGCGCTACTTGCAAGCCTTAGGGCTAGATGTGGCGTTTCCGGAAGATGGCTACAGAGGCGACTACATCAGCGAGTACGCGCAGAAGCTGGTAGAAGAACGCGGCGACACGCTCAAAGATGCCGACTGGCAGCCGTTTAAGGAATATGCCGAAGCGCAAATGTTCGCATGGATTAAGCGCACGCTCGAGCGCGTCAATATTCGCCACGACCAGTTCTTTAACGAGAACAGCTTGTTTGAGAGCGGCGCGGTGTGGGATACGCTCAAGGCGATGGAAGCCAATGGCTACATCTATCGTGCCAAAGAGTGGGAAGGCGCAAGCGCGGAAGAACACGCCAAAGCCGCCGACCTTCAACCTGCCACGTGGTTTCGTACGACGCGCTTCGGCGACGAAAAAGACCGCGTGATGGTCAAAGGTGACGGCGTGCCGACCTATACCCTGCCGGACATCGCTTATCACCGCAACAAAATTGAGCGTGGCTTTGACCTGATGGTCAACGTGCTAGGTGCAGACCACGGACAGCAGTACAAGGTTGTCGCGTGGGGCATACAGGCGTTGGGGCTGCCAGCAGACAACATTCACGTGATTATCATTCAGATGGTGAAGACCATGCGCGACGGCAAAGAGTTCAAGATCAGCAAGCGCGCGGGCATCTTCGACACGCTCGATGACCTCATCGACATGGTGGGCGCGGATGCTATTCGCTTCCACATGCTCGGGCGCAGTGCCAACACCCACCTAACGTTCGATGTCGACGAGGTGGTCAAACAGAGCAACGACAACCCTGTCTATTACATTCAGAACGCCCATGTGCGCTGTGCGAGCATCTTGCGCAGCGCGCAAGAGCGCGGCATCTGCGACGAAGGCGCAGACTTAACGCTGCTAGGCGCGGACGAGCTCACGTTCATTCGCAAGGTGTTGGAACTACAAGATATCATTGCGCTGGCTGTCAACCAATATGAACCGCACCGCATTGCCTTCTACGCGAAGGAGCTTGCCGCCACGTTCCACCCCATCTACGACCGCGTGCGGGCGATGGGCGACGGCGTGCCAGAGGACGTAGGCAAGGCGCGGTTGCGTTTCTACCGCGCCGCGCAAGTGGCGTTTCAGCGCGTGTTGGGCTTAATGGGCATGAGCGCGCCCGAGCGCATGTAAGCGGCGCGTGTTAAAAGAAAAGAGGAGAACATGGGCTTAAAACCAGACCATTGGATACGCAAGATGGCGCGCGAACACGGCATGATTGAGCCATTTGAAGAAAATCAAGTAAGGCAAGGGGTTGTCAGCTACGGGCTGTCGTCCTATGGCTACGACATGCGCGTCTCGCGAGAGTTCAAAATTTTCACCAATGTTTACAGCGCGGTGGTTGACCCTAAAAACTTTGCGCCGCAATCGTTCGTGGACTTTGAGGGCGACGTGTGCATCATCCCGCCCAATTCGTTCGCGTTGGCGCGCAGCATAGAATACTTTCGTATCCCACGCGGGGTGCTGACGATTTGCTTGGGCAAAAGCACTTACGCGCGCTGTGGTCAAATCGTCAACGTCACGCCATTTGAGCCCGAATGGGAAGGACACGTGACCCTAGAAATTAGCAACACGACACCGCTGCCTGCCCGCATTTACGCCAACGAAGGCATCGCGCAAGTGCTGTTCTTTGAGGGCGATGAGCCGTGTGAAGTTTCCTACGCTGACAAAAAAGGCAAATATCAAGGGCAGCGCGGCGTGACCCCACCCAAAATTTAGCCGCTACTGCCCCAGCGCACCCTGCTTGGCAAGGCGGTCTGCCTCGTCATTCCAGCGCGTGCCGCTGTGGCTTGCCACTTTTTGCCAGCGAATGTTCACAGGGCAATCCGCCATATAAAGCTGGTAGGCTTGTGTCAGCAGCTTATTAGCCTTCCACTTGCGGGTTGCCCACTTCTCAACGCCCTCATAATCATAGAGAAGCTGCACCTCGTGAATGCCGTTTGCGGCACACCACGACAGAGCCTCCATCGCCGCTTTGAGTTCACCCGCCACTTGCCGCAGCGCAACATCCTCATACACGCGCCCGCGCAGCGTATGCAGCACCACGCCATCGCGCAAAATGACCGCGCCGTATCCCACGCGCCCGTCAATATACGAACCATCTACGTAAAGCTGAACGCCTTGAGCAGGAATTTCTTTGGCGTGTGGCTCTGGTATGCCCAGCAGCTGGCGCAGCTGATGCGCCACCGCCGCGTCGCGTATTTCGTTAAGGACGTGCTTGAAAGTGCGCGTGGAGGGCGCATAGTACACACTAAGCTGACCGCAAGGCGCGCCCGCCCGTGCAATGTCGAGTTTGAGTTGATAGGCACGCAAGGACGTGGGGTCAGCCCGTGCGAACAAGCCTGCTTTTGTACACAAGGCTGTGATGCGTGCCGCCTCTTGATACAGCTCTTTTTCATACTTTGAACGCATGCGTAAACCTTTAGGATTGACGTTGTGCCTTTGTTTGCCTTATAATCCTCTAAAGAACACGGGCGATTAACTCAATTGGCAGAGTAACTCGTTTACACCGAGTAAGTTAGGGGTTCGAGTCCCTTATCGCCCATCTCCCCAACGCATTTTATCTTTTCCCCACCCATTTGGCAAAATTGCCCGGCTTTTTTATTGTGCGAAAACCCTGTTTTACACTACAATAAAAGATGTTATGGGTTAGTTAAACAGGTGTTTTATTATGGTAGCAGCAGCCGCAGAAGAGCAAACTTTGAACATTCTTATCGTCGAGGATGACGACGACACCGCTGAGGTGGTGAGCATTGTGCTAAGCGACGCGGGCTTTCACACCCAAGCCGTAGACAGAGGCAAAGTTGCCCTCAACGAAATTGCCAACCAAACGCCTGACCTTGTACTGTTAGATTTAGGCTTGCCCGACATGCATGGGCTGCAAGTGCTAGAAACGTTGCGCGCTTATTCGTCGCTGCCGCTCATTGTTCTCAGCGGACGTGGCACAGACAACGACCGCATTTACGCGCTCAACGCAGGAGCAGACGACTACCTCACCAAGCCCTTTAACCCCGAAGAGCTGGTAGCGCGCGTGCGTGCGCTTTTGCGGCGTGTCACCATCACGCCAACAGCAGAAACACTCCTACAAGTGCGCGGTCTGCGGTTTGACCTTGCGCGCCGCCAAACTTTCTTACAAGACAAGCGGTTACACCTCACACCCACCGAGTATAACATCCTGCTAGCGTTAGCACGCCAGGCCGGCAAAGTGCTAACATACGATGAGCTAATTCATCTGGTGTGGGGTGAAGAAATCGAAGACCCTTCTGTGCTGCGCGTCAACATCTCGCGCCTGCGCCAAAAAATTGAAGAGAACCCGCGTCACCCGCGCTACATTGTCACCGTACCCAACGAAGGGTACATTATGCCGAAAGGTGGCCCCGCCACATGAGTGCCTATAAGCAGCTTGCGTCGCTTTACAGCGTGCTTGGGCTAGGGCTTTTCGCCCGCGACTTAATGCCGCGCCTGTTTACGTTCATTCAACAAGACGGTTGGATGGGCAGGTATATTGTTGATTTGGGCTGCGGCGCGGGTGACAGTTCCCTTTGGATTGCCAAGCATCAATATATCGTGACAGGCATTGACGCTTCGCCTGAGATGTTGGCACAAGCCGAACAGACCTTTGGCAGCCAAGTGCTAGCGTTCACAGGGCAGCAAGGTGACATCCGCAACAAACTCAATGTCAGCGACGCTGACCTCGTTGTTGCTATCAGCGTCTTTAACGAAATCGAAAGCCTCAATGATTTCCAAACCGTCATCCAAAACGCGCACGCTGTCTTAAAGCCACATCAGCTCTTTGTGTTCGACCTGCACACCATCGAAGGCTTGATTGAGCTAAAAAACCCCAGCGTACGCCTAATACAAGACCAAAAAGCCCACCTGCTGCTGGCACAAACGGACTACGATTACGACCGCCAAATTCTTACGTTACATTACACATCTTTTCGCAGCACAGCCGAATCGCTTTACCGCCGCGAAAACATGACATTGGTGCTGCGCGGCTACCCCGTGCTAGCCATAGCGCAGCTGTTGCAGCGCAACGGCTTTGACGTGCGTCACGTGTTAAAACCCAACCTCGACAAGGTTGAAGTAGGCAAAACAAGCGCATCAAGGGTTATCTTCGTCGCGCAAAAGCGTTAAAATAGCGCACAGAAAAACCTAGTGCTGCTTGGTGTGCTGCCTATGACGCATTCTTCACCTCAAACGCTGGCGTTCACAGTCGACCACGAACACTCCGGCATCCGCCTCGTAGGATGTTTGACCCTGTTGGCGAGCGTTGTGCTGTTCACGCTGCTGCTGAACACGTTTGTGTTTCCTGACGCGCTGCTGCTTAGCGGACTTATCGCTATCGTGCTAGGCGTACTGGTCACGAACGGCGTTGACCGCTTGCTCAAGGGACGTTGGCACAGCGGGCGCGTGCTGACACTTAGCCCTGAGCAATTGGCTTTAACCAAGCACGACACCCCTGAAGCCGTCCTCAATCCACAATTGCAAGTCAACGCGCTATTTTGGCATTTTATCGTCAAGCGCGGCAGCCGCGTCAAAAAAGGTTGGCACGTCACCGCTGTCGCGCTAGAACAAGACGACACGTACCTCACCTTTTACACATTTTGCGCGCCAGATAAGTTTGAAGAGCTGCCCATGTCGAAGAGCTTCACGCTGCTTGCCAAGCCCAAGAAAGAAGACAGTGACCTGCGTCAAGCGGGTATCATGCGGCGACTGCTGCGCGCTGAAGGACACCGCAACCAAGACGGCGCGGAAATGACCCATGAAGACTTCGTGCGCGCCATCCTCTACCTGCAAGACCACTTTACAGCGTGGATGCCTAAGCCATGAGGCGCACTTACGTGCTGCTGTGGCTGCTGCTCAGTGCCATGCTGCTACCCACGCGCGCCCAAACCGACACGTTAACCCACCTCAGCCCTGTTGACGGGCGCATCGACACGGACACACCTGAAGCAATTTGGACAGTGTCGCTGCGCGAGGGTGCGATGGTGTCGTTCTGGGCGCAGCCGCTTGAAAGCACGTTTGACCCCATGCTGAGCGTCATCAATGCCAACGGCGACACGCTCGCTAGCAGCGACGACTACGACGCGCCTTTCAAGCTCGACGCGCGCATCGAAGGCTTTAGCGCACCGCAAACCGCACAATATCGCGTTGTCGTGCGTGGCGCGGGCGGAAGCACCGGCAGCTATCGACTGCACATGCTGCTGGGCTACAGCGAGATCATCTTATGGGATAATTTTGGCGGCACGCCTAACCTCGCGCTGCTCAACCCCTCGCAAAGCAATCCGCCGCGCCTGACAACTTTAGGCGGCACACTACTCTTTCAGCAGGATGGCATCCAGCAAACCGCCATCGCCCTTCATCAGAACGCCAATGCCGAAACGTTCTATCTTAGCGCAACCGTCAAAAACATCAGCTACCGCAGTGGATGGCAAATCGGCTTTGTACTGCGCTATCAAGACGCGGATAACTACGCTACTGTGCTGCTTAACCATCAACGCAACTGGCGATTTGTGCAGCGTCAAGACGGCAAAGATACCATTCTGCGCGATTGGACAAGCCATCCAGCGATTATAGCGGACAAGACCTCGTTCCGCCTTGACGTGCTGGCAAATGGGGCGAGTTTCGAGCTGCTGTACGATGGGCAGTTCGTTGGCAGTGTGCTGTCACCTGCGCCGGTTCGCAGCGGACGTATCGGCTTTGTCATCACCACCGCCAACGCGCTCGACGGCACGGTTGCGGCAACTTTTGACGACCTCATCCTCACAGTACCAACGCGCCGCAGCGACAGCACTCGCCTGCGTCCCGACGTGTTGGTGGTTGGCTCTGCCAACTTCATGGCGCGCCAGCTCGTGCGCTATGGCTTAATGCCGCCACAAAACGAGCAAGCGTTCACGCTTGCGCAAAGCGATGCCGCGTACAACCTTGCCGGTGTAAGCCGTGTGCCGCTAGCGCGCGGCGTTCTCTTCGACCAACTGGTGTTCATCGCCACAGCAAGCTGGCAAGGCAGCACGCAAGGCATTAATGGCTGCGGCTTAACAGCACACGACAACAGCGAAACCAACAGCTATTTGCTTGCCTATGTGGACAGCGCGGGCGGACACGGCATCAGCTTGCGCGAAAATGATGCCTTTACGCGGGGTTTTTGGGGTGAAAGCTCACGTAGCGCAACCCGCGCCCACTTGACATGGATTATTCAGACAAGCAACACGCTGCTTTATGTCAACGGCTTTTTTGCAGGCGAGCTTGCACACAGCAGCAGCAGCGGACGCATCGGCAACGCCGTCGTAAACTTCGACACGCTCAACACCCAATGCACATTCAGTGACCTAAGTGTTTGGCGTTGGGAATAACTTGGACTATACTTGTAAACAATCGCCAACAAAAGAAATGATTTTCCTGTGGTTGAGCGTGCTATTTTGCGCACTGTGCTGTATGCCGACATCTTTAGCTATCCGCTCACATTTAGCGAACTGCACCGCTACCTCATTCATCCCCAGCCTGTTGATGTAGACACGCTGGCGTATGTGCTGCAAACGTCTGCTTATTTAGCGCGCTGCTTAGAAGTTTGCGAGGGGTTTATTACGCTGCGCAGCCGCAGCGAACTTGTCGCGCTGCGACAAGCACGCCAAGCGCACAGCAATCGTCTGCACTACCTCGCAAAAGCCTACGCTCATCGTCTCGCAAGCGTGCCGTTTGTGCGCATGGTCGCGCTCACGGGTGCGGTCGCCATGCATAACGCTAGCCACGCCAACGACGACATCGACTTTATGCTAGTCACCGCAGCGGATAGAGTTTGGCTGGCACGTGGCTTGGCTATTGTGTTGGTGTATTGGGCACGCGCGCGTGGTGTGTCTCTGTGTCCTAACTATGTCGTTGCCGAAAATCGCCTCGCGCAAAATCGCCAAGACCTTTATGTAGCTCATGAAATCGCGCAAATGCTGCCACTCTATGGGCAAGCTGTTTACCAACGTCTTTGGCAAGAGAACGCCTGGGTTAACACGCTCTTAGCCAACAGCACGCCTTTTACGCTAAGTCAAGAAGTTGCCACACGCCGCTGGAAACACGCTGCTGAGCGTGCGCTGAAAGGCGGCGCGGGCAATCGGCTGGAACAATGGGAATATCAGCGCAAACGGCGCAAGTTTCAAGCGCATCTTACTACAGCTGCTTCCAGCGCAGAGATTGACAGCCAGACAGTCAAAGGACACTTTAACGACCACGGTCAGCGCGTGCTACAGGCGTACCAAGTGCGCCTCGAGCATTTCGGCTGTTAGCAGACAGCAAAAAAGGCGACCGAAGTCGCCTTGAGGTATGACCAAAGCAGAGATACCGCTTACTTCTTCATGACCTTACCAAGCTCAATGCAGGCAGGGCAAGAGCCATCAGGACGAATAATCGCGTAACCACCCATCGGGTCGTCGTCAAAGCGCGTGAAGTCCACGTTCCAAACAATCATCAAGCGCACACCGCGCTGCGCGGCTAGCACCGCCGCTTCCGCCAACCAAGCGGCTTGCTGTGCCACAGTGGTGCGCGCCGCCCAGCCAAATGTTCCAGGAATAGGACGCGAGTAGCCTTCACCCGTCAGATAGCCCAGCTCGGTGTAGCACACAGGCTTGCCGGGAAAGAACTGCTGCCCACGCGAGGTGTTCGCGCCGAAGAAGTAGGTCGGGTAGTAGCTGGCTTGTGCTTGCCCGCTGTTCGCACTGGGCGGGGTCGTGCCTTCGTTATAGTGCAAGCCAAGGCAGTCAAAATACTGCGCGCCGCCGGCTTCAGCGACTTGTCTCATCCACACGTCATCGTTACAGCCGTCCTCTGTACATCCTGCCGCACCGTAAAAGCCAGTAGGCGTAGGAGCTGCGCTGATAATCATCGTTTTCTTGTTGGCATTGCGAATAGCCACCGAAACAGGAGCCAGCAAACGCACATAACTAGCACCGCTCACTTGACCGCGTATCCACTCGCGGGCAAAGTTAGGCTCGTTCCAAACCTCAATAGCATCCGCACCTGCCGCCGCTAAAGCCGCCGCACGGTCAGCAAAGGTTTTGACCTCGCCGTCAAAGTCGACCGCAAGGCGATTGTGGTCGCCAAGCATGCTAAATAAGACCTTGAAGCCTTTTGCCTTCGCGTCCGCCAAGAAATTCGTGGCATAGCTCAAAGGCGTATCATGGCGCACCTGCAGCTTTGCCCATGTCATGCCCGCTGTACGCATCGCGTTGACCGTTCTCTCGACTAAGCCCGCCTGCACGTGACCGCCAAGCTCAAAGCCGCCAATAGCAGCAGACCCCGCCACAGGCGCGGGCAAGCTGCTATCCGCAGGCACGGGCGTGGCTTGCGCAGCGTTCGTAATGCGCGAGACCCCAATATCACACAGTGCCACGTCGCGGGTGTCAAAGCTCACGCGGGTCACATACGTTTCGCCACGCAAGCTGACGATAATCACCGTCCACCCGTAGAAAATAGGGCGCGCCAAGACGATGCTTTTGGTCGACACACAGCCGTCAATGCCTGCCGCGCGCTGCGGATGCTCAGCGTTGGCGGTACTCCAATCGTCCTGATAAAATTCCCAGCGGCGCACCAAAGTCAAATCAACCTTTTTCTCTTGCTGCACGTACTGACGCGCAGCCGAAAACGCCAGCCATGCCGGATCGGTTGGTGTGGCAGTTGGTTGCTGTGCGCTCACTGTCAGTACCGCCATCAACGTCAGCAGCAACGCGCCAAACAGACTGCTTACAAAACGTTTCTTGTTTTGCATCATGCTCACCTCTTACGGTTAGTATTGCCATATCGAACAGAGTTAGCTATGAAGATACTGACAAAGCCAATTTTTGCCTAGTGTGATTTGGACTACCGTAGGCAAACCGTCAGCCAATCACCTAGCTTAAATGCTGCTGAAGCAGTTCGCGGATGCGCGCCAAACGGTCTAACGCGCCGTTATGTCCCTGCTGTGCAAGAATTTTCTCGACTTCATCGCAGATTGACAGCAAGCCCTCGTCATAGTCACCTATCTGTTGCGCAATCATCTGCTGCATGGTTGCGTCATCCGCCACGCCGAGCAGTTCATTGATAAAGCGCAATTCCGACGGCATATGCTCCTGCAAAACAGACAAAACGTGCTGATAAATCTCCTGCAGGGCATTCAAGGTGCGCAAATCTTGCCGACGCTGCGCATCTTCGATGTTCGTCGTCAAAACCGCCATAAAGTGATTGTCAATCAACTCAATGTTAGCATCAATCAGCTCGCGTGGTTTTGGACTCTTGACCAAGATCTGCAAGAACTGCGCGGCGCGCTCTAGGACTTGACGGTCTTGCTCTTGAATCATACCCAAAAGCTGCTTGATGCGCTCATACACGAACTGCAGCTTGTCGCGCGCAGTCAAGGGGGCTTTGCTGATAAGCTGCGTAAAGCGCGCAAAGAAGTCCTCATCAAACGCCTTGTGCATTAAACTCACAAGTACCTGCAGACGCACGTCGTCATCAGCGTATCGCACCGCCACGGCAATAAGGTCGTCATAGGTTGCATCATCAGGGAGTGCTTGCGTTGCCTCGAAGACTTCGCGCACAATCGCTTCATAGTTTTGCCGCTGCGCTGCCAGCTCACGCCCAAAGCTCGAGTACATCAGGATATCTTGTTGAATGTCCGCTAGCAGCTGAGCGATATCGTCGCGCCCTTCCATCGCTAGACGCTGCCCCATCGCGGTTACTGTCTGAAAAAACGCTTGGTTAATCTCACTGTCGTGTGCTTCAATCAGCTGCTTAATTGTCACTTCGTCGTTTGCTTCAAGCAGCTTTTGAATCAGTTCGACACGCGCACGGTGTGCCTTAACCATATCAGGCGTGATGCCATCGGCTTCCATGATTTGGTCAATCAGTCCTTGCATGGTCAGCGCACGCTTGGGGCTAAACATGTAGGCGCGGAATTGTTCCTTAGGAATCGTGCGCGTGAGTTCGTTGAGCAAATCGCCGACAATCTTTTCTTCTGACGTACCACTGCTGCGCATGGACACTTCCATCGGCACACAGGCAATCAGCAGCTCTTTGGCGGGGTCATGATAGAGTACAGGTGCAAGCACATGATTAACATAACCGCAATGCGGGCAAGGAAATTGGTTTAAGCGACCGCTTACAAGCAGTGCTTTGCCCTGCGGGTCGGCTTGTGCGTCCACCAATACACGCACTTGTGCGGCAAAAGGCTGATTACACGCGGCACAGCGAATCGTCGTTTGGTTAGGTGTGGTCATCGTTTCTCCAAAATATTAATCACGGGGCAGTGTAAAGTAGAAGGTTGAGCCTTGAGACGGTTGGCTCTTGACGTTGATTTCGCCGTGGTGCGCCTCAATAATCGCCTTCACCAGATACAACCCTAACCCAGTTCCCTTTGTTTTGCTAGTGAGATTATTGTCAACGCGGTAAAAACGGTCAAAAATGCGCGCCTGTTCGGACTCGCTGATGCCTGTGCCTTCATCGCGCACAAAAAATGTGACGGAGTGGTCAGTGTAGCGTCCCCCTACGGTAATCGTGCCACCGTTGGGCGAATACTTGATGGCATTGGTTAACAGGTTGTCGACGACTTGGCGAAGCAGCTTGGCATCCCCTTGAATGGAGGGAAAATTTTCCTGAAAGCTCAAGGTAAAGCGGTGGCGATTGGTCTGCGGCGCAAAGCGTTCCACTGCACGCTGTGCCAACACGTCAAGATGTACGTCGGCAAGCTGCAGGCGCACGCCCTGCTCAGCCTGAATTTTGCTAGCAGTCAGCAAATCGTCGATGAGTTCGGTAAGACGGTCTGCCTCGTCTTCAATCACCGAGAGACTTTGGCGAATTACGTCGGGATTCCATTGCGCGTCTTCGCGGTTGAGCGTGCTCGCGTAGCCCTTGATAATCGCCACAGGCGTGCGCAACTCATGCGACACCGTCGAGATGAACACGTTTTGCATCTCCTGCGCCTTGCGAAAGTTAGTGATGTCGCGCAGGTTGGCGATAACGGTCATCAAGCGGCCATCGCGATGAAAGATGGGCGCGTAGGTGATGCCTACGCTAAGCGTGCCGCCATCACGCCGCTGAATATCGCCTTCGACGTAAAGCGTTGGCGGCGGTGCTTCACCGCGCGCAGGCTTCACGCCCTCTAATGCGTTGGCAAGGTCAAAGCGCGTGTCGTTTTGCCAGACAATCACCTCATCGTGCAGCAGCCCCTCGATGTCGGCAGCACGCCAAGCGGTCATGAACTCGAAGGCACGATTGACCTGCAAGACGCTTAACGTCGCGTCCAGAATCATGACACCGTCGCCGCTGTACTGCAAAATAGCCTCTAACCGCTGTTGCTCCTGCTTCATCCCCTCGTAAAGCTGGGCATTGCGCACAGCAATTGCCGCTTGGTCGGCAAAGCTCTGCAAGATTTGCACGTCGTTGACAGTAACACGCACCTGATAAGAGCGAAAGACAATCAACAAGCCCAGCGGTTTTTCGGCAAAAATCAGCGGCATCGCCACAAACTGCACCAAACTAGGGTCAATGGTCTCCGCCATCTCACGCAGTTTAGCGTTGAGAAACTCCACGTTAAAGCCGCCGTCAGCCGCGCCGATTAGCTCTTGCAGCTTGTTGTTGAGAATGGGAATTTGCTCTTTTTGTACGCCCGTATAGGCCCGCACCGTAAACAGCTCCGCCGCGTCGCGCAGTGCGACAACGCCCACACGCGCTGCCGTCATCACCACAGAGGCGTGTAGCACGCGCCGCAACACCTCTTCAAGGTCAAGCTGTGCCGTAATCGCCCGCGAAATCTCCAGCAAAAAATCGCGCTGGCGCACCGGAAAATCGGGTAAAGAGAGCATAAGCCGCTTTCTAAAACGCTAGTCGTTTAAGATATGAATAACTTGCGTCACATCTGCCTGACCGCCGTGTGTCAGCACCAACGCGCCCGCGCCTACGATGCTCACATCGCCGCCGAGCTGAGCGCGCTCGATGCGCAAGTCACGCCAATAGGCTTCATCGAGCGTGTACCGCTTCACAGTCTCCCACATGGGGGTAAAGAGCAGGTCGCCGATGTTGCTTACCCCGCCGCCAATCACCACCACATCGGGGTTGAAGATGTGAAGCAAGCTGACGATGCCCAGCCCAACGCAAAAGCCGCCATACGCGACAATCTCACGCGCCAGCGCATCGCCAGCGTGTGCCGCTTGACCAATCATGCGCGCGTCGATACGCGACAAATCGCCGCCCGCCATCTCGCGTAAAGCGGAGCTTTCGCCCGCTTCTAAGCGTGAGCGGGCGCGGCGTGCCAACGCGGGACCTGCCGCCTCTTTTTCCAGCGTTGACACGCGCCCGCCGTCAACCACCAGCGGCATATGCCCAGCTTCTGCCGCCAGCCCTTCGCGCCCAAGCAACAGCCGCCCATCATAAATAATACCGCTGCCTATCCCTGTGCTAACTGTGATGTAGATGACGTGGCGAAAGCCGCGCGCCGCGCCGCGTGCCACCTCCGCTAGTGCCGCCACGTTGGCATCGTTGCCGCAATACACAGGCACACCAAACGCCTCGCGCAAGATGTCGCCGATGGGGACATTGTGCCAACCGCGCAAGTTCGGTGGCGCGACTAACACGCCTGTTTGTGGGTTCAATGCCCCCGGCGCAGACACGCCAATGCCTGCGATAGGCGCGCCATCTTGTGGAAGTACTTGCATAATTGCCGCTTTGATGCGGTCTATCGTGGTATCCAAGCCTTGCTCGGCGAGAGTGAGCGTGTCGTATCGCTGCAGCAAGTTTAAGTGTTCGTCCAAGCGCGCTGTGCGAATTTGTGTGCCGCCTAAATCCAAGCTAACCAATTGTGCGCCCATATAAATCTGCTATCCTATCCGTTGAAGCGTATACCAGCCATTGCTACAATATTAAAGCATTCCACGACGCTTCACCACTTCAAGAACAAGGTTTTCTGCTGATGAGCAAACTCACGCCTGCGCGCCGTCAATATTTAGACATCAAACGCCAATTTCCCGATTGTATCGTGATGTTTCGCATGGGCGACTTTTACGAAATGTTTGATGAGGACGCGGTCATTGCCAGCCGCGAGCTAGATATCACGCTCACATCGCGCCAGCACGGTGCAAGCGCACCTGTGCCAATGGCGGGTGTTCCCCATCACGCGCTGGAGAGCTATGTGGCACGCCTTATTGACAAGGGGTATCACGTTGCGGTCTGTGACCAAGTGGGTGAACCTGATGGCAAAGGCATCGTAGAGCGCGAAGTCACGCGCGTGCTAACGCCCGGCACGCTGACAGAACCTACCCTCTTAAACGAGAGCAAAGCCAATTACCTGATGGCAATTTTCCCGTTTGGCAACGCCAAAACCAGCCAGTGGCAAAAAGCGGGCATCGCTTACGTCGACATTTCGACAGGCGAATTTGCCGCCACCCAGCTTGAGGGCAATGCAGTCGGCGTGGCGGTGCTTGAAGAACTTGCGCGCCTCGCGCCACGCGAAGTCCTCATGCCTGAGGGGTGGGTCAACGATGATGTGCGCCTGCCGGACGGCATTCACCTCACGCCCGTGCAAGACTGGACGTTTGACTATGACGGCGCGGCGCAGCTCGTGTGCCATCACTTTCAAACGCAGACGCTAGAGGGATTTGGACTGCGCGACATGCCCGCAGCGGTGTGTGCTTGTGGTGCTGTGCTGCACTATTTGCGACGCACCCAAAAAAACGCGCTGGCACAGCTCACCGAAGTACGCGCCTACAGCACTTCGCAGTTTATGGTGCTAGACCAGTTCACGCGGCGCAACCTTGAGTTAACTGAGACCATTCGTACAGGCAAGACACAAGGCAGCCTGCTCAGCGTGTTGGACAAGACCAGCACGTCGATGGGAGCGCGCCTGTTACGCCAGTGGATAAGCCAACCACTACTAGAGATAAACCGCCTTAACGCCCGCCTCGACGCTGTTCACGCCTTGACGCGCAGCGAGGCTGTGCGTGAGACCTTGCGCGCCGCGTTTAAGGCGTTCAGCGACCTTGAGCGGCTGGTCAATCGCCTCATGATACAGCGCACTACCCCGCGCGAGCTGCTTGCGTTGGCACATAGTCTTGACGCTGTGCCAGAGCTGCGCCGCGCCATTCACGGCATGCCCGCTCTAGAGAGCCTAGAAAGACGGCTTGACCCCTGCGATGACGTACGCGAGCTTATCCGCGCCGCTATCAACGACGATGCGCCAGCGAACTTTTCGCAAATCGGCATCATACGCAAGGGCTTTAGCCAAGAGCTAGACGACATTCTCGCCAGCAGCCAAAGCGCGCGCGACTGGATAGCTGGTTTAGAGGCAAAGGAACGTCGCCGCACGGGCATTGCCAGCCTAAAAGTCGGCTTTACGAAGGTTTTTGGCTATTACATCGAAGTGACGCAAGCTAACGCCAGCAAAGTGCCAGAGGATTACATCCGCAAGCAAACGATGGTGAACGCCGAGCGTTACATCACGCCTGAACTCAAGAACTATGAGACCATCGTGCTGAACGCTGAAGAGGAAATTTTGGCGGCAGAGCGGCGCATCTTTGACAGGCTGTGCCAACAAATCGCCAGCCAAAGCGAACGCCTACTGACAACGGCGCGCGCCGCCGCACATCTCGACGTGTTTTTAGGGCTGGCAACGGTTGCTGTCGACGAGGGCTACACGCGCCCCATTTTGACCGAAGATGACAGGCTCACGATTAAAAACGGGCGGCATCCTGTTGTCGAAAAGCTGCTGAGCGACGGCAGACGCTACGTTGCGAACGACACGCACTTTGACGCAGGCGCAAAAATTCACATCATCACAGGACCTAACATGTCCGGTAAGTCTACTTACATCCGCCAAGTTGCGCTCATCACGCTTATGGCGCAAATTGGCAGCTTTGTGCCTGCCGATGAGGCGATTATCGGCTTGGTTGACCGTATTTTTGCCCGCATTGGCGCGCAAGACGAAATTCACGCCGGACAAAGCACGTTCATGGTGGAGATGGTCGAAACGGCACGCCTTCTAAACGGCAGCACACCGCGCAGCCTCGTTATCCTCGACGAGATTGGGCGCGGCACCTCCACCTATGACGGCTTGGCGATTGCGCGCGCGGTCATCGAATACTTGCACAACAACCCACGCTTGAACTGTCGTACGCTCTTTGCCACCCACTATCACGAGCTGACCGAACTGCCCAACATCTTGCCGCGCGCACACAACTACCGCGTGGCGGTGGATGAAAGCGGTGACGAAGTGGTTTTCTTGCACAAGGTGGTTTCTGGGGGTGCAGACCGCAGCTACGGCATCCATGTCGCGCAGCTAGCGGGGATGCCGCGTCCTGTGATTGAGCGCGCTCGCGAGCTTTTAGCACACCTAGAACGCCAAAAGAGCGACTTTAAGAGGCCAAGTTTTGTTCAAGACCTGCCGCCAAGCGGCAAGCCCAAGCAAAAGACACTCTTTGACGAGCCGCCGCACCCTGCTCTCGTTGCCCTCAAAGGGCTGCAAGTCGAAAACCTTACGCCTATTGAAGCCTTAACTAAGCTCTACGAGCTGCAGAAGCTGGCGCAAGAAACGCCTTAATCAGCCGCAGCGGGTTCAGATTGCGGCACGCCCGCCTCTTGCGCGCTCATCAAGCCTTCGGAATACAGCACGCGCTTAAACGCTGCAATCGCCACCTCGCACATCGCCAAATCGGGCTGGCGCGTCGTGAGGTGCTGCAGCGCGAGATTAGGCTTGACCAACACGCGCACCCAAGTGCGATGCATATTAGCGGCTGACCACTTCAGCAGCTCATAGCTTACGCCGGCGATAACCGGAATTAGCACGACCCGCGACACAATCAACCAGAAGAATGGCGGGCGACCGAGCAGCGAGAAGACAAACACGCTGACAAAGACCACCGTTAACAAGAACGCCGTGCCACAGCGTGGATGCTCAATCGGGTAGCCTATCACGACCTCCGGCGTAAGCTGGTCGCCCGCTTCGTAGGCGTTAATCGTCTTATGCTCCGCCCCGTGATACGAGAACAGCCGTCGCACGTCCTCCATTTGCGCAATCAACGTGATGTAGAGAACTAAAATCCCCAGCTGCACGACCGCCTCGATGGCGTTAATCACCGTCGCTTGCCAGCCAATCGGCAAGGCTTCGTAAAAGATAAAGGGACGGCTTTCAGCGGGCTGTTCCTCACTAAGGTTAGGAATACTCTCACCCTCAGTCACCACCGCTTCGGTAGAGGTAATTCCGAGCAGGCTACCAATGCCCGTTGCGGTCACAGTCGGCAGCAAGAAGAACAAGCCAATCCCAAGCAGCAGCGAAACCGCTACCGTTAAGAACCCAATAGGGCTGCTAAAGCTGATGTTCTCGTCCTCGCCCGCCGCGACATCTGCCGACCACATCAATGCCTTTGTGCCAAGCCCCATCGCGTCCCATAAGCCCACCACGCCACGCAAGAACGGCGTGCGCGTGATGCGGCTGCGATAGAGACGTTCGGGCAAAGGCTCTTCATGCACGACAATCGCGCCTTTGGGGTCACGCACAGCAATGGCGGCGGTGTGAACGCCGCGCATCAACACACCTTCAATAACGGCTTGCCCACCATAGTTAAACTTAAGCTCACCTGCGGCGGGCTGCTGCTCTGCTGCCATACTTGCTCCCTACTTATATGCAAATCGAAAAGGTAACCCATACGCCAGTTCAAACACGTCGCTCGCGCCGTCAGGCTGGATGAGCAATAGCACCTCACCGCCAATAAAACAGCCGTCCACCACCGTACAACGCGCAGGTGCAAGCGTTAGCTCATAGCTGCCTGCCGTCGGCACGAGTGTCTCGCTCGTTCCATCATAGCGCATCAACCGCGCGCTGTCACCCGTCGCTTGGACGCGCACGCGCGGCGCGTTGTCGCGGCGCGCCCACAGCACCCACACCTGCTGCCCGTCATCGCGGCGCAGGCGCACGGCGTTGACGTTGCGCGTCTGCGCCAGCTGGGCAGTGCGCGTGTTGGCAAACTCACGGGCGACAGTTTGCCACGCCCAGTAAGCCGGACGCGGTGAGGCATCGCGTGGGCTGAGCAAGCCAAACGACTCACCACCTTCCGGTAGTTCTTGGTCGTAGAGCTTGTAAACGGCGACACGCTCAACGCCTGCCGCTAGCGCAAACGCTGCGCTTTGTAACAGGAACTGCGCCTGCTGGGCAAGGTCATGCTGATAGGCGGGGCGTATGACCTGCCAAGCGGGGTCATCCGTCGGCGCGGCGTTCGTCTCGTTAATCCAAAACGGCTTGTCAACGCCGTGACGCACTAGCATCTTGCGCATGGCGTTGGTGATGTCAAACACTGTCTGCGAGCGGAAGTAAATGTGCAAGCTCACCACGTCAAAATAGTAGCCGTTCTGCTCCGCGTCGGGGTCGCGCATCATGCGCTCGATGAGGCGTTCAAAATATGGCTGCCGTCCTTCGTTCACGTCGTGCCAGTAGGTTGTGCCAGCCAAATGGATTTTGACATCGGGGTCAACGGCTTTGGCGACCAAATACGCCACCTTAAGCAGCAAGAAATAGTCCTCAAGGTCGCCAGCAAACTCATAGCCGTACACGTCAGGACTAATGTCTGGTTCATTCCAGATGATGTAATGGCGCACGCCTTGCGGCGCATAGTGCTGCACAGTGCGACGCACGAAGTTCGCCCACAGATTGTTAGGATCATCTAGCGGCAACGACAAGCCACGCGGCACGCCCACGCTCACTTCGCCGTCTGTCGCCCAGTCAGGGGTGGACTTAAGCAACGCGACCAGTTCACGGTTGCAAGCGCGCGCCGCGTCAATCCAGCGTTGGTCAACGTTAAACGTCAGCCATTCGTCCGCGCCGTTGGGCTGATGGTGCGCCCAGTTGAAAATCAGCCGCTCCCAGCCCACTCCCAGCGCACACGTCACGTCCGGAAACCACATGCCCTCCACCACACCAAAGCGGTTAAACGTCGTCGCGGGAATGTGTCTTTCGCTTGGGTTAGGGAAATGCAGCACCAACAGCAGCCCCATCACGCCTAGCATTAAGGTGAGGGGCGCATATCGAGAATACGCAGCTGTAAGTTTCGTCGTCCCTGCCATTCGTTTATCTCTAACGCATAGACCACGTCGACAAGAGCGGGCATCTGCTGCGCCCAATCGCCAAAGCGGAACGCGATTGCGTCCACCGGCGGCTGATTATCCCCACGCAGCTTGAGCTTCAGGTGCGCGTTGTCGCTGCCGACCGCGCGCGTTTCCGTTACTTCGAGCTGCTTGGTCAAAAATACCGGCGGCGGGTTTTTGTGTCCCGTCGGCTCAAGAGCTAGCAAGTCCTCGGCAAGCTGCAGCGTGAGCTGGCGCATGGTCAGCACCATGTCAATTGCTAGCGTCGGCTGCAGCTCACGCCCGCCAAGCAAGTTCTGCGCCTGCTGCATCAACCGCTCACGCAGCAAGGGCAAGTTTTTGTTGGGCACGGTAAAGCCCGCCGCCATGCTATGCCCACCGTGCCGCAAAAGCAAGTCCGCACAGTTGTCTAGCGCATGCGTGATGTGAAACTCGGGGATGCTGCGGCAAGAGGCGCGGCTTTCGTGTTCCCCATGCTCTAAAATCACGGTCGGACGGTAGTAGGTTTCGGTCAGTCGTCCCGCCACCAGCCCGACAATGCCCGCCAGCACTTGGTCGTCTTGAACAAAGATAAGGGGCATTTGGTCTACGCCGTCGGCGAGAATAGCGGCTTGCACACGCTCTTGTGCCTCGCGCGTTAGGTCTTGCCGCTTGCGATTGAGTTCGTTGAGCGTTTGCGCCAATTCTTTAGCACGAGTTTCATCGGGCGTGGTCAGCAGCTCATACGCGGTTAGCGCGCTTGCTAGCCGCCCCGCCGCGTTGATACGAGGACCAAAGACAAAGCCGATGTCCTGCGCGGTAAGCTGTCCGATTTTGAGACCGGCGGCTTCCGCCAACACGCGCAGCCCTAGCCGCCGCCCCTCGTTCATGGTGTTCAACCCGTGTTTGACGAGCGTGCGGTTAAGCAACGTGTTAAGCGGCATAATGTCCGCTACCGTGCCAAGTGCCACAAGGTCAAGCAAATCCGACTGGCGCAGGTTAGGCAAGCGTTTTGCGCCGAACTCATCAAGGTGCTTTTGTAAAATGCCCATCGCCAGCATAAACGCCACGCCACAGCCCGCGATGTGCTTATCGCCGCCGCAGTCCGCCTGCTGTGGGTTGACAACAGCAAAGGCATTAGGAATTTCTGCACCTACTGAGTGGTGGTCAGTAATCACCACGTCTAACCCCGCCGCATTGGCATCTTCCACCTCTTGCACGCTGCGAATGCCACAGTCAACTGTCACCACCAGCGAAACGCCCTGCTTTGCCAGACCCAGCAAGGCCGGTGAATTTAGTCCATAGCCTTCGTCTACGCGGTCGGGAATATACGCCTGCACGTTCGCCTGAAAGGCGCGCAGCACCTGTACCATTAACGCTGTAGACGACACGCCGTCCGCGTCGAAATCGCCATAGACGGCGATTTTTTCACGCCGCTTGATGGCTTGGCGAATGCGCCCGACAGCACGTGTCATGTCTTTCATGGCAAAGGGATCAACCTTCGGGCGCGTTAGCGTCAAGAACGCAGCGGCATCTTCGGGTGCGACACCGCGATTGTACAGCACTTGCGCCAGCACAGGGTTCATCTCTTTGTAGCGGCGCAGCAGCGACGCAGGCGCAGCAGGTAGCACCTGCCATGCTTTGGCGATTGTAGACATAGTGGCTTATTCTTGGGTACAATAAACGCCAAAATAGTACCACGCCCCACAACACGCCACAATAGAAAGCGCAGACATGACGAAAATTGTCTTTATGGGAACGCCCGATTTTGCCCTGCCTACTCTTAGTGCCTTGCTCAGCACCTACGAAGTCATTGGCGTGGTCACACAACCTGATCGACCCGCTGGACGCAAGGGCGAGCTTACGCCGCCACCCGTCAAAGTGCTGGCACAGCAGCATGGCATTCCCGTCCTGCAGCCGCCTAAGCTGCGCCACCCTGACGCGATAGCACAGCTAAGCCAATGGCAGGCGGATGTGTTCGTCGTCGCGGCATTTGGGCAAATTCTGCCGCAGCGCGTGCTAGACATGCCGCGCATGGGCTGCTTGAACGTGCATGGGTCGCTGCTGCCACGCTGGCGCGGTGCTGCGCCCATTCAAGCGGCTATCCAGCATGGCGACAGCAAAACGGGCATCACGATTATGCAAATGGACGCGGGGCTAGACACCGGTCCAATCCTCACCCAGCGCGCGTTAGCGATTCACCCGGACGATACAGGGCAAACGCTGCACGACCGCATGGCGCAACTAGGTGCGGAGCTGCTGCTCGACACGCTGCCCGACTACTTAGCGGGCAAGCTCACACCCACACCGCAAGATGACGCGCTTGCCACGTTCGCCCCACAAATCAGCAAGCAAGATGGTCACGTCGACTGGTCTAAGTCCGCCGCGTGGATTGAGCGCACGGTGCGCGCTTTCTCGCCTTGGCCCACCGCTTACAGCTTTTGGGAAGGCAAGCAGCTCAAGTGGCACAAAGCGCACGCTGCTGTCGGCAGCGCGCCGCTTGGGCAAGTTATACGCGGCGCGGACGGTGTGGTCGCTATTGGCACAGGGGACGGGTTGTTTTGTCCGCAAATCGTGCAGCTTGAGGGCAAAAAAGCGGTGACCATCGCCGAATTTCTCAACGGTTATCCACAGTTTGTTGGAGCAAAACTAGCATGAGAACGCTCGTTACCGACCTCGCCGAAATTGCCGAGCGCGTCCAAGCCCAACGCGACGAGTTCGACGTGATGCGCTATCGCCTGCAGCTTGACGATGGGTTAGACGATGCCGCGCTGGATACGTTTGTAGAGGCTCTCGTCGCGCCGATTGTCGCCGCCATTGACTGCACGCGCTGCGGCAACTGCTGTCGCGCGCTGGTAGTTTACCTCGAAGAGCGCGACGTGGCGCGATTAGCAGAAGGTTTACAAACACCGTTTGAACGTGTGCTGGAAGACTATGTGGATGTCGAAGCTGCGCACACAGTGGGCGAATGGGGCGCGTTCAAGCACAAACCTTGCGCGTTTTTGCGCGGCACACGCTGCGGGGTCTACGCGCATCGTCCGCAGACCTGCCGCGACTACCCCGCCTTTACGCCTGAGTTTCGCTGGATGTTGGACGATTTGCTGGATGGTGCGCCCATTTGCCCGATTATCTACAACGTGCTTAACGCGCTGCTTGACCATGTCGACAGGCTCACTGCCTCTTCTTGAAACTTTCTTGCGTCTGCTACGTATAAAAGCGTAGAACTTATACGCACAAGGAGAGAACCTCATGACAACTCGCAAAAAACTATATCGCTCACGCCGCGACAAAATGCTAGGCGGCGTTTGCGCAGGCATCGCAGAATACTTCGGCATCGACACAACGTTGGTACGCCTTATCTTTGCCTTTATGTTCTTCGGCATGGGCATTGGGTTTTTGCCCTATTTGGTCATGTGGATTGTCATCCCCGAAGAACCCGATTATGACGAGCTAATCATCGACGAAAAACCCAAGCGCAACCTCATCTAACCCCCAAAAGAGAGGCCGGACTATCCGCCTCTTTTTTTACCTAAAAAACGGGGTGCAAGTGCGCGACAAGCGCGTCAGCATCAAGCACAGGCTGCTCACAATCCAACCGCAAATACACGCCGCTCTTAGGTGGGCTAGCGTGCGCATAGCTAGCAAAACGCAGCTTCTGCGCGCCCAGCAGCTGATAGCCACCTCGCACGATTGGCACATGCCCTGCCGTTAGCACACGTTGTGGATAGGGACTAAACGCGGTCATTTGCGCCAAAAACAGCTCGACCATGCGCAAGTACGCAAAACGGCCGCTGCTACGCTCATTCGCCGCAAAAAAGGCATCCCAGAGCAAGGCAAACTGTTCGTGCTGGCTGACAATTTCACCGGCAAGCAGCTCGCTGAGACGTGGGTCGTCCGCGCCTTGAATGGCAAGTCTTTCACGCGCTAAGGTGAGATAGGCTGTGCTGGTACGCATAAGCGTTACGTCATACTGGGTGCGTATCACATCGTTTGCCCAATGCAAAAGCGCGTCGTGGTCGAAATCTAGCAATTCCAGCAGCGCGCCTTCACGTGCGACGATAGGACTTGCGCCCGCGTGGCTCAACGTCACACCTGCCTGCGTGCGCACATAAAACGGCAGCCCGCGAAAGAAGGCGCGTACCTCGTCCCGCTTGGGCAGCGACGGCTCATCGTCTGCTTCGTGCATCGCCCACTCAAAACCCGCAGAAACCGAACGCCCCTCCTTCTGTAGCTCAAAGCCGTAGATGTGCGGTATCTCATGATTGCCCGTCAACACGATGACGACATCACGCCCATATGTTGCTTGCAACGCCATGAGGTCATGCACAATACGCAGGCTTTCGTCGGCATAGCGGGCGCGAGCAGGCGCGTGTATCATATCGCCGCACACGACAAAATAGTGCGCTTGTCCACGCGCGCGTTCGTCAAAGAAACGGTCGCGCAGCCTTTCGTATGGCTCCCACGCGCCGTGCAAGTCTGTGATTACGAGAGCCACGCCTGCGTCAATGTCAAGGGCGCGTCTATAGGTCATGGTTAAAGCCCAGGGGTCATCAAAACCACTGCCGCCGCGACTTCAAACGCCAGCGACCCCCAATACACGCGGTCAAGATGCCCGCGCATGTAGGGCAGCGCGCCCAAACGCACGAACGCCATACCTGCATAGGCAAAGCCAAGCATGACAAACGCGGCCGGCACAGCCAGATACCACGCGGCAGCTCCCATAAACAAGTACAAGCCGCCCCAGCCTGCGCGCAACTCGACGATGCCGCGCGGGTTGCTCAAGGTAAAGCCCACCGCATTGCCAAGCCACTTGGGGGCAATCAACGCTGCTATGCCGAATAGCACCGTCAACGCAATAAAAATCAGCTTTAGCGTTGTCATAAGTCTCCTAATCCGTTGATAACACAAAAGCCCCTAGCAGGGCTAAGGGCTTCATTGTAACGACAAACGCTAAGCAGGAGATTAGTAACCCAAGATTTCCACGACTTCACGGACGGCTTTCGCGCTGATAGCGAGCATCGCCTTTTCTTCTTCGTTCAGCTCCATCTCGATGATGCGCTCCACGCCGTTTGCGCCCAGCACCGCAGGAACCCCCACGTAGAGCTTGTCATAGCCATACTGACCGGTCAAGTAAACCGCGCTGGGGATGACGCGCTTCTGGTCGCGCAGCACGGCTTCAACCATCTCGACGGTGCCAGCAGCCGGCGCATAGTAGCCGCTGTAGCCGAGCAGCCCGACGATTTCGCCGCCACCCTTGCGGGTGCGCTCGATAATCGCCTGTAGCTTTTCCTCTGACATGAGTTCGCGCACGGGGATGCCTGCCACCGACGTGTGGCGCGGTAGCGGCACCATCTCATCACCGTGTCCGCCCAACACAATGCCATGAACGTCGCGCACGCTCACCCCTAGCTCCAGCGCGATGAACGTTTTGTAGCGAGCAGTGTCCAACGCGCCCGCTTGCCCAATCACACGATGTGACGGGAAACCACTTTCGTGCAGCGCGACGTGACACATGGCATCAAGCGGGTTGGACACCACGATAATCACCGAGTTCGGCGAATATTTGACGCACTCTTTCACCACCTCGCCCACGATTTTTTGGTTGATTTTCACGAGGTCGTTGCGACTCGTGAACTGGCCAGTCACGGGGTCTTTCTTGCGCGGCACGCCTGCCGTCACCACGACAACATCCGAATCGGCGGTGGTTTCGTAGGTACTTGCGCCCGTGATGCTAAGGTCAAACTTCATCACCGGACCAGACTCTAATAGGTCGAGAGCCTTGCCTTTGGCTGCGCCTTCGACAATGTCCACCAAGACCACGTCTGCCAGCTCACGCGCGGCAATCCAGTGTGCGCAAGTTGCGCCAACGTTGCCAGCACCTACCACCGTTACCTTTTTGCGACCCATCTTAAAAGCTCCTTCTGCTTTGTTGTTAAATAAATACTATAGGGCAAGACAGGTTCATGCCTCTAAAGCCCATCGACTAAGCCATGATTGGTGTTCCCAATATTTTTATTGTAACGGTTTTGCGCGCAAAAACCCATTGAGTGTTGTGGGTTGTTGGGCATGATGTTTGTCATGACTAAACGCTGAGGTGCGAAATATCGCCCAAGCGCGTGACGCGCCAAGCCGCTCCATCGCGCACCAACGTCGTAATCGAGGCATTCTCAATAGAGCGCGTCAGGATGGTTTGCGGCGCGAGCGCGTTAAGCATCCAGCGAATCGTGCCACCGTGCGTCACTATCGCCACCTCCTCATAAGCGCAAGTGCGCAGCAGTTCGTCCCAAAACGACATCACCCGCGCTTGCAAGCCTAAGCGTGATTCACCGTTCGGCACAACGTACTTGTCGCTGTTCTGCCAGTAAACGTATTCCAGCGGGTAGGTGCTGGCAATTTCCTGCCGCGTCAGCCCTTGAAACTTGCCCAAAGCAATCTCGCGCAGGCGCGCGTCCTTGACAATCTCTAACCCACGCGGTGTGGCAATACGCTGCGCTGTTTCATAGGCGCGCGACAAATCACTGCTGTATAGGCAAGCGATTGGCACGCTGCGAAACGCCTCCGCGACGCGTTCGGCTTGCCTGCGCCCGGTCTCATTCAAGGGAATGTCAAGCGTACCTTGCCAGCGTCCGTTTAAGTTATAGTCGGTTTCGCCGTGCCGAACCCAATGCACGATATTCAACGTCATGACATGTTCCCTCGTCTAAGCACTTATAATCCCCGTGACAACAGCGTCGTGATACTATAAAATACACAGGCAAGTTTTAACACCACAAAAAAGGGGTTTCCAGTGTCAAACGAAACCAATCACGCACCCGTACAGTACAACCCAAACTTGCTTACTGGGCTTGCGCTCGTCGGTGGCATTGGCATCACGGCGATTATGATTGCGCTAGGTGTTGGGGTCATTCAAGGCGAAGCAGCGGACAGCACCAGCATCGGCTTGCTGATTTTGGCGGGGTTTGTCGCGCTCGCGTTTGCTATCGGTGGCTGGCTTATCTATGTGCAGCCTCACACGCACTTCGATGACATCAACCAGCCGCTGGTTGAAGACCATCACGGCGAAGAACACGCCACCGCGCACTGAGGCGCGCCACGATGATTGCGCGCCAAGCCATCGCTGACGTGTTCGTGGGCGCGTTGGTACACATCGACGCACAGCACATCCTCACTAACCTACCTCACCCGACCGCGTCAACCGTCTATCAGGGCGAGATTGTCGTGCGCTATGGCGTGCCGTATCTCATGCAACCGCACCTTAGCATCGTGCCAGACCTACTCGCGTTGGATTATGGTCAGATGCTCAACGGTGAAGAGGCGTGGGAGTTTTTGTACCAAAAGAGCAATTTGTACCCGCGAGCGGATGTCTGTGGCTATCGGCATGACGGCGTAGACGAGATGCTGCCTGTCAAGCTGCTCGACCTGATGCGCCCCGTGCAGCTTTTGGCTTACTCTGACGCGCAAGCAACCACGCCGCTCGCGCCCGTTTCAGCGTTGGTCGTGGCACAGCCCGACGCGCTGGCAGAACGCCTACGCACCTACGGCACGCTGTTCACCTCATGGCAAGATTGGCAGGCAGCGCAACATGAGCGATAATGACAGCTCGCTGTATCTCGAAGAGGATTTTCCCGAGCATCACCGTTCGGGTGTAGTCGCTGTTGTTGGCAGACCAAACGCGGGAAAGTCGACGCTCATCAACACGCTGTTAGGGCAAAAAATTGCGATTGCAACGCCCAAGCCACAAACGACACGTCGCCGCCAGCTCGGCATTTACACCACACCGGACGTGCAAATCCTGTTCACGGACACGCCGGGCGTACATCAGCCACACAATAAGCTCGGTGAATACATGCTCAAGCACGCCACAGGTGCGCTGCAGGACGCGGATGTCATTTTGTGGCTAATGGACGCAACACAGCCGCCGCACCAAGTCGACCAGATGATAGCCGACACGATTGAGGGGGCGGCAAGCCAAACGCCTGTTCTACTCGCGCTCAACAAAGTTGACTTGCTGCAGGGCGTGCATGACTTTAGCGCGCACCTCGCGTTGCTGCCACGCGCGGAGCTTTTCAAGATAAGCGCGCTCACAGGCTATCAAACCGATGCCCTGCTAGCGCGCGTGATTGACTTGCTGCCGCTGGGACCACGTTACTACCCGACCGAGCAGGTCAGCGACCAAAACATGCGCTTTATTGCCGCCGAGATTATCCGCGAGAAAGTTATTCTAAACACCGAAAAAGAAATCCCTTACAGCGTCGCTGTTGAGATCGACGGTTACAAAGAAGAAGACAATCGCACCGTCATTTCTGCCATTATCTACGTGGAACGCGACTCACAAAAAGGCATCGTCGTCGGCAAGGGCGGCGCAAAAATTAAAGAAATCGGCACGCAAGCACGGCGCGAAATCGCCGAGCAAGTAGGCACGCCTGTGCATCTCGATTTGCGCGTGAAAGTGCTGAAGGATTGGCGCGACAACGAAGCTCTCATGCGGCGTGTGGGCTATCGTTTGCCCAAAAAGGACGAAGATTAGGACAGCTGCGCCATCAGCAGCGCACGCCCCATCGCCACATCTTGCGCTAGCTGTGCTTTAAGCGCGTCGATGCTGTCAAATTTGCGCTCGTCGCGCAGGCGCGCCTCAAACGTCAGCGCAATTGTCGCGTCGTACAAGTCGCCGCTGAAGTCGAGCAAATGCGGCTCAACGCGCACCTCTTCGCCGCCAAACGTAGGACGAACGCCAACATTGGTCACAGCCATGTAGACCATGCCGTTGACCTCTGCCCACCCTGCGTAGACTCCATTCTTAGGTAGAAGTTGCTGCTCCCAAACAGCAAGGTTTGCCGTAGGAAAGCCCACCAAACGCCCACGCTTTTCGCCATGCACCACGCGACCGACCACGCGATAGCTGCGCCCAAGCCAAGCGCGCACCGTCGCCACGTCTCCCTCGCGCAGACGTTGGCGAACCGCTGTGCTTGAGATAACATCGTCACCCTGTGCGTGCGTAACTAACGCTAGCGTTTCCACCGTGTACCCCAAACGCTCGCCATGTGCGCGTAGAAACGGCACGTTGCCCTCGCGTTGATAGCCCAGCGCGAAGTCTTCACCCACCCAAAGCTCACGCATGCGAAGATGGCGCACCAACGCCTCCACAAAAGGCAGCGCACGTTGATGGCGCGTTTCGTCATCAAAGGGCAGCGTGACGACAACATCAATCCCCAACGCCAACATTTGGCGCGCTCGTTCATCGGGATGCGTGAGATAGTAACGCCCGCTCAGGCGGCGCAGCACCGCATCAGGGTGCGGGAAGAACGTCAGCACGACCGCCAGCGCGTCGCGTTGGTGCGCAGTCGTTTGCAGACGGCGCAGCAAGGTTTGATGCCCAACATGCACCCCGTCGAATACCCCAATCGTCACTAGAGCGTCACGGTCAAGCGTCACGTCTTCAAGGCGATGGACATGTGTCATGGCAAGAAAACTTTCTGCGGTTTAAGCCAACCTTGCGCTGCCACAAGTACCGCTTGCAGCTCATCCACCTCATTGTACCCCATGACCACGCCGTCGGGGATGGGCGACTGCTGTAGCACTGCTCTGCCTTGCCGAACGTGCTGGCAAGCAGCAGCGTCCAGCGTCACCGACGGATAAGCCGACAGTGCGACGCGTGGGCGCACGAGCCGCGCTAGCCATGCACCCGCCTCGTCGAGCGCATCAAGCGGCAGCGCATCCGCCAGCGCAAACGTGCCACTCTGCGTGCGCACAAGCCCGCTAAGATGCGCACCCACGCCCAATGCCTGCCCAATGTCGTGAGCAAGGCTGCGCACGTAGGTGCCTGCCGCGCACACAACCTCTAGCTCAAACGCTGGCGGCTGCCACGCTGTCATGGTTAGAGCGTTAATCGTCACCGTGCGCGGCGCAAGCTCTATTGTCGCGCCCACCCGCGCCAGCTCATACAACTTCTTGCCGCCTTGCTTAATCGCGCTGTACATAGGCGGCACTTGGGCAATTTGCCCGACAAAGCGCGGCAGCAACGCCTCAACGTCAGCGCGCGTTAGGTGGTCACTGGCGACGATGCTCACAACCTCGCCCTCTGTGTCGTAGGTGGTCGTGGTCACGCCTAACGTGACCTGAGCGCGGTAGCGTTTGGTGGCGTGCATGACGTACTCGCTCAAGCGGGTTGCTTTGCCCAAACACAACACTAGCACGCCCGATGCCAGCGGGTCAAGCGTGCCGGCGTGTCCCACTTTTTTGCTACCCGTAACGCACTGGTAGAGACGGCGCACACGCGCTACCACGTCGTGGCTTGTCAGCCCTAAAGGCTTGTCAACGGCAAGAAATCCGTCAAACAATCTCGCGGTCTCCTCTAGCAACCGCTTCGTGAAGCAGCGGCACAAGCTGTGCCTGCGCTTGTGCTAATGTGCCGCGAAAGGTCGCGCCGGCGGCTTGCACGTGTCCGCCGCCACCCACCGACACCGCAATGTCGGACACATTATAGCCGCGCTTGGCACGCATGCTCACGCGCACTTCATCGGGCGCATGCTCTTTGAACACCGCAGACACCATAATGCCCTCAACGTCGAGCAAAAACGTCACCAAGCCCGCGTCATCAGGCTCATTTAAGCCCACACTGCGCGTATCCTCTAGCGTAATTGCCAGCGTCGCCACGCCGTCTTCAAGGCGGGCTTTCGGCAAGACACGCTGCCAAAGCGCAAAGTCTGCAGGGGTCTTTGCATCTAACACCTTTGCCGTAATGGCAGTAAGCACCGCGCCGCGCCGCATCAGCGTATGGGCAATTTCTAAGGTGCGCGCCGTCACCGAGCTGGTGCGAAAGCCGTTTGTGTCGGTCACAAGTCCAGTAAGCAACGGCATCGCCACCGTTTCGTCGTACGCTAGCCCCATATGCTCTAGCCACGTAAACACCACTTCTGCCGCGCTAGTGGCTGCCGCGTCGACAAGCTGCCACGTGCCAAACATGGGGTTCGTCGGGTGATGGTCAAGGTTAATCACCACCTTACTGTTAGCGAAGCCATACGCGCCCACGCTGCCCGTGCGTGCCTCGTCCGCCGCGTCCGTGCTAATCATAACATCCCACGCGCCTTCATGAAGTTCGCTCTGAACGCTCTCGGCAAGCGGCAAAAAACGAAAGAAGGACGGCACGCCGCCATCAACAGCTGCCGTCACCTGCTTGCCTAACGCCCGTACCGCGTTCGCTAAGCCCAACATCGAGCCGATTGCGTCACCATCCGGGCGAACATGCGTCACAATCAAAACCGTGTGCGCGCTTTGCAAGGCTGCGCTAGCCTCAGTCAAGTTCATCGTCCTCATCTTCCCGTATCAACGCATCGTCCAACTCATCTTCGTCGGGCAGCGGAATTTCCAACGTGTCGAGAATCTGGTTGAGGCGTTCGCCCCGCTCCAGCGTCGTATCCCAGTAGAAATGCAGTTCTGGCGTGTTGCGCAAGCGAATGTGCTTGCCCGTTTCACGGCGCAAGAACCCGCTAGCACTCTTAAGCCCTTCCAGCACGTCTTTTTGGCGCGTCTCATCGCCCAGCGCGTTGACATACACCCGCGCAAACAACAGTTCGGGGTCAAGCACCACTTCTGTGACCGTTACACCTTGTAAGCGCGGGTCAGATACCTCGCGACGCAGCAGTTCGCTTAAAATCTGGCGGATACGGTCGTTCATGCGGTCACGTTTTAAGCTCATGACTAATTCACACGCTCCATCACGTAGAACTCAATTTTATCGCCTTCGACAAATTCGTTAAACCCATCAAGGCTGATACCACACTCAAAGCCCGTGCGCACTTCGCGCACATCTTCGTTGAAGCGTTTAAGCGAGCTAACGCTGGCACCATCCAAAATAACCTTGCCCGCCCGCAACACGCGTGCCTTCGCGTTGCGCCGCGCTTCACCTTCGAGAATGTAGCTGCCGGCAACCACACCAACTTTTGAGATGCGGAAAAGCTGGCGCACTTCGGCAACGCCAACCGTTTTGGGTTCATACTTCGGCTCCAGCATGCCCTTGAGCGCAAGCTCAATGTCTTCAAGCAGCTTGTAGATGATGTCATACGAGCGAATTTCAACGTGGTGCGCAGCAGCTGATTGGCGCGCACTGCTAACGTCGACGTTAAACCCGATAATAATCGCGTTAGACGCGCTGGCAAGCATGATGTCACTCTCGGTGACGCGCCCCACTTCCGCCGCCAAGATACGCACCTTAATGCCTTCGGTGTTCTTGTCGCTTAGCTCTTTGATAGAATCGACAATGGGCTGCAGCGACCCATTCACGTCTGCCTTGATAATGAGGTTAAGCTCTTTGCTCTGCCCGGCTTGGATATTGGCAAACAAGTCTTCAAGGCTAAACGTGCGCTGCGGCTGCGCGCTTTGCTTTTGCTGTTCGCTTTGGCGTTCGGCGACAATGGCACGTGCCTCTTTGTCGGTCTTGACGACCTCAAAACGATCGCCGGGCTGCGGCAATTCGTTTAAGCCCAACACCGACACTGGGGTCGAAGGTTCGGCTTGTTTGATGGTCTTGCCTTGGTCGTTGTACATGGCACGGATGCGCCCGTAAGCGGTGCCGACGACGACCACATCGCCGAGCTTCAGCGTGCCGTTCATCACCAACAACGTGACCAACGTGCCTTTGTTTTTGTCCATACGCGACTCAATGACCACGCCACGCGGGGTGCCGTTCGGGTTCGCCAAGAAATTGTTAGACTCCGCCACGAGCAAAATGGCACCTAACAAGTCATCGATGCCCTGCTTTTTCAACGCCGCCACCGGAATCATCATGGTGTCACCGTTCCAGTCGTCGGGAACAAGCCCAAGGTCAGCCAGCTGCTGCTTGACGCGGTCAACGTTGGCATTGCTCTTGTCGACTTTGGTAATCGCCACAATAATCGGCACGTTGGCAGCGCGCGCGTGGTTAATTGCCTCGCGGGTGGTTGGCATCACGCCGTCATCCGCCGCCACCACCAAGATGGCAATATCCGCACCTTGCGCGCCGCGTGCGCGCATGGCGGTGAATGCCTCGTGGCCGGGTGTGTCGAGGAACGTAATCGCTTGCCCCTGATGCTGTACACGGTATGCGCCAATGTGCTGGGTGATGCCGCCGGCTTCGCCGCCCGCCACGTTCGTCGAGCGAATGGTGTCTAAGAGGGTAGTTTTGCCGTGGTCGACATGCCCGAGAATGGTGACAATAGGGGGACGCGGGCGCATGTTTTCAGGTTTTTCGCCCGCGTAAATTTGTTCGTACTTCTTGTTAAGCTCTTCGGTGCGCTTCTTTTGCGCCTCTTCCGCCTCTAGCGCAGATGCGGATACCGCCTCAAAACCCATGTCGCCAATGACAATCGCCGCAGTGTCAAAGTCAATCTGCTGATTGATAGACACCATCGTCCCGCTGGCGATGAGCTTTTTCATCACCTCAATAGGACTTGCCTGTATTAGTTCCGCCAGCTCACGGACGGTTAGATAATCTGGTACAAGTACCGCTCTTTTCTCTTTCGCCATATCTTCCTCTCCATTTCTCATGGTTTTGTCCGAGAGGAGGCAGAGAAAAAAGCGTTTCTACTGCCTCATCGGAATCGTTGATTTTGCGCGTTCATGAGCGATGTAACCGCAAACGCTCACGGTCAGCGTCAGTAAGGGTAGTGCGCAGCGCACGCGCCAGCACATCGCTCTGTGCCGCGCGCTGCCAGCAAGCAGGCGCAGCGCATAGATACGCGCCGCGCCCGTTGACCTTTCCCGTCAAATCCACGTAAACGCCCGTTTCAGTGCGGACAATGCGCGTCAAGGCGCGTTTGCTGCTTTTTTCGCGGCAAACCACACAAGTGCGCACGGGCTGCGGACGCTGCTGTGCCATGACTTACGCCTCGCTCGCTAGAATTCGAAATCGTCGTCCCACCCACCACGCTGGCGACCGCCTTTGCGCTGGCGTTTGGCACGCACTTCGCCGCTGTCTTCATCGTATACCAGCTGACGGCGTTTTTTCTTGTCCTTCTTCTTGGGTTTGTCAGAGTCAACATCTTCGTCGGACTCGTTATAGTCGACGTAGTCGTCAAAATCAACCTCGTCAAACGTAACTTCGCGTGTCGCAGCAACGGGTTCGGGCTTGGGTTCTTCAGCGGGCTGAATGATGCCGCCGAAAGCATCGCGCAAGTCGTCATCTTCTGCTGCTTCTGCTGTTACAACCGCCTCCACAATCTCAGGCTGCTTCTCGGCTGGTGGCTCTTTGTCCTTAGGCTGCGCGGCAGGTGCGTCGGCAAAGGCATCTGCTCCAGCCACCACCAGCTCATCGAGGCGCGCTTGCACGAGGCGCACCATGTCATCCGAGATAAGCCGACGCAAGTGTGACTCATCTAACAGCAGGCTTACCATGACCTGCCCGATGCTGCCGAGCGGTTGTAACGCTTCGGTGACGACCTCGTTCATGCCCAACGCACTGACGGGCGTTTTGAAGAAAGCGGGCGGCACGGTTGCCTTAACTGCCTCAATTTCGCGTTGGCGCGCACGACGCTCTTGGTTGCGCCGCTCAAGCATCTTGCGCTCAACAAGGTCGGCAAATGTTGCGAGCATCTCATACTCGTCGGACATGACGGTTTTGCCGCTCTGTTTCTTTTCCATGATGCGGCGCACATTGGCAAGCAGCTCACCGTGCAAGCGCGGGAACTCGTTGAGCGGCGGAATGCCCATGCTGTCAAGCGCGGCTTGCACCGTTTCCGTGACGCTTTTGATGTCAATGCGCCAGCCGGTTAGCTTGGCGGCGAGGCGCGCGTTTTGCCCTTCACGCCCAATCGCCAGCGAGAGCTGGTCATCAGGCACGATGACGATTGCCGTTTGCCCTGTGCGGTCATCTTCTTCGAGATAAACGCCGGTCACGCGCGCCGGGCTAAGGGCTTTGGTGATGAACACTTCAGGCACCGGACTCCACTCAATCACGTCGATTTTTTCGTCGTGAAGCTCTTTGACGATGTTCTGAATGCGGATACCGCGCATGCCAACGCACGCGCCTACGGGGTCGATGCCGTCTTGCAATGCCGCCACCGCCACTTTGGAGCGGTAGCCCGCCTCGCGTGCGATGCTCTTAATCTCGACCTGTCCGTTGTAAATTTCCGGCACTTCGTATTCAAGCAGCCGCCGCAGCATGTTGCGATGCGCCCGCGAACAGGTAATTTGCGGGCCACGGCTGGTCTTCTTGACCTCCATGATGTACACGCGCAGTTTTTCGTGCTGGCGGTAGCGTTCGCCGGGGATTTGCTGCTGGCGCGGCAGCGTGGCTTCGGCGCGCCCCAAGCTAAGCGTCACCATCTGCGAGTTGAAGCTCTGCACGGTGCCCGTCATCAAGTCGCCCTCGCGCTCAACAAACTCGTTGTAAAGGGCGTTGCGCTCGGCTTCGCGGATACGCTGCAAGATAACCTGCTTGGCGGTCTGGGCAGCAATCCGCCCGAAGGCTTTGGGCGTGTCTTCCACCATCACCATGACCATATCGCCGTATTGTGCCTCTGGCACATAGAAACGCGCCTTTTCCAGCGTCACTTCAGTGTCCGGGCTAACGACCTTGTCGACCACTTCTTTTTCGACGAAGATACGCGCTCGACGTGACGACGAGTCAATGCGCGCTTCAATGGCTTGCGCGCTGCTCGCCCCTGAAAATTTGCGGTATGCTGACACCAACGCGCTTTGCAAGGCTTCGATAATCACCTCTTGCGGCAACGCTCTAAGGTCAGCAATTTCGTTGAGTGCGAGTAACAATTCGTTGCTTGGCATGGACTATATCCCCATAAAATGAAAAGTGGGGGTCGCCCACTTTTCAAAAAACGTTCCAAATTGATGACCCTATCTTAGCACATCATATTATTTATTGTCAAGCACAACATGCCCAATTTAGCGGCGATTGCAACCAACTCTCGCCTATTCAGCAGGCTCCGCGCTTGATTCTATCGCCTCAGCGGTTAACTCCGCCAGCGGCACCGAGATAGGCGCGCTGTCTTTCGCTGCCCCACCTTCCGACTGCGCCGGACTGCTCTGCATTGGGAAGGGTGCAAACTTCAAGATGCGATTTAGCACGCCATCAGACACGTAGACGTAGCCTTGCGCGTCCACCGCCACACCGTTCGCTTGGCGGAACTGCCCGCGCGTGGGAGCTTCGCCCGCCGCCGCGCCAAAAGACCCCACACACTCACCCGCTGTCGTGTAGACCAGCACGCGCGCGCTGTCGGGGTCTGTCACGTAAAGCAGCTCACGCGCGCCGTCGATTGCCAGATACGGCAAGTTGCCAAGCGTTTCATACCAACCGCGCACGCTGAAGCTGTTCAAGAACAAGCCGTCCGCGCTAAACACAGAAACGCGCCGATTCCACGTGTCCGCAATAAACAGCCGCCCATCAACGGGATGGAACGCCAGACCAGCCGGCTCGTCAAGCTGACCAAGCCCGCTGCCACCGCTACCAATGTCATACAGCCAACGCGCCAAACCACCATCGACCGTGTAAACACGCACGCGCTTGTTGCCGGTGTCCGCCACGTAAACGCGCCCACGCGCATCGACGCGCACATCGCGGGGAGCCCAAAAACCATCTGTAGGTTCAGCAGGCACGCCAAAGCCCACCGTAACGGGCTGCCCCCACTGCACCTTAGGCATTTCGTCTGCGCCAATCGCTTGGATAACAAAGTTCCAAGTGTCCGCCACATAAACCGTGCCGTCAGGCGCAACGCTCACGCTGTTGGGACGGCTGAAGAACAGCCCCTCGCGCGAGGGCGTGCCTGCCGCGCCTAAGGAGCGCACGTAACGCCCTTCGCGGTCGAAGATAGACACCCGGAAGCCATTTTCTTCGGCAACGTACAGGTTGCCATCTGCGTCAAACCCCATGCCTAAGGGGCGGCTCATCGGCACGCCCTCGGCGATTAAAATTTGCTCAGCTTGCAACGGCTGCCAATTGGCAGTGCATTGGTTTTGTTCAATCGCCGCCAAGGGGTTGCTTACGCCGCCGTCACCCACGCCATACGCCCAAATTTGCGCGGCAAAGTCCTTGCGGATGTAGACGTGCATCGTGTCAGAGACGGGCCACTTGGTCAGGCTAAAGTCTTTGTTAATCGCTTTGCCATAGGTGCTGTAATCGCGCGACCACCAAATGTCAAAGATGCCGCGCCGCAGCTGCGCGGCTTGTGTGTTCGTTGCCGAAAAATCGAGCAAGTTGTTAACGCGGTCAACGCTCAAGTAGAAGTATTCCTGCATGGGCCACCACAGGCGAATGTAGTCAAAGCGTTGGTAGCGGTCTTCGAGAATGGGTTCTACACGCGCGCGCTTGCCACCACCCACGACCACAAAAATCGTGTTATCGAGGTTTTGCACGGTCGGGTTTTCACCCACATAGACCACGTTGGGAAAGTTGCGAAAGTACCAACTGTAGGGCCAAGACACCTCGTTGTCATAGGCAAAGCGCAAGTCCCGCCCGTCGGTGGTGCGCAAGCTCATCTCTTCGATTTGCGCCAGCACGCGCTTCACCGCTGGCGCGCCGTGCGCGTAGACCAAAAACTCGTTGGCGTTGTCGTAGTTGATGAACGAAGCCATCCACGCGGAACGCAAAGTCAAGCCACCCAGCACCAAAAACACAGCGACAAGTGTCATCTGACGCACGTGCCGCCAGCCTATTCTTCTGGCGAAGCGATAGACCAGCCCAAGCGTGAACCCTGCGGCGAACACACTGCCAAAGAAGCCTTGCGTTTCGCGCAGCTGCTGTGCGGACAACCCGCCAAAGGGATTGCCCACAACCAAGATGCCTATCACTTGCGTGGCGGTAATCAGCAGCACGCCCAACACCAGCAGCAATATCCAACCGCTTTTTGCAAAGAGCGCAAGGTCAATGCGCTCGACCACGCCCGCCAAGAACCACGCGGTCAGAAAGATGAGTGGGAACGTAAGATGCGTGCCAAGCCAAGGCATTTTTTCGCCCGCAAGGCTGAACGCGAGCAAGTTCCAAACAGCTAGCCACGCCCAAAACCAAAGAAACGGCACGCTGTCCAGCCAGCGGCTTTGCGCGCTGTTCGCCCACGCCAGCATTTCTTCACGTTTGCGCTTTTTGCGCGGCTCATCAAACGACTCCTCACGGCGAACTTGTGCGTGGCTGTCGTCAAGCGCATCTTCGTGGGCAACAGCGATGTCCTCTATGGTTGTTTGCGCTTCGGCTGCAAACGCCTCTAGCTGTTCGCGTTCTTCGTCGGCGCGGCGCACACGCCAAAAGTGTAGCATGCCCGCTAGCATCGCCAGCCCGCCGCCAATCACGGGCAGGAACTCGTAGAACGGCATAATCACCAGCAAGTAGTAATACTGGGGTTGGCTGCCGCGCCGCACGCCCTGCTGCTCAAGCCAGTAGCCAAGCGAGTAAATCATACCACTGCCCAAGCCCGACATGTTAGTAAACACTGTCGTGAAGAAGAACACGAACACGCTGTAGAAGACAGCACAAACCAGCAAGTAACGCCGCCAATTCCACGACAAGCCCACGACAAGCGACGTGACCATAAGCGGCAGCCACGCCAAGAAACCAATTACAAACTGTCCCACTTGCGCGGTCGTGCCGACTTCAGGCAGATTACGAATGAGCGAAGACAAGAACACAGGAAGCGACTCACCAATCAGCGTGAAATCTTCCGCCGTGCCTTTCATCAAATAGGGAATAAGTGCGGTCGCCCAAGGCAAGATAAGCGAACCAATCACGACCATCACGTCAAATTCAGGAAACAAGTCCAGCACGCCCCACACGCGGCTGCCCGCGATGTTATTTTGCGTGTCAGCTGGAATGTCGTCAGGCTTGCGGCGGAACACGATGAAGAACGCGCTCATGGCGACGCAAGCCGCCCACGTAAGCAGCATCGGCAGCCAGCGCAGCGCGGTGGTGCTGGGCGTGCCTTCGTCTGTGGTTAGCTCATTGCCTGTGTGCGAGACTTCCTCTAGCACTACAAACGCCAACGCCGTGAGCATCGCAATGCCAAATACCAACGCCATCACGCCAAATTGGTTGGGCGTGAAGAGGTTCGCCATGCGCGAGCGATAGACCCATGCCCAGGTGCCGAACAGCAGCAGCACAATTACGCCAAGTGCCAAGAATGTCCAAATAAAAAAGGTTTGCTGTAAGCTGGGCGCGAGCGTGGCGAACGGGCGCGTGCCGCCAATCAAATCAAACTGGATAATGTCTAACACGATATACATGCCCAGCGAGAAGAACCCGCCCAGCAGCATGCCAAGCATGATGATGTTGAACACGTCGCGCCCGTTGTTGCGCCAAAAGTGCTGCGCCAAGCGCACGAACCAATAGATGGCAAGGAAGATACCAAAGATAGCAATATAAATAAACGCGGTCTCTTTCGTCCCCAAGTTCCAAATCATGCCAAACGCCAGCACGTAGAGCCAATGTGCGCGCCGCCGCTGTCCTTCGGGTCCCGAAAGGTACATGAGGATTGCCCATATCATGAGAATGCCCGCCATAATCGCAGGGGTGTCCTCGCGAATGTAGCGGTTGTAGTACATGATGAGCGGCGAAATCAGCAGCAACACGCTAGCAATCAACGCACCCCATCGTCCCAACCAAAAGCGGAAGAGCAGCGGCGACAGCACCATCATCACGCCTACCACAGAGGTATAAATGCGCGCGGTAAAGTCATTGTCGCCAAAGAGCGCGTAAGACAATGCCACCATATGAAACAGGATGGGACCGTGCATAAGGGGGGTATGCTGGAAGTTGCCCTCGTTGTAAAGGTTGTAGGAGAAGCGCGTGTGCAGGCTCTCGTCATGGCTCATGACGCGCTCACCCAAGATATAGAAGCGCGTGAACACCGCTAGCACAAAAATCACCACATACGCCAACACTTCCCAGTTAATACGCCAGCGTTGTTCTAGCCAAGAGGTCGATTGCGGCGTGTTTCGTTCTGACTGTGTCATGTTTCCTCAATTCCCAAGATGAAAAGACCTTATGGCTGCGAAGGCAGCGGCACAGGCGTATTATACAATTTCGCGCTGGTCACAGCACGCTGCACGGCAGCAGTTTGCGAGAACAACGCCACCTGCACGGGCGGCTTAAGTGCCGTAGGTGTGGCGGTCTTATACTGCAGCATGGGTGAAGGGGGCAGCGGTGGCAGCATATGCGCCCTCGAACGTCCAGAAACCACAGGCAACGCCAAAAAGAGCATCAACACGACCACCGCTACACTATACCACCAACGACTAGGCATCGGTGCGCTGTTCGGCAGCGCACCAAGCGCAAGCTGTGCCTGTACGTTTGCCCAAACCTGCTGTAGCTGATAGGGCTGCGGCATACCAAAGCGCGGTAGCTCGCGCTCTAAATCGCGGGAAAGCAACCGCTGACGTTGATAAAAGGCTTGGCACTGCGGACAGTTGTCCAAGTGCTGTCCTACAAGACGACGTTCCTGCACGGGCAGCTCACGGTTGAGATAGCCGTGCAGGCGTGTGCGTGTGTAATGACAATCCCAATTCATCGCGTCTCACACCTAAAACTGTAACAATTCTTCAAGCAATCCCTGACCAAGCGGCAGCAGCAGATGATGCAGTTGTTTGTGCGCAAGGCGCACGCGGCTTTCGGCGGTCTTCTGCGGACAGTTCATCACCTCCGCGATTTCACGATAAGCCAAGCCATGTCCATAGCGTAGCACCACCGCCTCGCGCAGCGTCGGCGAGAGCTTGGCGAGCGCGTCGCGCAGTGCTTCTTGCACGCTGCGCTGGGTGAATACGGCTTCGGGTGTTTCTTGCTTAGGCGCAGCGAGGTTGGCGTGCAGCAGCTGACTGATGTCTAACGTCAGCATGCGCTGGCGACGGTAAAGGTTGCGGCAGCGGCTCACAGCAATCGTGTACAGCCACGTCTTAAACGCCGACTTGTTCGCGTCGTAGCGCGCCAAATTGCGAAAGGCGTAGACAAACGTCTCTTGCACCACGTCCTCAGCATCGTGCGTGTTGAGCAGCAGACTGTAGCACAAGCGGTACACGCCGCTGGCAAACTGCTCGTACAGCTCAGCGTAGGCTTGTTGCTCGCCTGCAACCGCCTGCGCGATGAGTTGAGCCGTGGCGTTGTCGTCAGGAACTTCTGGAAACAAGGTCATCGTCTTGTCGCTTTCTGCCCTTATGCCCTAAGGAAGCCGCTGTGACACAGGCACGCCGTCGTAAACGTCCATGCGCAGCCACAAGATGCTGTCATCATGGGTGAAGTATTCGCGTAGCGTGCGACGCTGTGCCAGCCACCCCATGACCCGCAGCGGGTCAAGCGCGTCGATGCGATAATGCGAGCGCAAGCGGAACGACTGTCCCACGTAGCTGCCGCCCAAATCCAAGCCTTGCGCTTGCGGGCGCGGCAGCAGCACTACTTGCTGACGGCGGGCATCTGCCAGCGTGCTAACAAAGCGCGCGTTAGGATAATCGCGCAGCAGCCATGCCACTAGCCCATGCGCGGTAATACCATCCTCCTCAGACAGCAAAACGACCACAGGCAGGTCGGGGTTGCCGCGCGTGTCGCGCATGCTCACCTCATAAAGCGTGCGCCGCAGCATTTGCGTGTCTTGGTGCGTGGTCGCCAAGTCCCAAATTTCCGAATAGGCTTGGGTTTGCGTGGCATTCCAGCCGCCACCCAAGCCCGAGACAAACGCGAAGGCGAAGAAACCCCAACCTAAGCCTTGCCACATCGCATCGCTGCCCCAAACGCTTGCCGCAAGCAGCCCTAACAGCACGCTGAAGATGGCCATCACGACAAACCACACCGCACTGTAGCGAAAGCTCGCTAAGGCGGGTTCGCCTATCAAGCGTTCTGCCAACAGCGCGTAGTCAGCAGTGTTGACGAGCAAAACGCCGCGTCCTATAGCTTGCCAGTGGAAGCTCATCACGGCAAGCAGCACGAGTGCCACCAGCGCAATCAGCCATTTCACCCAGCCATGTGCCGCAAGATAGCGGCGGCGGTCATCGTTGGTGATGAGCCAGTACAAAGAGTCAGCGCGGTCAACCAGCAGTTCCGTCAGCCAGTGCGCAGCTATCCATGCTAGCGGCACAGCCACCCACAGCGTCATACCCGCCGTCGCCCCTTGATAAACCGCCAATACGCCACCGCTAACCAGCGCAACCAACACCGCAAAACGGTCAGATGTTTGCGTTACGCTGCGCCGCGCCAAAAACACATAGCCCACAACACCCATCAGCACAAATGCCAAGTGATACGTGGCGAGAATCCAGAACGGATAGAACGCGGGTGCAGTCGGACTAGCGGGTTGCCACCAGCCTGTTAACGCGCTAGCAAGGCTTTGCGCCACTATCGTCAAGCCGGTGGGATAGAACATCATGCCTGTGCTAACAAACAGCGTCACGCCCACCGTCGCCAGCACCACCGCGCGCCAAGAGACAGCGCGCGCACGCTCGTGGGCAAGAGCCAACAGCCGCGAGGCGGGTATATCCCACGCCAGCGGAGCTTTGCGCATGCTCCACCACAACAGCATGCCGCTCGCCAACAGCAGCACAAGCAAGTAAACCAAGCCCGCACCACCGCTCAAGAATGCCAAGCCGCCCAGCGCAATGCCTAGCCACACGGCATGCGCACGGGTAGCAGTATCCCAAAGCTGCCACGCTGACCATGCTGCCAGCAGGGCGCAGCAAGCCCCCCACAGCGCAGGGTCATGTGTGCGACTTGCCGCCAACGTAATCGGGTTAAACAGCAAGAGCACGCTAAAAAACAGGGTGCGCGTCACACCAAGCCGCCCGCGAAACAGCAAGGCAAGCGCGCCGAGCAGCAGCCCCGCCACGACACCACCGAGCCGTGCCGTGAACTCGCTGCCGCCAAGCGTGACGAACGCCAAACGCTGCGCCCAAAACGTCAGCGCGCTATCTGCAGGTGCGGGTACGCCGGGACTGTTGGGATGTAAGCTGTGCCATGCGCTGTAGGCACGGGTCGCTTCTGCCTCGCTAAGCGGCACAACGTCTATCATCGCCACGCGCAGGAGCAATGCCAGCACGAACAGCAACACATACGCCATCGCTTCAGCACGCACCGCAAAAAGCACGGGCAGGGACGAGTTGTCAGAGGGTAATTGCGATACGGAAACAGGGTTCATGAGCATTTTTCTGGGTTGTGTTCGCTAAAGATACACCACTTTGCCGTGAATTCCTCACTTAACGTGCTAAACGCGCCAGTGCATCCGCTGTGACACGATAAACGCGCGAGCCGCCAAACTCGCATAAAGCCTCCAAGTTATCTAAGAACTTGGTCTCACCTGTGGGGGGATATTGGTTGCGTTCCGTCCACCCGTACACGACATAATCTACGCCGTAACGCTGCAAAATGTCAGCGGCAGTCTCCCAACGCGCATCGCTGTAGAGGCGTTCGACATCTTGGGCGCGACCGCCAGCAAAAGCATTATACAGCACACCGCGCCATTGTCGCTGATGATTTTCCCAACCCAACAGCGTAGGAATGCCCGTGAGCGTTGCCACGCGCCCGTACTGTGGGTTATAAGCGTCGCGTGTGGCTTCGACAATCACAGCTTGGCGGCTGCCGACGTGCGCTTGCAAGCACCGCGCCATCAAATAATCCTCGCGCGAGAACAGCATGCTCACGCCGCCATCAAGCGTCACTTCAGTTTGGCGCGCCTCCACAACAACCCGCGCGTAAACGCCAAAGACCGCATACGGCAAGCCTAACGCCAACACGACGACCACAACTATGGCGTAGACAGCACGGGTAGCAGCACTACGCGCGTGTGACAGCACCCAATACACGCCATACGCGCTCGCTAACGCCCACAGCACCCACACCATGTAGTAAAACTTGAAGATGGTGTTGATGCGCGTGCGGAAAACATCGGCAAGATAAACAAACTCAGGAATAAGCGCAATCAACGCGCCCACGCCAACGACCAGCAGTGCAAAGCCCTGCACAGGCCCAGGCGGCATTTGGCGCGGGCGCGCGAAGACCATCGCCAGCACCACCAACAGACATAGTGCCAGCAGCACTGTCGTAGGCGCGTGGCTAAGGCGGCGCGCGAGCAGCAGCGGCAGTGCCTGTCCCCAGCCACCAAGCTCATTAACAGCCGCTTCGGCGGCGGTAGCGATGCTAGGGTCGAGCGCGCTGCGCAAGACCAACACCAACAGAGAAAACAGTCCCAAGCCCAAGACCAACGCTATGATTGTGCCGCCAACCAGCCAATTCAAGTCCGCATTACGACGCACAACTTGCAGCTTAAGCACAAGATAGCCACCAAGCAACAGCAAAAACGGCGCGAACATCAAAAAGAAGTGGGGAAAGTACGTCGGCTGGTCAATGTTCGGCACGAGCCCCGCCGCTTGCGAACGAAAGCTATACAAGAACAGGCTGTAGAACGCAAACGACAACAGCGCAAACACAACGGCAAAGGCAGCCGTCCCCCCAATGTCCTCCCATGCAAGCGTACCACGCCCACGCACCACAAGTCGACGCAGTCCCTCCGCGCCAATCAGCACCGTCCAGTAGGCAAGAATGTCCCAAGTGTTGAGAAAAATTAGCGCACCTACCGCTGCCGCATATAGCACAAGGTCATAGCGGTCGGGCTTGCGCCCTGCTAGCAGCAGATTTAACGCCAAACCCATTGCCAAGATGCCAAACGGCAGTGCCATCACATGCGGATGCACGTCGCCTAGCAGGAAGCTAAACTGGGGGAATTCGTCAATCGGCTGGGCATACCACGAGGGCTTGATGCTGCCGTTCAGCTCAAAGTCGGTCAGCACGCGGCTGGCGCGAAACCACCACCAGTAGTCCCAACGATGCGGGTCGCTGCTGCCTTGCGCGCGCGGCTCGACGCGCTGTTGTGTGCGCCAAAAGTCGTAATAAGCGGTGTCACCTATGCCCGTTTGATAGGGCACTTCCACCAACGGAAACTGGAAGTTACTCAAAAGCACGACAAACACAGTTGCCAGCACGCCCGCACCTATCGCGCCCCAACGCGCATTGTTCACCTGCGCACGCACAAGGTTGATGACCACCGCAAACGCGCCCAAGCCTGCCAGCGCAAACCACATCGCCAGCGTCAGACTAAACGCCACCGTGCTGCTCACGTGTGTGACCAGCGCGAACATCGCCGCCATCAGATAGCCGAAATAGTAATAGCTTATCGTGTAGCCTGCCAGCCATGCGTCGTGCGGCGGAAAGGTCTGGCTGCGCATGATGCTGCTGATGAACATCAAGTCCATCGGCTTTTCAGTGCTGGCGGTGTCGTGCTGATGCGCCCGAAAGATCGCCCAACCGACAAAGAGCGCAATGAAAAGCAGCTCACCAGCAATGAGCAGCAGACGGTTTTCGCGCCAATACTGCCGCCACGCCAGCGGACGTGGAAGCGTGAAGAACAGATAGCTGCTTATCGCCGCCACGATACCCCACGCCAACAGTACGCCGCCCGCGTTGTTCTGCAAAAAGCCTAACATGTTGAGCAGCCAGTAAACAAACGCAATCAGGACAATGCCCAACGGGCGCGCCAGCAGCACCCCTCTATCTGCCAAGCCGTTGAGCAAGCGCAAGCACAACGGCAGCACCGCCGCGCCCGCAAGCGTCGCTACCAGCCACCAGCTTAGCACCCAATGCCCTTCACGGGCAAACCATTCCATCAGCATGACCCGCTCCTGTTAGCGTTGGTTGATGAAGGCGTAGTCGTCTATTGCCTCGCGGTTGACCTGATACACCCGCCCCTCGCCTTGCTGATGCACAAGGGTTATCAAGCCCAGCCGCTCCATCGCTTCAAACTTAGCGATGCCCTCAGGCGTGCCAAACGTGCGCTCTAAGCCGCTCACGACGATATAACTCACGTTGTAATGGCGCAGGATGCGCACTGCACCGCCAATATCCGCCGTGTTGTAAAAATACTTCACGTTGAGTTCGCGCTGGTCAATCAGGCGCGTTTGATAGTCAAACGTGCGCTGCTGCGTTTGGTGGAAACGCCAGCCTAGCACCGACGGCAGCCCTGTGTTAATTGCCACCCGCGCCGTCCACGTGTACTCGCTAGCGACGTTGCGTCCCTCGATAATGGTGGGCATGCCTTGTACGTTCTCTTGCATCCAGCGAATGATAGCGTAGTCATCGCTCAGGCTCACAATTGTGAAAGGGTTGGCGTAGGTGAGCGCGTGGCGCGCGTCGCGCATGTACGCCAAGCCGTTCAGCGTCAGCGGCGTGTTGGGGGACATGCGGTCAAACGAACGCCCACGTGTTGCCATAATCGGGAACAACGCCGCCAAGAAAACCAGCAGAGCCAGCACAGCCAACCACACGCTGCCCCAGCGCGTCCGCCACAGGGCAGGCGTGCGCAACAGCCACGCCGCTGCCACGCCCGCTGCCACGCTGAACAGAATCCAAACTTGCATGTAAAACTTGAAGACCGTGTTCTGCCGTCCGATGTCGCCGGCAATAACAATCACCTCTACCCCAAACGTCATCGCCAGCGCGAAGCCCATCAGCACCAAGACATACTGCATCTCAACCGTCTGGTGCGGGCGGAAGAACAAGAAGCCAATCCAAAGCACCAGCGGCAACGCAATTAAGGCAACTTGGTACTCAACCATCGCCAACGCCAAGCTGAAACACAGCACCGCCACCGTCAGCAGCGCGCCTGCAATCACCCAATAGCCACGCCCACGCAGCGCGCCAACCGTTGTCTGTTGCAAGGCACGCACGGTATCTAGCACCAGCAGCGACACCAGCAAGAACAAGAACAAGCCGTGAATGTCAAAGTACGCCCAAAGCGGAGTTTTGCCACCTGTCCAAGCCTGTACGCTGCCGTAGGTTGCCGCATACCACGTCGTGTAAGGCAACGCCCACGCGAAAGCCGCCACAACAAAGCCGCTTATCGACACGAGCATAAAGCGCAACGAAGCCAGCGAGAACGAGGCATAGCGCAGCCACCAAGCATATCCTAAGCCAAGCACGCCGAACAGCATGAAGGCGGGAAAATCCCACGTGTTGATGGCACGTATCATGCCAATCGCCCCCGCGCCCAAGCCAATCGCCAGCGCAAGCACGCGGTGGGAACGGCTGTCGCCGCGCGCCGCCGCCAGCACTTCGTGGAACACAAACGCCACCGCAAAGAGCAAGACGGGCAAGTTGAGCATGTGCGCGTGCAAATCGCCGTATAAGAACGTAAAGTAAGGCATTTCGGTGATGGCATTGCCGCCGACACCCGGCGTTTCCGCCAGCACCCGCGAAGGGGCCCAATACCAACGGTCAGTGCCAATCGGCAGCGGCACACCTTGCAGCATGCGCCCAAATCCGCTAATAAAGCCACCGACCAGCGACATGGCGTTGTGCCACTCGTAAGCGAGGCGGTCGGTGAGGTAGCCCGCCTGCACGCGCTGCGCCACTTCCAACGTCACTTCAGGGCTAGCGGGCTGGGGATATTGGGCGAGCAAGAAAATCTCGATGCCTTGCGGCTGCTCATAGCCCCCCAAAACCGCCACACCGTTGACAAACACGCGTATCGTGTCAAGATTGCCCAGCACCACACACAGCAGCAGCGCGAACGTTCCCGCCACGTGGGCATCACCGCGCCGACGCGGCTTGTTCTCGTCGGACTTGCGCGCCCTGTACAGCAAGCTGTGCGCGATGTTGTAGGCTGCACTGTATGCCCCCAGCCCTGTGATGGCGAAGACGGTGGGAATCAGCAGATTATAAGCAAACGCCGGCACAATTTGCAGCAGCAGCACAGGCGCGCCAAACAGCACATAGCCCCAATAGTAGTAGTTGATGTAGCCGCCCGCATACCAAGGATCAGGCGGCGGAAAGGCGGTTGTGCGCAGCACCGCGTTGAAATAGGCGAAGTCCATCGGTTTTTCTCCGCCCTTGAAATCATGCCACAGGTCGGGGTTAGTCAAGCGCACACCGATAAACGCCACGTACAACAGCAGCGCAATCGCTTCCCATGTAAGCAGCTGACGCGCGTGCGCCCGCACGTGTGCAAAGAACTCAGCGCGCACCCGCCAGACCAAGAGCAAGCTGCCCGCTGCTACGGCTATCATGCACAGCAGCACGCCCACTTGCGACCACAGCGGCACTTTAATGCCCGCAAAAAACCACGCCAAATAGCTCACCAAGAACAAGCCGATGAGCTTAGCAAAGCCGTACCCCCTATCCGCAAGAAAAGGAAACAGCACGTACAGCAGCGGGAAGGCAAGCCAGCCGAAGACCAGCAGCGCAAGCCACCACACCACCGCACCTATCGGTTCGTTGGTGTTGAGCAAGCTCGTGCTGGCGAAACGTTCCGACCACGTACCACCGTCTCGGTTGATAGCGTACGTGTCAGGCGCAAGCATTAACCCATTGGGCGCGGCGGAGGCTTGCAAGGATGTCCAGTAGACCACGTTGGCGATTTGCGAGCCAAGCTCACCGTCGTTTGTCATGAACTCCGGTCGCATCAGCGAGATGCTGTTCAGCGCAAAATCGACGCGCTTTGCGCTGTAATCCGCGCGCTTTTTGAAGATAAAGACGGCGGGATGGTCATAAACGTGGAACGCTTCGTCTGCTTCAAATTCGTTAAACCACTGCGGCGAGCGATAAACGGGCAAATGCTGGTCAGCAACGCTGAAGCCACCCCACGCGAAATGCTCGTCAAAGACCGCCACCAGCTCGTAGCCCAGTTGTTCGGCGAACAGCATGTCATAGTAGGCGGACGAGAGCGGGAAACGCTGGCGATTGCGCGGCAGCGTGTCGTAAAAGCGGTTGCTGCTGATAGCGACGTAATCGCCCACATGCAGCGCGCTGCGGATGCTGTTGAGCTTAAGCGTCTCATCCACCGGGTACGACATCGCCATGTCATAAGAGTGAATCAACGCATACCAAGAGTGCGTGCCTTTGCAGTCGTTAAAGCTGACCAACCCCGAAGGTGGGCGGTCTTTGAGCGTCATGCCGTCGGGCAGCGTGCAAATCATCGTCGTCGTCAGGCGGTCATCCCAGTCGCCTTCGGTGACCACGACGCTGCCGCCGCCTATCAACGTGCCTTCCAGTACTTCTACCTTAAAGAGATAACGTTTGCCGCGCTCGACAGCAATTGGCGTGTCTAGGGTAATAGCATAAGCGTCGCCCAGCACGTGGTTATCGCGCGCAAACGTGCCTTTGAGCGTTTGCTCTGCCAGCAGCTGGGTAATCCCCTGCTCGTCACGATAGCCCAGCGACACGTAGAGTGTCTTTTCATCGGGCGTGTCGAGCGGGTCGCCAAGATGGGGCGCGTAAATCTCGCGGATAACCCCATCCGCCGGCGCGGTGAACTCATGCACGTGCGGCTGACCCTCAATGTAGCGCGTGGGACTGGTGGCAAGTGCCTCCGGCGACGTGCTGGATTCAGGGCGAAAGTTCGCGATGGCGATGTTAACCAGCGGCGTGCCTTCGGGCGCGCCTTCCACGCGCAGCGAAAAATCGCCGCTGATGTTCTCCCAAAGCCAGCGACTAGCTTGCACGCGGGTGAGCTGGTTGCGGTAGATGTTGGTAAACATCATTGCCCAAAGCAGCGCGAACAGCAACGTAACAGCAACGAGGCTCCAGCTCTTGAGGCGATGGGTGCGCGGCAAGAGCGCGCTGCTGCCCAGCCAGACCGCCGCAAACGCACCCAGCCATGCGGTCTGTGTCAGCGGTTCGCCGTTCACAGCGTAATATACGGGAATTAAACCGAAGACCAGCGCAAAACCACCAAGCACCGCGCGCAGCAACGCCAGGCTTGCGCCTTGTCGAGCGTGCTGCCAGAGCGTGATGACCGCCCACGCCGCAAACAACGCGAACGTACTGTAAAGCGGCAGGTAGTAGCGCATGGTCATCACCCATAGGTTGCCCATATACCCAAAGTAACCGACCGCCCACACCAACAGCGGCGCGTGACGCAGAGCCAGCGGCTGCCCGCGCACTAGTTGATAGCTCGCCCAACCGATGCCAACCCAAGCCAGCACGCCGCTGACCAGCCCCATTCCCCACAGCACCATGTCCTTCAGCGGATAGAGATAAGCGGCGCGCCCGACCCACTGCCAGTTCGGCGGGGAGTCCATCTCGCCGCTCACGCCAAAGCGACTGCTGGCGAGGTCGGCAAGAAAACGGTCGTTAGGCATCACGCCGAAAAAACCCGCGCCGACAAACGCATAGGGGTTGGCAATGCGAAACACCAAAATAGTCAACGCGCCTGCCAGCACTAGCCCACCAAACTGCTGAGCAAACAACCGCTGACGCGCCTGCCACGTGAGCGTGCTGAGCTGTGGCAGCACATAGACCAGCGCGGCGACCACGACAATGCCGGCTAGTGGTGCGACGTTAATGCGTCCCGCTAGCGCGCAGCCCAACGCCACGCCAAACACCGCGTAGTAGAACCAACGCCCGCGCTCTTGCACACCTACGACCGCCCACAACGCCAGCGTGACAAAGAAGGCGGTCATCGCGTTTACCGTGCCATAGTGTGCCTTTTGGATGGCAAGCGGGGCGCAAGCGTAAAGCAATGCCGCCAGCAAGCCCACCCTGCGCCCGTACAAGCGCGCCCCGATGAGATAAACCAGCACGATTGCGCCTGCGTCAAAGAACGCGCTCAAGAACCGCCATATCAGCGGATAGCCCTCAAACTGAAAGAGCGGCGACCCTGCCAACGCTTGTCCGCGCACAAACCCCGCCAAGAAATGTGCCGCAAAGAGCGGCAACGTGCCGTAGGCGTAAAAGCCCGCGCCGCTGTTGTGTGGATTGAGGCTCGAGCAGCGCGCGTCAAAATAGCCACCCACGCCCGCCGTGTCGGGATAGAGCGCGAGGCAGCGCGTCCTTTGCACGTCTTCGGACTTGACAATCTCAAGCGTCTTTAGCGATGCTCCTAACGCGGCATTAGCTTGGTTGAGGTCGGCATGACGCAGCACTACCGCCTGCACTTCGCCCTCTATCATACGCGCAATCGCCACTGTCGGTGACGGGTAAGCGCGCAAGCGCGACGCACCCGCCCACCATGCGACGTACTCAGCCTCACGGCTGCCTTGCGTCACGCCTATCAACGCGCTGACATCCGCTTGAACATCGACGCGGTTGAAGAAGCGCGTTTCGTTAGCCGCAACCAGCAACACAAGTGACGGAAAGTTATTCTCGTCGGGCGTGAACTCCAGCAAACCGCCAACGTTGGGCAGCAAGTTCATCGTCAAGAAACGCTCGTCGGGATGCAGCCCGGTGAAGTCATCCCAGTTTAGCCCGACAAAGCGAAAGTAGCCGCCAATAAGCACAATTGCCGCCAGCAGCAACCACGCCACAGTACGCGGCATCTCGCTGGGATGTGGTGGCAAGGCTTCAGTCTCTGTTGGCACGTTTGGTTCCAGCATGAACAACCTTTATCAGCAATCTTCGCGAAAGACACAGGCGAAAAGCATAGCACAAACGCTGACTATTTTACACAGCGCGGCGTTTTTTTCCTCTTGGCGTTTGGAGCAAACGCGCCTAACGTGCGCCCTGTCGCGACGTTAGAAAGTCTAAAAAGCCCTGTAACCCCAAAGCAGGCACGCGATACAGCATAAAGTCATCGCCAACTTGGTAGCTCGGATAGCGCAGCTCGCGCCCGTTGGGAAACCACGCTTTGAGCTTGCTGCTGGTCGTCGCGTCGTTGACGTTGTAGAAAAACAACAGGTCGCGGTCAGGCAAGTAGCGGAAGCGGTCGGTACGTTGGTACGCTTCGCTCATGAAGAGGCTAATGTAATCGACATCGTCAGACAAGGCATCGTTGGGATCGCGATCGTACACGCCGTTAATCCAAAAGCCCTCAAGACCCGCTGCCAATCCCACCGCGCGATGGTCCCACCAGTAAGGGTAGGCAATCATATAGGCGTTGCCCCATGCGCCGTCGCTCATAGCGAAGCCGCGCAGCACACGCCCGGCATCGCTGTACGGCAGCGAAGAGATGGCGTAAGAGCGCGCGAACTCGCCGAAGTAGAGCGCGCTGTTTTGCGCATAGCCCCCTAACACAACTAAGCCGGCAAGGCTAGCGGTCACGCCTACGCGCAAGACACGCGGCTTAAGCGTATGCCACGCGCCGGTGACCAGCAGTGCCAGCGGCAGCGCAGCAATGGCATAGACATAGGGCAGTGCGCCGCTAGTGCGCGTGTGCGAGGGGTTCTCGACAGGAAAGGCAATCGAAAGCGCGGATGGCATCAGCATAATGAACGCCGCCAGCGGAAACAGGGCATAGCTTGCGTCACGTTGTCGCACCGTCCACACGCCCCAAGCACCCAAGCCGATAAAGAGCAGCGCGCCGCTGAACACGTCCATTGCCGGGTAATTGGGCGCGCCGTTAATCCACGCCACATCGCCTTTCCAGTGGAACATCAGCAGCACGTTACGCACGTTGTTGAGCAGCACGGGCAAGTTTTTTTGAAACGCCGCGAAACGTTCTTCGAGCGTGGCGTTGCGCATGACAACGCGCCCATCGGGCAAGCGTTCTTCAATCACGTCATCGCCCAAAAGCCGTCCTGCCGTGCGCCGCCAAAACTGCTCTGGTTGCTCAATCGAATAGTGAAACAGTGGCAAGAACACGACAAACGACACGGCAATCAACACACCAAAGTTGACCATCACGGCGGCGCGCTCACGCCAGCGGCGCACCCCCCACACCAACATCAGCAGCACCGCTACGATAACAACCAACGGCAGCATGCGCGCGGCTTGATAGGTATACAGTCCAAAGCCAAGCACTAAGCCCGCCTTGATAAAGTCCGCGCGATGGTTGCCGCGCATCGCTCGCACCAAATAAATCGTCAAGAGCGCGGTCACAAGCGGGGTTAGCACGATGCGCAGTGCGAGGCGCGTTATCGACACGTGCCAATAGCTGACCGCCACCAGTGCCATCAACGCCAAGCCGACCAGCACGCCCATACGGCGGTCGTGACGACCGAACAGCTCCAAGCCTAGCCAGAACAGCACAGGCAGCGTAACAAGGCTTTCCAGCACCGCCAACAGCTTCAAAGAATCATGGTTGATGCCCTGATTAGGCAGCATCGAGAACAACGCCATCGCGTACATTTGGAACGGTTCGCGCCCGCCGTTGTTAGCGAAGAAGATGTTGCGGCTGCCCTCTTTGACACGCTGACTGTCTAGCAGCTTTTCGACGTGGTCGCTGGTCATTTCTTGCGGGATAGATGTGCCTTGTGCAGGGTCGCCATGCAAATTGGTCAAGCGAAAAGACGCGCCCAACGCCATGATGAGCACCAATGCTGTCAACACAAACACATGCTGCGAAGGTTGAAAGCCCGTCAGGCGCGCCCACCAGCCAGCCGCCCACGCGCGCACGTTGACGCGCGGCGCAAACGCCAATGACCAGCAAGCGACGCTCACCAGCCATGCGTAAAAAATCGGGGTTGGCATTTGATTGCCGCTTGTGCCGAGCCATGTCACCGCCATCGCCACCGAGCCACCGAGCGCAAGGAACAGGCGCAGCGGGTGAACGCGCATGTACCATGCGCTCGCGTCGCTGCTGGGCGTAATCTCGGCATCCTCAGCCGTTGATGCTGGCACAAGTTCGGGAGGCGTGCGCCTGCGCCCCCACCACGCTCGCAGCGCGTCCGCATGCCCCACGACTTCGCTCGTTAACCAAAGCAGCAGCGCAAGCACAAGCAGCGGCAGCCCCATCGCAAGGTCACGCGCCTCGCTGCGTTCGGGCGCATTCATCACCAGCGTGGCAGCTCCCCACCAACCCACGACAAACGCCGACACTTGCAGCGCAAGGCTAGCCGCTGCTTTGTCGCCGACAAAGGCGCGCAAGCGGTCTTGCAATGACAACGACGGCACGTCCTCGCCTTCTATATCGCTTGATGTTGTTGCGGGCAATGTAGGCGACAAAGGCAATTCAAGGCGCGTTTGTCCCGTCACCAGCGGCGCGTTGGGACGTGCCACCGCCCAAAACGCCGCCCAAGCCGTGCGTGGCGCGCGGTACAGCTGTCCCAGAAAGTCATATAGACTCAACGCCTCGAACTCGGCAAGGCTAAGCCCTTGTGACGCTTCGACGGATTCGCTTGTTTCAAGGTCAGGGCCAGCGTGAGGCAGTGCGTCATGTTCTTGTTCAACCATGCGGTTTGCGCCCTTTGATGGCTAAGTTGACGGTAGAACGGTCGGGGGGTTCGTTCATTGTATTCTTGCGGTCGAAGAAATTGAAGAGCTTTAGCCCCAAGTTAATCGGATTGAGCAAGCTGCCGTCGTTCTGGTCAAACGTGATGCGGTTAGCCGCCTTTGCCATGCCTTTCGGCAGCGCACCGCGCTCTAACAGTGGCTTGCCGATGCCGTAGACAAGGTTGTGGATAAACGGAAAACAGTGGTGCGTGAACGACCGTTTCTCTTCAACAATAAAGCCGCTGTCAAGCAGTGCTTGCTCAAGCTGCGGCATGGTGTACAAGCGCACGTGATTTGCCCAAATGCCTGCAAACATGCCGTGCTGAATGTGCGTTTTGAACAACGTCTCAAGCGTCTTGTTGATAGGGTCCCACCAAAACGGGTAATTGGCGTGTGGCACAGTAACCGCCACTACCCCGTTGGGCTTTAGCACGCGCAGTGCCTCGCGCAAGGCGGCGCGGTCATCTTCAAGATGCTCTAGGACTTCCGACAAAATCACCGCGTCAAACGTGTTGTCGGGATAAGGCATGTGGTAGATGTTGGCGTTGTGCAGCGGCACGCCCAAATGCCCTACGTTCGCCTTTGCTTTTTGGATGACCTCCCAATCTAGCTCCGCGCCGATGACGCGCGCTTTTGTGGCATAGCGGAACATGTTGAGATAAAAGCCACGCCCACAGGGAAAGTCTAAGATAAGGCTGCCCTCCTGCGGGTCTGTCCACTCAAAAATTGTCGCCACGCGCTTCTTAAACGCCATGTCGGCTTCGTTGCGCGTCATAAACGCGATTTGCTCGGGCGATACGGCTGTCATGACGCGCCACCTTTCTGCGTACGTGGCTTACGCGCAAAACGGCGAAACACCTCTTCGTAGCGATTGACCGTCTCTTCAAACGAAAAACACTGCTCAATGTATTCGCGGGGCTTGAGATACGCCTCGCGATTTTGCAGCACCTCGACAAGCGCGCGCCCGATAGCGTCCGCGTCGCCCGGCTTGGCGAGCTTGCCCATGCCGGTGACTTGCACAGGCACGCGCCCACCGGGGATGTCCGTCATCACCATCGGCGTGCCGCACAGCATTGCCTCCACCTGCACCAACGCAAAGCACTCCGTGTCGCTCGGCAGCACGATCACATCACACGCCGCGAAGAAGTCCGCCATATCTTGCGGGTCGGTCAGCAGCCCAATAAAGTGCAGCTGCTGGCGATACTGCGCCACGAGGTCTTGGTGCTTTTGCCACGTGTTCTCGTAGGGAATATCGTATTCCCCCGCGAACACCAGCTTGGCGTTGGGGAAATGCTGGTTAACCACCGCCAGCGATTTAATCGCAAGGTCAGGGCGTTTTTCCTCGACAAAACGCCCGGCATAGCCAATCACAGGACCGTCGCCAACCTGCCACTGCGCCCGCAAGGCTTGGGCGCGTTCCCGACGCGGCTGGGGCATAAAGATAGGCGGATAGATAATCGTGGTCTTGTTGAGAAACGGGCGTAAGTAGTACGAGTTCTCGGCGTAGTCTTGGCTGTAGCCGATAAGCTGGGCAGCGTGCTTCGCCATAAAGCGATACATGATAAACATAATATCACGAATGAAACGATTAAATGGTTTGTCAGGCAGCACCAAATCGCCGTGATGGGTGGCAACAATGTTCACTCCCGCCAACTTCGCCAATATCGCCATCAACGCTGTCTCTAGCATGGGCGTGTGAATGCTGACGATGTCCGCTTGTCGCATCGCCAAATACGCCGCTAAAGGGAAAGCAGGCATAATCATGCCGCGACTGATGTGGATGGGAGCCCAGAGGCGAATGACGCGCACGCCGTTATGCACCACCTCATCGCGCGGCAGCGAAGGATGATAGCGCGCGGTTAGCACCGTCACCTCATGCCCACGCCGCGCCAGCTCTTCGGCAATGCTCTGCACGTGGATGGTTAACCCCGTGCGATGTGGATAGTAATACAAAAGGCTGATAAGGATTTTAAGTTTACGCTGCTCTGCCATACTTACCTGACTTCTAACGGGTCGCGCAGTGCTTGCACGCCCTGCGTGAGCTGCCCTAAGGACAAGCCCTCCTGAATAAAGCCCAACACGCCTGTGGCGGCATGAACGAGCACATTGACCGCGTGGACTACCAGCGCGAACGCTACCACGCTTTCAGACGGCACATAACCCAGCACGGTCAGCACTAGCCAAATCGAGGCTTCGTAAGTGCCTAAGTTGCCCGGCACAGCCGGCACCGCAATCACAAACGCCGCGCTGGCGATATAAAGCATGGTCGCCACCCAATCGCCTGCTGGGAAAAAGGCGAACATCAGCCAATAGCCAGCAATCACCGACAGCACCCAGCTTATCACCGTCCACCCTACCACGCTGACAAAAAGGCTCAAGCGCGTTAAGGGCATCAACCCGTCGAGGAACTGGCTTGCCCAGCGCGTCACTATGGGACGTAGATTTTCGGGCAGGCGTACCAACAGATAATTTGCCAGTGTGCGCTGTTTGGCAAGCACGAGCAGCCCAACCAGTCCAACCACGACTGCGCCGAAGCCCAGCGCGCCTGCCGCGCGCAGCTCTAACGGCACGGACGCAAACGCCAAGCTGATAAACACCATTAGCACGACCGCCATCAGGTCTAACAGGCGTTCGATGAGGATAGAGCCGAGCGTTTGCGGCACGGCAACCGGACGCGGCTGCACCTGTGATGCTAAGTACACGCGCGCGACTTCGCCCAAGCGCAGCGGCAGCACGCCGTTGACCAAGTAAGCGATGTTCATAATGCTAAAGGCACGCCACAGTGGCAACTGATAGTTGAGCAGAGCCTGCCAGCGCAGCCCGCGCGTGACCAGACCAAGCAGCAAGAACAGCACGCACGGCAATAGGTAGGCGTAGCGTGCGCCCGCCAAAGCGGCTCTTAGCTCTGAGAGATGGATTTGTGACAGCACCAAATAAATCGCTATGAGGCTGACGCTGATGCTAAGCACGCCCCAGCGCAGCTTTTTCCACGCCACAATCTGTTAACCCTTACAAAGCGAAACACATTGCTCTATCATGTGCAATCTAAGGCGATTATGCAAGATTGAGGATAGCGCGTGGGACGGTTATGGCTTTTGGGCGGCGTGTTGCTGCTGTGCGCGTGTCACTTAGGCACGGCGGCGATTACAGCTGTGCCGCCGCAGCCCGCGCCGACCAAGACGCTAGCCGGCACGCCACCGCCTGTCGATGCCAGCAGCGAACTTAGCGCGCCAAACACGCCGCGCGGAGGCTGTGCTGCACCGCAAGGCTGGATGCTCTACAGCATTCAGCGCGGTGATACGCTGAGCGTGATTGCACGCCGTTACGGCACAACGCTTGCCGCGCTCACAGCCGCCAACTGCATCGAAAATCCTGACCGCGTGCGCGCGGGGCAGACCATTTACGTGCCACCCACAGGCACCGCCACCCCCTAATGGAGCAGCTCCATGACCTCTCTTCCCAAACAAACCTACATGGTGACAGGCGGCGCGGGTTTCATCGGGTCGCACCTGACAGCGCGTCTACTTGAGCTTGGGCAAACAGTGGTTATGGTCGACAACATGCTGACCGGCAAGCGCGAAAACGTCGCCTACTTGCAAGGTCTTGACGGTGACCTGCGCTTTTACGAGCTAGACATTACCGACTATGACGCGCTCTATCGTGTTATGCAAGGGGTAGACTACGTGCTACATCACGCCGCGTTGCCATCCGTGCCACGCAGCGTGGACAATCCCATTGAAGCACACCATCACTGTGTGACCGGCACAGTCAACGTGCTAACCGCCGCCCAGCGCAGCGGCGTGAAGCGCGTCGTCTATGCTGGGTCAACGTCCGCCTATGGCGATGACCCCACGCCCTACAAGCACGAGCGGCTCTTGCCCGCACCACTCTCGCCCTACGCTGCCGCCAAGCTGGCGGGCGAATACTACTGCCAAGTGTTTTACCACACCTACGGGCTGGAGACGGTGATTTTGCGCTATTTCAACGTGTTCGGTGAGCGGCAAGACCCCATGTCGCTCTACTCTGCAGTCATTCCACGCTTTATTGCCGCCATCCAACGCGACGAACAACCTGTGATTTATGGCGACGGCAGGCAAACGCGCGACTTCACGCACGTCGCCAACATCGTGCATGGCAACTTGCTCGCCTCACAAGCTCCTGACGTGGGTGGACAGGTGTTCAACATCGCCACAGGCAGCCAAATGAACCTGCTCGAGCTGCTCGAGAACCTTGCGCGTCTGGCGGGCAAGCCTGTCGCGCCGCGCTTCGAGCCGGCGCGAGTGGGCGATGTCAAAGAATCCTGCGCAGACATTAGCAAGGCACAGCAGCAGCTAGGTTACAGCATTATCGTGCCGTTTGAAGAGGGACTAGCGCGCACGTTTGCGTGGTTTGCTGGGCAGTAACTCTGTCCATGTAGACCATCGCATTTGCTCTATGTGGCGTTTGATGATACGCTTCTAGTCACATCGAAAAAGTTTATTAGCTATAACCCTTCTTTAGGAGCTACTTATGAAGAAGATTTTGCTTTATGCGGCAGGATTTTTGCTCGTGCTGCTGGTGGCTGCAGGGGTCGCGCTAGCCATCGTTTATAACAGCTGGACAAACGGCGTGCTGCCGCAGCACAGCGGCGAGTTGCAAGTCAAAGGCTTAAAAGACCGCGTCGAGATTATCCGTGACAAGCGCGGCGTGCCGCATATTTACGCAAGCAACAGCTATGATTTGTTCTTCGCACAGGGCTACACACAAGCTCAAGACCGCTGGTGGCAGATGGAGTTTTCGCGGCGCATCGGACGCGGCGAAATTCAAGAACTGACCGGCAAGAGCAAGGCACTCATTGGCACAGATATCTTTATTCGCCAAGTGGGCTGGCGTAAAGCGGCTGAGACCGATGTCGCCCTCTTGTCAGACGAGGCGCGCAGCATTTTGCAAGCGTTCGCCGATGGCGTAAACGCTTACATCACTGGCCGCCCCGCCGCGCAGCTGGCGTTTGAATACAACGTACTGGGGCTAACGGGCGTGACCATACCCATCCAAGCGTGGACAATTGCCGACACGTTGGTATGGGGAAAGGTCATGGCATGGGACTTAAGCGGCAACCAATCAGGCGAGCGTTTCCGCACGAACCTCGTCAAAAACTTTGGTGAGGAGATGCTAGCGGAGTTTGCACCGGACTATGACTACGACAGCAAAATTACCGTGCTGCCCGCCGAAGATTTCCCGGCTGAGGGTGAACCGCTGCCTGCAAAGCCACTCACCAGCGCGCGCATCAACGCCAGCGGCAACCTTGCCGGCAACTTTGACGACCACGTGAGCTTTGCCTTCGGGCGCGGCGAAGGCATTGGCAGCAACAACTGGGTGGTGAGCGGCAGCAAGACCGCTAGCGGCATGCCCCTTTTGGCGAACGACCCGCACTTAGGCATTCGTATGCCTTCGATTTGGTACGAGATTGGCTTGCACTGCCAACCAGTAAACGAAGCATGCCCCTATAACGTGCGCGGCTTCACTTTCTCGCTCACGCCGGGCATTGTCGTCGGACATAACGAGCGCATCGCGTGGGGCGTGACCAACTACGGCTGGGACACGCAAGACCTCTACGCCATTGAGGTAAACCCTGACAACCCACTGCAGTACAAGTTCAATGGCGAATGGCTGGATATGACCACCCGCGAAGAGGTCATCCGCTTTGGCAACCGTAAAGACGAAACGCTGACGATTACCGTGCGTGAGACGCGCTTTGGTCCCATCATCAACGACAACCAGCTTGACGACGATGGCAACGTGCTGGGCTTCAACAACGAGAACCCACTAGCTTTACGTTGGACAGCAAACGAGCCCGGCACGCTGTTCGAATCAGTGCTGCTGCTGAACCGCGCGCAAAACTGGGAAGAGTTCCGCACTGCCCTGTCTTATTGGGACACGCCTTCGCAAAACTTCGTCTATGCTGACGTGGACGGCAACATTGGCTATCAAGTGCCCGGACGCATGCCCGTGCGTACCGCCGGTCACTTGGGTCTGTTCCCTGTCGACGGCACAACAGACAAGTACGACTGGCGAGGCTATATACCGTTTGAGTATCTGCCCAGCGTGTTCAACCCTGAACGCGGCTACATTGCCAGCGCGAACCAAGCTCCCGTGCCGCGTTCGTACTACGAGCAGCTGCGGCTTGCGCTAGCTGACCAATTTGGCGAGGACGCGAGCTACATTTTCGGCTATGAATGGGCGAATGGCTATCGTGGACAGCGCATTGTTGACATGCTCGAGGCAACAGACAAGCACACGTTTGAAACGTTCCAAGCCATTCAAGGTGACAATGAATTCATGTTTGCACGCGCGATTGCGCCGACGCTGAGCGCGGTCGATATGGGCAGCGAGACGCTGAACGAGGCGCGCACGTGGATGCTAAACTGGGACTATCAGATGCACATGAACAGCCCGCAGGCGGCACTGTTCGGCATGTTCTTCAAGCACTTGCTCGACAAAACGTTTAACGATGAGTTAGCCGTATTCGACAGCTTCGCCTTCGGCAGCGGCATCAACATGCGTTCCATTGAGCTACTCGTAGAGAAGCCCGAAAGTGCCTGGTGGGACAACATCACCACCGAAGGCACGACCGAACGGCGCGATGACATCCTGCGCGCTGCTTTCAAGGCAGCTTATGAGGCGACGGTCGCGCGGCTAGGCTCCGATCGCAGTAAGTGGAAGTGGGGCGACATTCACACCGCGACGTTTATCAGCAGCCCATTAGGCGAGAGCGGTATTGATCTTATTGAGAACGTGGTCAATCGCGGCAAATACCCCACTAGCGGCGGCGCGGAGATCGTCAACGCCACAGGCTGGTACATCAGCACGCTGGAGGTGCGCGCCTTGCCATCACTGCGCATGGTGATTGACTTTGCCGACTTCACACAGAACAAAGGCATCCACAGCACAGGGCAAAGCGGACACCCAGCAAGCCCCAACTACGCCGACTACATAGAAGATTGGCGGCACATCCGCTACTACCCCATGCTTTGGACGCGCGAGCAGGTAGAAGCGAATAAAGCTGCCACGCTTATCCTCAAGCCCTAAGTGAAAGATGGTTGGGGTGCGAAGGCATCTAAGCCTTCGCACCCTTAAAACACGATGCGCCCGGTGGCAATCAGCAGCCCCAGCCCTAGCACGCTCACGCACAAGAAAAGCATGACCGACAAGAAAGCGCGCTCGCCCGCCGTCATGCCTAAGAATTTGCCATTGTTAGCTTGTTGGGCAGGCTTGTCAATGACCACACTAGCAGGCAAATCACCCGTTGCTAGCACGTTCTCATCGTCACCTTCTTCCAACAAAGTGCTGCGCAAATCATCACGGTTCATCGTAAACTCCTTTGCTCATGCATCGGCACGCAGCCACGTGCCATTCACCCAATTAAACACGATTTCGCGCGGCGCGCTCACGCCGTCCTGTACCAACGCACGCAGCTGTGGCGCGCCGTCCGGAGCTTGCGCGCGCGTCACGCTCACCACCTCTTGCAGGTGGTTTGCCTGTCCGCTTTGGTAGCGCGCATAAGCAACAAGGCGCGCCGCTTCGCTGCGCGTGTCGACCAACTGCACCCAGCGCGTTTCGTCACGTTGCGCGATAAAAGCGTTCTCAGCACGCAGCCGCCACGTAAGAAAATCGCGCCAATCTAACGGTGCTTGCGCGAGGTCGGCGGGCAGCACCTGCGCCAGCCTTTCCAAACCGTCGGTGGGTTGCAGCGTAGCAAAGAGCTGACGCAGCGGCTCTGTGCCATACAGACCAACCACGCTACCCAGCAGATAGGCGTGGCTGTCCAGCTGTACCCACGTTCCCACCCACCAGCGCAGCAGCGCATCGCGCAGGAACGCCGCGTCGCTTTGCGGCGGCACAGGTGGCAAGAAAAACGTTGCAAGGCGTTCGGCTAGCAGCACGGACACTTCGAGCTGATAGGCTTGGTCAAACGGTTGGTCGGCGCGCGCACGCCCAACGTAGGGCGAGGGCAAGACCAGCTGCCAAGCCTCACCCTGCTGCCAGCCAACTTTAAGCGAGGGCGCGGGCAACACGTCAACAGTCATAAAGGGTAAATTGGCGCATGCCACCAAGTCGCATGCCTGCGCCAACCATGCGTCGAGTGCCTGCTGCACTTGTGTCGCAAACAGCGTGTCCACGCCGCGATAGCGCACGACAAAACGCCCTTCGGTGCTTTGTCGCTGCGCCGCTTCATCCCAGAACGTGTAATCCGGCGGCACGTGATGCCAGCCGCCTGCCTCTATCACTTGCTCGTCGACCACCACGTCCTCGTAACGCCAATAAAACCACGTTTGCACGTATGGCACGCCGCTTTCAATTTCTTCGATTTGCACGCGCCCGCGCTGTCCGTCAATGCGTACGCTCAGCACACGCCCCGTGAGCAGGATGTCGGTTTGTGCTTTGCGCGCTTGATAGTCGGCAAACACCCGCTCCTGCGTGCGCGCCCAATCGGCGGTCGCGCTGCGCTGCAGTTTGAGAAATCCCTCTAAATCGCCAATGCGCAGGGATGCCACTTCAGCTTGTGCCGTCTCGACCAACAGCTGTTCGTACCGCTGCTGCACCTGATTGAGCCGCTGCGACACAAGCCAGAGTGCGCCAGCGATAATCCCAAGAAATATCAAGAGGACAAAAAATAGCCGCCAACGTCCACGCCGCCGCTGCTGCTTTTCTTGCGGGTCTTCTTGGTAAACGCGCTGTGTGCCGCGTTTGCCGTCTGTCTGCCATTCAAGCTGTACCATACGCTTACCCTGTCAAGTGAATGTCGCCCGCTACAAGGCGTTCGTGCCGTCCGTCGTCGGTTACGATGAGCAGCGCGCCATCGGACAACACGTCAATCGCCACGCCCGCGATGCCCTCACTTTCGACACGCTTGCCCAGCGTGGTCAGGCGCGACCGCCACGCCGCGATAAGCGCGTCCTCACTGATGCGCGTCGCCCATGCGTCCACGCGCGCCAAGAGCGCAGCGATGAGCTGAGTGCGGTCGAGCGGTGCGACGGCATGCGCCTCTAAGTTGGTGGCGGTGCGCGCCAGCTCGCCTTCTAACACCACGCGCACGTTGATTCCCATGCCTAGCACGACCGCCAGCAGCGTTGTTCCTTCCCACACCGCTTCAGGCAGCACACCGCAAACCTTCAAGCCGTCAATCTGCACGTCGTTGGGCCATTTGATACCTACGCCACCAATGCCCAAGCCTTCGCAAAGCTCAGCGACAGCCAACGCGCCAAGCAAGCCGACGCGCGTGGCAAAAGCTGACGGCGGTGTTAGCACGACTGAAACCGCAAGCGCGACATTGGGCGGGGTGTACCACACGCGCCCCATGCGCCCGCGCCCTTGCGTTTGTTCATCAGCAATGACGACGGCACCTTGCGGTGCGCCCGTCCGCGCCCAAGCCACAGCAGCGTCATTCGTGCTAGTAATGCTTGGATAAAATTGGAAGGGACGGTCTTTTAGCGCGTCAGCGAGTGCCGCTTGCGTTAAGGTCATGGCGTATCCTTTGCTCGGATTTTGCTTTAGAGTAATGCGCGCCTAAAAAATGTCAAGAGAGGGGGCTTTGCAGCCCCATGAGACAAACACTAGACTTTCTTGCGACGACGTTTCATCTGCCATAGCATTAGCAACGCGCGTTCCTCTTGCTCGCTAAGGTTGAGATAACGAGCAAACCAGCACAAAAACAGCGCGTCAGGGATGCGGTTCACGCCCTTGCTCGCGTTAAAATAGCGATACAGCGACGTTTTTTCGATATAATAGTCTTGGGCAACTAGATAGGCGTAGAGGCCGCTTTTACTGCCACCACGCTCTATTAGAAGGTCTTGCAGGAAGACAGAAAAAGGGGTTTGTTGAATAACAGACACAGCGTTGAGAAGGTTGGTGGTGAACATGGCTTCGCTCCTTTGGCTCACTCAACAGGCACAATAAACCTATCGGACATTGAGTCATGGCCACTTATTTAAAGGAGCTTATGCGTGCCACCTACTTCTCATAGAGCTGCGAATCCTTTCAACGTGATTAGATTGGATTAATCACGCTTTCTATCATAGCACAAATTTTGTGCGCGTGTCTATGTCCAGAAACGTGCTTTTTCTGGACAATCCGCAGCGGCGTGTTAAGTGGATTTTGACGAGCTTTCTCGTTGTGCTATGTTCTTATCAAAGCAGCTTAACAAGTTGAGGATAAAAAGGCAATATGGTCTTCCCGCCTTGAATTAGCCCTTAAGAGAAACACGATTCTTTCGGCACTTTTTTCTGCGCCGTGCGCGGCGTTCAGAGGCACGCACGAGGGCTACTTCGACCAACATACACCAAAACGTTCCATCACCCTACTTTTGTGGCGAGACCCATCGCCCTCTGTGCGCGGTGCAAAAGCGTGCAGATAGCCCGGCGGAAGCGTGCGAGGGCAAGACACGCCCTCGCCCCCGCCCCTGACTTGTTTAATTATCATGAAGAAGGCAGGTTGAGCATGACGCGCCTACACGTTTTCATTTCCTATCGCCAAACGTCCAATTACGAGGGTTTCGCAAGCTACCAACGCCCGCTCAAAGAGCAGTACCTGCAGATGCTGCTGACCAACACGCTAAGCAACACGTTCTATGCGTCATCACAAAGCCTGTTGCGCGACGCGCATAACCTACATTTAACCATGAGCCAACATGATCCCGACTATACCGCTCGTGCGCTGGTGTATGCCCGGCAAAAAGGCTTGATGCGCGCACAACCGCTGCTCGGCTTAGCCTACCTGAATGCCGCAGACCCCAAAGCATTTGAGCGCATCTTCGCGCAGGTCGTGCTAACGCCAAACGATTTGTACGACGTGGTAACGACCTTACGCAGCGGCAAGCTGCCGCGTGGATACACGCGACGCGCCAAGCGCGCAGCAACCGCATGGCTGCAGACGCTAAGCGAGTACCATGCCATTAAGTACAGCAAAAAGCTGTGCGAGGTGCTAAGGCAAACCCATCCCAAGCCGAACAGCGCACGCCAAAGCGCATTGTTCACGTGGATTGATGACCCTCAAGCGTGGCGCAACGCGTGTCATGACGAGCTTACACCACAAATTGCCGCTTTTGAAACGTTCAAAGCGGCGGCAAAAGCACGTGACGAAGCGCGTATGATTGCCGCTATACGCGAGGGCAAACTGCCACACGACGTTGTAACAGGTGCGCTGCCGCCTAGCACAGCAGTGTGGCACGCGCTGTTGAACAACTTGCCTTACCTTGCGCTGCTGCGTCACCTCAACACGCTACAGCGCGTGGAGGTGCTTAACACCCGTGCGCGCTTTATCGCCAACCGTCTCAGCGACGTAGAAGCTATGCACAAAGCGCGCGTGCTGCCCTTTCAGATTTTGCAAGCATACCGCGCCTTTCGCGCCGAAAATACGCGCCAAGAAGTCATCTATAGTGCGCTGGAAAGTGTCATCGACAGCGCATGCGATAACCTGCCGCCGCTAGCAGGGCGCGTGTGCATCGCCCCCGACATCAGCGGCAGCATGCTCGGGTCTGCGCAGGGCAGCATGACGCGCTATATTGACATTGCGGGCTTGTTTGCCGCCGCGCTGCTACGCCTCTCTTCGGACGCGCTCGTGTTGCCGTTTAACCATGCCGTCGCAAAGATTACGCTTGACCGTCATGCCAGCGTGCTTTACAACACCGAAGCCATCGCAGCACACTGCAACGGCGGCACAGCACTCAGCGCGCCCATCAGCGCGTTGATAGCAGCGCGGCAGGTTGTAGACACGTTTATCGGCATCACCGACAACGAAGAGTGGGGGGTAGACAGCTACGGTAATCATGGCTTTTGGCAAACGTGGCAAACCTACAAGAAGCAAGTCGCGCCGCACGCCAAAGCCTTCTTGCTCACGCTCGCGCCCTATAACCACGCTGTCGCGCCGGCAAAAGCGCAAGACGTGTACTTTATCTACGGTTGGAGCGAGCAAGTGCTGAGCTACATCAGCCTTATGAGCGCGGGAATGCATCACCAGCTTGACGAGTAAGCGCGTCGGGCTGCCACGCGATAATTTCGCCATCGTGCCAATCGTCAATCACCAGAAAACCACTCAGTTCAGGCAGCACCAGCTCTTCGCCACCTTCATCGTAAAGGTCATCGTCCATATCGTCATCTTGGCGTTTTTTCTGCTTCTGCGCCAACGGCTCTTCCAGCGTGCGCCTTGCCGCCACAGCAATGGCGCGCCCCCACGCCTCGTAATCGTCTAACGCAATTGCCAGTGTCTCCCCTGTTGAAAGCAGCGTAAAGCGCACCAGACCACCTTTAGGGGCATCCAGCCGCCGTAATGCCGCCAAGCCCTGTATGTCGCGCAGGGGTATCATGCGCAGAACGTTGTCGCGGTCATCTAAAAACACCAACGCAGAGGGCATCAGATACACCTTAAAAGGCGCGTCTAGCTCCCACGCCCCTTGTAAGTTCTGCGTAGCAAGCTGCGCCGACGTGGGTCCGCGATAGCTATACGGTCGACGCTGACGATAGGCGCGCACCATGTCCGCGTCGACCAATTGTTTAAGCGCACGCACCAAACTCAGCATGCGCGTCTTGCTCAACAGCAGGCGCACAATTTGCCACTTGCCGTCTGCGTTGACGTGAAGCTCAATCACGTTATCGCCGCTGCTATATTTCTTGGGTCGCCAAAAACCCTCGAGCTGGTGGGGCGCGAAGTCAAAAAGGGGCGTGTCGTCACCCAATTTGTGCGAATACCCAACAATGCGCTTGTTGGCAACGAACACATATGCCTTTTGCCAGCGCGCAGCTCTATCGTGCGGACTGCTGACACTGACGCGGCTAACGTCATACAAGCTGTCGGCAAAGAGCAGATGTGGCGGGCGCAGACGTGCCAAACGCGCTTCTAAAGCCGCGCGATGCCGCGTGCTGATGAATCCCATCACAGGCACACTAAGCATAATCAAGATGCCTATCATCAGAGCAATATCTTCGAACATTAGCGTGCCTTTGTGTATACTATGTCGTGATGAAGGTTATTCATCGTCTATAGCCCAGCTGCGCAAGGCGCGCAAGCCTGCCGTCTTCTTGAACTGATGGCTGCTCATGCGCACTAAGACATCGTCTAAGGCACTAAGTGCGTACAGCACCTGCGCGCCCTTATTGAGCATGACACATTCGGCACGCTGGGACATGGCGGCATCCGTAATTTCTGCGCGGGTTGGCATGCCATGTTTCACGTAGTTTTCAAAGACCTGCGTCGCCCAAATGACAGGGACGTGCGCCGCTTCGCACACCCATAGGATTTCTTCCTGAATTTCCGCCAGCCGCTGAAACCCCAGCTCCACCGCCAAATCGCCGCGCGCAATCATCACGCCAACGGGCTGCGCTTGCCCGATTTGCGCGATGATGTCAGGCAAGTTGCGCACCGCTAGCACCGTTTCAATCTTGGCGATTAACGCCAATTGCGCGAAACGCTCTGGGGTAACGTGCTGGCGCAGCGCGTCCTGCAACATCTGCACGTCCTGCGCTGTCTGCACAAAAGAGTAGCCTATCATGTCGGCGTTTTGTGCCACGAACGGCAGGTCTTGTAGGTCTTTCTCGGTCAGCGCACTCAGTTGTAAGGGGGTGTCGGGAAAGTTCACGCCTTTTTCGGGGCGTATCTTGTCGCCGTCTACGCTGGCTTGGGCAATGCGCAGCAGCACGCCCTCCGACGTGATAGCCTCAACCTGCGTGCCTATTTTGCCATCATCAAACCAGACGTGATGCCCAAGCTGCAGTTGGTCGAGGATTTCCGGGTAGGCAATAGTAATTTGGGGTGCGCTGGCTTTGCGTTTGACATCGCGCACAAGCAACACCTTGTCGCCTGTGTAAAACAGCCGCTTCTTCTTGAACGAAGTGTCTATCACGCGGATTTTAGGTCCGCCTAAATCCATATGAATCTTACACGTGCGCTTTAGTTCGGCTTCGGCGCGGCGCACGTTGGCAATCATCGCTGCCCAGACGCTTTCGTCGTCGTGCGCACAGTTAATGCGGGCGATGTTCATGCCGCGCACCATTAGCTCATGCACCAGCTCATAATCGGTAGCGGCTTCGGTCGGAAACGTAACCATGACGCGCACGCGGCGATGTGCAGGCGACGCGCCCATTGCAGCGTTGGCGCGCAGGTTGAGCAGCTCACTGCCGCGTGAGAAGGCTTGCGCGTCTGGCTCGGCGCGTGGCACTTGCTGGCAAATCAGCTTAAAGTTGGCAATCACCGCATCAAGCGTCTCAAGCACCCGTGCTTCGCAACGTCCCAGCGATGACACGCCCCAAGGCATCAGCTCGCGCTGCAAGTCGCGCAGGTCGTACTGGCGCATCGCCAAGTAATACGCTAGATTGCGCAAGCTAAAGGCAAAATCGGGGTCGCTTGCTTGCTTTTGCCAACGCTTAAACCGCCTTTCACCTTGCTTTATCACATTGTCACGCAAAGTCTCAAGCCGCTGCAGCAGTTCAGACGCGCTCATTGAAACTTTTACCTCTCAATAGGTTACACTGTACTTATTATCGCACAGACCGTGCAGCGCGTTTCACTGATATTCGTCACGCAAAGCCTTGCCTTTGGTCACGCTTCACACGGCACAAAGGCAATGTCAGCATAAGACACCCAGCCCACACCACCTTGCCACTCAATCGCGTAGTAACCGTAGTCCTCACCCAGCAGCGCATAGCGCACTTCAGGTAGCAGCACGCCGAGTGAACGCGTGCCTTGCGGGCGGTCAACAACGGTTGCGCCGTCACCGACAACCGCGTAGCAAGTGGCAAAAGGAGCGATTTCGCGCTCTGGTGCGCCGATAAGCGTACGCAGCGTGTCGAGCATCAACGTGCCGTAGCGTTCGCTCGGTTCAATATGCGAGTTCTCCATGAACTCATTCCAAGTGGTGATCAACACAATCGGGCTGTCTGTGGCGAGTGCCGCTTGCCACGCTTTGCGCAAAAACTGCCCGTCGGCGCGGTCACGAGGTGAAGTTGGACGCGGGCGATTTTCGGCGCGGGCGATTTTTCGCTCGTCCCATCCCGCCGAAATGCTTGGCACATAAAGCATGCCGCCGCGCTCAAACAGCAGGTTGCGCTCGGCAAGGTAGTAGTCCGCGTTGCCGCTTGCCCACGCCATATTAAACGCATACATGCCGTCCATCGCGCCGCCATACAAACAACACGCACTCAAGCCCTCTGCTAGCCACCACGTAGCACGCTCGGGGTCAACCGCCGCGCGTAGAGCTTGCCACTGTTGCGCGCTGAACCCCGCCTTGTTCTGAAACGCAAAGGCAATCACGGGCTTGCCCTCGTAGCGCAAGTACGCGGGATGCTGTGCGAGGTGGTCGACTAGATAGCGCAGCGAGGCTTCCAGCTTGGTGTAGTCGCGATTAAAGTTCGGATTGTAGACATCGACGACCGCGCCAACCGAAAACCCCATCTCGCCAGCGCGGTGTAGTAAGTTAAGCAGCGCAGGCGTGGTCGTTACGCGCTCGTCTGCGCCGAACCAGCTCACCAAGAAGGCATCAATGCCGGCACTTTGGGCTTGGGCAATGTGCTGCGCGGCAACTTCTGGCAGTTTGCTGTTGTATTTGCCGAGCAGCGGCAAGTCGTCAAGAAAGCGCGCCGCACCGTCCCATGATGCCTCGCCCGTCCAAAAACTCAAGTAAAACACCCACACTTGGCGTTCAAGCGGTTGCGCCATGCCATGCACAACCAGCCAAAGCAATGCCACGAACAAGATGTGCTTCATACACCTTCCCCTTTCTGTGCTGACCTATGCTATACTTTCCGCGCACACAACGAAAGGGGCTTACGGTGAATCGATGGGTAGCAGCGGCGGCGACATTCGCCTTAGTCACGCGCTTGCTGCAATACGCTTCCAACCGTTCGCTGTGGTATGACGAAGTACTGCTCGCGTGGAACGTGCGCTTGCGTGACTTTATTGGTTTAGCGCAACCGCTTGACAACGGGCAAGGCGCGCCTATCGGTTTCTTGTGGGCAACTAAGAGTCTTACCCTTCTTTGGGGCGACAGCGAATGGGTACTGCGTTTGCTGCCGTTGCTGGCTTCGCTGGCGAGCGTGCTGCTGCTATGGCGGATGGCAACGCGCTGGTTTTCGCCACAAACTGCGTTTGCCGCGCTGCTAATGTTCGCCACGTCGAGCGCGCTCATCTACTACGCTGCCGAATTCAAGCAGTATGCGCTCGACGTATGTGCCGCGCTGCTTATCACCCACGCCGCGCTGGCAGCATACCATACACCTGATGTGTACCATCTCCGCCGCCTTGCGCTGTTGGGCGTGGTAGCGGTGTGGTTCTCACACCCGGCGGTGTTTGTCTTAGCGGGAGTTGGGCTTGCGCTGCTCTGGCAAACGTGCGCGCAGCCCGTGCGACGCGCCGTTTGGGCGATGGTCAGCGCGTGGGTTACCAGCTTCGCCGTCGTCTACCTTGCGTTCTACCGCCCGCTCTCGCAGCACCAACACTTAAACGCCTTTTGGTCAGGCGGCTTTATTCGCTTAGACACGCCCATTACATGGGCGTTAGCGATCTTTGAGCCGTTTTTCTACCTTGCCAACGTTGGGCAGCTTGGGTTAGCCGGGTTCGCATTTGTCGCATTCGTCTTGGGCGTTTGGCACATGCGCTCCGCCTACCGCGCCTTGCTGCTGCTGCCTGTGTTGGTGACGGTCGGCGCGTCATTGCTGCAGCTTTACCCCTTCAGCGAGCGGCTGATTTTGTTCTTGCAGCCCGCCTACGTGCTAACAACGGCGTTAGGCTGTGCCAGCGTAGCGGCGCGCGTTGGCAGCGCGAGCAAACGCGCCGCACAAGCGATAACGCTGGCATTTGTTGCGGTCATGCTAGTGCGCACGCCCTACGTGATGACCAAGCAAGAGGTGCGTGACTTCTTGGCAAAACTGCCCAACGACACACCGCTTTACGCTGACCTGTTCGTGCTGCCAATTGCCAACTACTATGTTGAGGGCATTGCACAACCCGCCGAGACATTAACAGCCGACGCGCTGCCGTCATGGGTGCTGTTTGTGACGCGCGGCGTATATTTTGAGCCGTACACGCGCCCGCTGCACGCGCATCTCGACAGCTTTGCCGCGCCCAGGCAAGAACTCGTGGGCGATGGCGTGCGCGCCGTGCTGTACACTGCCAAATAATTGCGCGAGTTTGCGCCGCAATACAAACCGTTTTACTCACGTTCATGTTCGCAAGGGGCTGCTATGACAACAACGTTACCTAAAACGATGAAAGCGGCGGTACTACGAGACTACACAGGCACGAGCGGACTGTACGTCGAGGAACGCCCCGTGCCCCAGCTCAAGCGTGGGCAAGTGCTAGTCAAAGTGCATGCCTCGCCGATTAACCCGTCGGACATGCTGTTCATACAAGGCAAATACGGCTTTAAGAAACCCACACCCGTCACGCCGGGCTTCGAGGGGTCGGGGGTTGTCGTGGCTTCGGGCGGCGGCTTGCTCGCCAATCGCTTGTTGGGCAAGGCGGTCATTTGCGCCAATCAAGCTGAAGGCGATGGCATTTGGGCGGAGTATTTCGTCACAACCGCCATGCTGGCGGTGCCTGTTCAAAACGGCATCACGCTTGACCAAGCCGCCACCGCCCTCGTGAACCCGCTCACGGCGTGGGCGATTATGGACATGGCGAAACGTGGTAGGCATCGCGCCATTGTCCATACCGCCGCCGCTAGCGCGCTGGGTAAAATGCTCATTCGCTTGCAAGCGCGCTTTGGCGTAGACGTTATCAACGTCGTGCGCCGCGAGACACAGGTTGAGGAGCTGCGCAAGCTCGGCGCAAAGCACGTGCTAAACAGCAACGACAGCAACTTCGACGCACAGCTCAGCAACCTCTGCCAGCAGTATAACGTTACGCTGGCGTTTGAGGCGGTCACAGGCGCGCTGACCGGTCGCGTTCTCAGCGCGCTGCAGCATGGAGGGCGCGTGCGCGTGTACGGCACGCTTTCGCTCGAAGATTGTCACATCAACCCTAACGACCTTATCTTTCAGCGCAAGTCGGTGGACGGCTTTTGGATGTCGGATTGGGTGAAAGAACGCAACTTGCTGCAGGTGTTCATGGCATTTACCAACATTCAGAAGTTTTTGCGCGACGAGCTGCAAAGCAACGTGCGAGCGCGCTACCCGCTAGCGCGCCTTCACGAAGCCATTGCCGACTACGCGGCAAACATGAGCGGCGGCAAGGTGTTGATTGTGCCACACAGCGATAGCCAATAACGCTTTTCATACGCCATTCAAGCGGTTTTTTGCTTGTTTAGTGAGGTCTTGAAGGCGTAATCTATAAAGGTAAGAAAATCGCAACGTCAAGAAAGCAGGCTGCTGTGTTCGAGGATATTACGTTAGTGGTGCTAGGTGGATTGGGGGTTGTGTTTGCGGCGACGCTGCTCACGATGCTGCTGCTTGCCGTGCGCCGTGCGCGCATGCGACACGTCTTAGTGACGCTGCAAACCCAAAGCATCCTCAAACACTTGTCGCTGCTGCCCGACAACAGCCAGCATATGGACTGGCATCTTGACGACGACACCCTAAGCGGCGTGCCGCTAAGCCCGCCGCTGCTACCCCATCAAACGCTGCTCTACGCTGACGAGCTAGGGCAAGGCACAAAGCGCGTCACGGTCATCAACCACCAGCCTATCTCACGCTATCGTGCGGGTTGATGCTGTTCAGGTGAGCGCGCCTTGTTTACAATGAGCGGCGTGAATTCACAGCCACAAAGGGCATTTTTATGCTTCATCCACGCGATTTGCTCAAGGCGCAAGGCATTGTTGTCGTGCTGGTGGGCGTTGCTGTCGGGCTTTTTGTCCTGCTTTATGCGCTGATGGCAAATCAACCCACCACAACGCGCCTGTTTACCGCGCTGTGCGTGCCACCGCTGGTTTTGGGTGTGCTGGTTGGCGCGTTTGTGCTAGTGCGCGGCAATTTCAAACCTCCCGCTTCATCCTAATCGCCAACACCACCGGCTTGGCGGCGTGCTGCGGCTCAACAACCGCTTCGACGCGCAGCCCCGCATGCGCAGCGGCACGCACATAGTCCGCGTAAAAGTGCGGATAATGCTCCACCGCATAGACGCGACCGTCGGCCGCAGCAAACGTGCGCTGCGCGCCCATCACATGCTGAAAAGGGTGCAAGTCACTCAAGACCAGCACGCCGCTCGACGTAAGCACCCTTGCCAGCTCTTGCAACAGCGCATCTAACGCCGCCACGTGACCCACTGCTAAGCCACCAATCACCACGTCAAACGCGCCCGCTGCAAAGGGTAAACGCAGGCCTTCGGCGCACAGGCGCGCCTGCGTGCCTCGTCGCAGCATCGGCAAGCTGTTGTCAATACCGACGACTTGTGCGCCTTGCTGTGCCGCCAACACGCTGTAACGTCCACTGCCGCACGCCCAATCCAGTACGCGCTTGCCCGCAAGGTCAGGGAGCAATGCGCGCATCGCCTGCTCTTCTATCGCCATAAACGCATTATGCGCGTGCGGCGGATAGTGCTGCGCCCAGAGCGCGTACGCCGCTTGGCTGGGCAGCACGCGTACCCGACGCTTAAGCAGCCGCTGCCACCAGTTTGCCATAACTTCACCTTAGAACATGCGCGATTTGCAAAGTCTTGCTACAATGATAACAAGTTTAGGACACGGCATGACGAAAGCCTATGGTAAGCTCAGACATCATCAAGAGCGGTCAAAATCCGCGCCTCGCGTTTCTGGCAAAAGCTGATGCCAAGCTCCTTGCCGAAACAGCAGTTGCGTTTGCCAACACGGAAGGCGGCGTGCTTGTCATTGGCTTAAACGATGATGGCAGCCGCTCCACCGCCAAAGTCGACGCTGAGGCTGTGCAAAAGTCGTTAAAAGCCGCTGAGGAACTCTACAATCCCCCCATCGTCATGAACCAGTGGGAAGAGTGGGAAATCAGCGAAGAAGATGACAAAGATGACGAGGACAACGCGGACAATGTTCCTAGCACCAACCCCATCTTAAACGACAAGCTGCCCGAAGACGAGGAGAACGAAGCGGAGGAAGCGCAAGGCAACGACACGCCACCCGCTCCCGCCGTGCCTACGCCAAAGCCTACGTTTCGCGTGTACGCGGTGCGCATCCCACGCAGCCTCGAGTTGCACGCGCTGTCTGACGGGCGCGTGCTTATCCGCAGCGGCACCAAGAACCGCCCACTCGGTGGGCAGGAAATTTTGCGGCTGGCGAGCGCAAAAAGTACCGGTGACTTTGAGGCTGAAGTGGTTCCGGGCGCACTGCGCGAAGATTTTAGCCGCCGCCTGATAGACGAATACTTAGAGAAACGCGCCGAGCGCAGCAAACGCCCCTACAACGGCAAAGTAGACGACTTGCTGCAAGAGATTGGCGCGCTAACGTTAGACGGCAAGCCTACGGTGATGGGCGTGCTGCTGTTTACCGAGTACCCACAGCAATGGCTGCCACAGAGTAGCATCGTGTTCGCCAAGTTCATCGGCACGACACCACGCGGCGAAAGCGGCTTGGCGGGTTACACGCGGCGCGAGGAGCTGACGGGTCCGCTGCCGCGCCTGATTGAGCAGGCTTGGAACTTAATTTGGAGCGAGATGGCCGTTAGCGCGGTGGTCAAAGGCTTGGAGCGCGAGGAAACCATTGAGTACCCGCAGTTTGCCGTGCGCGAAGCTATCGTCAACAGCGTTTGCCACCGTGACTATCGGCTGCGCGGGCGGCGCATTGAAATTCGCATGTATTCCGACCGTCTCGAGGTTATCTCTTCGGGTGGGCTGCCCGGCTTCATCACCATCGAGAACATCAAGGACGAACACTACAGCCGCAATCCACGCATCGTCAACGCCTTGTTCCAATGGGGCTACATCGAAGAGCTTGGCTTGGGCATTGACCGCATGATTGAGGTGATGGAGCAAGCGGGACACCCCCCACCGAGCTTCGACGCGCGCCCTTACAGCTTTGCGGTGACGCTGTTCAACGCGCGCAAAAAACCGCCCATTCCCGATTGGATGCGCGACACGAATCATCGTCAAGCGCGCGCGCTGCAATACATTCGTGAGCGCGGGTCTATCACCAACCGCGAGTACCGTGAGCTATGTCAAGGCATCTCAGCGGAGACGCTGCGGCTTGACCTTGCGGATATGGTAGACAAAGGCATTCTGATCAAGGTGGGGTCTAAGAAAGGCACCCATTACATTCTGAAGTGATAAGAAAGAAAGGTTTCCCATGACGGCAGCCTTTGTAGACGCATGGTTTTTTGTTTTGGTGATTGCCCTGCTCAGCGCGCTGCTCTACACGCTGCGCGAGCCAAAACCGTTTGGCATTCACTGGGGGCGTTGGCTTTTGGTGATGAGCATGCTGACGCTCGCGTCAGTCGCGCTGCCGTTAGATTTCGCCACGCTCGCGCCGTTCACTCAGCCGATGCTGACCGTGCTGCTACTGATAACGACAACGGCTGTGCTAGGGTTCATCATTATCCAAGACCTTGCCCGTCTTACGCCTATGCTCAAGTGGGCATGGGGCGTGGCAATGGTCATTTGGGCAAGCGCGTTCCTGATTAGCGCGCTGTTAGGCGGTGAGTACGTCGGCTGGCGCGTGTGGGGCGATACCGAGCTACCGCTGGCGGCATGGTTAAGCATCGTCGGGTGGTTTTTGGCGGGCGGCAGCCTGATTACCCTAGCGAGCTATGCGTTTTACCGCGCCCATTTGCCTGAATGGACAAATCGCTGCGCATTTTGGATGGTCGTGACGGTCTTCACACTAACAAGCACCCTGCTGTTGAGCAGCGGAGCGGTGGTTTTAGAGAGCGTCGGCGCGCTGCTGCTGACAGCATCAGCAATCGGTGTGCTATACGCGATTTATCATCACCGCATGCCCGACATTCGTGCCGAGCTTATCGCCAGCATCCAGAACAGCACGCTTACGCTGTTTATCTGGGGTATGCTGTTTGTCGTATTTTCTTTGCTCACACGGCTGCGGCTCGAAAACACGCTGCCCAACTTAATTGGCATCGCGCTGCTGGCGTTGCTAGTTGCGCTGCTCATCATCCCCATACGGCAGTACGTGCGCGCTGTTGTGAGCTATTTTCTCAAGCCGATTAAGCCCAACATCCCCAAAGCCACCGCCGAGTACAGCCACAACATCGCGCTAGCCACGACGCTAAGCGACGTTGTCAGTGCCACCAACACGACGCTGAACAAGACCTTAGGCATTCAGCGCGTGCTGCTGATTCTCATCAACAACACGTTCCGTCAGGCAGATTCTGTGGAGCTTATCGTGCTGGACAATGACAGCACGCCGGAAAAACCCAGCTATCGTGGCTTTTTGCATAAGCACAGCCCGATTTATCACACGCTTGCCGTGCAGAAAGTACCGCTAGGGCAGTATGACCTTGTACATGGCGGCGCGTATCGTCGCATCACCAGCAGTGAACGCGCCTTTTTCAACGCGCTGCAGGTGCAAATTTACGTGCCGATTGTCACCGAAGGGCGTTTGATTGGCATTTTGGCTTGCGGCGACAAGCAAAACGGCACAGCGTACACCCGCGAGGAGCTGCCCTTGCTAAGCGTGATTGGTCAACAAGTGGGCAGCGCGTTGCGCACTACCCGCTTAATTGACGACCTGCAGCATCTCAACCGCAGCATGCGCGAGCTTAATCGCCGCCTTGAAAAAGCCAAACAAGAACTCGAGAACATGGACAGCATCAAGACGGACTTCGTGACCATTGCTAGCCATGAGTTGCGCACGCCGCTGGCACAAATTCGCGGGTATACGGACATCATCGACAGCCTTAATCAGCAGTCCGCGCTCACCAAAGAGCAAACCAAGCAACTCGTCGGCAATCTGCGCAAGTCAACCGAGCGCATGGAGGAGCTTATTGGCGCGATGCTCGACGTGAGCCAGCTTGATGTCAACTCAATGGACTTGCGCTTTGTGCGCACGTCACCCGAAGCGGTGGTCAAGATGGCGATTGAACCGCTTAAGGACGCGCTGGAACAGCGCAAGCAAACGCTCATTCGCGAGGGGTTGGCGGGCTTACCACACATCCAAGCCGACCTACAGCGCATTGTGCAAGCCTTCCGCAACATCATTCTCAACGCGATTAAGTACACGCCCGACGGCGGCACAATCACGATTAGCGCGCAGCTTGAGCCGAGCCGTGACGAAGAAACACAGGGCAAAATTCTCTTCAAATTCAAGGACACTGGCATCGGCGTAGCCGCCAAAGACCGCGAGCTAATTTTCAAGAAGTTCTATCGCGGCTTTGACACGCAGCTGCACTCCAGCGGTATCACGAAATTTTTGGGTGCGGGTCCCGGCTTGGGGTTAACGATTGCGCAAGGCATTATCGAAGGTCATGGCGGCGAGATTTGGGTAGAAAGCCCTGGACAAGACTTTGAGAAGTTTCCGGGCAGCACCTTCTACGTGCGCTTGCCTATCTCACCGCGCGAAGGACAACGACTTGCGCTACCGTTCGATGAAGAGGCCATTCCTATTGAAAAACGCAAGACCTCTACGGTGCCAGTGATCACGGTGGCTTCAGAAAAATTGGGTGAGACACTCGACGACACGAAAGACAAAAACACACTGATAAGTTTTAAGCCCGCCGACATGCCTACCGCAACGTCCACATCACAAGAAAAAGGCGCGCCAACTGCCACAGAAGACGCGCCTAACGATTAATTTCTTGAGTTCAGCACGCTGGTCTAGCGGCTAGCTTTGGCTAACATGCGCTCACGAGCGGCGGCAACAAACGCTTCGAAGAGTTTGAGCATGCGCGGGTCGTTGTCGATAAGGTCTTCAGGATGCCATTGCACTGCCATGATGAAGTCCTTGTTCGGCACTTCAAAGGCTTCGATAACCCCGTCTGTGGCGCGAGCGGCGAGCTTAACCAGCGGCGCAATCGCCCCCACCGCTTGGTGGTGCAAGCTATTGACGCGCACCTGTATATCGCCCAAAATGCTGCCGAGCTGGCTGTCTTGTTCAATTTGCACGTCGTGTAGCAGCGTGCTGCGCGGCTGGTCATTGGGAAGGTCGTGCAGCAGTTCGGTGTTGACTTGCGAGGGAATGTCTTGCACAAGCGTGCCGCCGAGCGCAACGTTCATCACTTGGATGCCGCGGCAAATGCCAAAGGCAGGCAAGTTGTCCTCATACGCCCAGCGCGTCAAAGCCATTTCGGCGCGGTCGCGCTCATCGCTCACTTTGTGAACGGTTGGATGGCGTTCTTCTGTCGTATACAGCGCGGGGTCAACGTCGCCACCGCCGGGCAGCATCACGCCGTCGAGGCGTTCATAGATGGCACGCAGCGTACTTTCCGCCACAGTGGCCGGAATTAGCACAGGCAAGCCGCCCGCACGTTCAATCGCGCGGGCATTGCCAGCGTAAGATGCGTCGTACTGCCAACCGTAGTCGGGGTTAGCCACAGGGTAGGCTGTAATACCGATGAGTGGTCGCTGCATGACTGCTCCCTTTTAGGTTAAGACTGCTTGGGCGTGTCGCGTCTTTCCTTAAGGCGTGCGGCTTTACCGCGCAGGTCGCGCATGTAGTAAAGCTGCGCCCGGCGGACTTTGGCACGGCGCAAGATTTCAATTTTTTCGATACGAGGGCTTTTCATGAGAAAGGTACGTTCCACGCCCACGCTGTGGCTAGCAATACGGCGCACGGTAAAATTGGCGTTGTTGCCCCCGCCGCGCACGCGAATGACCAGCCCCTGAAAGATTTGCACGCGCTCACGGTCACCTTCGACAATGCGCACATGCACCTTAACGGTATCGCCCGCTTCCACTTGCGGATGCTCGCGGCTAGGGGCTTCCAATGCCTTCAACATTTCAAATTCATTCATGAGGGTTTACCTTCCTGACCTAAAAAATACGCCGCGCGGCGTATCCTCGATGTTTGCTCACAAAACGAAAAAGCATTATAGCGTCACAACGCGCACTTCACAAGGGCATCATACGCCGCGCAGGCGGGCAACCTTGAGCAATCCTACGATGCTTTTGCTGTCCTCAATCGTGCCGTCGGCAATCATTGCCAACGCTTGCGAGAGCGTGACGCGGTGCAGCTGAATAAACTCGTCCTCATCGGGACGAAGCGGCGCATAGGCGACACGCGGCGCAAAGAACAGGTGCAGATATTCGGTCGTGTAGCCCGGTGCCATGTAAATGCCGCCGATGCTTTGCAATTCAAGCGGCTCGTAGCCCGTTTCTTCGCGCAGCTCGCGGCGAGCGCAGACCAAAGGCGTTTCGTCGGGGTCGAGCGTGCCAGCGGGAATCTCGTACAGCGTGCGCCGCGCCGCAAAGCGATACTGCTCGACAAGCAGCACGCGCGCCTCATCGTCCAACGCCACAATCGCCACCGCGCCCGGATGTACCACGAGGTCGCGCTTGCTTGGCGTGCCGTTGGGCAAAATCACGTCATGCTGCTCGACACGTATCACGCGCCCTTGATAGATTGGCGTAATGTTCACGCTTCGTTCTTCCACGTCACGCTCCTTTTGCTAAACCAAAAAAGAGGCGGACACGCTGCCGCCTCTTGTACGCCGTTCGTTTTGGTGATGTTAACGCGGCGGGATAATAAGCTCCTGCCCCATCACGATGTAGTTGATGTTCGTGATGCCGTTGGCATTGGCGATACTTTGCACCGACACTCCGTACATCAATGAGATTTGGAAAAGGCTCTCATACTGCTGAACGACATGTACGCGGCTCACGCCGCCCGCTGCGGGACCGCCTGTTGCGCCCTGCGCAAACGCGCCACCCGTACCGCCCGCGCTCACCGGCGGCTGCGTAGGGATGCTTGTGGGCGGCGGCAGCACGCCCGTCGTGCCGCAGCCCGGCACGTTGATTTTTTGCCCAATCAACACCAGATTGTAATTGGTGATGCCGCTAGCGGCAGCGAGGTCAGCCACCGACACGCCGTAGCGCAAAGACAGGCGGAACAAGTTCTCGCCCTGCCGTATTTCATGCACGCAGTTACCACCCACAAATCCGCTTGTGCCGCCGGTTGTCGTAAAAGGCTGGGTCGCGGCTGGAGCGAACAAATTCGGCGTAGGGGTCTCGGTCGGTGTCGGCGTAGCACCAAGACCCAGCGCAAACGCGGTTTGCGTCAGTGACACCTCAGCGGTTTGCGTCACGTCAAGCACATACTGCGTGGCAGTCAGGATAAACGGGTCTTGCTGCTGCACCGTGTCACTCTGACTAACAGACTCCGCCATCAACAACACCGTGCTTGTATCTTCTTCAGTTGCTGCCATCACTGCAGGTTCAGTCTCTGTTGGCAGAAACACCTCCTCAGTGACAACTTCGGTCGGCTCTAACGTTGGTGTTGCTGTGGGCGTGGGTGTTTCCGTTGGAAAGGGAGTAAACGTGGCTGTGGGCAACCCTTGCGAAATAGCAGTAGGCTGTGACTCGTCGCCAATGTTCTGATAGCACGCGCTTAAAACCAGCACAGCAAACAGCACGAGAATAAACATACGCCCAGAATGTCTTGTTGTCGTCATGCGAAATCCTTTAGGGCAAGCACTATACAAAGCTCTTGCCTAGATTATACGCGATTGCCCGCGATTGCACAAAGTCAAACGGTGCGAAAACTCATCTCCACAGTCGTACCACACGACGTGCCTTTCACAAAACTTAGTTCAGCGTCATATAGCTTGAGCAGCTGCATCGCAATGGTCAACCCCAAGCCAAGCCCTTGCTGCTCATAGAAGTCACGGTCGAACTGCCGATACGCGCCAATTTCAGCGATTTGCTCGGGTGTGATGCCGCGCCCTTCGTCTTGCACGCTAATCACGCACCGCCCATCGCGCAAGCTCATGCGCACGTTGACCGGTTGACCAGCTTCACTAAACTTAAAGGCATTGTCTAGCACCTCGTCCACAGCTTTCTGGACATCAATGTAGCTGGCACACACCTCGCATTCGGCAGCATCCTCCGCGATAACAATGTGCAGATCTTGCATGCGCTCGTAGCGTTCGGCAACGCGCTCCCCGACCAAACGCAGCAGCATGCCCAAATCGCGCATCGTGTGCTGGCGGTAGTCCTCTAGGTCTTGCGGGTCACTGTTAATTAGCGCAACGCGAGCATAGATAAGATAGTTTTCCACGATGCGGAAGAGGCGATTGGCCGCTTTGTTGATATGTGTCGCCCACTCAATGACTTGGTCAGGCTTAAGCCGCTGCGCTTCGGCAATGAGCATATCTGAAAAGCCGATGATGGTATTAAGCGGCGTGCGCATTTCATGCGGCAGAGAAATAGTAATGCTCTCGCGCAGCTCGTCAAGGCGACGCTGTGCCACCGCGTTGAGTTCGGCGCGCTTGCCCAACTGCGATTGGATGGTGTCAAGCAGCTCACTCACGTGAAACGGCTTCGTCAAATAGTCATCAGCCCCTAAGACCATGCCCTGCCGCATGTTGACGCGCTCCGTACGCGACGTGAGAAACACGAAGGGAATTGTGGCAGTTTTTGGGTTTTTGCGCAAACGTTCTAGCACTTCGTAGCCATCAAGCTCAGGCATCATCACATCACAGATGATGAGGTCGGGGGTTTCTTGGATTGCCATGTTAAGCCCAACCAAGCCATTTTCTGCGCCAAACGCCTCGTAACCTTCCAAAGACAACATCTCAATCACGTCATCGCGCAAGTCTTTTCCATCTTCAATGATAAGGATTTTTTTAGCAGTTGTCATCAAACACCCCAAGCAACGTCAATTCACTTCGATATTATAGCGCATCCTATCGCGTTAAGGGGCTAAAGAAACTTTATTACTGCGTTTTCGGCTTTGGGATTTTTCTGTACAATGGTAGCTATGAGAACGTCTTGGAGAGGAAGCGCGCTGTGTTCGTCCCTAAGCGGGTTTTGCTGGTCACACGCCACATCGATTTTTCCATCAAACTGCGCGAGTCATTGGAGCGTGACGGCAAGTTCATCGTGTCGGCATTCGCGTCGCACAACAACGCGCTCGCGCTACAGCAGCACCTGCCCCACGCGGTCGCTATTGTTGATGTGACGGTAAACGACTTGCCACCTGAACAAATACTGCGCCAGCTGCGGACTCACCAGCCCGACATCGCGCTAGTTCTTGCGCCCGACACCCCGCAGGTTCGCGAAGCCACAGCAAGCCTAAACGTCCAAGCCTATGTCACGCTGCCCAGCCCTATCCGTGCGCTGACCAAAACAATCGAACAAGCCATTGAAGCGATGCACGCCGCCCAACCCGACACTGCTGCCATGCCGCGTTTGGACAACGTCGACGAGACGCGCAGCTTGCACGAGGAGCCACCATTGGTTGAAGGCGATACGCCTGTCTCCGACGCACAGCGCAACTACGAGGAATCGCTCAAACGCTTCGCCAAGCTCGCTGCTGAAGAACCGCCTATGCCGGACTTTGAGGAGAGCGGCACAGTGCGCGATTTTATTCTAGCACATGATGGCGAATGGATTGCCAGCAGCCAAGAAGCAGATGAAACAGCATCCGCCGCGCAGGTGGTTGTCACCAGCGCATCACGGCAAATCCTCGCAGCGCAAATTCTCGAGGCAGCGCAAGACACGTCAACCCCCATTGCGGCGGACAACATCCGCGAGTGGGCAGACGCGCTCTTAGCCAACGTTGCCAGCGAAGAGCAGCCCATGCTAAAAGAGCCGTCGTTCTTGGTCAATTTGCCTCAGCTTCCCGAGCAGTTAGAATACACCGCGACCACAACCAGCCCTTCACACAGCAGCATGCTAAACTCTGCGGAGCTAGAGACGGACAAACTCGCACCAACAACGCGCACGCGCCCTCCGTTCGACACGCCGACCGAAGAAGCTACAAGCGAGCCAGCACCGTCTGCCGAGCAGCCACCCGTTAACCCGCGCGTAGCACAAATGGTGCTGGTACTAACGCAGCTATCGCTCGAGATGACCGCCGAAGCCCTTGTGTTAACACAAGGGCAAACAATCATAGCGCAACAAGGCGAGCTGCACGAAAGTGACATTGCCCTATTGCACCCGCTAATTGTCGAGGGTTGGGACGACCCGCAGCAGCAGGCGCGCATGAAGTACGTCAATCTGCCTAGCAACGGCACGGACTACCTGCTCTATTCGCAGCGCACGCCTGAAGGCTTTATCTTGTCGCTGTTGTTTCTTGGCACGCTACCTTTGAGTGTCATTCGTCGACAAGGCAATCGCCTTGTCGAAGCTCTCATGGCCATTCCTGACGTGGTGGAAGAAGCTACCGCCGCAGACGAAGAGCCTATCGTGCGCCCCAACGTACCAACCAGCCCGCTGAGCTTTGCGTGGTTGCTGCGCGACCCACAGGCCAGCTTGCCCAAGTCGGTCACGCGCCAGCTTGAGGAAAAACTCACGCGCGCCTTGACTCAGCGCGGCTGGCTGCTGCATGAGCTAACGGTTGCTGAAGACTACGTTTATTTGTGGGCGGACGCGCCGCTAGCCCAATCGGCACAAGCGCACCTGCACATGCTCATGCAAGAAAGTGCGCAACACATCGCCGATGCGCTGCCACAAACAAACGCCAGCACGCTTTGGGCGGATGCTTACCTGATGGTCACGCCCGGTCATGCGCTGCCTGTCGACGACTTGCAAGCCTTTATCAACTTTGTCCGTCAATAACGCCCTGTGAGGAAGTCGCCGCATGGCCGAAAACCCAACGCTGTACTTAATTGATGGTCACGCGATGGCATACCGCCAGTTCTACGCCTTCAACGCGGCGCGCGGCGCGAGCTTCAGCACCCGTGACGGTGAGCCAACAGGCGCGGTGTACGGCTTCGCGCGGGTACTGCTCGACATTTTAGAGAAAGAGCAGCCGCGCTATCTTGCGGTGACGTTTGACAAAGGCTTGAGTGGACGCGAGGCACTTTACCCCAGCTACAAGCAAAATCGCAGTGCCATGCCCGAAGAACTTGCGCAGCAAATACCGCGCCTTTATCAACTCGTCCGCGCCTTCAACATCCCATTGCTCGAGTTAGAAGGCTGTGAAGCGGACGACGTGATTGGCACGGTCACGCGCCAAGCAGATGAGCAGGCGATTGACGTGCGCGTCATCACCGGCGACCGCGACATGCTGCAGCTGCTTAGCCCACATGTGCGCATCCAGCTTGCCAGCACAAAAGGCGACGATGTCCTCTACGACACACCCAAGTTTGTCGAAAAGTACGGCTTGCAGCCACAGCAGCTGATTGACCTCAAAGCCCTCATGGGCGATAGCTCGGACAACATTCCGGGTGTGGCAGGCATCGGCGAAAAAACCGCCACCCAGCTCTTGCAACAGTTCGGCACGCTAGAAAATATCTACGCCAACCTCGACGCTGTGAAGGGCGCGGTACAGCAAAAGCTCAAACAAGGGCGCGAAATGGCGTTTTTGAGCCAAAAACTCGCCACTATTCAGCGCGATTTGCCTATTACGCTCGACCTTAACGCCTGCGTTACCCAAGATTTTGACGTGGGTGTCGTGGACGCGCTGTTTGAAACGCTGCAGTTTCGCAGTCTGCGGCAGCGGCTCCTGAACGTTAAGACCAGCGGCACCGGCACCACACCCACCGTGTTGGAGGCTGTTACACAAACGGTTATCGTCGACACGCCTGAAGCTCTCGCTGCGTTAGCAGCGCGCCTGAACAACGCGGACATTATCGCTTTTGACACCGAAACGACAGGGGTGGATGCCATGCGCGCCGCGCTAGTAGGTATTGCGCTGGCGGTAGATACCGAGATTGGTTATTACATCCCCGTTGGGCATATCGCCGAAGGCAAAGGCACGTTGTTCGAGCAACCCGTTGCGCAGCAGCTGCCGCTTGCACAAGTTATCGACGCGCTGCGTGAGCCGCTGACTCGTGCCGACATTGGCAAGGTCGCGCATAACGCCACTTACGACCTCACCATCATGCAGCGGCATGGACTTGACGTAACGCCAATTGTCTTCGACACGATGCTAGCCGAGTGGGTGCGCGACCCCGTCAGCCGCTTCTTGGGATTGAAGCATTTTGCACTGCAAGAGCTGGGCATTCGCATGCAAGAAATCGGCGAGCTTATCGGCAGCGGCAAGCAGCAGCGCAGCATGGCGGAGCTTGCTATCAGCGATGTTGCGCCCTACGCCGCTGCTGATGCGACTGTCACGCTGCGCGCGATGCACTATCTCAAGCCAAAGCTAAGCGAGAGAGGGCTGCTCGAGCTGTTCGAGCGCGTAGAGATGCCGCTTGTGCCTATCATTTCGCAGATGGAACGTTGGGGCGCGTTGCTTGACCTGCCCTACTTAAAGCAAATGAGCGCGCAGTTTGCCGAGCTGGTGCGCGACTTAGAAGCGCGCATTTTTGAGCTAAGCGGCATGAGCTTTAACATCAGCAGCCCTAAACAGCTCAACGAGGTGCTGTTTAACCATCTTAAGCTGTCGACAACCGGGCTCAAGCGTAAGCAGCACGGTTTTTCCACAGACATCGTGACGCTCGAAGCACTCAAGGGCGCGCACCCAATCATCGCGCTGCTCATCGAGTACCGCGAACTAACGAAGTTGAAAAGCACCTACATCGACGCGCTGCCGCAGCTGGTGAACCCCGAGACGGGGCGTGTCCACACCAGCTACAACCAGACTGGCACGTCCACCGGACGTTTTAGCAGCAGCAACCCTAACCTTCAGAACATCCCTATACGCACCGAGATGGGGCGTGAGGTGCGCCGCGCCTTTATTGCCCCGAACGATTGTTGGCTGCTGGCGGTAGATTACAGCCAAATCGAGCTGCGCGTGATGGCGCACATCAGCGGCGACGCGACGCTTAAACGCGCCTTCCACGAGGGACAAGACATTCACAAGGCAACCGCCGCCGCCGTGTACGGCGTGCCGCTGGCAGAAGTTACGCCTGAGCAGCGCAGCTTTGCCAAGCGCATCAACTTCGGGTTGATGTACGGCATGGGCGCGTTTCGCCTTGCCCGCGACAGCGACCTCACGCTAGCAGAAGCCAACGCCTTCATTCAACGCTATTTTCAGCAGATGCCTAACGTCGAACGCTACATTGAAACAACCAAGCAGCAAGCCATTAGCAAAGGCTATGTCGAGACGCTGTTGGGGCGCAAACGCTACTTTCCGCGTCTACAGCGCGGCACCACCAGCCAAGAGGCACAAGCAGACCTGCGCGCCGCCATCAACGCGCCTATTCAAGGCACAGCGGCGGACATTCTCAAGCTGGCGATGATACAGCTTTACGACGAGCTGCCACGCTTCCCACAGGTCAAAATGACGCTGCAAGTGCATGATGAGCTGGTGTTTGAAGTGCCAAAAGAACAGCTTGAAGAGGTCGCAGCGTGGGTCATCGAGGTCATGCAGAACGCTTATAGCCTTGACGTGCCATTGGTCGCCAACGCAGAATACGGACCAAACTGGCTTGATATGCAAGCCTTGAATTAGGTGCTATACTTTTTATAGGTCACACACAAGAGAGACGGACATGCATAAAGATTTTCTGACGATTGCTGACTGGTCAAGCGACGCGCTTAAGCACGTTATCAGCCTCGCCGAAGACCTCAAGAAAGAGTGGCAAAACGGCGGCAATCGCCCTGTGTTGGCGGGCAAAACACTCGGCATGATTTTTCAAAAGCCCTCGCTGCGCACCCGCGTGAGCTTTGACGTGGCGATGTTTCATTTGGGTGGACATGCGCTCATGCTCAGCCCGCAGGAGATTGGCTTAGGGCAGCGCGAGAGCATCCCCGATGTAGCGCGAGTGCTTGCCAGCATGGTGCAGGGCATTATGGCGCGCGTGTTCGACCACGCCCATGTTGAGCAGCTGGCGGCTTGGTCAAAAGTGCCGGTGATTAACGGCTTGAGCGACTATTCGCACCCTTGCCAAGCGATGGCAGACGTGCTGACCATCAAAGAGCGGTTCGGGCGGCTTGAGGGTTTGAAATTAGCTTACATTGGCGACGGCAACAACGTGGCGACCTCGCTGTTGTTCGCGGCAACGAAGTTTGGCTTTGACTTTGCCATCGCCACGCCGCAAGGCTACGCGCTGCCGGAGGCCGTTTTGGCGAAAGGCAGAGAGCTAGCGCAAGCCAGCGGCATCCGCATAATCACGACCGAAAGCGTGGAAGAGGCAGCGCAGGGCGCGCACGTGCTTTACACAGACACATGGACGAGCATGGGGCAAGAGGCGGAAGCAGAGGCACGCCGCAAAGTCTTCAAGGACTACCAAATCAACGCTAACCTGCTCAAGGTTGCGGACGCAAACAGCATTGTCATGCACTGCTTGCCGGCGCATCGCGGCGAAGAGATTACTGACGAGGTCGCAGACGGCGCGCATTCCGCCATTTTCCAACAAGCGGAAAATCGCTTACACGCGCAAAAAGCCATCCTTGTGCATTTGATGGCGAACTAACGTCAAGAACTTTTAAGAGGATGTGTTCACTATGTCAACTCGGGACGAATTTCAGCAGCTCATCCAAAAAGGCTACAACGCGGCATGGACAAATGACTGGAAAACCGCAGCGGACTGTTATCAGAAAGCTGTCCAGCTTATGCCCGATGAGGCAGAAGGACACATCAATCTTGGTTTAGCCTATCTCAATTTAGGGCAGTATGAACGCGCCTTAGCGACGTACAAGCGCGCGATTGAGCTTGCACCTAAAGAACCGGAGCCGATTGAACGCAGCGCGGATGCCTTAGAGCGCATTGGGCAGCTGCGTGAGGCAGCTCAGCACTACGTCAAGGTGGCGGATTTATATCTCGAACGCCGAGAACTTGACCGCGCCATTGACAATTGGGAGCGCGCCACACAGCTCACGCCCGGCTTGGTAGGTGTACACGCCAAGCTAGCGCAGGGATATGAGCGTCTTGGCAACAAGCAGCGCGCCATTCAAGAGTATTTGCTGCTGGCGTTCAACTTCCGTCGCATTAACGACATAGAGAAAGCCATTCGCGCCGTCGAGCGAGCGTTGATGCTGGACAAAAACAACGCGCTGGCTCTGAACATCTTGCGCGCGCTAAAGTCAGGCGGTGAGGTTATTTTGCCCGACGAAATTCTCAACCGCAAGCGCAGCAGCAAAGCCGCCAAAGAGGAAAAGGTGGAAGACCTTTTCTGGTCACCTGAAAACGACAAGGGGCGTGTTGTGGGCGAAGCTGACCCGCTGGGACCTATCGGCGAGGCACTCACAGAAGCCCTCACGTTACTGGCGGAACACGTCGTGGAGATTGGCTTAGATGCCTCTGCCGGACACGCGCTCAAAGCCATGTCGCTGCAGCGGCAAGGCAGCAGTCTTGAAGCCATTGCCGCCTACCGCGAAGCCGACAAAGCAGGGCTGCGCCATCCAGCGGCGCGCATGTGCTTGGGCGGGCTTTTGGTGCTGAATGACCAGCCTAAAGATGCCATCACCTACGTCGCTGATGCCATTATGCACCCCCGACTCAGCGCGGGGGCGATGCACGCGCTGGGCTTAGCCTACTACAAGCTAGACGAGCAGACCAAAGCCACGCGCTATCTCGTGCAAAGCCTGCAAGCCGTCGACACGTCGCTAAGCACAAGCGATAACGAAGCACAAGAGTTACAGCTTGTCTACGAGAACATCCTTGCTGCGCTGGAAGGACGCAACAAAGAGACGCTTCGGTTGGTGAACGAGCGTTTTATTGGCTTGTTAAGCGGCAAAGATTGGAAGCAGCGCATTGCCGACACGCGCCGCCACATCAGCGAAACGTTTATGGGCAGCGACAACAACAGCGTGGTTGACTTTTTGGCATCTGCGGGTAGCGATGAGCTTGCCGAGAGCGTGACGCGCATCGACCGTTTCATCCGTCAAGGCTTGTACACGCTGGCAATGGACGAAGCACACCGCGCGGTTGAGCAGGCACCGTTCTATTTGCCTGTTCACGTGCGCATGGCAGAAATCATGATGAAGGAAGGGCGCATCCGCCAAGCCATCACCAAGTATAACGTGGTCGCGCGCGCGTATATGGTGCGTGATGAAAACCAACGCGCTGCCTCAATTTTGGGCGAAGTGCTAGACATGGCACCGCTAGACATCGAGGTGCGCATGAACTTGATTGAGCTTTTAGAGAAAGAGGAGCGTTGGTCTGAGGTGGTTGACCAGTACATTGACCTCGCCAACACCTATCAGCAGCTAGGCGATTTTGAGCGGTCAAATCAAACGCTCGGCAGCGCGGAGCGCATTGCCCGCCGCATTAATGCCCCCGCCAAAAAGCTCGCAGAGATTAAACACGCGACCGCCGAAGTGCATATGATGCGGCTGAACACACGCCAAGCCCAGAAGGTATTTGAGGAAATTTTGGAACTCATTCCTGACGATGAAAAGGCACTCAAAAACCTCGTCGGCATTTACTACACACAAGGTAACAACGCCGAAGCGGTCAAACGCTTGGACAGTCTGCTCAGTTTATACGCACAAAAGAACATGGTCAACAGCATGGTGAGCATGCTCGAAGACCTTATCAGCCAGTACCCTGACGAAATGGCACTACGGGCGCGCGTTGCCAGTATCTATCGCAAGCTGGGGCAAAACGCCAAAGCGATTCACCATCTCGACGCGCTCGGTGAACTGCAACTGCAGGCGGGTTTGAACAAAGAGGCGGCCAACACCATCCGCCAAATTATCGCGCTGAAGCCTGACCGCGTAGAAGAATACCAAAAGCTGCTCTCGCAGCTCCTCTAAGTGAGACACAACGATGCAAGAACTGCGCTGGATGATTGACAGCCTCACGCCGACTGCTCTACTCGATATTTTTGTCGTGGCGGTGCTGTTCTTTGGCGTGACATTTGTCTTTCGCGGCACACAAGCCGCCGCGCTTATGCGTGGCATCCTTGTCATCCTGTTGGTGTTGTTCAGTGCGACGCTGGTCTTTCGCTTGCAAGCATTGGGGTGGTTACTGACGAACGGTCTGACCGTGCTGGCGGTGGCAATCCCTGTGATTTTTCAGCCCGAGCTAAGGCGCGCGTTGGAACAAGTGGGGCGAGCGGGCATCTTCCTCAACGCACAATCTTCGAACACCGAGCGCGAGCAAATTATCCATGAGATTGTCAAGGCGTGTGAGCGGCTCTCGGAACGGCGGCACGGCGCGCTGATTGTGTTGCAGCGCAACAGTGGACTAGAGGAATTCATCAACACCGGCGTTGCGCTTAACAGTGCCGTAAAAGCCGAGCTGTTGCTGACCATTTTTTGGCCCAAAACCGAGCTGCACGACGGCGCGGTGATTATCGACCGCAGCGGGCGCATTGCCTCTGCGGCAGCGGTGTTGCCTTTGAGCGCAAGCCGCAACCTGCCTAACCCCAAGATGGGAACGCGCCACCGTGCCGCGTTAGGCATTAGCGAGGTGAGCGATGCTATTTGTGTGGTCGTTTCGGAAGAAAGCGGGCGCATTTCGATTGCCAACGGCGGGCGTATCGTCAGCAAACTTGACCCCGAGCGCATGAGAACCATTCTCGGCGCGTTCTATGGCGAAATCTACAGCCAACGCAACCAAGCGCGCTGGCGCAGCGTGCTAGAGCGGCTGCGCTTATGGGCAAAGCCGAGCAAAGTGGCGCAGAAACAAGGATAAGCCATGACGCAGCGCACGTCTTCCGAGTTTTGGCAAAACGTGGGATGGTTCTTGGTGTCGCTGCTGCTGGCGTTGTTGGTGTGGGCAACCGCCACCTTGCAATCGAACCCTATCAACCAGCGCAGTTTTAACAACATCCCTGTGCAAATCGAAGTACCAAGCGGGCTTATCCTCACGTCGCCGACGCGGGCGACGGCGCGGGTGTTCGTGCGAGCGCAGCAAAGCACGCTCGATTTGTTGGCGAGCGAGGATATTGTCGTGCGCGCCGAACTTGGCGACCGCCGCGAAGGCACGCACACCGTGCCGTTAAGCGTGACCGTTAACCGCAGCGGCGCGTTCTCTTTAGACACCCAGCCCACACAAATCACGTTAGTCCTAGAGCCAATTAAGACCGAACAAAAGCCCGTCACGCTCGTGGTCACCAACCCACCGCCGATTGACTACACCTACGAAGAGCCAAGCAGCGACGTGCTGCAAGCGCAAGTAAGCGGTGCGCTCAACCGCGTTTTAGAGGTCGTTGAGCTGCGTGGCGAGGTGGATTTAAGCAATCAGCGCAACCCACTGAGCCTTGACGTGCCGCTTTACGCGGTAGACATTCAAGGCAAACGTGTGAACGACGTGACGGTTGAGCCACGCACAACGCGCGTGCAAGCGCGCATCTACCCGCGCGACGACGTGCGCCAGCTGTCTGTGCGTCCCAACATCAGCATCGAGACGCTGCGCGAGGGCTATGTGCTGACAAAAATCAGCTACGAGCCGCAAAGCGTGTTTGTCAGCGGCGCACTAAGTGAGCTAAGCACGATAGGCGCGACGCTCGAAACGTTGCCAATAAGCCTGAGCGATGCTACCCGCGATTTTAGCGTAGACGTGCCACTTGCGCTGCCTGAAGGTGTGCTGCTCATTGGTGCGAACAACACGGTAACGGTCAACATTGGCATCGCAGCACAAACCACCGTACGCCAGTTTGATAACATCCCTGTCGAGTACATTGGTCTCACAGCGGGCTACAGCGTTACGTTCACGCCCGACAAAATTTCGGTGGTGTTAAGCGGTCCCATCACGCAAATCAACAGCATTACGAGCGAGGACATTCACGCGATTATCGACCTGAATAACGTTAGCCCAGGCAACAAAGAAATAGAGCCGCGCATTGTGATTCAGCAAGGCGAAATTGTGCCAGACAACATCACGCCGCTGCCTGCGGTGATTAACGTCAGCATCAGCCCACCCAGCTCGCCCACTGTTGCGCCGACAAGCACACCTTAACGCGGCGCGTGTTTTCTGCTATACTGGGGTAGAAACCCCATTTTTAAGTCCCAGAGGTCAACAACATGGCACGCAAACCCATTGTCGCATTGGTGGGCAGACCCAATGTGGGCAAGAGCAGTCTTTTCAACCGCATCGTTGGCGAACGCATGGCGGTGACGCACGATATCCCCGGCACAACCCGCGACCGCTTGCAGGCGGTTGGCTATTGGAACGGCGTTGTGTTCAACGTGATTGACACGGGCGGCATTGAGATTTATCAGCCCAAAGGTAGCCGCAACGAAGCCCCCCTTGCGGAAGGCAGCGCGGACTTTGTGCCGCAAATTAAGGCACAAGCCATGCTTGCCGTTGAGGAGGCGGATGTCATTGTTTTTGTGGTGGACATCACACACGGCATTACAGCCGCCGATGAGACCATCGCCGAGACGCTGCGACGCACAAACAAGCCCATCGTCATCGCCGCCAACAAAGCCGACGACGAGCGGCACGTGCCTGCCAGCGTCGAGTTCTACGGGCTAGGCTTGGGCGAGGTGCATGCCGTGAGCGCAATTCACGGCTTGGGCGTAGGCGACCTGTTGGACAGCGTCACTAGCCACTTAAGCGCATTTGCCAACAACATTCGAGACGAAGCAGACGAAGAACAGAGCCAAGCCGACCTTGATTTGCGCATTGCCATTGTCGGGCGACCGAATGCCGGCAAAAGCACGCTGCTAAACAAGCTCACCGGCGAAGAGCGCGCCATCGTCAGCCCGCTAGCTGGCACGACGCGCGACGCTATCGACAGCACCATCCAATGGCACGGGCATAAAATCACGCTGATTGACACGGCGGGCATTCGGCGACGCGGCAAAGTAGAGACGGGCGTAGAGCAGTTTAGCGTCGTGCGGGCGATGAAGGCTATCGAACGCTGCCACGTAGCGTTGCTAATGATTGACGCGGAAGAGGGCATCACCGAGCAAGATGAACACATCGCCGGGTACGTTATCCAAGAGTTCAAGAGCATCGTGGTTGTCGTCAACAAGTGGGATGCTATCCAAAAAGATGCCTACACGATGAATGCGTTCACCGAAACGCTGCGCAAACGCTTACACTTTATCCCCTACGCGCCGATTATTTTCATCAGCGCGTTGCAAGGGCAGCGCATCCACACCGTGTTAGAGACGGCGTACCGCGTTTTTGAGCAGCGGTTTTGGCGCATCCAGACCGCTGACCTCAACCAGATTGTGCGCAGCGCGCTTGAACGTCACGCGCCGCCTACCAAAGGCACGAAGCGGCTCAAGATTTTCTACGGCACACAAGTGCGCACCAATCCCCCCGTCTTCTTGTTCCATGTCAACGAGAAAGACTTGGTGCATTTCACCTATGAACGTTACTTGGAAAACCAAATTCGCGCGCACTATCCGTTTGAAGGCACACCAATCCGCATTAGCTTTCGTGAGCGCGAGCGTAAAAAAGAGAGCTAGTTCGCGTCATCAAGCCCCAGCAGCTCAAAGACTTTGGCAGGCGTTTTGCGTCCCTTGACGCGCAGTTCGCCTAAGGGACGCGCGCGCACGCGCTTGCCAAGCCGCTGGACAATTTGTTCGTCGATGAGGATTTGGTTGGGAGCGGCATTCTCTTGCAAACGCTTGGCAAGGTTCACCGTGTCGCCAATGGCGGTGTAGTTCACGGCGCGCTCTGTGCCAATGTAGCCAACGACCGCCTCGCCCACCGTCAGCCCAATGCTGTAGCTGAGCTGGTGTCCATACTGCGCGTTGACTTCTTCGATGGCACGCAGCATGGCTAACGCTGCGTCTGCCACGCGATAGACATGGTCATCTTGCCGCAGCGGCGCGTTAAAAATAGCCATCAGTCCATCACCCAAGAACTTATCCAGCGTGCCTTCCCAACTTAAAATGACCTCCGCCGCCACGCTCAGGTAATGATTGAGCGTCTCAATAACTTGCTCCGGCGAGACACTCTCGCTCCACGTTGTATAGCCGCGAATGTCAGCAAACAGCACGCTAATTTCTTGGCGATTGCCGCCTAGCCGCACGCTCTCGGGCGCGTTAATCACCTGCTCAACGACAGAAGGTGCGACAAATCGCTCGAAAATCTCGCGCAAGCGGTCTTTTGAGCGGCGAAGGATGCTGTAATTGCGCGAGTTTTCTATAGCAATGGCAGCATAGTCGCTAAGCGCACTCAGCATATTCATATCATTTTGCGTGAATACTGCCGCGTTAGGCGTGTGATTCGCCACGCACAACACGCCTAGCACGCGGTCTTGGATAAGCAAAGGCACGTACCCCAGCGACAGCGCAGTGCGTCCGTCCGCCGCCGCGCTCACCTCATCGCCTGTCAACAAGACCAGCTGACGCTCTTTAAGCACATGCAGTGCCAGCGCGTCTTGCACCACTTCATTAACCGCTTTGGCTTGCGTCAGCAGTTGATTTTTGATTGCCTTACAAAAAAGTTGCTTCTGTTCAAGCAACATCAGCTTCGCCTCTTCAGCACGGGTCATCTGAACCGCATAATCGACGATGCGCGGCAGCAACACCTGCATGTCCGACAGAGAGGTCACGCTTTTGCCCACTTGATAAAGGGTGTTCAGCTCTTTAAGCCGCCGCTGTAGCTCGCGATTGGCGTGCAGCAAGCGTTCGGTGAGTGCCTCTTTTTCACGGCGCAAGCGCGTTTCCGTTAGCCCGCGCTCAATAGCGGCGAGCATTTCTTCGGCGTAATAGGGCTTCTTGATGTAATCGCGCACGCCTAGACGATAAACTTCTACGGCGATGTCTTCAGAGCCGTGAAACGTCATCAAAATGACAGGGATGTCTAAGCCGTTGGCTTGCAGCTGCTCTAAAACTTGAATGCCGTTCATGCGCGGCATTTGCAAATCAAGCAAAATGAGGTCAGGGCGATGCTCTAAGGCGAGCTGCAGCCCCTCATAGCCATCTGATGCTTCTAAATAGCGAAACCCGTTTGGCGTTAAAACGTACTCAATGAGGAATTCGCGGTTATCTTTGCCGTCGTCAACCACCAAAATCAGCTCATTTTGCATTGTTAACGCCCCGTGTGTCAGTCTTCTATAGGTGAGTTAGAAATTTGGTAGGTTTCAACAGGTAGCTTACGCCCTTTCACAATGAGTGCACCGCGTGAAAGTCCAATCACAAACGACTCTGTGGCATCATAGACCACTTTAGACACAAGGATGCGTCCATTGGTTGCCATGCTTTGCAACCGTGACGCGACGTTGACAGTGTCGCCAACGGCGGTAAAGTTCATGAGTTGGGCAGTGCCAACGTTGCCCACGACCGCCACACCCGAATGTATGCCAAAGTTAACTTTCAGGCGATATTCTGGCGGCAGAGACTCGTGAAACCAGTATATTTCATCTTGAATGTGTAAAGCGGTTTTAACCGCGCGAGCGATGTGGTCATCTTGGTGTATTGGCGTGTTATACAACGCCATCACGCCATCGCCCAGAAACTTGTCGACCGTGCCGCCATAACGCAAAATAATCGCGACGATGAACTCGTGGTAAGCGTTTAACACCTGCAGCAGCACGTCGGGTTCAACGTTTTCTGACAAACTCGTGAAGCCTTCAAGGTCAGCAAACAAAACCGTGACCTCTTGCAAATGCCCGCCAAGCTGAAGACGGTTAGGGTCATTCAGCAGGTTTTGCACGATGCTCGGAGCAACGAACCGTTCGAAGGTCAGGCGAATTTTGTCTTGCGTCTGGTGTAGCTCATCGCGGGTCTGTTTTGCTTTCAAGCTGCGCTGCACGCGCGCTAACAACTCGCGCGCGCTGAACGGCTTGGTGAGATAGTCTTCAGCACCTAGTGCTAGCCCATGCACACGACTGTCAATGTCTGCCATAGCCGTCAGCATAATCACAGGAACATCGCGCAGCTGGGCATGCTGCTTAAACTGCTCGATGACATCAAAGCCTGAAAGCACGGGCATGTTAACATCCAACAGTATTAAGTCAGGTAGCTCGGCGAGCGCAACATCAACAGCCGTTGTGCTTTCTTGCACAGTGACCACTTCATATTTAGATGAGCGTAAGATGTCGGTGACGAGTTCGATGTTGTCGATGTTGTCGTCAATCACCATGATTTTCATTGCACGACTACCCATCTCTCACAAAAGGACTATGCACGAACTTAGCTTTAATCGTAGCACAAGAACAGAAACTCGTCCGAACTTTAAGACTGGGATTTATGTGCCTTGCCACGCGGCTTGCGCTTGAGAGGCAAAGGGTCGCTAACTTGGTTGTCTAGCAGCCAGTCGCTAAGGGCTTTGACAGCACTATCGTCAAACTCTTGGTAGCCGCAAATGTCGCAGATATAGGCTATCGCGTTAGGCAGCACCACCAGCTGCTGCTGGTGAACGCTAATAAACGCGGCACGCTTCACGTCGAGCCGCCCGATAAAGCAGCGCGGACAAGCGTCGTCGTGCCATCTTTCGTTTGTCATCGGTTTAATTCCTTAATCTTATTTGGTCAATGTGGTGTCACTCATAGCGATGCCCCTGAATGATGCCGATTTTGTGCGGAGGCCAATAGCGGAAAAGGGCTTCGCCAACGATGTCATGCGTGGTAATTGTGCCAAAACGCCGTGAATCTTGGCTGTTGTTACGATTATCCCCCATCACAAAATACTCATCACCGCCGAGCTGCCACACGTTATCAGGACAGCTAAAAGCACGACACTGCTCGGCAATATAGGGTTCGTCGACCAGCTCGCCATTGATATACAGCAGCCCGTTACGAAAGGCAACGATGTCGTATGGCAGCCCAATCACGCGCTTGATGAGCATGACTTGCGGTTCGTTGGGATTGATTGAATTAAACACCACAATATCACCGCGCTGCGGCACGCCCAGCATGTAATTCAGGCGACTAACAATCAAGCGGTCGCCTGTTTCAAACGTCGGCTGCATACTGCGCCCTTCAACTAAAGAACGCGGGATAGCCATGTCAAACAAAATCGTTACGGCAACCACAAAGACTACCGTGCGCAATAACTCTACCAGCCAAGTGTCACGGTGTAGGCGTGGGCGCAGGCGGTCTTGGCGGTTATCGGGGGTTTCAATCATGCAAGGCTTCCTGAGGACAACCAATGAAAAACACGTAGGTGCATTATAAAGCGCGCAAGGAAAAAGTAAAAGGCGTGTTTAATCGCCGCTGTTGTGCGCGTTTTCTAACGTGTTGTTGCTGCCGACGCTCTGTAGGTAGCGATGAATCATGCGACCATGATAAAGCGCATCGGCAAAGTCTTGCAAGTTGACCCACTCTTTCTTGGTAAGGTGGCTAAGCCAGTATTCGTCCCCGACTTTTTCGTCGGTAATGCTGTCCCACTGGATTTCGTAAGGATACACCAAGCACTCCACACCAAAGGGGGTGACTGCCCACGTGCCAAATTGGCTGATAATCATCGGCATGGGCTTTTCGTTGGGTCCGGGACGTTCGCCACCGTGCATGTCAAACGACTTCCAACGCGCTTCTGCATCGCGGATACGCCGCTCGTCTAGGCGTTTTTTCTGTATCTCAAAGTCTTGTTCTGTTGCCATGTTCTACCCTCCTTCACCTCAAGGGGTTGGTTCAGGACAGCCATTCAACATCGGCAGCCCGAATTGGTTGGGGCATTCGTCTTGTGCGTCGGGGATACCGTCACCGTCGCTATCAGGCAGCGGGCAGCCGTTGTTGCTCGCAGGTCCCGGTTGATTGGGGCATTGGTCTATGTTGTCTAACACACCGTCGTTGTCGCTGTCAACAACCGGCGGACAACCATTGTTGGCGGCAACTCCCGCTTGATTAGGGCATTGGTCTTGTGCGTCGGGGATACCGTCGCCGTCGCTATCAGGCAACGGACAACCGCTGTTGCTAGCGGGTCCACCTTGCGATGGGCAAGCGTCATCAGGGTCAGGAATACCGTCATTGTCTGTGTCTGGGCAACCTTGAAACATCTGCAGCCCGACTAAGTCGGGGCAACGGTCGAGCGCGTCGGGAATGCCATCGCCGTCGCGGTCGGGTACAGGAGTATCTGTGGGTGGGATGATAGGCGTGTTCGTGGCGCGCGGCGGCGGCACAAACTGCAAAGGCGTGTTCTGCAAGGGGATAAACAGCGTCGCCGTAGCGCGTGGCGTGGGGGATTGCGTCGGCGTGGCAGTGTTGTCGTCTAAGCCAAGCGGAGTCCACGTGGGGCGCGCACTGTTTTCAGTTGCAGTGGGATTTGCGCGCGCGCCACCGCTGCCGTCATAGGGCGCAGTTGCCCACAGCACAATGCCAATAACATAAAGCGGCAGTGTCGCCAAGATAATGAAGAACAGCACACCCCGCAGCACTGTACGCTTTGAGCGGTCGGGTCGATAGGGAGAGGTCATGCGTTTACATCCTTTGCAGCTGTGCTTATCAGCATGTCGCTGTTGCCCAACGGGCGCACCTGATACAAACCATCTTCGTAAAAGCCGCGCTTGCGATAGTACTCGCGCGTGCCAATGGCACTAATCACGGCAAGGCGCGCGTAGCCGCGCGATTGTGCTAGGTCTGCGGCACGCTCGATGAGCTGCTTGCCCAAGCCTGCGTGCTGCGCTTTGCCTTCACGCACTTCGCCAATGCCCAGCGACTGCCCATAGACATGCACCTCGCGGATTATCGCGCAGCCCGCAAGTTCTGGCGTAATAGGCGAGTGCGGCTCGTGCGGCAAGCTAAGCCGCAAAAACGCCGCAATTCGCCTATCCTCTGTAATGTATTGTATAAAGGCTTCTTCGCTTGTGCTTGTCGAATACCACACAATATCTTGCTTAAGCTCTTCGATGCCCACGCGGTCGTGGCGTATTTCACGAGCGCGAATGTCGCCGCTGCGCAGCCCGCGCTTGCGCATGGTGTCGTCAACAATCTGCCTGAAGTTCGTGAGCTGGTTGCCTACGACAATATCTGTTGATGGAATATCGCGAATAACCCGCGTGAGGCGACAGTATTCGGGCGTATGCGTAAACGCACGCACTAGCACTTCTAGCAGCTCATCATGGGTGTAGGGTCGCCACAAGCCTTTTTCGTAGTACTGCATCAGCTCCGCGCTTTCGATAAGCGAGCAAGGGTACACCTTGAGTTCATCGGGACAAAAGCGCGGGTCGTTAAACAGCTTAAGATAGTCTTGTACATCTTGCTCAGGGTCAGAGCCATAGAGATTAGGCATCCAATGCGCATGAATTTTGAAGCCAGCGCGCCGCAGCAGCGCGACCGCTTCGGCAGTTTTTTGCACGGTATGCCCGCGCCGATTTTTGCGCAGCACGACCTCGTTCAGGCTTTGAAAGCCTATTTGCACTTTGGTACAGCCCAATCGCCGCACGCGCAGCACTTCCTCCGCACTGATGTGGTCAGGGCGCGTTTCAATCACCAGCCCCACCACACGACAGGCGGCAGTTTCGTTTTCACGGTGCGCGGCTTCCAATTCCTCCCACGTCGCATACTCGTCAACAGGCGAGCGCGGCACATCGCCACGCGCCACTTCACGCGCTAGCTCGCGGCTGCGGCGCAGTTCTTCGGCATAAATCTGCTGCACAACTTGGTTATACGTCCGCTCAAGCGTTAAGCCTTGCACAGTCACGTTGGGTTTTGGCGCGTCGGGATGAAACTGCGATTGTGCTTTGATGTGCTGCCACACCTCCGCACGTCGGTCGATACCCCTGCCGAAGTCGTGCAGCGCGTCGAAAATGCGCTTGACAAACCAAATTTGGTAAGTCTCGGGGTAAAACGACCACGTACCACCCAAGATAATCACTTCGATTTTGTCAGTAGGATGCGCCATGCTTTGGTAGGTCAGCAGGCGCGTGTAGGTTTGCAGGTACGGGTCAAAGCTGTTTTGTTCGGCGCGTTGCGCGCCCGGTTCGTCCGCTAGGTAGCTCTTAGGCATGCGAATGTCATTGGGACAAAAGATACATTCGCCCGGACACGGAAAAGGCTTGGTTAGCACGGTAACAGGGGTCACGCCGCTCATAGTGCGCATGGGCTTGCGACGCAGTTTGACTAGCACAGCCTCATCAAGCGGCGGTAGCCCGTCTTGACCAGCGAACGCGCGGTATGCCTCAACAAGCTGCGGGCGACTGTACAAACCTGAACCGTCTGGGCGAGGGTGCGCACGAGTCAAGCGCGTGAAATCGTCATGCGTCAGCTGACCCTCGTGAGCAATCACAGCACGCAGCAACCCAAGAAGCGCATCACGATGAAAGGTTAAATCCAGGGTATACTTTTCGCTCATAGACACTTGTCAGTTGGTGATGTTACGATTATTCTACAGGAAAAGACGAGCCTAGACCACCCACACCGTGAGAAAATCGCCCATGACTTCAAACAATGTGGTGCTGCTGTTTGATATGGACGGCACGCTAGTGGACAATCGCTTTAGCCGCAAAGCACTTGGGCAGCTGCTCGCTGAAATTGCCGTAGCAAGTGGAAAGAGCATCAGCGAGCTAGCAAAGTTAATGGGCGAAGAGAACGAACGCCGTCAACAGCAAGACCCCGACAACGTGCTGACGATGGATTGGGACGACATCCTCGAGACACTAGCGTGCCAACATGGCGTGACACTCTCGCGCAAAGGTGTCGACCTTTGGCAAGAAGCCGCTAACGCTGAAGACGTTATTGTCTACGACAACGCGCACGCCGTTCTAGACACGCTAAAGCAAGCGGGTTATCGGTTGGTTATCGCCACCAAAGGTTTAAGCAAGTATCAAGACCCCGTGCTGCGCGTGACGGGCCTTGCAACGTACTTTGACGACATTCTCACGCCCGACAACACAGGCTATCTAAAAACGTCGCCCGCTTACTTTGACCGTGTGCGCCGCGCCTATCCTAACGCACAGTTCATTCAAGTGGGTGACCACCACTACGATGATGTGATTTGCCCGCTGCGCAACGGCTTCAAGAGCATTTTGCGCGCACCTATTGCCGAACTCGCCGATATTGACGCACTGGCACGCCCACAGTATCTTACACGCTATAGCAGCAGCATCACAGGCTTTCGCCCAGAGTGCAACGCACTGCCACATGCGATTGTCATCTCGCTAGAAGAAGTACCAGCTCTCATCGAGCAACTGCTTTAGTTTTGTCAACGCTTTTAATTACCCAAACAAAGGCATTCATGAACTCCCATATATCGCAACGCTTGCTACGCACGTATCTGCCCGCTCTGCTGATTTTTTTCTTGGCTTGGGGCGTGCGCAGTTTGTACTTGCACACCGATGCCACTTCGCCTGTAGAGTTTGATAGTAGAATTTACCTTAGTCTAGCCCGTGACATCGCCTCAACGCCAGATTGGCGCGAAAACATTGAGTTTTGGCAGCGTCATAGGGTAATGCTTCAACTTAGCGGGGGATACGGCTTTTTTCTGGCTGGTGTTATCAAACTGTTTGACGAAGAGGCAATCATTCCTACACAGATGCTTCTGAGTGCTATCTCGAGTGCGCTTATCTACACCATTACACACACTCTTCACAGTCGTCGTGCTGCTATCATCGCGGGGATTTTGTTCGCATTGCATCCCATGTTTGTTATCCACGCTGATGTTTTACATTCTGAAACCGTTGCCATTTTCGCAATGTTGTGCAGTATAGGCTTATTTTTGCTGGGTATTAAAAAGAGCAATTATGCATTTATCACAGCAGCTGCTCTTTTAGCAACCGTTACTTACGCACTGCGTGTAAGCATGCTACCGTATTTACCCATCTTCATCATCGCAGTTTTCTTATCTTGGCGTGGCACATTCAAGCAACGTATACTTGTTACCTTACTAACGACATTAGTGGTTAGCGTAGGCTATGTTGCCAACATAGTATTGCTGCGCACACCACCACCACCGCTTGAATTCAACAGCAATCAAGCCCTAGAAATAGCACAGAGTGCTGCAAAGCTAAGCCATCACCCGTTGTTACAGGGCTGGGCAGCCGATTTTCGCGATGCCTATGAGCCTGATAATTACTTATTAGACTGGCAGCATATGCTGCGCTCAATCAGCAACAACCTATTCTATAGCGTTTGGTATCCTGACAAACACACGTTAATAAGTTGGGTGCTTAAT
>CALIEB010000002.1 GCA_938022205.1 uncultured Anaerolineae bacterium | reverse complement strand
GCCTAAGCATGTTTTCGCTGGGCAGCGCAGCGTGGTGTGTCTTGCGCCGCCGGACAACTTGGGCGTGGACGGCGAAAGCAACGACCGCCTCGTCAACTGCGCGTGGTCGGACCCTGAAGACGTGCCGCGAGACGAGCTTTTGGGTGACTGGTGCAAGCTGACTAATATCGACGAGGTAACGCTGAACTACGGCGTGCCGCTTGAGTGTCCTGAAGAGGTGGTGATTAGCACGCCGCCGCCGTTTGTGCCAACGCGCGTCCCACCGACCGCTACTCCCAGCGGCATCATCGACAATTGGTGCGACGTAGGTGGCAAGTGGGAGGGCAAGTGCGAAGACCCCGACCCCAACGTGAAAAACTGGATGTACAACGCCGGCTGGTACTACGCGCAGGTCGACAAGGGCGTGCTGACGCTTGACCAAATTCCCAAAGACTATTACAACCCGCCGCCTACCGAACTTCCGCCGCCTGACGATAGCGTTTCGTTTAGCATTAGCTTTAGCGATTGCAATTTGGGTGCTGCGTTTGTCCAATGGTCGGGCTTGCCTGCAGGCGCAACGCTTTCGGTAACGGACTGGTACAGAGACGCTTTTCTGGTGGAGGCGGTGGTCTCGCTTGACCCCAACAACACTTCGCCTAGTGGGACATCAACCAATCATTACTGCGCTTCTGGCACGTACACGGCAAACTACAGCGTTACAGGGTCTTATTCAACTTCTGGCAGCATTAACAGTGGTTCGTGCTTACCTCCCTGCTAACACCAAAGCACTCCGTTAAAAAGAACAAGCGCGCTTGCATCAATAAGCGCGCTTGTTTGGTTTGCTTAGCAACCGCCTTGTGCAAGTGTGTAGCGGAAACTCATGCGGTTGTCGTTGGTGTTGGTCTCGCTGAAAGCGTTGTTGTAGTTTACGGTGGCGATAATGTCATGCTCTTCGAGATAGTACGTGCTGACGCGCAGCACGACGGTTGCCACCCACGATTGTCCCGGGTCTATCTGCGGCACGGTTACTGTGCCAGACGTGGTGATTTGGTTGCTGCCCACGTGGCGGTCTTGCACGAGCAGCAGCGCGCTTTGCGGCGTGCGGCTTGGTCCCGTGTTCGTCACGTTCACTAGCACCGTGAAGTCTTGGTTGCATACAGCAGGGCGTGGGTCGCTGTTCAACCCGTTGACGACGAGGTTAGAGTTGGCAGCGGGGGTGGCGGTTGGTACAGGCGTAGCGGTAGCAGGCGGCGGTGGTGGTGTGAACACCTGCAGCGTGCTGCGGTCACCTTCAAAGCGCACAGTGCTAGGCGCAATGTAGCCGCGTCGCCCATCGGCAAGCTGAATGTAATACCAACCCGAGCCTGTCGAGCTGATGCCGATGACGCTGACGGTTTCACCCGTTAACAGCGCACCAACGCGCTCGTAGCGCGTGTCGTCGCCACGTCGCACGTTGGCATCCGTGATAGCAGTCACGCGCGGTCCGCTCAAGGTTGTGCTGCTCGGCGCGCTAGCAGTCGGGCGTGTGCTGAACGAGCCGCCGCCCGCAAATTGCGTTGCCAGCGCGCTTTGTGTGGCTTGCGCAGCCGAAGATTGCACGATGCCCAGCTGCGTGGGTGTGGGCATTAGCGTGGGGCGTGCCGCAGCACCGCCACTGCCGCTTACTACGGCAAACGGGCTAAGCGCGCTAGGGTTGTTGAGGACGCGCAGCGGCGCAACGCGCGCGTAAATGGGGTTTCTGCCGCCCACGTTCACCACCAGCCGCAGCTCATACAAGCCGTCGGGTGTAATCATCGTGTTCCAAGTGCCTATGACGTTATTGACGATGGGACTGGTTGCGGGCAGCGTCGCGGGGAACCATGGGCGCGTGTCGTTGGTGCTTTCCGCCGCCGCGCCTAGTTCGAGCGGGCGAAACTGGACGAAATAGTTCGCCATATTGGCGACATTGACCGTGCCAACAATCGGCACTTCACCCGAGACGGTGTAAACCGGCGGCGGAAACTGCACGCTGGCGTTGGGGTCATGCGGCACGTCTAGCGGTTCGATAGGCGCGCTTTGCGCGCTGACAGGCAGCGCAAGCAAAACGCACAACAGCAACATGATAAGTCTTCTCATAAGCCTGTACACCTCAATGCGTTTGAACGATGGACGTTAACTTCAGTGTAGCACGATTTTTGCGGCGTGTTGGACGTTTAGTCCGCTAGTGTTGGTTAACATGACGAAAAACAAAAGTGTAGCACGATTTTTGCGGCGTGTTGGACGTTTAGCCTGCGCTAGCTTTGTGCTACAATGGGGCGACACTTTTTGCTTAAACATTTTTGGAAGGAGTTTATCATGCGCTACACCCCTCAAGGTCCTATGGGCTATTTTTATGACGAGAGCAGCATCGGTGACGTGCATGTCACCGCCAGCCGCACCATTACCGAAGCGGACATCGTCAACTTTGGCGGCATTATCGGCGACTACAACCCTCTGCACTTCGACGCGGAGTACATGAAGGGGCATATGTTCGGTCAGCGCATCGCGCACGGCATGCTCACGCTGTCGTTTGCCACAGGGCTGGTTAACCAGCTGGGCGCAAATCTCAAGACGATTATGGCATTTCGTGGCTTGGAATTCACCTTCAAAGCTCCGGTGTTCATCGGCGACACCATTCATGTGGAGATGAAGGTGATTGAGAAGACCGACGCGCCTAAGTTCAACGGCGGTTGGCTGACGCAAGAGGTCAAAATCGTCAAGCAAGACGGCACTGTTGTCCAAGAAGGCAAGTGGACGGCACTTGTCGCCAACAAGCCAAGCTAACGTCACACAGGAGAACAAGGGTGCGCGCCAAACGTCAACCGCTGCACGTGCTGCTGGTATTTTATGCGGTGCTTGGGCTGGCGTATGCGTGGGCTACGCCGCCCTTTGAGGCATCAGATGAGCTGTGGCATTTTGGCATGGTTGAGACGCTGCGTGAGACGCGCACCCTGCCTGTGCAAGACCCCAACAACCGCGAGACGCTCTATCGTCAAGAGGGCAGCCAGCCCCCACTTTACTACATCCTGAGCGCACTGCTCATTGCCCCGTTCGACCTTAGCGACGCGGATAGCCTGCGCGTCTATAATCCACACGCCAAAGTGGGCATCCCCGCCGCTGAAGACAACAAGAACATCGTGCTGCACGACACACCGCACCCACCGCTGGAAAAAACCGTGCTGGCGGTCTATACGCTGCGGCTGTTTAGCTTGCTGCTCGGCGGCGTGACGGTGTGGGCGGTCTATGAGACGGCGCGCACGCTCTTTCCGCATCATCCCGCACTGGCGTTAGTGGCAGCAGGAGTGACGGCGTTTAACCCCATGTTCCTCTTTATCGCTGCCTCTGTAAACAACGACAACCTCGTCACCGCGCTCAACAGCGTTGTCCTGTTGCTGTTCGTGCGCACGCTGCGCGCGGGCTTCGACACGCGGCGAAGCCTGCTGCTGGCGTTTTTGTTAGCACTTGCTACCCTAAGCAAGCTCAGCGGCTTGGTACTGGTGCCGGTGATTGTCGCCGGCGCGTTTTGGCTTTTGGCGATGCACCGCGACGTGCGCGGCTTCCTCACGCTGGGCGTGGCGATGGCGGTGCTGTGGGCAGGCTTGGCGGGCTGGTGGTACGCGCGCAACCTTACACTCTATGGCGAGCTGTTCGGCACGGCGATGATGGTCGCGGTAGCAGGCGCGCGCCCTGAACCCGCTTCACTTGTCACGCTGCTAGGAGAGTTTGAGGGCTTCCGCATCGCCTACTGGGGCTTGTTCGGCACGGTGAACGTGCTGACATTTGCTTGGTTTTACAGCGTCATGGACATTTTGACCGTGTTGGCGGTCATCGGCATGCTTTGGGAGCTGCGCTACGCATGGCGGCACGAACGCTATACGCTGTTTGTGCCGATGACGCTGCTGCTTGCGCTGCTGCTTTTGGGCTTTGTCAGCGTGGCGGCATGGACAGCGCAAACCTACGCCTCACAGGGACGGCTGCTCTTCCCGTTCGCAGCGGCAACTGGCACGCTGTTGGCGTGGGGCTGGCTTGCGCTCACGCGCGGGCGCGGCGGTCGCATTTTTGTGGGCGCGCTGGGGACGTTCGCGCTGGTCGTGCCGTTCGCCTCGATTGCGCCGCGCTATGCTGCGCCGCAGCCCCTTGCTGCCTTGCCCGACAGCGCACAGCCTGTTTATGCGCGCTACGGTGATTTTGTTGAGTTGGTCGGTTACGACACACCCGACACGCGCTATGCGCCCAGCGACCAGCTGCCCGTTACGCTCTATTGGCGTGTGCTGCGGCAAACAGACCGCGACTATAGCTTGTACGTGCATTTGCTCGACGATGAAGGACAAGTTGCGGGGCGTGTTGATACTTTTCCACTAGGCGGAAGACTGCGCACCAGCGCGTGGCAGACAGGTGTTCTCTACGCTGACCGCTACGTTATTCCGTTCGATGAGCTGCGCACGGGGCGTGAGAATCGCTTTGCGCTGCGCCTGCAAGTGCATTGGTGGGATTATGCGGCGCGCAAGAGCGTGCCTATCGCCGATGCGGACAGCGCGCCACTTGAGGCGGTGGTGCTGCGCGGCGGCGCGTTGGTTGACCCCGTGAGCGCGCCGAACTTTAGCGACATCCCGCGTCTAGAGCCTGTGCGCTTTGGTGACAGCATCCGCTTAATAGGCGCGCTGCGCCAAGAGGACGCGCTCACGTTGCTTTGGGAAACCGTTGCTACCCCCAACGACAGTCTGACCGTGTTTGCGCAAGTTTTGGATGAAGGCGGCGCGCTGGTCGGGCAGGGTGACGCGCCGCCAACGCTGCCCACGCGCTATTGGCGGACAGGCGAGCGATATGTGACCAGACACACGCTGGCGTATCCTAATGCGCTGGCGGCGGGCGCGTATCGGCTTATTGTGGGCTGGTATCACCCAGAGACATTTGCACGGCTGGCAACTGCCAGTGGCGATGGCACGTATACTTTAGAAATCTTGCGCGTGGAGTAGACGCTAAACGAACGTTGGCAATTTGCGTGCTTGCTGTTCTACTGTTTCCTAACTTTACAGGTTGCTTTTTTCGTGCTAAATTCTTAGCGCGTCAAAACGCTCTTTGCCGACTTAAACGTGGCAGTAAACACAGGCTAACCTGTGTTTTTTTCTCATTATCATTCTTATCGTCATTCAACACATAGTGCGTAGAATGATGTTGTTAGGGAATGTCTTTGGAGGACAAATATGGCGGAAAAGCCCGAATACCTCACCCAAGAGGGCTTACAGGCTCTTGAACAGAAGCTCGATTACTTCGTCAATGTGCGCCGCCGTGACGTGGCGGAACGCCTTAAGCAAGCACTTGAGGACGGCGGTGAACTCATCGAAAACTCCGAATACGAGGACGCGAAAAATGAGCAAGCCTTCGTTGAAGCAGAGATTGCGCGCCTGACGCAAATTTTGCGCCACGCTACGCTCATTGATGAGAGCAAAATCTCGAAAGACCGCGTGCAAATTGGCTCACGGGTGGTCATTGCCGAAGTTGGCACAAAGGACGAAGAGGAGTACCAAGTCGTCGGCAGTGCCGAAGCTAACCCGCAGCAGGGCAAAATCTCGTACGAGAGCCCGCTCGGCAAGGCACTCATCGGCGCGAAGATTGGCGACAAGGTCAAAATCAAAGCCCCAGACGGCACGTTGACCTTCACGATTAAGAAGATTTTCTAGCATGTGGCAGCCTAACCATTTAGAACGCGAACGTCTAGAAAAGGCGCGAGAGCTGCAGGCGCGTGGCGTGTCGCTGTACCCACCGCGTGTGACGCGCACGCACCGCATTGCCGCTGCTGTTGCTGCTTTCATTGCCCAAGAAGCGCAAGGCGAAGATGCCGCGCCGCTGGAGGTGACGCTCACGGGGCGTATTCGCCGTGTCAACCTGAAGGGCAAGCTGTCGTTTATGCACATTGAGGACGAGACCGGGCGCGTGCAGCTTTTCCTGCGCATCAACGACATGGACGAAGCGAACTACGCGCTCGTTGCTGACAAGCTCATCGAGATGGACGACTTCGTGCAGGCGAGCGGCACGATGACGCGCACCAAGACCGGCGAAATTAGCGTGCTTGTCCGCGAGTTAGTGCTGCTGAGCAAAGCTATCAGCCCGCTGCCCGTTGTCAAGCAGCAGGTGCGTGAGGACGGCACGGTGGTCGAGTATGGCGAGTTTAGCGATGTCGAGACGCGCTATCGGCAGCGTTACGCCGACCTTGCTGTGAACCATGCCGTGCGCGAGGTATTTCGCAAGCGCGCCTTGACGATTAAAGCGATGCGACAATTCTTGGATGACGAGGGCTTCTTAGAGGTCGAAACACCGCTGCTGCAGCCCATCTACGGCGGTGCGGCGGCGCGTCCGTTCATCACCCACCACAACCAGCTTAAGCAAGACCTTTACTTGCGCATTAGCTTTGAGCTGTATCTGAAGCGGCTGCTGGTGGGTGGCTACGATGCCGTCTATGAGATTGGGCGCGACTTCCGCAATGAGGGTGTCAGCATCAAGCACAACCCCGAGTTCACCATGCTGGAGTTCTATAAAGCCTACATCGACTACAAGGGCGTGATGGACTTGGTTGAGCGCATGATGGCGTTCATCTGTGAGCGTGTCAACGGCACGCTGACCATCCCCTACGGTAACCACACGATTGACCTCACGCCGTCGTTTCGCCGCATGACCATGCGCGACGCTATCCACGAACACACGGGCGTGGATTATATGGACTATCCTACCGCCGAAACGCTCTATCCTGTCGTGGTGTCGACATATCAGGCGGCGGGCGTAAAAGAGCTGCCTAAGCCCAGCGAGACGTGGGGGCGGTTGGTCAGCGAGCATCTCTTCACGACGTTTGTTGAGCCGCGCCTCATTCAACCCACCTACATCATGGACTATCCCCGCGACATTTCACCTTTCGCCAAGCGCACCAGCTACGATGAGCTGCACGTCGAACGCTTTGAGCTGTACATCGCGGGCATGGAGCTTGGCAATGCCTTCACCGAACTTAACGACCCACTCGACCAACAGGCACGCTTTGAAGAGATGTCACGGCTTTACGCGCAAAACAGCGACGAGGAAACGCCGCTTGACGAGGACTATTTGCGGGCAATGCGCTATGGCATGCCGCCTAACGGTGGCTTTGGCTTGGGCGTTGACCGCCTTGTGATGCTGCTGACAAACCAGCGCAGCATCCGCGATGTGCTGCTGTACCCGCATTTGCGCGAGCGCGGCGCGGGAGAAACCTAACCAGCAAAACTTAAAAAGGGGGCGTGCCATGAGTGATTTGTTCGCAACGCAAGCCATGCTAGATGCGCTTGGGCAAGCGGTACTGCTGTTCACCAGTGACAATCGCTTGCTACGGCACAACACGATGGCAGCCGCTTTATTCGGCGCAGACCTCCACGCCATTCGCAGCGAGGGCTGGGCGGTCGCCAGCCAGCTGCTACAAGTTGGCATAGGCGACACGACGTTTACGCTGGATGATGTGCGTCGACAAGCCCTTGCCAGCGACCGCCCGGTGCGCTTCCACGCTGTGCGCAACGGCGAATACTTGCCCTGCTGGATGGGGACGGTCACGGATGTTAACAGTGCAGTCCACACGCTTATCAGCATCGAGATGCCCGATTGGGGTGTGGTCGGGCGCGTGCTAGCCGCCACCATCAGCGAGATGCATCAGACTATCGACAGCACAGTGGGGCATCTTAACCTCATCCAGCGCACGCTTAACCCGGACAAAGAGAACCCCGAAGCGGTCAAAATTGCCCGCCGCATCAGCGGCTTTACACGCCTGATAAGCATTCATATGAAGCGCACCGACCGTTTGCTACACATGGTCGAACGCCTCGAAGCACTGCGCACCGGCAAGCTCCGCCGCCAAGCACAGCTCCAGAAGCAAAAAATCAACCTTAACGACCTCATTGAAGATTTTATCGAGACGTTGGATGAGCAAGAGCTGCTCGACCCGGAAACTGAGGCGCAAGACCTGCGCGCTCGCATTAGCGTTGAGCTAGAAGGCACGTTGCTTGTGCAAGGCTTGGCGAAGCCTATCCGCGACACCTTGCGTGAGCTGGTGCGCAATGCCATGATGTACTCGCTGCGCGGCACGCCGATAACCATTAAGGCGTTCGCGCGCGGGCAAATGGCACAGCTGGAGGTGATTGACCAAGGCTATGGCATCCGCGAAAATGATTGGGAGCGCGTGTTTGCCCTTTATGAGCGCGGGCGACAGCCGCAAATCATCAGCGAGTTTGGCTATGGCATGGCGTTGCACATTTGCTTGCAAGAGCTAGCGACTATCAACGGCAAGCTGTGGTTTAGCTCGGATGAGGGTGTCGGCACAACTTTCAGCGTTATGCTACCGCTGTGGCAGTAAGAAGAGGAGGCACGCATGCGCGAGCTGCTTTCGCCGGATGTGTTCAACGGCTTGATTGTGTTAAACTTGGTCGTGGGGCTGCTGCTGGCGGCGTGGCAGCTGCGTCGTGACCTTCGGCGCACGCGTCGCCCTTCGCCTACACAGCGCGACGACATGCCGCCGCGCCAATCGTGATGCCTTACACACAGGAGAAAACGCTATGCTAGACATTGCTCTTATCCGCGAAAACCCCGAATTTGTTCGGGCCAAGCTGCGTGACCTCAACGATTTCGACGCGCTGGCGCGTGTCGACAGCGTGCTGGAGCTGGACAAGCAGCGGCGCGAGCTTCTGCAAAACAGTGAATCCTTGCAGGCGCATCGCAACAAACTCAACAAGCTCTTTGGGCAAATGCGCGGCGACAAAAGTTTGAACGGCGGTGTAAGCCTTATGCGCTCCTATCATGTCGCGCTGGCGTTAGGGCAACGCGACTATGACCGCGCCTTAGAGATACTGGAAGGCAAGCACGACGACAAGTTGACGTATACGGGCGAGACTCTTAGCCTGTCGATAACGTTTGAGATGGTCACGAACGCGCTGCGCGACATGAGCGAACAGCATGCTGCTATGACCGAGCGCATTCGCCAGATTGAGGCTGAGCTGCGCGAGGTCATGCTTTGGATTCCCAACTTGCCCGATGACAGCGTGCCGGTCTTTCCTGATGACTCGCACAACATTCCGCACGCGCCTGAAGGTGCCATGCCTGAGTTTGACTTCACCCCCAAGCCGCATTGGGAGCTGGGTGTAGAGCTGGGTATCATCGATTTTGAGCGCGGTGTGCGCATGAGTGGCTCGCGTTTTTACGTGCTGGCGGGGTGGGGAGCGCGGCTGCAGCGTGCGCTCATCGCGCTGTGCCTTGACGTGACGCGCGAACACGGCTTTACCGAGCTTTATCTGCCGTACTTGGTGCGTGCGGAGATGCTCGAAGGCGCGGCGCAGTTCCCCAAATTCCGCGACGTGGTCTACAGCGACCCCGAAGCCGACCTCTACTTGCTACCGACGGCGGAGGTGGCGATTACGAACCTGCACCGCGACGAAATCTTGGACGAGGAGACGTTGCCCCGTTACTACGTGGCGCAAACGCCGTGCTTCCGCCATGAGCGTGCCGCCGCCGGGCGCGACGTGCGCGGCATCAAGCGCGTGCATCAGTTTGAAAAGGTGGAGATGTACAAGTTCACCACGCCTGAAACCAGCAACGCCGAGCTAGAACACATGATTGAGACCGCGTCGGACATCTTACGCCGCCTTGCCTTGCCCTTCCGTCGCCTTGAAATTGTTAGCGGTGACTTGGGCTTTAGTGCCAGCAAGAAGTTCGACATTGAGGTTTGGGCGGCGGGTTGCCAAGAGTGGCTAGAAGTTAGCTCGTGCAGCAACGTGCGTGACTTCCAAGCGCGCCGTGCCATGATTCGCTACTATCCCAAAGGCACGAAGAAAGCGCAATATGTCCACACGCTCAACGGCAGCGCGTTCGGCATTCCGCGCGTGCTTATCGCGCTCCTTGAAAACTACCAGCAGCAAGATGGTAGCGTCATAATTCCCGACGCACTGCGTCCTTACTTGGGCGGCGCAGAGCGCATCCCGCATCCCTAACGCAAGACGCGGGGCGCACTTGCCGCCATATCTCACATGCCTAAGCGTCGTCGCGCGCGTATCTTGAGCTGCTCGATAAAGTAAGCCGCCTTGCGGAACTCGCGCAGCTCTTCGGCTTCTTCGTGCGTGATACGCTCGGCGTGTTCGGCACTCTCCAAGTAGTTCACCCGTGCTAGCGTCTCGTCGGAATGACGGAACGCGACAATCTGCTCTAACGTTGGCGCGGAAATGACAAAATCTAAAATCTCATCGTAAGCTCGGAACATCGCGCCCGCTCCTTGTCGTGCTAGCTGCCGTAAATGACGTGCTGAAGCAGAAACCGCTCAAGTTGGGTGTAGAGGTCTTTAAGCGTCTCAGGCGCACGAAAGCCATGCCCTTCGCCCGCGTAGGTGATGTAAGCATGCGGTACGCCGCTGCGCTTAAGTGCGCTAACAATCGCTTCTGACTGATTGGGCGGCACGATGTCGTCGTCAAGTCCTTGAAACAGCATCAACGGCGTGCGGATGCGGTCGGCATGAAACACCGCCGACCTTTCTCGCCAAACGGGACTAGCTTCGGGCAACGCGCCGAGCAGCCAATCGTTGTAGCGTGCCTCAAACTTGTGTGTGTCGAGAGCCAACATGAACAAGTTAGACACGCCGTATAAGCTCACGCCGCAGCGGAACACTTGCGGGTGGCGAATGAGCGTGAGCAAAACGGTAAAGCCGCCTGCGCTGCTGCCCATGATGACCATGCGCGCCGCGTCCGCCAGCCCCTGCGCCGCCAGATGTTGCGCGCCTGTTACGCTGTCTTCTACGTCATACACGCCCCAATTGCCAGCGTGCTTGTCCATGTAGGGCTTGCCGTAACCCGTGCTGCCACGATGGTTGACTTGCAGCACTGCCCAGCCGCGCGTGGTGAAAAACTGCACTTGCTCGTTGTAAGTGGTGTCGGCTTGCGAGGTGGGACCGCCGTGTACCAACACCATCAGCGGCGGCTGCCCGCTGCTCTCGTAACGCGGGTTGTGGGGCGGGCTGTATAAGCCGTGTACGGTCTGTCCGTCATGTCCTTGCCACGTGATGGCTTGCGCTTGTGATAGCCAATGCGGTGCGAGGCGTTCGTGAGCGGCACGGCGCACGACACGCGGCGGCTCACCCAAGTCCCCCGTGATAAGGCGCGGTGGGATAACGCTAGCGGCGGCAATTGCCGCGTAGGCGGCACGCTGTGGGTGACATGCTACGCGCTCGAACGCGCTGTAACTGTTCAAATGAGCAACGGGCACCCCCTTGCCTGCGAGGTCATAGTGCCACAGTGCAGCGAAGGCGTTTTCGCTGCGTATCGCTAGCAACGATTGGCTGTCGTGCTGCCACGCGAAGGTGCGCGTGCCTTGCACCCATGCCGGCGTGCCGTGTTCACACGTGCCGCTTGTTAGGCGCGTGTCTGTGCCTTCGGCAAGGTCATGCAATACCAGATGCCCCCACTGCGAGGCATCGCTCACATAGGCGAGATAACGCCCGTCGGGTGAGAACTGTGGTTGGGTGATGGCGACGTTAGGCCCGCTGACCAGCGTCTCGGTGATAGCGGCGTAGGGCGCGCCTTGCTTGTCATACGCTAGTGTTGCGACCATGAGCGCGGTCTCGTTCCAAGGCATGTGCGGGTGCTGCCACGCCACATAGGCGAGGTGTGTGCCTTTAGGATGCCACGTCGGGAACATGAAGAAATCGCTGCCTTCGGCGACAATGCGCGGCAAGGTCTTGCCCATGCTGTCTACGACGAGCAAGCGGTCAACGCCTTCGTCACTGTGGACATACGCCACCCATGCGCCGTCTGCCGACACGACGGGCGCGGCAGCATCCCCAAAGGCCGGCGTGATGGGGTAGGGCAAGCCTTGTGGCAGGTCGACGCGGTACAAGCGGTGGTTGCTGGTGAAAATGACAAAGCCATCCCCCACGCCAAATTCTCCGCCGCCATAGCCCACACGCCCGCTTACAGGCGTGCGCTCGTCGGTTAGCTCATACGGCGCGTCTGTGCCGACCTGCGCCATCAACACGCCTAGCTTGCCGCGTCGCTCTTGCCACACCAAGTACGCGCCGCTATGGTCAAACTGCGCGTCACCAAATGGACGGCTGCCGCGCATCATCTCCGCCGTCAGCGGGCTTTGCCATGTGCCATAAGGAGCGTGCTGCTGGTTCATGCGTTCATGCCTGCCAGCGTAATCGTGAAGGTTGTGCCGACGTTGAGCTGGCTCTCAACCTTAACGCTGCCGCCCAGCTTTTCGATAATCCCAAACGCGATAGGGATGCCTAAGCCGCTGCCCTTGTATTCGCGCACCACGTCGTTTTCTGAGCGAAAGTAAATCTTACCCAGTTGCGCAAGCTCTTCTTCGGTCATGCCGATACCGTTGTCGCTGATGCGAATGACCAACGTTTGCCCGTCGGCAGCTGCGCTCACGGTGACCTGCCCCGTTTCAGCGGGCGAATAGCGCAAGCCGTTCTCAATGAGCTTGTTGAGCGCGATAACGAGCATGTCGCTGTCGACGTTGAGGAGGGGCAATCCCGACGGAATGTCGAAGGACAGCGTGCGCTTTAGCTCTTGCGCCACCGCACCCATGTCTTTTTCAAGGCGCATGGCAATGTTCTTGAACATGTCCATCTTGGGCGAAAGTTTCAACGTGCCTTTGCGCAGCTTGTTAGCGAGGCTCACGTCGGTGAGCAGGCTTTCCATGCGTTTGGCGTTGACGCGAATAACCCCCAAGAACTGCTTTTGCATGTCGTTGAGTTCGCCCATCGAGCCGAGCATGTCGCTGTAGCCGCGAATGCTGGTCATCGGCGTGCGCAGCTCATGAATGGCATGCCCGACAAAGTAGGCATCCTCTTTGAGATAAGCATCCCAATCGGCTGGCACGCTGGCACGCGCCTCTTGCAGGGCTTTGGCGTGTTCTGCTTGCGCCGCCGCTACTGCCTGTGCGATGGCTTCAATTTGTGCAGGCAGGCGAATTGGGATAATCGCGCCTGTGCGCGCCGCCTCTAACAGCTGCTCTAGCTGCGTTTGTGCCTCTTGCAGGGCGTGGTTGATGTCGCTCATGCGCCTTCCTTGTCTTGAAGTGTCCGTGTGTTGTTCTTATTTTAACCCATTTTGTGCGTTAACGCGGCGATTTGCCAGTATCTTTCTGCAAACCGCCCGTTCTCGTCGCGGAAGTGTGCCGCTAAGGCTTCGCGCATGTGCGCTTCGCTTGCCCAGAACGTAGAGAGCTGCGAGGTGTACGCCGCCACACCGTCTAGCTTGGCGGCAAATTGTGCGTCTGTCAGCGGCTGCCACACGCTCTCTAGCGGCAGCCCTAGCTCGGCGCGCGCGGTGTCAATGTGCTGCTGCTCACGGAAATAGGGGTAATCCGTGTAAAACAACAGGCGCACATTAGGTTGCGATACCGCGAGGCGCACGCCCCACGCGCGCACCAAACGATGGTCGACGTGCTGTCCTACGCCCAACGGCACGTAGAGCGTGCTTACGGGCTGTGTTATGCCCAGCGCGGCAAACGTCGCCAGCGCGTCGAGCAGCGCGTGCGCGGGGTCGTCGGGATGGATTGCGCCCCATAGGCTGGCTTCGTCAGGGTAGAGCGCGTGCGTGTTATGCATGCGATAAACGCAGTCAGGCAGTGGCAAATACAGCCCTTGCGCGCCTACAATGGCAAGCGCACGCGCATCTTCGGCGCGCCGCACTGGCATGGGGTCTGCGCCTGCTTGCCACCGCGCGTGCAGCTCGCGCACAATCGGCGTGTCGGGCAGCGGCTGTGGCAGCGCGCCTGCCATAACGTTGACTACCAAACAAGGTGCGCCTGCCTCGTGGAGGTGTGCCAGCGTGCCGCCGCAGCTTAGCACCGCGTCATCGAGATGGGGCGAAAGAAAGACGTGCATGACGTGCCGCTACACGGTGGCGACGCTGAACGAGAAACGGCTGCCCTTGCCGAGTTCGCTGTCGATTTGGATTTTGCTGCCCATCTGCTCGACGATTCTGGCGGTGATGGCGAACCCCAGTCCTGTGCCGGGCTGTGAGCGCGTGTAGCTGTCGTCGGCGCGCCAAAACTTCGTGCCGAGCATGCGCTTGCCTTCTTCGGATAAACCGATGCCCGTGTCCGCGACCTCAAAGCCGACGCGCTCGCCGACGCGCTGCACCGTTAACGTGATCGTGCCGCCTTCGGGCGTGTACTTGGCGGCGTTGCTGACCAAATTCACCAGCACTTGCAGCAGACGGAAGTAGTCGGTCTTCAGGTTGGGCAGGTCAGGCGCGACGTTTTCTACGTAGCGATGGCGGCGCGCTTGAATTTGCGGCATGCTCTGGTCGCGAATGGCTTCGACAATCTTTGCCACGCTCACCGCGCTTTCGTCCATGTAGAAATGTCCGCTCTCGATGCGGCTGATGTCAGCAAGGTCGCTCACGAGCACTTCCATGCGCTTTACTGTGTCTGTGATGCGCTGCAGGAAGCTGATTTGACGTTCATCGAGGGTGTCTTTGTTCATCATCAAAATTAAATCGGCATAGCCTTGAATGCTCGCCATAGGGTTCTTTAGGTCGTGCGCGACAATGCCGACAAACTCGCTTTTAGCGCGGTCGGCGGCTTGCACAGCGGCGTAGAGGCGCGCGTTCTCAATCGTGACACTGGCACGGTCAGCTACGCGCTCGACCATATCACGGGCGCGCTCGTCAAACGGCTGTTCCCCCTCGCGGGTTAGTACCAGCACGCCAATGAGCTTGTCGTTGAGCAGCAGCGGCACGCCCAGCGCGGCGTGTTTCTCGTTCTCGTGCGTGCGTGCTTTTCCTGAGCGCATTACATCCAGCACAAAGGGGTAGGTTTGCGATAGGTTGAGCGTGCGCGGCTCTTGCCCTTGCGGATAGTGAATGCGGGCGAAGGGTACGGGGTTTTCGCCTTCTAAGAGGGCAATATGCCCACCTTCGGCTTTAGCGAACAAACACGCGCTCTCTAATGTCACCGCCAACACGTCGTCAAGGTCGAGCCGTTCGTTGAGGCGGCGGTCGACTTGGCGCAAGGCGCGTAGCTCTTCCACGCGCCGCGTTAGCTCTTGGTCAGTGGCGCGAAAGAGCATGGCGTTGTCGATGGCAACCGCCGCTTGTCCTGCCAGCGCGTCCAGTGTGGCGAGGTCGTCGTCGCTGAACAAACCCGCCACGATGCGATTTTCGACGTATGCCACGCCGATAATCTGCCCGCGTGCGCGCAGCGGTGTCGCCATGATGCTGCGCAGCACTTTGGAGATGATGCTCGCGCCGCCAGCAAAGCGTGGGTCTTCCATCGCGTTGGTTGTCAGCACTGCCTCGCCTGTTGCCAACACGTGGTTGGTGATGGTGGTGCTGTAGCTGAACTCGTCGCTGGTCAGCGTGCGCTGGTCGAGGTTGCGCGCGACGGTGGCTTTGAGCTTGCCGTCGTCGTCGCGCAACATTAAAAAGCCGCGCTCCGCACCCGTGAGCTGGATAATTGCGTCCATGACCTGTTCTAACACCGTCTGCAAGTCAAGCGACGTGCCGATGAGGCGGCTGACGTTGTAGAGAGCCTTAAAGCGAAACGCGGCTAGCTGGGTTTGTTGCGTTTGTGCCACTTGTTCGACGAAGTCATTGAGCTTGCTGAGCTGGCGCGCCATGTAGGCGGTGTCTAGCGTGTGCGTTTCAACTTGGTGCTGCAGCATTTTGAGCAGCTGGCGGGCGTTGTTGACCTCGTGTTCGCTTAGCGGCTTAGCGTGGCTCATCGTTTTGCCTCTCTGTTTTGGCGTAATAATCACAGTGCGCAGTAATCGGGCAGCGGTCGCAAAGCGGCTGGCGCGCCTTGCACACGCTGCGCCCGTGATAAATCAGCTGCAAGTGGAAAGCGTAGTAAGCGTCAGGCGGCACAACGGCTTCCATAACATCGTGCGCAGCGTTCGCGCTGATGCCTTCGGGCAAGAAGCCGATGCGCTGTCCCACACGATGGACATGCGTGTCGACTGGAAACGCCGCCATGCCAAAGCCAAAACACAGCACAATCGCAGCGGTCTTCGGTCCGACACCCGCAAGGCTGGTCAACCACGCTTTGGCTTCGGCAACCGGCAGCTCTTGCAAGAAGTCGATGGCGTACTCGCCACGTTGGCGGTAAATCTCGCGCAGGGCGGCTTGAATGTTGGCGGCTTTTGCCGATGCAAGCCCAGCCGGGCGCACCGTCTCGATAAGCTCGTCTAAGGGAGCTTGAGCGACTTCTTCCCAGCTTGCGTAGCGCGCCTTGAGCGCGTCAAAAGCGCGGTCGCGGTTGGCATCTGTCGTGTTCTGGCTGAGAATGCAGCTCACGAGTTCGTCCATGCCGTCGTGGGGCTTGAAGGTTTTGCGTCCGTATAGCTGCTCTAACGCGGCAGCGACAGGGGCATACTTGGCGCGGCGTTCTTCAAGGCGGTCGATACGCAAGGCCATGGGGCAAGCTCTCTTTCTGTGTCCGTGTGTATTGTATGCTAAGCCGCCATTGTGCGCAACAGAACGCTGGTACGCATGCCATGTTGGCGAGAAAGGGCGTTTGCACGCGCTGCAAAGCCCTTCGCCGCACGGTTGTAGGGCGTTGGTAGGAAAAAAAGGGCTTGACAAATCGCAAAAACGTGTACTATTAAGTAAAGTTTTATGCGCAACTTTCTTTTGTTGCGGCTTGCTCTGGTATTTTTGCTCAACTTCGACTACTCACGGCTGCGTGCCGTTTTCGCGGACTACTTAGAAACTAAAAACGTTCTTAAAAGGCTGTCAGACAACCCTTTTTTAATCCTGTGGGTGGTGCTTCGTCAGCGCATCCCCACGCATTTGATGTATTTGGAGTACATACCCTATGGCAAAACCGAAGTTACGCATTATCCCCATTGGCGGGTCAGGGGAAATTGGCAAGAACATGACCTTGTTCGAATACGACAATCGCGCGATTGTCATCGACGCAGGTATCATGTTTCCCGCTAACGACATGCACGGCGTGGACTATATCATCCCCGACTTTCAATTCCTCACACAGCGCAAAGACTTACACATTCTCGGCATCTTTTTCACGCACGGACACGAAGACCACATTGGCGCGGTTAATCACTTTGTTGACGCATTTCCCAAAGTGCCAATTTATGCTACGCGCCTCACGGCGGGCTTGATTGAGATTAAACTGCGCAACAACAGCGTGCATCAGGACGTAGACATCAAAATCTTCAAGCCCAATGACAAAATCGTGCTGCAGCCGTTTACGATAGAACCGTTTCACGTCTGCCACAGCATCCCCGACTGCGTGGGCTTTGGCATCACCACACCGCACGGGCTGATTGTTCATACCGGTGACTATAAGTTTGACAACACGCCCGTTTATGGCGCGCCACCTGATTACGCCAAGCTGGCGGAATTTGGGCAGCGCGGCGTGCGCTTGCTCATGGCAGACAGTACCAACGCCGACCGTGCCGGCTGGACACCTTCCGAAAGCACCATCGAACCAGCGTTTGACCGCGTGTTTGCCAACGCCAAAGGGCGCATCCTAGTGGCGACGTTCGCCTCGCTCATCTCGCGTATTCAGCTGACCGCCAAGATGGCGCAGAAGTACAACCGCCGCTTGGTCATCAGCGGTCACACGATGAAGGAATACGTGAAGCTGGCGCGCGAGATTGGCTACATCGATATCCCCGAAGATGTGCTACTTGACCCAGCGAAGATGAGCAGCTTCGAGCCGCACAAGTTGGTGTTAATGGTCACAGGCTCGCAGGGTGAACCTTCGGCGGTCTTGAGCAAGCTGGCAACCGGCAAGCATCGCTCGATGGAGGTGCAGCGCGGCGATACGATCGTGCTATCCTCACACCCTATCCCGGGCAACGAAGAAATGGTGTATCGCACCATCAACAAGCTGTTCGAGCGCGGCGCGAACGTCATCTATGACTCTTTGGAGCGTGTTCATGTGTCGGGTCACGCCTGCCAAGAGGAGATGCGCTTGATGATTGGTCTGACCCGCCCCGAGTATATCATGCCCGTTCATGGCGAGCTGCGCCACCTTATTCAACACGGCAAGCTGGCGATGGAGAGCGGCGTGCAGCCCACGAACGTGATTATCGGTGAAAACGGCACAGTGCTGGAAGTCGACAAGTACGGCATCCAAAAGACGGAGCGCATTCCGGGTGGCTACATCTTCGTGGACGGCAGCAGCGTGGGCGACATTGGCAAGATTGTCATCCGCGACCGCGAGATTTTGGCGCGTGACGGCTTCTTGCTAGTTGCGGTCAACGTCAACCGTCAAGGGCAGCCCGTTAGCGAGCCGGAGATTGTCTCGCGCGGGTTTGTCTACTTGCGTGATTCTGATGACCTGCTGACAACCATCAAGAACACCGTGATCGAAACTTTGCGCAGCAACAGGAACGCCAACGGCAAACGGCGCGAGATACTAGAGGACAGCCTGTCGCGGGTGCTTTACAACGAAACCAAACGCCGCCCGATGGTCTTCAGCATCATCAACGAGATCTAATTTTAGGGCGGAAGTAAGCCTCTTACTCCGTCTTAGTGTGCTGCTGGATGAATTCGACCGTCCAGCTGGGCAAGAAGCCCGCGTGGCGCGCCTGAAATTCTGGCTTGAGGCAATCGTGCGGCGTAATGAGTTTACGACAGCTCGGCGCGCCGCACGCGCATACCCATCCGCCCAGTGTCTTGTCCTCAATAGCGTAGTCGCTGATGTCGCCTGTAGCGTAGTCGTAGGTCAACTCTTCGTCGGGCTGGATATCTCGCAGCGTGACAAAACGTTCGTCTGTGAGCCAGCCTACGTTTGGCTCGCAGCAGTGGTTGATATACTCGCCGCCCTCAATCGAGAGGATGTACACGCCACGATTTTCGTAGCACAAGTTGCGTGTCTCTAAAGGCAGCCGCGCGTATCCTTCGGCATCGTACAGCAGTTCACTGCCATCAATCCACCACACGACCGTGCCTTTTGGGATAAAGGCACGCGCAAACAGCCCTTTGCCGTGAATAGGGCTAAGCCGCACTTCAACGTCTGGATGAAGCATCTTTCCCACCTGACTCTTTTTGAGTTCGATTTCTGCTATAGAGTAGTATAGTGCGAACCGTTGTGCTGCGCTACTGTTCTAATCATCGAACACGACCAATGGAGCGATGCGGTTGAGCGTTGCCGTGCCAATGCCTGACACCTTGTCGAGGTCATCGAGCGACTTGAAGCTGCCGTGCTGCTCGCGGTAGGCGATGATAGCCTCAGCCGTTACGCGCCCAATCGTCGGCAGCGTCATCAGCTCCTCAACGGTGGCGCGGTTGACGTAAACTAGCTGTCCGCCTAAGGGCGTGGGCTGCGCGCTTAGATCTTCTTGTCGCTCGGGAACATGGACTTGGTCGCCATCGCGCAAAATCCCCGCCAAGTTCACACGGTTAAGGTCGGCGGTGTCAAGCACTCCGCCAACGGCAGCTAGCGCGTCCTCGACACGGCTGCCGCGTGGCAGCGTGAGCAGCGTTTGCGGCTGCGCGACCGCGCCGGTGATGTAGACTTTTATCGGCGCGGGGGTTGCGCTGGGCAGGGGGGTGGCGGTTGGCTGCGGGGGATTGATGACCAGTTCAACGGGGCGCGGCTGCGATTGCCAAACCGCCAGCGCACCCACCGCGATGCTGCCCACCAGCGCGAGAGTGGTCAATACGTCAACAATGCCTAGACGGGGCATGCTTCCCTCCTGAAAATGTGGGATGTTTGCCCATAATTATAGCAGCAGCCAGTTATTCTCACTCCCATAGAAAACAGCGAGGGTGTCGCCCGGTTTGGGTAATTCAATGTCTTTGAGATCGTTGCGTGTCTTTTCGTATCTTTTCTCAACTTGCTTCCCCGTATCAGGCGCGGTGAAACTGATAACCGCTTCAACCCAAAAGTCGTCATCACTGTCTGTTTTACTGTGAATTTCTAAGAGTTGAGCGCGCACCACACGCCCTTTAAGGCGTAATTCTTTCGTTTTGCGGTTGTTTTGCAAAATACGTATGAGGATAAATAACGCTATAGCACCAGTCAACAAGATAGCAATCATTAGTGTTGTTATCTTACTTACTAGATCATTCTGTGCATATCTACCGTTGTCGATTTGCGACAAACTCGGGTCACTGAGCGCATAGCGTACTTTAATCTTCTGGCCAACTTCAAAATCGTATATACAAAAATCTTTTTTTACTGTGTAGGTTTTATCTTCGACAGTGTAGCTGTAAGTTGTCCAGCAACTCGTTCCTTCAAAATCTTCGAATGTATCGATGCCAATAATAGTGCCTTCGGTGTAATCAGATTGGTTCAAAGCGATTTGTTGGTATATAAAAGAGGCTGCAATAAGCACCTGAACGCCAATTACTGCCGCAAATACTAGGAATATAAGCCATTCAGCAGCAGTCGCATAGCTTGGCATGTTATGGGGATAGGGTTGTTTTTTGCTCAAAAAGGCTTTGTTTTGCGGATAAAATAGAAAAGGTAAAGCCATGTTGTTCTCCTGTAGATATGTTGCCTATAAAAATCCTACAAAATTTTTGTTTAAAGCAACGTTAATATGTTTCAATTTTTTTTTAACGATTTGAACAATGCTTTAACTCTTGACAAATTTTTAGCTATGCCTAAAAATAGATTTTAGTATAGCTAAAATGGTAAAGGTTCTTGAGATGAGACCTGTGCTTGCCAGTGTTTGGTTTGTGGTGACAAGTGCTGTGGCTATAGCGCAGCCTAGTCCTCTTGTCGTCGTGGCGACGACCACACAAGCTGGCGACCTTGTGCGTGTCGTGACGGCGGGTGCGCAAAACGTGCAGGTGACCGCGCTTATGGGCGCGGGCGTTGACCCACACCTCTACCAACCGACGGAGTCCGATGTGGTGGCGATGAACAAGGCACACGTCGTCGTCTACAATGGCTTGCACCTTGAGGGGCAGTTTGATAGCGCATTTGAGGCGTTGCGCGAGCAAGGTGTAACGGTCTACGCGCTTTCTCATCCTGTTAAAGCGGCGGGCTTTGTCCTCGACGCGCTGGAAGAAAGAGAGGGGATGCGTGTTGACGACCCGCACTTTTGGTTTGATCCACGCAATTGGCAGCTCAGCGCGTTGAATTTTGCTGAAACGCTGGCACAGCGCGACCCCACCAACGCAGCTATCTATCGTGCTAATGCCACTGCCTATGCCGAACGCCTCGCGCGGTTGTATGATTGGGCGAGCGCGGGCATGCGCAGCGTGCCAGCCGAGCTGCGCTACTTGGTCACGTCACACGACGCTTTTCAGTATTTTGCTCTGGCGTTCGGCTGGCGCGTGGCGGCGGTGCAGGGCATTAGCACCGCGTCTGAGGCGGGCGTGGGCGACATCCAAAGCGTGGTCGATATGGTGCTGACCTACAATGTACCGGTGCTGTTTGTCGAAAGCAGCGTGCCACCCACTACGATTCGCTCGGTAGTGGAGGCGGTGCGCGCTGCCGGGGGCGATGTGCGTCTCGCGTCGCGTGAGCTGTATTCGGATGCGATGGGTGACCCCGACAGTTTTGGCGGCACGTACATCGGCATGTTCGCCGAAAACGTGCTGACCATTTTACACGCTTATCAGTGTGCTGGCGTGCCTGTGACTATTCCCGAGTGGCGCGATACCGACCTGTCGCTGCCAGACGAGCTGTTGGAGGCTGCTTGCGATGACCATTAGAAAGCTAGCGGTGACCGAACACCCTTTGGCGTTAGAAGTAAACGACTTGACCGTTGCCTATCAGAGCAAGCCTGTGCTTTGGGACGTTGACCTTGCCGTGCCGCAGGGGGTGCTGATGGCGATTGTTGGACCCAACGGCGCGGGCAAAAGCACGCTGATTAAAGCGGTGCTTGACCTTGTGCCGCGCGCGTCGGGGACTATCGCGTTTTTCGGCAAACCGTACAAGCAGGCGCGTCAGCTCATCGGCTATGTGCCACAGCGCGGCAGTGTGGATTGGGACTTTCCCACGTCGGTGTTGGACGTTGTGCTGATGGGGTTGTACGGGCGGCTGGGCTGGTTTCGCCGACCCGCGCGCGCACACCGCGAGCAAGCCATGCACGCGCTGGAACAAGTAGGCATGGCAGACCTTGCCGCGCGGCAAATCAGCCAGCTTTCAGGTGGGCAGCAGCAGCGCACTTTCTTGGCGCGGGCGTTGGTGCAGCAGGCGCGCCTGTATTTCATGGACGAGCCGTTCGCGGCAGTTGACGCTGTTACCGAGCGCGCTATCGTCAACGTGCTGCAAGCATTGCGCGCTGACGGGCGCACTGTGCTGGTCGTACACCATGACTTGCAGACCGTACAGAGCTATTTTGACTGGGTGACGTTGCTGAACGTGGAAGTTATTGCCAGCGGTGCGACCGCGACCACGTTTACGCCCGATAACCTGCGCCGTACTTATGGCGGGCGCGTTTCGTTTGTGAGCGCGCATGAGGCGGTGGCTTCAGCGGGAGATTAAACGATGGACGCACAGCAAAACCGCCGCGTGTGGCGGCTTATCGCTGGTATTGTGCTGCTGGCGTGCCTGTTTGTCTCGTTCAGCGCGTGGGGTTTGGGCGTGAACTACACGTATACCCTGCGCACGGTGGCACTAGGTGGCGTGGTCTTGGGCGCACTCAATGGCGTGTTAGGCTGCTTTGCCGTGCTGCGCCAAGAGAGCTTGATAGGCGACGCGCTCTCGCACGCGGCACTGCCGGGCGTAGCGGTGGCATTCTTGTTGGTTGGGCGCGAGCTGGGCGCGCTGCTCTTGGGCGCAGGTGCTGCCAGCTGGCTGGGCGTGTACGCCATGCACGCCATCACGCGCACGACGCGCCTCAAGCGTGAACCCGCGATGGGCGTGGTGTTGGTGCTGTGGTTCGCTTTAGGGCTGGCACTGCTCAGTTACATCCAGAGCTTGCCTAACGCCAGCCAAGCCGGCTTAAAAACGTTTATCTTTGGACAGGCGGCGGCGATGGTGGCGCAAGACGTGCAGTGGCTGGCGGGCATGAGCGCGTTGGTCTTTGTCGTGCTGGCAGCCTTCTGGAAGGAGTTCAAGCTGCTGACGTTTGACGCGGAGTTTGCTCAAGCGAACGGCTTTGCTGTGGGCTGGCTCAACCTGCTGCTGTCAACGTTGATTGTGGCGGCGATTGTCTTAGGCTTGCAGCTAGCGGGCGTGGTGCTGATGGTCGGACTGCTCATTGCGCCCGCGACAGCAGCGCGTCAGTGGACACACCGCCTCAGCCAAATGGTCGTCTTGGCGGGCGTGTTCGGCGCGTTTGCCGGCGGTGTGGGTGCGGTCTTAAGCGCGGTGGATGCTAAGCTGCCGACGGGCCCGATGATTATCGTCGTGGCGTTCAGCGTGGTGTTGGTCTCGCTGCTCTTCGCGCCCGAACGCGGCGTGCTGGCGACCTTGCTGCAACGGCGCGCCGAACGCCTGCGCTTTGCTAAGGTGGTGCCGCTGCCAGAAAGGGAGCGCAATGGTCGCGCTTGAACGCCTCGTCATTGAGCTGCTTTTGTTGTTTGTCGAGCATGACGCGCTCAACGCCTTCCTGCGTGACCCGCGCAGTGTCGCCGTGCTGGTGGGGGCGATGATTGCCCTGTGTGGCGCGCTCTTGGGGACGTTTTTGCTGCTGCGTGGGCAGGCTCTCACCAGCGATGCGATTAGCCACACGGTGCTGCTCGGCATTGTTGTAACCTTTCTCGCGCTAACGTGGCTAACAGGCAGCACGCCTGATTTGTCGTCGCCGCTGCTGGTGCTAGGCGCGGCAGGGGCGGGCGTGCTAACCGTCGTCCTCACCGAAACCATTCAGCGTTCCGGCTTGGTCAAGCAGGATGCTGCGCTTGGGCTAACGTTTCCCTTGCTGTTCGCGTTGGCGGTGATTTTAGTCACACGCTACGTTGACAACGTGCATCTTGACACCGACGCGGTGCTGACGGGCGAAATTGGCATGGCGTGGGCGCGCACCAACAGCCACTGCCTTGACCACTGTGAAACGATTACCATCACCGAAGACGACCCACGCGCCCAGATGACGCGCCAATGCACCAACTGCCGCCAGCTCGGCATCAGCCCGCGCGACGACGGCGCACAATTCCGCGAGGTCTGCTTGAACTGCGGCACGTATTCCCCCGCACGCGCGTGGCAAGCCGGGCTAATCGACCAGCAGCCGACACTGGTATTTGTCCCTAAGTCGCTGGGTATCATGGGCGCGCTCACGTTGCTGACTCTGGCGTTTGTGCTGCTGTTCTACAAAGAGCTGAAAGTTAGCACATTCGACGAAGCGTTGGCGCACGCGCTGGGCTTGCGTCCGCGTCTGCTGCACTACGCGCTGATGGTGCTAGTTAGCCTTGTCGCAGTCGGCGCGTTCGAAGCGGTGGGGTCGATTTTAGTCATCGCGTTCTTTATCGTGCCACCCGCCGCTGCTTACTTGCTCACCGACCGCTTGAGCGTGATGCTGTTTCTCAGCCCGCTTGTGGGCGTGGCGGGCGTGTGGGGGGGCTATGACCTCGCGCGCGGCAGTCTCTTCGGCGTGGCGGATATGGACGCGCTGCTAGCGTGGGCGAACGCCACGTTTGGCTTACAGCTTGGCGCAGTTTGGGATGTCTCTATCTCTGCCGCGATGGTGCTGATGATGGGGTTGTTCTTCTTTCTGGCGTGGGTGCTTTCGCCCAAGCACGGTCTGCTCGCGACAGCGGTGCGCCGCTTGCGCCAACGCTACCAGTTCGACACTTTCGTGGTGCTGGGGCATATCGACAACCACAGCGGCACAGCGCGCCAAGCCGAAGAGCTAGCACTCGAAACATTGCACGCGCATTTGCACTGGTCGCGGAGCAAGCTGTGGCGGGTGCTGGCACGGCTGCGGGCGTTGGGGCTAGTGCAAGTGCGCGAAGGGCAAGTGCTGCTTACAGCGCACGGCGCACAGCGACTGCTCGCCTTTCGCCACCACAACCTCATTGGGCGGTGGTAGTGTGCTTTGCAAAAAGGCAAGCGTTAGCACCAGACAACAGGGCTTAGGAGAGCCAACGTTTGCGCCGTTTGTAGTGCTTGACATCGCGGTAGCTCTTGCGGCTGCCGACTTCTGTCAGCCCCAAGTAAAACTCGCGCACGTCGGCGTTTTGCCGCAGATCGTTGGGCTTGCCCTCCAACACCACGCGCCCGTTCTCCATAATGTAGGCGTAGTCAGCGATGCTTAGGGCAATGTTGGCGTTCTGCTCGACTAAGAGAACCGTCATGCCTTGTTCCTGATTGATGCGCTTGATAATCTCGAAGATGCCCTGTACGAGCATCGGGGCGAGCCCCAGCGAAGGTTCGTCTAGCATCATCAGGCGTGGCTGCGCCATGAGCGCGCGCCCGATAGCAAGCATCTGCTGTTCACCCCCTGAGAGAAAGCCCGCCACATGGTTGCGACGCTCCAACAGGCGCGGGAAGTAGTTGTAAACCAGTTCAGCACGCTCAGCATGCTGCTTGCTATTGGTGGTGTAGCCGCCTGCACGCAAGTTTTCCTCGACCGTGAGATGCTCAAAGACGCGCCGCCCTTCCATAACTTGGAAGATGCCCGCGCGCACAATCTCGGCAGGCTCACGGTTTTGGATAGGCTTGCCCTCGTAAATAATCTCGCCGTCGGTGACTTCGCCGTTTTCTGGGCGCAGCAAGCCGCTGATAGACTTGAGGGTGGTGGATTTCCCCGCGCCGTTTGCCCCCAAAAGAGCCACAATCGTCCCTTGCTCGACTTGGAGAGAAAGCCCCTTGAGAACGAGAATCACGTCGTTATAAATCACTTCGATGTTGTTCAGGCTGAGCATAAAAGTGTGCCTCACGGGGGATAGCATGAACGTGAAAAAGGGGGCTAGACCCGCAACAAGCGAAGTCTAGCCCATCGGGCGTTTATTCGGTTTCTAAGGCGCGCAAGTCAATGAGTTCACTGTCTTGCACCCAAATGCCGTTCTCCACGCGATAGATAGCCAGCGCGCGGGTAGAGCGGTGGTCTTCGGGCGTGAAGGTGACCGGTGCCATCAGCCCGCCCGTCTCAAAGTTTTCCATCTGCTCGAGGGTGGCACGAATGTTGGGACCGGTTAGCTCGAGACCCGCTTCCAACGTGCGGCGGATGCCTTCGACCATGACGGCGGTGGCAGCCCAGCCCTGCGTAAAGTGCAGCGAAGCCTCTTCTAAGGTGCGCCCTTGTGCTTTCAACACCTCTCTCGGAATGACTTGCCCTTCGACCTCAACGGTGGTCGGGGTGAACGGAATCGCGCCCAGCGTGCCTTCAGCGGCTGCGCCCGCGCGCGTAACAAACAGCTCATCGGCGCACCAGTTCAAGCAGCCAAAAACGATTTCTTCGTTGCTGCCGAAGTAGTCGACGACGTTGCGCGCCAGCAAAGCCGCGCCGCTGGAGACGTTTTGCACGATGATGTGGGTCACGCCAAAATCGTCAGCCTTCTGGATTTCGGCGTTGAAATCAGTGGCACCACGCGGCTGCGGGATGGACAGGAAGCCGCCGATGCCCGCTGCTTCTGCGTAGGCTTGACCTTGCGGCACGGGGTCGGTGCCAAAGGGGCTGTCGTTGTGGAAGACAACGATGCGCATGTCAGCTAAGTCGTTGCCCGCTTCTACCCACTTCGCCGCCATGTGACGAATCATGATTTCCATCTGGTCGCCGTAGGTCGTGGCAACGAGGAAGTTGTAGGGCGCGCTGCCTTGCGGATCGTTCAGCGAGGCGGAATAAGACGCGGAAATGAAGGGGATTTGGTCTTCAGCGATTTTGTCGACCAAAGCTAGCGTGTCGCCCGTCCCCCAGCCCATGAAGACCACCACGCCTTGACTGACGAACTGCTTGTAAAGGTTCTCCGCTGTCGCCACGTCATATTTGTAGTCCTGAGACAGCAGCTCAATGGGACGACCGTTGATACCGCCGTTTTCGTTTACCCAGTTTACGTAAGCGATAACACCTTCGGCGTAAGGCGTGCCAACATCGCCCGTAGGACCGCTCAAGTCAAAAACTGCGCCGATTTTGATGGGTTCACCCGTTTGGGCTCCCACCAAACCCACCAACCAAAGACAGGCTACGACGAGAACAACCAAGTATTTTTTCATTGCACATCTCCTCTAAATTGAAAGTTTAATACTACGAATTTCGCCTGAAGCCCTAAGGCTTCGAGAACGCAAAGAGAAGACGAGAGCCTCAATAGCTGAAGGGCCACAATCGGAAGTAATCTTTGATGTTGCTCCACAGCTTGCGAATGCCCTCTGGTTCAACGATGAGCATGAGAATAATGAGCAGACCGAAAGTGCCTTGCTGGACAAAGGGCAGCACGGTGACAAAGACTTGGTCGCTTACGAGACGGTTCTGCACGAGGGCTTGACCGATTGAGCGCAGGATTTCCGGCAGAATTTCGATGAAGATCGCCCCGTAAATCGCGCCGGAGATGCTGCCCAAGCCGCCGACAATAATCATAGCGAGGTAGGCGATTGAGACATCAATCGTGAACCGCTCGAAGCTGATAGCGGTGCTGTGAATGGTCGTTAGCCCGCCCGCTAGCCCAACCAAGAAGGACGAGACAGCAAAAGCTAGCACCTTGTAATAGAACAAGTTCACGCCCATAACTTCGGCAGCGATGTCTTGGTCGCGAATGGCGATAAAGGCGCGCCCGTAGTGCGTGCGGAACAGGTTGACCGACCCTATGACCACAATGGCTAGCACCACGAACACGAAGTAGTAGAAGGCATACTCGTTGTCGTTCAACCGCCACGCGCTGTTGCCAAACAGAAAGTTGCTGGGAATGCGCAGCGCATCGGTGGCTTTGCCGTCGATTGTGCCGTCAATGGGGTCCCAGCGAATGATAATCCACTCGACAATTTGCTGCGCTGCTAGCGTAGCCACCGCCAAATACAAGCCTTTTAAGCGCAGCGAGGGCAAGCCAAACAGGCCGCCAACGACAGCCGTGATGAGCGCGCCAGCCATGAGAGCCAGCCCCCAAGGAACTTGGAAATAGACCATAAGCAAGCCGCAGCCATAAGCCCCGACCGCCAAAAACGCCCCTTGCCCCAAGCTAATTTGCCCGGTATAGCCCACCAAGATGTTCAGACCAATCGCCCCAATGGCGGCAATCATGACCTTGTTGACAATGCGCACCTCGTTTTGGCTCACCAGCAGGGGCAGCACCAGCACGAAGGCAATGACGAGAACCATGCGCACGCGCTGTGCCGTTGTGGGGCGCAGCTGCATATCGGATTCATAGGTTTGATGGTAGATGCCGGATTGTGTCGCCATGATTACACTCGCTCAATTCGCTTTTGTCCGAATAATCCGTAGGGTTTGACCATTAGCACGATTAGCAGCACGATGTAGGGCGCGACGGTCTTCACGCTGGGGTCGATGTAGCCGCTTGAGAAGGATTCCACGAAGGCTATAGCAAAGCCACCGATAATCGCCCCGGCAATGGAGTCTAACCCACCGAGAATGATGACCGGAAAGGCGCGCAAGCTGACGTTGTGAATGTCGCCGCTGACACCGTTGGTCACGTGGGCAATCATGAGACCGGCAACTGCCGCCGTAATAGCCGCCAACGACCACGTTAGCGCGAAGATGAAGCGGATGCTGATGCCCATGCTCATGGCAGCCTGCTGGTCATCAGCGGTGGCACGCATGGCGATGCCATGTTTGCTGCGCCTGAAGAACAGCAGCAGCAATCCCACCAGCACGAACGCAACCGCAAGGATGATAAGCGTGTCGGGCAGAAGGTTCAGCGGACGGCGCGCCCCTTCCAGCTCGATGCGAAAGGGCGAGAAGCGCGGAATAATGTCAATGGGCAAGGGGCGCGGGTTCTTGCCCCAAATCAGCCCAACGATGGCTTGTATCACGTTGCTTAAACCAATCGTGACCATAATGACCGAGATAATTGGCTCGCCGATGAGCGGTCTTAACACCAACCGTTCGACCAGCACGCCAATCAACGTTGTCATGACGACCACGCCGATGATGGCTAGCAACACAATCAAGCCCGGCGACTCAAACACTTGCAGCCATATCAGCAGCTGATAGCCAATGTAGCCGCCGATGAGCATAAACTCACCGTTGGCGAAGTTAATGACATCCGTCGCTTTGTAGATGAGAACCAAAGCGAGAGCAATTAGTACCAACAAAGCACCGTCACTCAGTGCGGTGTAGCTCAGGCGCAGGAACTTGAGGATTTCGTCGGGGCTCATGCTTGCACCGTCTCCATGCGTAATTGGATTTGTAGGGTGGCTGTGCGCCCATCCTGATAGGTGATGGTCGATTCAATTTGAAGGCTTTGCGCGTCGCTGTACAAGCCGTCAACGATGTCCTGATAACGCTTGGCGATAAAGTTGCGGCGCACCTTGCGCGTGCGCGTTAACTCGGCATCGTCAGCATCCAGCTCCTTGTGCAGCAGCACAAAACGCCGAATGCGCGCAGCAGGCGGCAAATCTTGGTTGGTGCGTTCGACGACAGCGCGCACGAGCTCGTATACTTGCGGCTTTTGCGCGAGGTCGGTGTAGGTGGTATACGCTATTCGGTTGTTCTCAGCCCACTTGCCCACGTTGCTAAAGTCAATGTTAATCATGGCGGTCACGTACGGATAACCGCCACCACCAAAGACGACCGCCTCGCGCACGTATAGGCTGAACTTGAGCTTGTTCTCGATAAACTGCGGCGAGAACTTCGTGCCGTCGTGCAGGGTCATAACATCTTTGGCGCGGTCGATAACGATGAGATGCTCGTCTTCGTCAAAGTAACCTGCGTCGCCAGTGCGCACCCATCCGTCAGCCGTAATGGTTTCGGCGGTGGCGGCTTCGTTGTGCAGATAGCCTTTGAAGGCGACTTTACCGCTCACCAAGATTTCGCCGGTCTCGTCAACCTTAACCGCAACGCCGGGCATTGGCTTGCCGACGGTTTGGAACTTGATGTCGCCGTCACGGTGGACGACGCAAATGCCGCTAGTTTCGGTCTGCCCGTAGCCTTGCTTGAGGTTGACCCCCATCGCGTGGAAGAAGCGGAAAATGTCTGGGCTAAGCGCGGCACCGCCTGTGTACGCCCATTTGATGCGTTTCATGCCCAGCTGGTCGAGCAAGTTATTGAACACCAGATAGTAAGCCAAACGCTCTTGTAGGCGGTCTATCCCGCTGAGCGGTTGTTTGGCGAATTTCTTGTCAGCTAGCCGCTGCCCGAGAGCCATCGCCCAGCTAAAAAGCATCTTTTTCAGACGACTGGAGTCCTCCATTTTGACTTGCACGGTGCTGACCATGTTCTCCCAGATGCGTGGTGGCGCGAAAATGATGTGCGGACCAATCTCACGCATGTCGAGCGACACCGTCTCTGGTTCTTCGGGGAAATTGAGAGCAAAGCCTGCTTGCAAGCCGCAGGACATCGCCAGCATTTGCTCGCCAATCCACGCCAGCGGCAGAAAAGAGACAAAATCATCGTCATTGCCGAAGTGGTCGAACGACATGATACCTTCGCCCATAGCCAGCAAGTTATTATGGCTGAGCTTAGCCAGCTTGGGGCGCGAGGTCGTGCCTGACGTGGTGGAGACAATGGCGATGTCTTCCCCATGCCCCTGTTCAATCATGCGCTCAAAAGCGTCGGGATGCTGTTGGTGATAGTCGCGCCCCATAGCTTCGACTTCGATAAACGACAGCAGCATCGGCTCGTCATAGCTGCGTAGCCCTTTGGGGTCGTAGTAGATGAGCTTGTGAGGCTGGGGAATTTGCTCCCAAATGTCCAGTAGCTTGTCGACTTGTTCTTGGTCTTCTGCGATGATGTAGCGCGCTCGGGACTGCTGCGCGATGTAGGCGATCTCATCGGCTACCGAGTCTTGGTAGATGCCAATAGAAGCTCCACCTAAAGATTGCGCTGCTAGCTCGCTAATAACCCATTCTGGACGGTTGTCGCCGATGATAGCAACCAGGTCGTTGCGCTCAAAGCCCAGCTGATAAAGCCCTAAGGCGAAGTTGCGCACACGCTCATAGTATTGCGCCCAAGTGATGGTCCCCCAAATGCCAAAGCGTTTTTCGCGCAAAGCAGGGTGGCTAGCATAACGCTGGGCATTGCGACGCAGTAGTTTAGGTAACGTATCGTCCACAGGTAGCCCGTCCTCCTTCGTTGTGTGCAAATGAGTTGGGTAAGGCGTTTAGCTGTATTCCTGACCTAGATAGGCGCGAATAACCTCTGGGTTGCTGCGCACCTCTTCAGGCTTTCCAACGGCAATCAAACGACCAAATTCTAGTACCGCTATTTGGTCGGAGATATCCATCACGACACCCATATCATGCTCAATCAGCACGACGGTGATGCCCCATTCCTCGCGGATGTCCAGGATATAGCGCGCCATGTCCTCTTTTTCTTCGGTGTTCATGCCCGCCATTGGTTCATCCAACAGAATGAGGGTGGGGTTAAGGCTGAGGGCGCGCCCTAGTTCGACACGTTTTTGCAGCCCGTAAGCCAGCGAGCCAACGGTCGCCTTGCGGATGCTTTGAATCTCCAACAAGTCGATGACATATTCGACAAAGCGACGATGCTCAATTTCTTCGCGCTGACCCGCGCCCCAATAGAAGAGAGCTTGCAGCAAGTTCTTCTTCATGTAGATGTGTCGCCCTAGCATGAGGTTATCCAACACGCTCATGTGGCTAAACAGCTCGATGTTTTGGAACGCGCGAGCAACGCCTAAGCGGGGCAGGCGATGCGGTGGCACTTTGACGAGGTCAACGTCACCGTACATGATGTGACCCATTTGCGGTCGATAGAGGGCGTTGATGCAGTTCAGCAAGCTGGTCTTGCCCGCCCCGTTCGGTCCGATGATGGCGAAAATCTGCCCCGGGTCAACGCGCAGGCTAATCTCGTTGAGGGCGCGTACGCCACCAAAGTTAAGCGAAATTTTGTCAATAATGAGAGGGTGAACAGGAGGTCTTTGGGCTTCGTAGGGTCGGTCAAATCGTGATAAAAAAGCCATAATCAAGTCTATTCTGTGAATATATTTAATCGTGGTTGCTCACGCCAAGCACTTGAGCAGAAAAAGTATGTCTAAAATGAGAATACCATTACAGTCTAACACACATTACGCGAATTCGCAAGCTATCAAGCGCAAATTTTGAATTATTTTTCGTTGAAAATTAGAATTTTTATGACTTCTTTGAGCAGAAATAAACGTGTTAATATTAAAAGATAAGTAACCACGATAAGGTTTGTTAGGCTATTCTACTTACGGCACGCGCTTGCGCTGCTCGCGTCATTGGTCTTATATGCCTTTGCCTTGTTTGCGGGTATACTGAAAGTATAAGAACATAAGGAGGTTTGCCATGCACGTAAAAAGCAAAGTAATCGTGGTGACGGGAGCAGGCAGTGGCATCGGGCGCGCGCTGACATTGCACCTGCTGCAGAAGGGAGCATCGGTCGCTGCTGCTGACTTGAACGCGCAAACCTTAGAAGAGACGGGGCAGCTCGCTGGCAGCCTACGTGAACGCTTGAGCTTGCATACGCTCAACGTGACCGACAAAGCCGCTGTTGCGGCACTGCCCGAAGCGGTTATCGCAGCGCATGGCAGCGTGGACGGCATCATCAACAACGCTGGCATCATCCAGCCCTTTGTTCGCTTGCATCAGCTGGATTACGACGCTATCGAGCGCGTGCTGAACGTCAACCTCTACGGCGTAATTTACATGACGAAGGCATTTCTGCCGCACTTGTTGCAACGCCCAGCGGCGCACATTGTCAACATTTCGAGCATGGCGGGCTTTTTCCCAGTGCCCGGACAGACGCTGTACGGCGCGTCCAAAGCCGCCGTGAAGCTGCTTACCGAAGGCTTGTACGCTGAGCTTACCAACACGCCTGTGCGCGTGACGGTGGTTTTTCCCGGCTCGGTGGCAACCAACATCACGCAGAACTCCAACGTGACGATTGACATGCCGGCACCTGAAGTAAGCGAGAAATCGCGCAACATGCCGCCTTTGCCTGCCGAAACCGCCGCCGAAATCATCGTGCGCGGCATGGAGCGCGACCAGTTTCAGGTCTACGTCGGGCGTGACTCAAGGCTTATGAACTTGTTCTATCGCTTCAATCCCCTTGCTGCCACGCGCTTTATGTACAACCAGATGAAATGGTTGCTGAGGGAATAGGCAAGAGTGATAATAAGATTCGGGTTAAACCCGTAGGAGTAGGCTTAACCCGAATTCGTTCAACGCAAGCTAACCGATGCAGCTATCGCGTTAATGGTATTTTGCGTTGATGTAGAAATCGTTTGGGGTGATTCTAAAATAAACGCGACACCTTTTCCGTCAGATCCTACCCTAAAAACGCCATAAAAGTTAACCACGCCGCTTAAACGCATGATGAGTGCTGCTTTATCGCCTAATTGCACATGCTGCCACTGAACATTTGCTGTGGTAAGCCCATAGGGAGACAATGTGCGCACAGCATTCAAAAAGCTGCTATAACCGCTATTAAATGTCCAAAAGCGTAGTGAGCCGTCCCAAGCGGTGCTATTGCGAATGTCATAACCCGTTCCCATGTTGGCTAAACCTGTCACCAGCGATAACGGCGATGGCGATGCGGTCGCGTATTCGGGTAGCGTCATACTAAATCCACCCACGTTAGTATTGCGTCCATTTGCAAGATTGTTTATGGCTAGTTGTGGTTGGTTTTGGCGCAGTTCTGAATCGGTTGCTATGCGTATACCACTTATAACGGCATAGGCGGTTGTTTGACTGTCTAACCAGTGCTGGCGTGAGTTTGCGGCTGTCAGAAATATTAAGAAGTAGTTGTCGCGCATTTTTCGCACAAAAGCTGCTCCGCGTACCTCGTTTTGCAGGATTATATCAGCTTTGAGCATCTCAACGCCGTTTAACTCAATGCTTGTAAAAGTTCCGACACCTGAAGTAAATGAAGTGCGCGCAACATCTTGTACAGTACGGGCATCAAACATGCGACTTGCGCTGAATTCTGCTGACACTACAAGCTCATTACCACTACTTAGCCTGCCGACGTTGAAGCTAAAGCTGTTGCCTGTACGTATGGATTGCCATGTTTCAGGTATGGGAATGGCTATTCCCAAGTTATGCGCAATGACCGTTTTATTCAGCGGGACCGATGATTGAGCTGTTAGTGATGTGCCTATTGTTCCTGCACCGTGTGTTATCCGCACATTATCAAATGCGATACGGGCTGTGCTGCCTTGATCGCGTCGGTTGATACCGAAACCGATATTACCACCTATGGGTACAATGCGGGAATAAAGCGTGCTGATGACGAGATCGTTAATGAGAAGTGTGGTTTGCCCTTCATCAACAATAATTTTGACTGTGTGTTTTGCACCATCAAAAACATTAACCTTTACAGCACGACGGTCTTCAGTTTCAAAACGCCGCCTAAGGTTATCGTCAGCAAACCCACGCCATATCGCTAATCCCACATTTCTTCCGTAGGGTGATCCGTAGTAGTACTCAATGCGATTGTGTACAAGCTCGCCTCTGCTGTTTAAGCGCACGTTGAAGAGAATTTCGAGCGCGCATCTTGTACTACAGTCGCCGTCAAAGATGTCAAAAGATAGCTGGTATGGTTCATATAGCGGAAAGTCGATGCTTGTGTTGGTAAATAAAGGGGCGTTACGTCCTGACAATTGTAGGTTTATGGCACCATTGCGGATACTTATTTCATTGCTCACAAACCAACCGTTGTTATTGTTAGCGAAAGATTCTTCAAAGAGAACATCGCCTAGTGCTGCTGAGGTTAGTTGACGTGGTGAGGGTATGCTAGGCGTTGGACTTGGCTGGGGCGTTGGACTTGCGGATGGAGCTTGTAGAAGTTCAGGGGGAAGATGACGCTGTCCTACAGGTGTTGCTTTAGGAACACGCTGCTCAACAATCCAACCCATGTTTCCCGTGTCTTCGAACTCAACGAACCACCACACAAATTTATCATCACATTCAGGACCCATCAGAAGAACCGCAGGGTGTTGGCGGGGTGGATGAACAGCCATGCCAGGATGAATGAGATCAGACGTAAGCCAAGGAAAATCGTACATATCGGGCAGCCCGTCGAAGATAATCTCATAGTAACCTATCCACTTGCTTTTGTGCTGGTCAGAGCAAGTGGGTAACCCTGACAGGGATACCGCTTCTTGTGCAGTGACAAGGGCAGCCCAGCATGTAGATAAAAGCAGCATAACAATATGCAACTTCAGCAATTGTTTCATTGATATTATCCTTTTTATTTTATTTAACGATATTAAAATTGAAGCATACAATATCGATTATACATCAATTAAGTCTTTAAGTACTGTGAAATGAATTAAATATTTGTTAAGAAAACCGATTGAATTAAGAGCAAAAACAATTGGTCACAACAAAAAAGCACCGCCATTGCTGACGGTGCTTTTTGTGTGTGCGGGGAGGACAGGATTCGAACCTGCGGTACGCTTTAGGCGTACAAACGCTTAGCAGGCGTTCCCAATCGTCCACTCTGGCACCTCCCCATAGCTACTGCGACGGAGAGAGTGGGATTCGAACCCACGGTACCCTTGCAGATACGGCGGTTTTCAAGACCGCTGCCTTAAACCACTCGGCCACCTCTCCAATGCCTGTGGTTGTGCGGTGCAGCACAATATAGCACAGCTGCGCGCGTTGGTCAATCCTGATATGGCTTACCGCGCAATATTCGCTATAGTTAACTCCATAAGATGTGCTTTGGGGCAGCGAATGGAACTCATCATCGCCACACTTTACTTAGCAGGGCTGGTTTTCTTTGCCAACGAACAGGTGCGTGTGGGCGCGCATGCCGCTACCGTGCGTCAGATGCTGTATCTCGCGCTGACGGTGCTAGCGGCATTTGTCTTGCTCACGTTGCCCGAGACGGGCGATGTGCTGCTAGCGGCGTGCCTACTCGCCCTGATTGTCGCTAACATCGCGCTCGTGCGCAGCGAAGCAGCGCGCTACGCGCTCAAACGCTGGCTCGGGCGTACAGGTTATCACCCGCATTCCGCTGTGCATACCGTTGCGTTGGTCTTGGCAACGAGCCAGCTTGCCGTGCAGCTCCTCAGCTTCGCTAGTGCGGGCGGCATAGCGGGCTACGCCGAAAGTGCCGCCGCGCAAACACCTAGTGCCAACGCGCTGTTGCTGATGATGGGGCTGTACGTGCTGGTCGCACTGGGTGGCGTGGGCTTTATGATGCGGCGCACGCCTGCCGAAACGCTGCGGCGACTGAGCTTGGCGATGCCCACCGTGCGTGAGCTTGGCACAGGCGTGGCATTTGGTGTGTTGTGCTATGTCGGCGTGTTCGCAGCCAATCTGGTGTGGCAAGCTCTCGTGCCGCCTGAGCTTTACGCCGAGCAAACACGTGCCGCCGAGCAAATCTTCTTGAGCTTTCGCGCTGACCTTGCGCTCGGGGTGTTGATGGCGGTATGTGCCGGCGTAGGCGAAGAAATCCTCTATCGCGGCGCGCTTCAGCCTATCTTCGGCGTGTGGGCAACTAGCGTCTACTTTACGCTCATGCACACGCAGTACACGCTCACGCCTGCCGCGCTGCTGATTTTGGCAGTCACGCTGGGCTACGGCTGGCTGCGTGTGCGCTACGGCACGCTTGCCGCCATCGTCGCGCACAGCGTCTACAACGTGATTCCGTTTCTGCTTGTGGGGGTGTTTGACTTATGAAACGTTTGCTGCTGTTGCTTTGCTTGTGGGTGGCGTGGGTTGTGCGCGCCCAAACCGACGTGCCATTTGCTTATGATACGCTCACACAGCTGGTGTTCCCACACGCGATTATCTTTGAGGCTAGCGTTGCCTTGCCCGGCGCAGAGGTCGCACGCGCTGTGCTGACGATTGCGCCGCCTGTGGGCGCGCCGCTCGTCGTGGACATGCCGCGTGACGTGCCTTTTGCTTTTGCCAAAGAGTACGTTGTCGCCAACTATCGCTGGAATATCCCCAGCAGCTTGCCGCTCGCGCTCGGTGACACCATTGCGTACACGTGGCAGCTTGTTACCGTGCGCGATGAGGTCGCGCTGGTAGAAGGCGAGCTAGTCTATCAGGACGAGCGCGTGCCGGCGTGGGAGCGCGTCGCCAACGACGACCAGACGCTGACGCTGACCGCGCCGCAGGGCATTGATGGCTTGGACGTGGCGCGCTTGCACGCTGCGCTGCTGCCGATTTACGACCGCCTTGCCGCTGAAACCGGCGCGCGCCCCGCACTGCGTTGGCTGCTTTACAGCGAGCAGCTGCCGTTGGGTTGCAACCGCGACGCGGACGGCGTGGCGATTGTCACGTATCGCTTTAAGGCTGACGAGATTACCGAACGCTGCGACGAGGCACGCATTAACCGCTTGTTCGCCGACTACCGCGTTGAGGTCTTTAACGGCGAAACCGCTTGGCTAGATGCCGCGATGAACACGCTTGTGACCACGTTTTACGCGCCGTTTTGGAACGATGACGCGCCCCCAGCATGGCTGCGCGCGGCGACTATTCAGCTTTACAAGCCCTATCCACGCTACGACCAGCCGGACTTGCTGCGCCAAATGCTGCGCGTGCAGCATCCGCTCACGCTGGCGCAGATGGCGACCGTGCCAGACGACCCACAGCAGCGCGTGCTTTGGCAGGCGCAGGCGGAAAGCCTGCTGTTGTACTTGATGGACAAGTTTGGCGTGCCAGCCGCGCTAAAGACCTTACGCGAGGCGGGCAGCGTGCCGTTTGAGGCGGCGTTTGCGCGCTTGAGTGGGGCGGACGCGAGTGCGCTCCTGCCCTCGTGGCAGTCGTGGCTTTACAGCGCACGCGCCGCGCAAGCCTATGGCTACAGCATCTACCAGCCAGTGACCGCTACGCCGACCGCCACATTTACGCCTTCACCCACCGCCACCGCGTCACCGCTGCCGCCTTCGCCGACCGCTACGGATGACGCAACCGCCACGCCGCGTCCGACGCGCACGCGCATCCCCCCGACCGCTACCGTGACACCGTTGCCGCCTAGCGGCTTTACCGTGCGCGCCACGCCATTGCCCGAGCCTGCCGTACCCGTGCCGCTTGGCATCACTGGCGATAACGCCGTGCTGTTCGCTGGTGGTATACTAGGCGTAGTTTTGCTGTTCTTGTTGGGGGTGTGGCTGTGGCGCAGAAACCGCTAGATTTGTACACGTTGGAGCTGCCTGAGCTTGAGGCACTGTTGCAGCAGTGGGGAGAGCCGCGCTTTCGCGCCAAACAGCTTTGGGCGTGGCTTTACGACGCGCGTGTGGACAGCTTCGCCGAGATGGCGAACTTGCCGAAGTCGCTGCGTGACCGCTTGCAAGTGGAGGCGTGTCTTGGCACGCTGGCGTTAGAGACCGAGCAGCATAGCCAAGACGGCACAACCAAGCGGCTGTATCGGCTACACGACGGGCAGCTGGTTGAAACGGTGTTGATGCCTTACGATGACCACCGCCGCACTGCTTGCATTTCCTCGCAAGCGGGCTGCGCGATGGGTTGCGTGTTCTGTGCGACAGGGCAAATGGGCTTTGCGCGTCACTTGACGGCAGGCGAAATCTTCGAGCAAGCCATGCGCTTTGCCCGCGAGTTGGCGCGGCAGGGCGACCGCCTGAGCAACGTCGTGCTGATGGGCATGGGCGAGCCGTTCCACAACTACGACGCGGTGCTAGCGGCGGTGCGGCTGATGATGGAGCGGCTGGGCATCGGCGCGCGCCATATCACCATTAGCACCGTTGGGCTTGTGCCGCAAATCCGTCGTTTCGCCGACGAAGGCTTGCAAGTGACGCTGGCGATAAGCCTGCACAAGGCAACCGATGCCGAGCGCGAACGCTTGCTGCCGGTCAACAAACGCTGGAACTTGGCAGAGCTGCTCGCTGCCTGTCGCTACTACGTTGAAAAGACAAATCGCCGCGTGACGTTCGAATGGGCGGCGATTGCCGGCGAAAATGACACCCTAGAAGAGGCGCACAAGCTCGGTGCGCTGTTGCAAGGGTTGTTATGCCACGTCAACATTATTCCGTTGAACCCGACAGGCGGTTACGCGGGCATGCCTGCCGACGCGCGCAGGATTGAGGCGTTTGTGCGCGTGCTGGCACAGTACGGCGTGTCGGCGACCGTGCGCGTGCGACGCGGCATTGACATTGACGCGGGCTGCGGACAGCTGAAGTCCAAAGTCATTCGTTCACAACCGATAACACTGCAGGAGTGAGCATGGAGTACAAACGTTTAGGACAGACAGGCTTGAAAGTGTCGCGCATCTGCTTGGGCATGATGAGCTATGGCACGCCGCTTTGGCGCGATTGGATTCTCACCGAAGAGCAAGCGCGCCCGTTGATACGGCAGGCGGTCGAGGGCGGCATTAACTTCTTCGACACCGCCAACATCTACTCGCTGGGCGTGAGTGAAGAGATTACCGGACGGTTGCTGCGCGAGCATTTCCCCAGCCGCGATGAGTACGTGCTGGCAACCAAGCTCTACTTTAACATGAAGGACGGCAAGCCCAACGCGGGCGGTCTATCGCGCAAGCACGTCATGGACGCAGTGGATGCCTCGCTGCGGCGGCTTGGCACGGATTACATCGACCTCTACCAAGTCCACCGCTGGGACTATGAAACGCCGATTGAGGAGACGATGGAAGCCTTGCACGATGTCGTCAAAGCTGGCAAGGCGCGCTACATCGGCGCGAGCAGCATGCACGCTTGGCAGTTTGCCAAAGCACAAACGACGGCACTGCTGCACGGGTGGACGCGCTTTGTGTCGATGCAAAACCATTACAACTTGATTTATCGTGAAGAAGAGCGCGAGATGATTCCTATGTGCGTCGATATGGGCGTGGGCATCTTGCCTTGGAGCCCGCTGGCGCGCGGGTTCTTGGCGGGCAACCGCACGCGCGGCGGCGGCGGCGACACCACACGCGCTAAATCCGACCAAATGGCGCACGACTTTTACTACACCGAAGCGGATTTTGCTGTTGTCGACCGCTTGAAAGAGGTTGGCGCGCGCTTGGGCAAAAGTCCGGCGCAGCTGGCGTTGGCGTGGATTTTGCAGCATCCTGAAGTGACGAGCCCGATTGTGGGCGCGACCAAGCCCCAGCAGCTAAGCGAAGCGTTGGAGGCGGTTGACATTAAGCTCTCGCCGGATGACGTGGACTACCTCGAAGACCCTTACGTGCCGAAGAACGTGCTAGGGCATCGTTAAAATAAAAAAGGGGCGACCGTCCGCCCCTTGCCAGTTATTCCTCGCCCAGATACGCCTTGCGCACGCGCTCGTCTTTGAGCAGCACCTTCGCGTCGTTGTTCATGACGATCTCGCCGGTTTGCAGCACATAGCCGCGCGTGGCAATCTCCAACGCCATCAGCGCGTTTTGTTCCACCAGCAAAATCGTCGTGCCTTGCTCTTTGTTGATTTTTTGGATGATGTCGAAGATAAGCTCGACCAACACAGGCGCAAGCCCCATTGATGGCTCGTCTAATAGCAGCACTTCAGGTCTGGTCATCAGCGCGCGCCCAATCGCCAGCATCTGCTGTTCGCCGCCGCTGAGCGTGCCGCCAAGCTGGTTGATGCGTTCTCTTAAGCGTGGGAAGAGCGTGAACACCTCTTCTTTGCGCGTTTCGATGAGCTTCTTGTCGCTCACGTTCCACGCGCCCATGTCGAGGTTTTCCATCACCGTCAGCTGCGGGAAGATGCGCCGACCTTCGGGGACGTGGCTCACGCCAAGCGCGGCGACTTCGTGGGGACGCATGCCGGTGATGTTTTGTCCTTTCAGCGTTACAGTGCCGCGTTTGGGGCGCAGCACGCCGCTGATGGTGCGCAGCGTTGTGCTTTTGCCCGCGCCGTTCGTGCCAATGAGCGTGACAATTTCGCCTTTTTTGACATCGACACTGATGCCTTTCAGAGCGTGAATATGTCCGTAATAGCTGTGTAGGTTCTCAACGTGTAAAACGATGTCGCTCATTGTGCTGCCTCCGTGCTGGTCGTGCGCCGTCCTAAATACGCCTCGATTACACGCGGGTCGTTGCGCACGTCGTTGGGCGTGCCTTCGGAAATTTTCTGTCCGTAGTCTAGCACCGCAATGTACTCGCTGATGCCCATCACGACGCGCATGTCATGCTCAATCAAGACGACCGTCACGCCAAGCTCGTCGCGTATCTTGCGAAAGAGGTTCATGGCTTCGGTGCTTTCTTGCGGGTTCATGCCGGCGGTTGGCTCGTCAAGCAGCACGAGCTTGGGGTCGCTTGCCAGCGCACGCGCCACTTCGATGCGCCGTTGGTCGCCGTAGGGCAAGTTGCGGCTAATCTCGTTGGCGTGTTCGTCAATGCCGACAAACTTGAGCAATCGGTGCGCTTTCTCGACTACGTGCGCCTCTTGTTCATAAAACTTTTTGGTGCGCACGATTGCGTCGAAGAGCGAAATTTTTAGGCGCGAGTGCATGCCTACCATGACGTTCTCGATGACGGTCATGCTAGGAAAGAGGCGAATGTTCTGGAAAGTGCGCGACATGCCCGCTTTGTTGACTTGGTCGGGACGTTTGCCCACCAGCGACTGCCCGTTAAACATGATGCTGCCGCTGTCGGGCTTGTAGATGCCAGTGAGTAGGTTGAAGAGCGTTGTCTTGCCCGCGCCGTTGGGACCAATGATGGAGCTAATGCTGCCCTCTTCGACGTTGACGCTCACGTCGCGCACCGCGGCAATGCCCCCGAACGACTTCACAAGGTTCGTTACCGTGAGAATAGCTCCCATGCCTTATGCATCTCCCTTCGGTTGTGGCGCGGCTTGTTCGTCGAGACCTGCGCTCTCTTCGCGCTCCGCCTTGAGTTCCAGCTTGCGCCGTTCAGCAGGCATCAGCCCCTCAGGGCGGAAAATCATCATCAGCACCAGCACCAAACCAAAGATGAGCGGCTGATATTTGGCGGGTTCAAGCTGGTTGGGCCAGTTGCGGATGGGAAAGTCGATAATTGGCACAATGAAGTTGACATTGCGCAGCGCGTTAAGCTGCAGCGACAAGTTGGTCAGCACGTGCAGGTTGAGCAGGGTCATGGCAATCGCGCCCAAAATTACGCCGCGAATGCTGCCCATGCCGCCGACGATGACCATCGCCAAGATGATAATCGATTGCAGCAGCACAAAGCTGGTGGGGTCAACGAAGGCTTGCTTGGCAGCGTATAACACGCCAATCGCGCCGCCGAACGACGCGCCGGTGGCGAATGCCGCGAGCTTCATGCGCACGAGCGGCACGCCCATCGCCTTTGCCGCCACTTCGTCCTCGCGGATGGCTGTCCACGCGCGCCCAATCGGTGAATCCTCAAGGCGACGCGAGATGACGATGATAAGCACCAACAGACCGACAGCAATCAAGTAAAACAGCAGCTGCTGGGCAACAAAGCCGGGATTATCCACACGCAGCGACATGATGCGAATGGCTTCGTTGGTAATGCCGTGCAAGAGGTCAGGCACAGGCGGTTTGCCAATGCCGATTAAGCCCTGTGCGCCGTTGGTGATGTTGATAGGGTCGTTGGCGTTGCGTGCCAAAATGCGAATGACCTCGCCGAAGCCCAGCGTCACAATTGCCAGATAATCGCCGCGCAAGCGCAGCACAGGCAAACCCAACAGGATGCCGACAAAGGCTGCGATGAACACGCCAATCACCAAGAACACCCAGAACATTTCACCGGGCACCAGCCAGCCGTTGAGCTTAAAAACTGTCTCAGAGGTTGACGTGAACACCGCCCACAAGTACGCGCCGACAGCGAAGAACGCCACGTAGCCCAAGTCCAGTAGCCCTGCGAAGCCCACCACGATGTTTAAGCCCAACGCTAGCCCGGCGAAGATACAAATCTGCACGGCAATCTCCATGTAGGAGTTGTTGTAAATGCCGAGCATGGGCGTGACGATGAGCAGCAAAATCGCCAATCCGCCGAACTTAATCGGGTTGGGGATAGGCAGCGAGATAATCAAGATCGGCGACAGCACGTACATGGAGTACGCGAACACGTTGTAGAGCGGATACCATAAGCTGTTGCGGTCAACAAGAATTAACGCCAGCACCGCCACCACCACATAAGCCAAAGCGAAGCCGGTCGCAAGAAGAGCGCGGCGGTTGGGGTTGGGCGCGTTTGTGATTGTTGTCGATGCCATAGTTACACCTTCTCATCCACGCGCTTGCCCAAAATACCTGTCGGGCGGAAAATCAAAATCAAAATTAACACCGAAAACGTCAAAATATCTGTATAGCGTTGACCAAGCGCAGGGTAATACACCAAAACACCGTTGAGGAAGGCTTCGACGATGCCGATGGTCAAGCCGCCAAGCAGTGCGCCGGTGATGTTGCCGATGCCGCCTAGCACCGCTGCCGTGAACGCTTTCAAACCGGGCAAGAAGCCAACATAGGGGGTAATCGTGCCAACGTTCATGCCGAACAGCATGCCCGCCGCGCCGCCGAACGCCCCGCCAATCAGGAACGTGAGCGAGATCATCAGGTTAACGTTTACGCCTAGCAAGCCCGACATCGTTTGGTCTTGTGCTACAGCGCGAATGCCACGCCCCAACTTAGTGCCGTTGACGATGTAGTTGAGAATGACCAGCATGATAACCGCGCTGATAATAATCATGATAGAAGTCGTGCGCACGTTCACGGTCGTCTCGCCGATAGCAACGCGCACGGGCGTGGCGAACATCTCCAGCGAGCGCACGGGATAGGTGAGGTTGAACTCATTGCGCGTGATGGCGAAGCCCGCACGGACGAAGTCAATCAAGAAAAACGAGATGCCAATGGCGGTAATCAGCGGCACAAGGCGCGGTGCGCCGCGCAAGGGGCGGTAGGCGATGCGCTCCATCAGCATGGCAAGAATGCCGCTAACGGTCATAGCGCACACCAGCATGAACAGAATCATCAGAATGGGATTCCATTCTTTCAGCACCCCGTTGTCTTCTAGGGCTTTCATGACGACAAAACCCGTCGCCGACCCGACCATAAACAGCTCGCTGTGGGCGAAGTTGATGAACTGCAGCACGCCGTAGACCAGTGTATACCCCAACGCAATCATGGAGTAGACAAAACCGATGCTCACGCCGCTGATAATCATGCCCGGCAGCTGGCGGTTGATTTGCGTCACAAGGTCAATATTAGGGTTAGGTGCGGGAAAAGCAATCGCAATTGCGTAAGCAATCACCGTTAGCAAAATCGTCGCGCCCGCAATAAAAATAAGCATTTGCCCAATGGGAAACAGTAAAAAGCGGTATATCCATGACTGCTGCACCAACTCTAGCGTGTTCGCTTTGGGGGCAACAGGTCTATCCTGTACGGTAGCCGTTGTACTCATAAGATGACAACTCCAGAAGTCTCTACAATAGATGGAGTGGTGAACATGCCGTTTCACCACTCCGTAATCGTTCTATATCAGGTCACGCTGTGCGGCTAACGTCGCGCCGCGCGTTGGTTACTCCTCTTTTGCCGCAGCAGCGGTCAAGGGCGAGGGGATTTCCAACGTGGCGAGCAGCTCGTTGTTGCTCCACTCGGCGGGGTCAGCCGAAACCACTTGAAGGACGTAGTAGAGACCGATTTCGGGATCACCGTTCGCGTCAAACGTGATGGTGCCGGTCAGACCTTCGTAGTCTGTCACAGCACGGATGGCTTTTGCTACCTGCTCGCGGGTGGGCTTGCCACCAGCTTCTTCGATAGCAGATTGCAGCCCAAGCAGCGCGATGGCGGTCGCATCGTAGGCTTGCGCGGCGAAGGGCTGCGGCGGTTCACCAAATTTCTCTTTGTAGTCCTCGATGAATTGCGCGGCGTTGGGGTAAATGTTCGCGGGACCAGCAACCGATGTGTAGTAAGTGCCAACGCCTGCCTCGCCTGCCAGCTGCGCAAATTCTGAGCTGTCCGTGCCGTCAGGGCCCATGAACAACCCATCGAAGCCTTGCGCACGCGCTTGGCTCAAGAAGATGCCCATCTGGCTGTAGATGCCGCCAAAGTACACCATTTCGGGGTTGAGAGCCAAAATCGGCTGAATCAAGCTGTCGAAGTTGGCGGTTTCTTCCGTGCCTTCAAAGCCCAGCACCGTGATGCCGAGTTCTTCGGCGCGTTGGCGGAAGAAGCGCGCTACGCCTTCACCGTAGGCGGTGGTGTCGTGCAGCACGTACACCGACTTGACACCGAGCTGGTTGGCGAATTCCGCGCCCGTCGGGCCCTGCAGGTCGTCACGACCACAGACGCGGCTGACAGTGGGGTAGCCGCGGTCGGTGATGTTGGGGTTGGTGTTGGCGGGGGAAATCATCGCCAAGTTCGAGCCGTTATATACTTCCGAAGCAGGCAGTGCCACGCCGCTGTTAAGGTGACCAATCACCACAAGAATGCTCTCGTCTGCCACAATGAGGTTGGCGTTGGAGGTGCCTTTGTCAGGCTTGGCTTCGTCGTCGTAAGGAACAAATTCAATCTTAAACCCGAGTTCTTCAATCGGTCCCGACAACTGCTCGATGGCAAGTTCGACAGCGTTGCGCATGCTCACGCCTAGCACGGATTGAGGACCCGAGAGCGGCGTTTGCGAAGCGATTTTGATAACGTTGTCTTGCGCTTGCACGAGCGACAGGCTCATGAGCATCGCCAACGCTACCGCAATGATAATGGATACTTTTTGTTTCATGTGTTTACTACTCCTGTATTGTAAGTAAACTAGTTAAGCCTGCGGATATTTCCGCATCTGACAATAAAGTATATCGTGTACTTTCAGAACATGCAAAGGATTTTTTGAGCAAATGATAAGAAAACTTAACATGCGCGGCGCGTTTTATGGGCTAACGGCAGCGGCGATTTGGGGTGGCATGTACGTGGTGTCAGACGTGGTGCTGCCCGTCATTCCGCCGTTTACGCTGTTGAGCGTGCGCCTCGTCATTGGGCTGCTCGTGTTAGGTGTGCTGCTGTGGCGGTCGGGGCTGCTGGCAAGCGTGCGCCGTGAGCAAATTGTCGCGCTGATGGCGGTGGGCTTCGTTGGCTTTGGCGTGTCGGTGGGCGCGCAATTCGTCGGCACGGACAAATCTAACGCAATTAATGGCTCGTTGATTACCAGCGCGTCGCCGGCGTTCATCTTGTTGTTTGCGTGGCTGCTGCTGCGCGAGGCTTTGACGCTGCGGCGCGTCACCGCCATTGCACTGGCAACGCTGGGTGTGCTGGTCATCGTCAACCTCGCGGAAGCAGAGTTCAGCAGCGAGACGTTCTTCGGCGACATGGCGTTGTTTGCGGCGGCGGTAACGTGGGGCTTGTACAGCGTGCTGGTGCGCCGCGTTAGCCACAACAACGACACGCTCTTGGTGACGTGGTTCGCCTTTTGGGGTGGCTTGTGCCTGACGTTGCCCGCCGGCGCGTTGGAGCTTAGCGCGCGTCCTATAGGCAACATCGACATGCCTATCGTGCTGGGCGTGCTCTACTTGGGCGTGATTTCGACCGCGCTGGCGATGTGGCTGTGGAATCGCGCGTTTGCGCTGGTGCCAGCAGGCGCGGCATCGCTGTTTTTCTTTGCTCAGCCGTTGGTGGGCGCGTTGCTAAGCGTGCTGCTGCTCGGTCAGCCCATGACCGAACGCCTTTGGATAGGCAGCGCGCTGATTGTCGTGGGCGTGTTCCTTGCTCTGACGCAGTCCGACACTGCGCCAGAGCAAGAAGGCGCGCACGCCTAGCCAATCGTGCGATGGCTGTTGTGCGGGCGCGTGCCAATCGTTTCGTCAATCCGCGCTTCGAGTTCGGGGGTAATCTTAACCTCGAGAGCTTTGAGGTTATCTAACACCTGTTGAGGCTTGGTCGCGCCCGTAATCACGCTGTCAACGTGCGGGTGCGCCATCGCCCACGCCAACGCGAGCGCGGCGGGCGTAGTGCCGTAGTCGCGGGCAATCTGCGTGACTTGGCGCGCCTTTTCGATACGCGCCTCGTTGAACTGCTCAATAATCCAAGGGGAGTCTTGTACGGCGGCGCGGCTGCCCTCTGGCACGCCGTTGTCGTACTTGCCCGTTAGCAACCCGCCCGCTAGCGGACTCCACACTACCAGCCCAATGCCATACTCCGCTAGCTTTGGCTCAAGGTCGCCTTCGACCACGTCGCGGTCAAGCATGTTATACAGCGGTTGCTCGGTCACTGGGCGATAGCCGTTGGTGCGGTCGGCAATGTCCACTGCCTCTTGCAAGTTCTGCGCGCTCCACATGCTCGTCCCCCAGTAGAGAATTTTGCCGTCGCGTATCAAATCCTCGATGGCGCGCACTGTCTCTTCTGTTGGGGTCTCGGTGTCGTAGCGATGGCAAAAGAAGATGTCGACGTAGTCCATGTCGAACCGTTTGAGCGACTTATGCACCGATTCCATGACGTGCTTGCGCGACAGCCCGCGATCGTTCACGTCTTCGGACATGCTCCAATAGGCTTTGGTGCTGATGACCAGCTTGCTGCGGTCGTATTCCTTGACAATTTTGCCGACAGTGCGCTCTGCTTCGCCGCGCGCGTAAACGTCCGCCACGTCAATGAAGTTGATGCCGTTTTCGATGGCGACGCGCAAACAGTCCTTTGCCGTCTCAAACGCCACCGCACTGCTGCCATACGTCAGCCAAGCCCCAATTGAAATTGCGCTCACCTTAAGCCCGGTTGCTCCTAAATTGCGATACTCCATCGTTTGCTCCTCTTCTCTCACTTTGTGTAGGGCATTTTGGGCATATTTTAACGCTTTTGCGGTCGTTTACCAACGGGGCGGTCTTATAATGTAAACGACAAGGCGGTGCGCTTGCTTTGCGCTTGCTTGGGCATATGCCTTGCGATGGCACTTATTGCGCATTTTCAGGCTTGCCATTAAGATTAAGCCATACAGAAAGGGAGCTTTATGACGCAGCGTATTCAGATTATTCCTTCGCTTTTAGCCGCTGACATCACGCGCCTCAGCGACCAAATTGCCATTTTAGAAGGGCAAGGCGCGCAAATGCTGCATATTGACGTGATGGACGGGCGATTTGTGCCTAACATCACGATGGGGCCGTTTATTGTCTCGGCGGTTCGCCGCATCACGCGCCTGCGTTTGGACGTGCATCTGATGATTGTTGAGCCGGAACGCTATGTACAAGCGTTCGCTGACGCGGGCGCGGACGTGTTGAGCGTGCATTACGAGGCAAGCCCCCACTTGCACCGCACGCTCCAGCTCATCTATCAGGCGGGCGTAAAAGTGGGCGTAGCGATTAACCCGCACACGCCTGCCGAAAGCCTGCGCGACGTGATGCCGATGTTGGACGTGGTGAACGTGATGACGGTTAACCCGGGCTTTGGCGGGCAGTCCTTCATTCCGACGATGCTACCCAAGATTGCGCGCTTGTTGGCGATGGCTAACGATGTGAAGCGCACGGTCAACATCGAAGTGGACGGCGGCATCACCGGTGAGACTGCTCGCGCTGCTGTCGAGGCTGGGGCAAACTGGCTGGTGGCAGGCACAGCAATTTTTTCTCACCCGCGCGGCATTGCGGGCGGTTTTCAGGCAATTCGTGATGGCATTGAAAACGACTTATAGCGATGCGGAGGGAAATAAAAATCGCCCGTTGCGGGCGATTTTTTCTTAAAAGGGGCTAGAGCTTTGCCAGCGTCTTGATGCACTTTGTACAGTACATCTTGCGGACATACTGTCCGTTTTCTAGCACGCGCACAGGCTGAAGGTTGACCTTGAACTTGCGCTTGACCGTGTTAAATGCCTTGCTGCGACTTTGTCCAAACTGCGGGATTTTGCCGCATGATTCGCATTTTGCCATGTTTTCCCGCTTTCATTGTGATATAGCAGATTTGACCCCAAGATGCTACCATAAGGGAGAAGTGAAAACAAGGGTATTGTCTTATTCACCCTGTTTGCGTTTGCGGGCGCAGGCTTTTTATCGGCTTTGATGCGTTTAGATGAATACTATGCCCAAGTATTGTGTGGTCACCGACAGCGGCGCGCGCTTTGCCAACCAGCAGCGCGCCCTGCAATATTACCCGCTTACGATTGTGCCGAACACGCTCAAGTTTGGCGCACACAGCTATCGTGAAGACGTGGACATCAGCACCGAAGATGCTTTTAAGCGCATGGTCGACCAGCCTCCTCCGCGTGTGCTTGCGCCTACCGTCCAAGAGTATGTGGAGGTCTACCGCGCGCTCATGACAAGCTACGACGGCATCGTCTCGGTGCATACGTCGCGCGATTTAAGCGATAGCTGGCAACACGCGCACATGGCAGCGCAGCAGATGCCCGATAAGTACCCACTTTTGGTAATTGACTCGCGGCATATTTGCGCTGGGCAAGGCATTCTTGTGAAGGTGGCGGCGGAGGCCATTCTTGAGGGCTTTACTTTTGAGCGCATCGAAGCGACCGTGCGCGCTGCTATTGAGCGCACCTACGCCGTCTACTACGTCGAAACGCTTGAATATTTGCGCCACAACGCCATAATGAGTGAGTCACGCGCCATTTTGGGCATGATGTTGGGCATTAAGCCGTTCTTAAGCCTTGAGGAAGGACGCTTGGTGGTGATTGAAAAAGTGCGCACGCGCGCGCAGGCAATCGAGCAAATTGTCGATTTCGTCAGCGAGTTTGAGCAGCTCGATGACGCGCTAATTGTGCAGGCGCGGGTCGGTCTGGTCGAGCCGACGCGCACCATTCAAGACCGTTTGTCGCTGACATTCCCCAAGCAGCACTTTCCCTTTACGTTGTATAGTGCTAGTTTTGCGGCGTTGGTCGGCGTAGATGCGATAGGAGTGGCGATTTTAGAGCGTGACGACGGCTTAGGCAAGTAGCTTGGCGAAGCGTAATCACAGTTAGAGAAAGACATGTGGCATGCCGAATAGCCCTTTAGAAAACCTTGTGAAGATTTTGAACAATGAACTTAAGCGTGATTGTGACAACGGTACGGTGATAGGTGGGCTGGGTGCGTACAGCCAAAATTGGCAGGAGCGCATGACCAGCGAGGCGCGCAAGCCCGAACAAGTGCTGTTAGCCGAAGAGATTGGGCGCATCATGCGCGAGTATGACAGCATCGACAGCCGTGATGCGCGACGGGCGCGCGTGCGCTACATGCTTGACCGCATTTTGGGGCGCAAGCCCGTGCCTGACGCGCTGCAAGCGCGTCTCGAAGAGCTTCGTGCCAGCTTTACGCCGCCCAGCAGCACCCCTCCCAAGACAGCGCGTTCCAAGCCCCATCGGAGCGAAACGCCGCGCCAAGACCCGCGCGAGCGCAAAGAACTGTCTGCTGACACGCCGCGTAGCACGCGCCCGCGCCCTACGCAAAGCGGCAAGCGCGACGCACAGCCCCCCCGTCCACAGCCCGTTGATGACGCGCAGTTGCTTGACAGCTTTGGCGTGGAGCTTAAGCGTCTGCCGCAGGGTGAGCTTGACCTGCCGTCTGCGCCCAAGCTGTTGCGTCCGCCGCGCAAGCGCATGACGCTAGAGCCGCAGGAAGCGGCGCGACGACTAGATGAGCTGGCACAGCCTGTGGCGACGCTAAAGGGCATTGGCAAGAAAACCGCCGAAGCTCTAGCGGAGATGGGCATTGTGACCGTGTTGGACATGGTCTACAACCTGCCGCGCCGCTACGACGATTACACCCAGCTGCTGTTTATTAACCAGCTACGTCCTGACACGATTGCAACAGTGATTGGCAAAGTGACCTACGCACAGACGCGCGTCGCGCAAAGCGGTCGCCGTGACTTTTTCGTGACACTCGAGGACGCGACGGGCAAACTGGCGGTGACGTTCTTCGGCATGCACTACTTGGCGGCGACCATCACCGTTGGCAAGCAGCTGGTTGTGAGCGGCAAGGTCGGCATCTTCCGCCAGCAATTCCAAATGGCAAACCCCCAGTGGGAATTCTTAGACACAGACAACTTGCACACGATGGGCATTATCCCTGTTTACCCGTTGAAAGAGGGGGTGAAGCCGCGTGCCTTGCGCCGCGCTATGAAACAGGCTATCGAAACGTGGGCGGAGCGCGTGCCGGACTATGTGCCGTTCTCGGTGTTAGAACGCTGTAACTTGGGTGATTTAGGCTGGACGCTGAAGAACCTGCACTTCCCTGAAAGTTTCGACCACTTGCACCACGCGCGTCGTCGCTTTGTTTTCGACCAGCTGCTGTTGGTGCAGCTTACCGTGTTGGCAAATCGCCGTGCATGGCAGCAGCTGCCCGCGCCTGCCTTGCAGGTTGACGATGCTTTCTTAGAGGCGTTTCTCGCGCAAGCCTTCCCCTACACTTTGACAGGCGCACAGCAGCGCGCGCTTGCGGATATCCGCCGTGACATAGCACAAACGTTGCCGATGAACCGCTTGCTACAAGGCGATGTGGGCGCGGGCAAAACAGCCGTTGCGCTGGCGGCGATGGGCATTGCGCTGGCGAACGGCAAGCAAGCCGCCCTTATGGCACCGACGAGCATCTTGGCGGAGCAGCACTATCGCGGCGTGGAAGCGGCTTTGGCGCGTGTTACTGTCCTGCCGCAGCGTCCAGTGGTTGCGCTGCTCACGAGCGCGCTTGCCGACAGTGAGCGCGAAGCTATTTATCGCGGCATTGCTGACGGCTCGATTGACCTTGTGATTGGCACGCACGCGCTTATTCAAGAAGGCGTGCAGTTCAAACATCTGGCGGTGGCGGTGGTCGACGAACAGCATCGCTTTGGCGTTAATCAACGCGCTGCGCTGCGCGATAAAGGCGAAAGCCCGCACTTGCTGGGCATGACCGCTACGCCCATTCCGCGCACGCTGGCGTTGACGCTTTACGCAGACTTTGACCTGAGTATCTTGGACGAAAAGCCGTCTGGACGGCTGCCTATTGTCACGACCATTCACGTCCCCAGCGAGCGCGAGCGCGTCTATAGCTTCGTAGAAGAGCAGCTTAAGGCAGGGCGGCAAGCCTTTATCGCCCACCCGTTGGTTGAGGCTTCCGACCGCCTTGCTGAGACGCGCTCGGCGGTCGAAGCGTTCGAAGAGCTTAAGCAGGTGTTCTTTCGCTATCGTGTGTGTTTGCTGCACGGGCAGATGCGTCCCGACGAAAAAGAGGCGGTTATGGGCGCGTTTGCCCGCCATGAATACGACGTGATGGTGACGACCACCGTTGCTGAAGTCGGCGTGGACGTGCCAAACGCGACGGTCATGGTCGTCGAAAGTGCCAATCGCTTTGGGTTGGCGCAGTTGCACCAGCTGCGTGGGCGCGTCGGGCGTGGACAGCATGCCTCGTTCTGCTTGTTGCTCGCCGAGAGCGGCGTGTTCAGCAAAGCGGAATTGGAGCAAAGCGAAAGCCTTAGTGTGCAAGCGGTGCTGAACAACGCCGGCGGCGCGTGGACGGACGCACAGCGGCGGCTGCTTGCGCTCGCCAAAACCGAAGACGGCTTCTTGCTCTCGGAGTTTGATTGGCGCATTCGTGGGGCGGGTGACTTGCTCGGCACACGGCAAAGCGGCGCGTGGAACTTGCGCCTCGCCGAGTTTGTTACGCCTGAGCTGGTGGAGCTTGCCTTGCAGGAAGCGCGTACGCTGTATGAAGCGGACCCGCTGCTTGAGCAGCCCGAGCATCACTTGCTCGCGCAGCGCGTTGCCTTGATGCGCCGCGAAGCCAGCGAACTTGTGTAGGCATGTGGCACAAATTTAAGAACGAGATTAAAATGTAGACAGGCATAAGGTGCGCTGGCGCGGCGCACCCCACAAGAAAGTAGGACACATTAATGGGACGCTTGGCTCTTTACCCCGCTTCGCTTGACCCTATTCACTATGGGCATATTGACGTTGCGGTACGTGCCTCACTTATTTTCGACGCGGTGGTGGTGGCAATTTACAGCCGCCCCAAGAAGAATGTGCTTTTTCCGCTAGAAGAGCGCGTGCGATTGGCGCAAATGAGCTTTCAGGGGTATAACAATATACAGGTGGCGCACTACGATGGGTTGACCGTCAGCTACGCGCAGCAAATCGGCGCGATGGCTATCGTACGTGGGTTACGTGTCTTTGGTGACTTTGAGTTTGAGTTTCGCATGGGCATGGCAAACAAGAAGCTCGCGCCCAACGTCGAGACGGTGGCGATACTTTCGGACGAAAAGTACATGCACATTAGCAGCAGCACCGTGCGCGAGATTGCCGAACTGGGCGGCGATGTGTCCTCGATGGTGCCGCCGCACGTGCAGGAGGCTTTAGCTAGACGCTTTGCGGAACTAAAAATGCCATAACGGTATGGGGAGGAAGTAGCAGTGGATATTCAGCACCTTGTTGACCGCCTAGAGGACTTAATCGACGATGGGCGGCACATTTTCGGCACGAAGTTTACGATTATCGACGAAGAGCGTGCGCTTGAGATTATCGACCAAATGCGCATCTCCATCCCGGAGGAAATTGAGAAGGCAGCGCGCGTGATTGCCCAGCGCGATCGCATTCTAGCGGAAGCCCACGAAGAAGCGGCGCGCGTGATTCAGCAGACGAAAGAGCGCGCTGAGAGTTTGATTGATCAAGACAGCATTGTGCAGGCGGCGCAGGCACGCGCCGAAGAAATTCGCCAGCGCGCCATTGCTGAAGCCGCGCGCATTACCAGCGGCGCAGACCAGTACGCTCTGGACGTGCTGACGCGCCTTGAGCAGCAGCTTGTGCGTGACCTGAACCAAGTGCGCAATGGCATTGCCCACGTGCAGTCCGCCGAAGCCTCCATGCCAACGGTGGCTGAGCTGCCGCTGCCACCTGTCCACGTCCCGCGTCCTGTCGAGCAGCAGTATGTTGACGTGGAGCGCGACGACGACCAACGCACACGCAGCAGCTAGGCGGATTGCATGCGCCTTGCCGCTGCTGCATTGGCTTGGGTCGCAGGAATTTTTAGCGCAGCGGCGTGGACTTTACCTGTTGTCTATTGGCTGTTATGGGGACTTTTTGCGCTGGCTGGTGTGCTTTTGGCGCGCTGCTGGCGTTTTTTGTTTGTTGGGCTGCTGTTGTTTAGCTTAGGTGGGCTGCGTTGGCATGCCATGCCGCCGCCCGCGCTGCTGGCGACCTATGTGCCGCGCGGCAGCGTTGCCCTGATTGGCGAGATTGTCGCGTCGCCCGATGTGCGCGATGACAAGACGCTGGTGACGTTGCGAGCGCACAGCCTCTACGATGGCTTCTGGCAAGCGACGGATGGCTTGGTGCTGGTGACGCTAGCGCGCACAGAAGCGTTGCGCGTGGGGGATATCATTCAGGTCGGTGGCGCGTTGCGTTTTCCCCAAACGGGCGATCGCTTTAACTATGCTGACTTTTTGGCGCGGCGCGGGGTCTATCGGCTGATGCCCGTCGCTACGTGGCAGCTGGTCGCGCCTGCACCCGCCCACGCCGCGCAAGTGTTGGAGCGTTGGCGGCTAGACGCGCAGGCGCGTATCGCCGCGCATTTGCCCGAACCCTACGCAGGGCTGTTGACGGGCATCCTCTTGGGCAACGAGCGCGGCATTGCCCCTAGCTTGCAAGAAGCGTTTAGTCGCACGGGCGCGGCGCACATCATCGCCATTAGTGGTTACAACATGGCGGTCTTGAGCGGCTTGATGATGGCATTGCTGGGACGCGCCTTCGGGCAAAGCTGGCGCACGGTGCTGCTGGCGGTGCTGCTCACCGGCGGCTACACGCTCTTTGTTGGCGCGAATGCCGCCGTGCTGCGCGCTTGGCTGATGAGCGCGCTGTTGCTGGCTGCTCCCTTGTTCAAGCGGCGCGTCTATTTGCCCGCGTCGCTGGCGTTCGTGGCGATAGTCTTCTCGCTTTGGCATCCGCCGCTGTTGTGGGATGTCAGCTTTCAGCTGAGCTTCATGGCGGTGTTGGGCATCGCGCTTTTTCTTCAGCCGCTTGAGCGTGCTTATGAAGTGTGGCGCATGCGCACGCGCAGCGCGCTGTTGCGCGGCGTGCTGGGCGCGCTGCGCGAACCGCTGGTGGTGACAGTGGCGGTGCAAATCACGGTGCTACCGCTGCTTGTGCTGTACTTTGAGCGCGTTTCGCTGGTTGTGCTGTGGGTCAATGTGCTGCTTGCGCCCGTGCAGGCAATGATTTTGCTCTTAGGCGGCGCAGCGGTCTTGGTCAGCTTTGCCTTGCCGACATTGGGGCAGCTGCTGTTTTGGGGCGTGCTACTGCCGCTGGCGTGGTCGATTGCGGTGGTGCGCTGGTTTGCCGCGCTGCCACTCGCCGAAGTCGTCGCGGCGGTCGACCCGCGCCTTGTCGGGCTTTGCTATGGGATGATATTCGGGGGAAGTGTTATGCTGGGGCTGAAACCTGATGCGCTGGCGGTGCTGGCGCGCGCGCTGCTTGGGCAGCCTGTGCGCTACGCGCTGCGCTTGGCGGCGGTGACCGTGTTGCTGCTGTTGGCGGCGGCGTGGCGCAGTGTGCCTGACGGCAAGCTGCACGTTTGGTGGCTGGACGTGGGACACAGCCACGCCGTCCTCATCCAAACGCCGCAAGGCGCGCATGTGTTAGTTGACGGCGGACGCTATCCCGCGCGTCTGCTGACCGCGCTGGGCGACCGCTTGCCGTTTTACAAGCGCACGTTGGATTTGCTCGTGCTAACGCACCCGGATGACCAAGACAACGCCGCGTTGCTGGAAGTTTTAGAGCGGTATCGCGCGGCGGCGGTGTTGACCAACGGACAACCCCAACTCGGCGAGACACAAACGCGGCTGGCGCAGCTGCTGGCAGACGTGCCAACGGTGACAGCGCGCACAGGTTATGAAGCAGTGTTCAGCGACGGCGTGCGCCTTGAGGTGCTGCATCCTTCTGCGCCACCCGAGCTGGGTGCGCCGCTGGGCGATGGGGCGATGGTGCTGCGGCTGCACTATGGCGCGCACAGCGTGCTGCTCACGTCCGATATCACACGCAGCGGACAAGCCGCATTGCTAGAGCATGCTTATCCGCTGGCGGATGTGATGAGCGTGCCGCAGCACGGCACGGCGCGCGCGCTGCTGCCTGAATTTTGGGCGCAAGTGCAGCCTCGTTATGTGGTGCTGCAGAGTGACCGCACGAATGGGCGTGGTGACCCCGATGCGGACACGCTGGCGTTGCTAGGTGACTTGTCGCTATGGCGTACCGACCAAGACGGCACGCTGCACCTCAGCAGCGACGGCGAGCGCGTTTGGGTGTGGCGTACGCCTTAAAAGCATCTTACGACAACGCCATGACGGTGTGCGTTACACACAGGAAGCAACGTGCTATCGCTGAGAAACGCCTCCGCGTGCGCCAACAATTCGCCTAAGAGCCTAACTAACAAGCGGCACACATAGCCTTGTATGTCTTCAGCAAGTCATTAAGTACCACAATTGCTGTTACCATACAGGTGCGTTCATGTTGCTCGCTCTATGAACGTGGTGGCACTTCGATCTTCAGCGAGTTTTACATAAACGACTTGCACTAATAAATGGTCACAGGGTAAAGGTTCCATAAAGCACTTCTGGCGCGAGGAACGACATGACGGCGTAGATGCCGCCAAACAGGCCGGCTAGCAAGCAAGCCGGAACGGCTAAGCCACCCTTGCGTCCCTGCCGTCGCACCAAACCCGCCGCAATTAGCGGCAGCGCGAACATGCCGATGTGGATGAGAAACGTGCCGAAGCCGGTGTTGTCGAAGCCCATCACAGGCATGCCTTGTCCGTTGTCACCGCGCAGCAGGTCGATAATACAGAACAGTAGCACGGCGTACATCAAGTACGGAGCTTGTACGTTTTTCTCTGGAATGGTCGCGCTGGCGACAATCGACAAGATGAAAATGAGGTAGATAAAGAAATCGGCGAGGCTGTTGGGAGCTAATACGGCGACGATTTGTTGCCCTAAGTCTTCCATTGGCGAACTCCTTTGAAAGGATAGATACTCAACCCATTATACCCTATTCGCCGTAGATGGTTATAATTGACCTAAGTATTTTCTAGGGCAGGTGCGCCATGTTTGACTTACAACGCAGCGCACGCCGTGTGCGCGCCCTCGTGCTCGCTCACTGGACACAGCTTCAAGCGCGTACCTATCGCTTGCCAAACTATCTGCTGTGCGCCGTGACGAATTATCTAGCGCGCGGTTCACAGCAAGCCGCTACGCTGGCGTACTACGTCATCTTCTCGGTGTTTCCGCTGGTGCTGCTGCTGGCGGTGGCGATTGGCGCGCTGGTGGGTCCGGCTGTAGCGCAGGAGCAAATTGCGCGCGGGCTGGCGTTTTTCTTGCCACAAAGCACGGTGGAGGTCATTCAAGAAACCGTTGGCGCGGCAACCCGCCAAAGCGCAGAGTTTGGCGTGGTCGCGTTAGTGGGTTTGCTCTGGTCGGCAACGTCGCTGTTTTCCAACATCACGCACTCGCTCGACATCATCTTCAGCGTGCCGACCATGCGCAGCTTGTGGCGCATGCGCTTGCTTGCGCTGCTGATGGGGTTGGCGTTGGTGGTGCTGGTCTTGTCGTCGTTCCTTACGTCGGGCGTGCTGCGCTTGCTGCTGGCGTTCTCGCTTGAACTCAACGTGTGGCTGAGCGCGGGGGTGTTCTTTTTGCCGTTGGGGCTGAATTTGGTCATCTTCGCGCTGCTGTTTCGCTATGTGCCGGCGCGCTTTGTGGCGTGGGATGCCGTGCTGCCTTCCGCGATGTTCGGCGCGTTGGGCTGGGAGCTAGCAAAGTATGCCTTTCAGTGGTATTTGACCAATCTAGCGACGTTTTCGGTGATTTATGGCGGCATTGCGACGGGCATTGTGCTGCTCTTTTGGGCGTACCTGATTGCGTCGATTTTCTTGTTCAGCGCGGAGCTTTGCGCGCGCCTGAACGAATGGCTGACCTACAAAGAGAACGCTCGCCTTGAGGAGGCGCAAGCCCAAGGAATTCGCATCATTGTGCCGCCCCCGTAACGTCTAAATTGGAAGATTTGTGATAGCAAAAAACCCAATTATTGAGTAAACTTTGTGTTAATGTATCCAAACCTAGCATAGGCTGATTAGGTTAGCTGAACCCCTATGACGGACTATCCCGAATTTGAATTTAATGAAGACGACATCATCGCCCGCGAGGTGGTTGAGCTTCCCCAAGCCGCTACCGAACGCACATTGGCACGCCGTCTTGCCCTGCAAGCCTTGTACGAAATCGACACGACCACTCACACTGTCGGCGAAACGCTCAACCACTTCCTCATGCCGACCAGTACGCTGACCTTTCAAGAAATGCTATCTGCTTACATGCCGCCTAATTTCGACTATGACAGCAGCAAGCTGCGCAGCATTGTCGACACCGTCGCGCATGAGCATGACATTGAAGGGCGGTTGCTACGCTATTTTGAGTTTTTGGTGCGCGGCGTGCTGGACAACTTAGCCCAGCTCGATGTCATTGTGCAGCGTTACGCGCCTGAGTTTCCTATTAGCCAGGTGTCGATTGTTGACCGCAATATCCTGCGCATCGCCGTGTTTGAGCTAGCGATTGAGGACAAGCTCTCGCAGAACATTATCATCAGTGAGGCAGTCGACTTGTCGCTGGTGTTTGGTTCGGATAGCACGCTGCGCTTTGTCAACGGCGTGTTGGCGACGATTGCCGACGATATCGACAACGAGACACTGGCACTGCGCGGTATGCTGCGCAACAACGCTGCGCCTCCTGCGGATAGCTAAATGGCGGGGTTTTTGCGACGTAAGCCCGCCAAATGTTTGGTGATTGGCTTAGATTGCGCAAGTCCCACGCTGCTATTTGAGCAGTTTGCCGCGGACCTGCCCAACGTGCGCGCTCTAATGGCACAAGGCACATGGGGCGTGCTGCGTTCGTCGGTGCCGTGCATCACCGTGCCGGCGTGGGCAAGCATGACCACCAGCCGCGATGCAGGCACGCTGGGCATTTATGGCTTTCGCAACCGTGCCAGCTACGACTACAGCGCGCTGACTGCTGCCGACAGCCGTGCCGTCACGCTGCCGCGCCTTTGGGAGCGTGTTGGGCAAGCGGGGCAGCGCGTGTTGGTGGTGAACGTGCCACAAACGTACCCTGTGCAGCCTGTCAACGGACGGCTCATCAGCGACTTTCTCACGCCCTCGCGAGAGAGCGCGTTCACATACCCCGCCTTGCTCAAGCACGAGCTGTTGAAGGCTGACCCCGATTATGCGTTTGATGTGAGGGGCTTTCGTACGACCGACAAGGACGCGCTTTTGCAGCGCATTTATGACTTAACCGAACGGCAGTATCGTGCCTTTGAGGCACAGCTCCAGCGCGGCGATTGGACGTTTGCGATGCACGTGAACATCGCGCTTGACCGCTTGCATCACGGGTTTTGGCGGTACTTTGATTCTCAGCACCGCCTTTACACGTCTGATAACCCCTACCAGCAGGTTGTGCGCGACTACTATCGGTTTGTCGACAGCTGGATTGGGCGGCTGCTGGCATGTGTTGACGACCAAACCAGTGTGGCGGTCGTGAGCGACCATGGGGCAAAGCGCATGGACGGCGCGATTGCTATCAACGAGTGGTTGCGTCAGCAGGGGTGGTTGGCACTGCACAACCCGCCTAAAACGGGCGACATTCTCCCTTTCAGCGCAGCACAGATCGATTGGGAGCGCACGCGCGCTTGGTCAACAGGCGGCTACTATGGGCGCATCTTCCTCAACGTGCGTGGGCGCGAACCACATGGCGTTGTCGCGCCAGACGCTTATGAGCAGACGCTGCAAGAGCTGAGCGCGCTGCTGGCAACCCTGACGGACGATAAGGGGCAGCCGTTGCCAGTGCGTGCCATGCGCCCGCGCGAGCTTTACGCGCAGGTGAACGGCATCGCGCCTGATTTGCTGGTCTACTTTGGTGAGCTGCACTGGCGGGCGGTGGGCGGCTTTGGCTACCCGACGCATTACACGCTGGAAAACGACATGGGACCCGACGATGCCAATCACGCCGAAGAGGGCTTGTTCTTGTGGGTAGACCCACATCAGCGCGGGCGTGGGCGTGTCGCCGACCGCCAGCTCATGGACATCACGCCGACGGTGCTTGACCGCTTGCGCTTGCCTGTGCCAGCTGAACTGCAGGGCAACGTTATTGGCTAATGTCAACAGCCCGTGCAGAGACCTGACGGGCTGTTAGTTCGCTAGGCGGCTTGCTTAGGCGTTGAACTGGCGCAGCACGGTTTGCAAGATACCGCCGTTTTTGTAGTAATCCACCTCGACGACTGTGTCAAGGCGCACAAGGCAGGTGAAGCTCTTGCTCGTGCCGTCGGCGGCGGTGGCGGTTACGGTGATGGTTTGCTTGGGCTGAATGTCATCGCTTACGGGGATGGTGTAGGTCTCGCGCCCTGTCAAGCCCAACGACTGCCACGACTGCCCGTCTGTGAAGACCAACGGCAGCACGCCCATCATCACCAAGTTGCTGCGGTGGATGCGCTCGAAGCTCTCGGCGATGACCGCCTTCACGCCTAGCAAGAACGTGCCTTTGGCTGCCCAGTCGCGGCTCGACCCCATGCCGTAGTCTTTGCCTGCTAAGATGATGAGGTCGGTCTTTTCCGCTTGATATTTCATTGCCGCGTCGTAAATCGCCATGATTTCGCCCGTCGGCAGGTGTTCGGTGATGCCACCCTCGCTGCCCTCGACGAGCAAGTTGCGCAGGCGAATGTTAGCGAACGTGCCGCGCGTCATCACGCGGTCGTTGCCGCGCCGCGCGCCATAGCTGTTGAAATCCTTCTTCTCCACGCCCTTGCTCAACAGGTACTTGCCGGCGGGGCTGTCGGCGGCGATGCTGCCGGCGGGTGAGATGTGGTCGGTGGTGATGCTGTCGCCAAACAAGCCCAACACCCGCGCGCCCGTGATAGGTTTGAGCGGCTCGGGCTTAGGGCTAATCGAAAGGAAGAAGGGCGGCTCTTGGATGTAGGTGCTGTCCTCGTTCCATTGAAACACGTCGCCGTCTGCGCTGGGAATGGCGTTCCACCGTTCGTTGCCGGTGTAAACGTTGCCGTACTGCTCTTTGAACATCTCTGCCGAAAGTGCGGTTTGCACGGTGTGTAGCACTTCCTCTTGGGTGGGCCAAATGTCGCGCAGGTAGACCGGTGCGCCGTCTTTGTCGTAGCCCAGCGGCTCGTTGTTCAGGTCAATGTCGACCGTGCCAGCCAGCGCGTACGCTACGACCAGCGGTGGGGAAGCTAGGTAGTTCGCTTTCACGTCGGCGTTGATGCGTCCGCTGAAGTTGCGGTTGCCGCTCAACACTGCTGCTGCGACGATGTCGCCCTCGCGCACTGCGCTGGACACTTCTTCGGGCAGCGGTCCCGAGTTGCCGATGCAGGTCGTGCAGCCGTAGCCCACGGTGTGGAAGCCAAGTTGCTCGAGATAGGGCGTTAAGCCCGCCGCCTTGAGATATTCCGTCACGACCTTAGAGCCGGGCGCAAGGCTGGTCTTCACGTAGGGCTTGCGCGTCAGCCCGCGCTCGACGGCTTTCTTCGCCAGCAAGCCCGCGCCTATCATCACGGACGGGTTGCTGGTGTTGGTGCAGCTGGTGATGGACGCGATGACGACCGCGCCGTGCTTAATTTCGCTGGTGTGACCGTTCTTGATGACGGCGGTGTTGCTGAGCTTGCTTTCGTCAAGGGCAAAGCCGCGCTCGCTTGTTGGGGCGCGCAGTGCCTTCTGGAAGGTAGGTTTCATGTCACGCAGGGCGACGCGGTCTTGCGGACGCATGGGACCCGCCATGCTCGGCTCGACGGTACTGAGGTCTAGCTCTAGGGTGTCGGTGAAGATGGGGTCAGGCGTGTCGTCGGTGCGGAATAAGCCTTGTTCTTTGCAATAGCGGCGCACCATCTCGACCAGCTGCGGGTCGCGCCCGGTGCGTTCAAGATAGCTCAATGCCTCGTCGTCCACAGGGAAGAAGCCCATCGTCGCACCGTATTCGGGTGCCATGTTGGCGATGGTGGCGCGGTCAGGCAAGGACATGCTGCTGATGCCGCTGCCATAGAACTCGACAAACTTGTCGACTACGCCCTTTTTGCGCAGCATCTGCGTGACCACCAGCACGAGGTCGGTGGCGGTTGCGCCTTCGGGCAGCGCGCCCGTCAACTTCACGCCGATGACTTCGGGCATGACCATGTAGATAGGCTGTCCGAGCATGGCAGCCTCTGCCTCGATGCCGCCCACGCCCCAGCCCAACACGCCGATGCCGTTAATCATCGTCGTGTGGCTGTCTGTGCCGACCAGCGTGTCGGGCATCGCTACTTTGCCGCCTTGCGGGTCGTCGAAGAGCTGCACCACTTTGGCGAGGTACTCAAGGTTAACCTGATGCACGATGCCAGTGGCGGGCGGCACGACCCTGAAGTTGCTGAAGGCTTTTTGTCCCCAGTGCAAGAACTCGTAGCGTTCCACGTTGCGCTCAAACTCAAGGCTGCTGTTGAGTGCGAGCGCGTCGCTGCTAGCGAAGTAATCGACCTGTACAGAGTGGTCAATCACCAGGTCAACCGGGACAATCGGGTTGATTTTCTTGGGGTCGCCGCCCATGCGCAGCATCGCGTCACGCAGCGCGGCGAGGTCGACGACGCACGGCACGCCCGTGAAGTCTTGCAGGATGACGCGAGCGGGCTTAAACGGCACGTCTACGCCTTGTTCCCAGTTGGCAAGGTTGAGTACGTCTTGCTCAGTGATGATGCGCCCGTCCACGTTGCGTAGCGCATTTTCCAACAATATCTTGATAGAGAAGGGTAAGCGGTCAATCTTGCCGATACCTTTTGCGGAAAGTGCGCTAAGGCGGTAGATGACCGCCTTGCCGTTGCCGGTATCGAAAGTGCCGCGTGCGCCAAAAGCATCGCTCATAGTGTGTCCTCTTGTTAAAAAATATAAGGCTAACGCGGCTATTTTAACGCAGTTTAGCCAAAAAGGGTATAGTCATTTAATTGATTAAGTTATTTATATTGATAAAAAAATCAATAATTTGCGCCGTTGCGCGCTATCGCCTAGAATCAACGGCAAGAGGCAAGCACATAAAGGACGCGCTATGAGTGCAGAAGAGACGCAGTCGTTTCACGGTAGCCCGCATTTTGGTGTCAGAACCTTGCTGCAGCGGTTGGCACAGGGCGCAGCCTTGCCGCTAGCCACCGCGCAGAAAATGATGGGGGCATTCACGCTCAACCCAGAACCGCTGCCCTACGAGGTCGCTAATCAGGTACAAGTGCTAATCTACCCGCAAAACCCGCTGTTGGGCGAGCCGGAGCTGCGCACCATGCAGGCGGATGACATCCAAGCGGGCTTGGTTAACGCGCGCTTCCGCGTTGAGGACAGCCGTGGCATTGTCGTGCAGCCCAATGCTGAAGGCGGCTACATCTATCTGCCGCATCAGCCCGAATTTGCCGCTGTCAACGCTTTCTATCACGCCACGTTTACGCTGCGCATGTTCGAACGCTATGCGCGGCGCGCGCTGCCCTGGGCGTTCGGCGCGCCGCGCTTGACAATTGACCCGCACGCTGGCGACATGAACAACGCTTTTTACAGCGAGCGCGACCGCTTGTTAGGCTTTCACACCTTTCAAACGCCCGATGGTCTGCTGCACAGCACCGCCGAAAGCGCGGACATCGTCACCCATGAAACCGCCCACGCTGTGCTTGACGGCTTGCGCGACTTGTACAACGAGTCATTTGGCTTGGTCCCGCGCGCCTTCCACGAAAGTTTCGGTGACATGGCGGCGGTGCTGGCTGCGCTGCACGACGACGCGCTCATTCGCCGCTTGCTTGAGCTGACAGACGGCAATTTGCGCGTGAGCAACTTCGTGAGTGAGCTAGCGGAGCATCTCGTGCCATCTGAACTGCTGCCCCAGCACTCCGTTTATTTGCGCAATGCCATCAACGACTTGGTGTTGCAGCCGTTTGATGAGTTGGTTTATCTGCCTGAAAACCCTGAAACGACGCTCTCGCGCCAAGAACACAACTACTCGCGGGTGTTTACAGGCGCGTTTTACGACGCGCTGGTAGCGATTTACGAGCGTTACTGTCAGACCATGCCCGCCTATCTTGCGTTGCATCGCGCGCGCGATGTGATGGGTAGCTTGCTCGTGCTGGCGATTGAGCTTGCGCCGGTGGGTGAATTGGACTATGCCGACATGGCGCGCGCGTTTTTGACGGCGGATGACCTTGAGAACGACGGCGCGTACTACGCCATTTTGCGCGATGTGTTCGCTGCACGGGCTATCCTTACAGCAGCACAAGCTGATGCGCACCGCGACGCGCTGCGTGCGCTGCCTGACGTGCGCTTGCCGGAGGCGATGAACAACGCGCTAGCCTCCGCGCTTTTCTTAGAACAGGTCGTGCTGCCCGCGCTTGCGCTTGAGGTTCGTGAGGAGCTGCTGCCGATGGCCACCTATCGCAACGGTGACGGCTATGTTTTCATGACCTACTTCAGCATGAGGACGCTGACCTTAGAGGGCGCGCAGTACCAAGCCTACAGCGGCACACAGCTGGAGGTGTTTGGTGGATTAACGCTGGGCTTTGACGCGACGGGCAGGCTGCGCAGCGTGGTGTATCGTCCTGTCACCGATGAGGACGTGCGGCAAATTAAGGTGATGGTGGCGGAAATGATTGCCTACGAGCGCATTGCCCACCACATGCATCCTTATACGTTTGTGCCGATACCATCACCCAAAGGCTTGTTTGTGCCGCCTAGCCCGCAGCCGCGCATCATCAAGTATCCCACCCAGTTTGACCGCATCCCTGAAAAGCTGGTGAGCTTTAGGGAGTATTTGCTGTTGTGGCGGGCGAAGCGTCGCTAGGCAGCGCAAAGTTTGGTACACTTGTGCCGTTTCTTATTGACTTTCTTGGGGAGAATAGCGCACATGTCACAGAAATCAAAAACTAAAGAGCGCGTGCAAGAGCGCAAAAAAGAGCAGAAGCGTCGCCAGCAGCTTATCGCGCTTGTAGGCGTTGTGGTCGTTGTCATTTTGCTCGGCTTCCTTGCGGTGGTCTCACAAGCACCTGCCGAAGCCCCTATCCCTGCTGACCTTGAGGCACGCTATGAGGGCATTCCGCGCGGCGTGAACGAGCAGGGCTTCCCGCGCTTGGGGCGGGCAGATGCCAAAGTGCAGGTCGTCGAGTATTCGAGCTTTACCTGTCCAGCTTGCCGCGAGTATCACAAGACGGTGTTTCCCGCGCTGCTTGAGCGTGTGCGCCGCGAGGAGATTGCCATCACGTTTGTGCCGGTGCGCATTGGCGCGGGCAACGCAGAAGGCGCGGCACGCACCGCCCTTTGTGCGCAAGAACAAGGCAAATTCTGGGAGATGACCGAAGCCTTGTTTGAGTGGCAAGGGCTGTACGGCGTAACCAACGCCTTCACGACCAACCGCATTCGCGGTGGCATTGCGGCATTGAGCTTGGACGAAGCGAAGTTTAACGCTTGCTTTCAAAGCGGGCGCACGACTGACCTTCTCAACTTGGGCTTTCAAGGCATCAACGCCACGCCCACAATTCGTGTGAACGGCGCGCCCGTCAACCCTGTCTTGGACGAGATTAACGCCGCGATTGACCGCTTTGCGCCGTTTAGCACACCTGCGCCTGAGACCAGCGCAACTGAGGCAGATGCCACGCCTGAAGTGACCCCCGCCGCCGAAACCACGCCGCAAGCAGAAAGCACGCCGGAAAGTTAGCGGCAAAGCGAAGGGGCGCAGCATCCTGTACGCGCCCCTTTGTGAGCTACGTGTCTTTGACCCTCTTTAGCATAGGACCTAAGGGTCTGCCACCTACGAGATGCATGTGGATGTGGAACACTTCCTGTCCACCGTCCGCATTGACGTTGGTGATGAGGCGATAGCCGCTTTCAGCGATGCCAAACTGCGCCGCGAGCTTGGCGGCAACCGTCCACATGCGCCCTAGTGCCGCTTCATCCTCAGGCGTGGCATCGTTCACGGTGGGAATTTCGCGCTTGGGACAGATAAGAATGTGGACGGGCGCGCTCGGGTTAATGTCCTTAAACGCGATGACCAAGTCGTCCTCGTAGTAAATTTCGGCGGGAATTTCACGCGCGATAATGCGGCTGAAAACGCTTGCCATAGGTTATGCTCCTTTGAACTGTGCGGGACGTTTTTCTAAGAAAGCGCGCACCCCTTCGGCGAAGTCTTGTGTTTCGAACATGCGCACTTGCACGTCTGCCTCACGCTCCAGCGCGTCGGCAAGCGTGCCTTCGTTGGCGGCGTAGATAGCGCGTTTCGTCTCGCCAATCGCTAGCGTTGCCATGCTAGCGAGCTTGCGCGCTAAGGCATGCGCCTCTTGCATAAGCGTGTCGGTTGGCACGACGCGCTGGACGATGCCCAGCTGCAAGGCTTGCGCCGCGCTCACGCGGTTCTGTGCGTCCGCCAGCCACGCTAGTTCTAATGCCTTACTTGGTCCCACCAGCTTGGGCAGGAAGTACGTGCCGCCGCCGTCGGGGATGATGCCAATGTTGACGAATGCTGCGAAGACAAAGCTCGCGTCTTCGGCGGCGATGCGCAAGTCAGTGGCGAGCGCAAGCGACCCACCTGCGCCTGCCGCCACGCCGTTGAGCGCACCGATGATGGGCTTGGGCAGCGCGCGCATTTGTAGCACGAGGCGATTGAGGTTATTGCGCAACACGTCGCCTACGGTCGCGTCGGTTTGCGTCAAGGCTTGCAGCTCGGCGAGGTCTTGCCCACTGCAAAAGCCTTTGCCGCTGCCTGTCAGGATAATCGCGCGCACGCTGGGGTCCGCTTCGGCGGCGGCAAGCGTCGCCATCAGCTCGCGGTACATGGGTGCGGTCAGCGCGTTGCGCGTGTCGGGGCGGTTGAGCGTGATGACCGCTACGCCGTCTTCTGTGGTGTAAAGCAAGGTTTCGTACGTTGTCATGATGCACCTCCTACATTATCATGCCGCCGTCAACGACTAGCACTTGTCCCGTGATATAGCCTGCGTCTGCGCTCGCCAAAAAGGCAACCGCTTTGGCAACTTCTTCGGGAGTGCCTTGCCGCCCTAACGGAATGGCTTCAATGGCTTTCTTCATGATGTCTTCGCCCAGCTCGGCGGTCATGTCGGTGGCGATGAAGCCGGGTGCCACTGCGTTGACCGTCACGCCGCGCGAGGCAATCTCTTTGGCGAGCGACTTGGTCAAACCAATCATGCCCGCCTTGCTGGCGGCGTAGTTCGTTTGTCCGCCGTTGCCTGCAATGCCCACCACGCTGGTGATGTTGATGATGCGCCCGCTGCGCTGCTTCATCATCAGGCGGCTGGCGGCTTTGGCACACAGCCACGCGCTCCTGAGGTTGGTGTTAATCACCGCGTCGAAGTCTTCAGGCTTGAGCATCATAATCACGTTGTCACGGGTGATACCTGCGTTGTTGACCAAAATATCCACCCGTTTGTAAGTGTCGGTGACGGTCTTAAACAGCGCGTTGACTTGCTCGGGGTCGCTCACGTCCGCCTGCACCGCTAGCCCGTCGCCACCGTTAGCTTTTAGCTCGGTGATAACGGCTTCCGCCGCGCTTGCGCTTTGGTTATAGTTGACCACGACCGCCGCGCCGCGCCTGCCGAGTTCTAACGCGATGGCGCGCCCGATGCCGCGACTGCCGCCTGTTACGATGGCAATTTGCCCTGTAAGATCTGTCATCTTTGCTTGCTCCTCTGGTTGTGTAAACGTGCGTTAACTATAGCCGATTTATAGGCGATGCGCTAATTGCCTATCCAGCCGATAAGCTGCATTTGCCCGCGCAAGTCGACCGTCAAATTGACCACGCTGAAGCCGTTGAAGTTCGCTAAATACACGTCCACGCGCCCATCTACACGCGGATTGATGCCCGTGAACGCCACGTACTGTCCGTTGGGCGAAAAGGTAGGGTTGCACATGCTAGGCGGCGGATTGCCAGTGGCGATGAACGTGAAATCAGCGTCCGCCACGCGAACACCGTAGGGGCAAAGCCCGTCCGCGCCACCAATAGCGATGCGGTCGCCGCTCGGCGACCATGCCGCTCGCATGCCGAAGCGCGGCAGGTTTAGCTCTTCGCTGCGTTCGCGCAGCAGCTCGCCTGCTGCAGTCATCAGCACGAGGCTGGTGCTGGTAGGCGCGGCGCGTTGAAAGAGCAGGCGCGCGCCGTCGGGCGACCACACGTCGTTAAGATAGGTTGCGTCATCGCTGCCGTTGAGCGCGACGCGGCGCAAGGTGTTCGTGCGCACGTTAGCGACCCACAACTTGCGCTGCGGGTTGAGCAGGTCGAGCTGGTCGCCTTCCGCAATCACCAGCAGCTCATTGTTGAGCCAGCGCGGCGGTTCGGTGACGTAGACATCGCTGATTTGGCGCACGCTGCCACTGGCAAGCTCGATGATGTAGACACTGCCGCCTTGCGGGGTGGGGTGCGTGAGCGCGTCACAAAACGCGCCGTCTGCTTGCGGTGTCCACGTTGGGCAGGTGGCACGGTCAGAGACAAACGCCAAATAACGCCCGTCGGGCGACCACGCGGGATAAAAGTCATACGCGCCGCTGTTGGTCAAGTTGACGCGCCCCGCGCCGCCTCTGTCATAGAGAAAAATGTCCAGCGCGTAGCCTGTGTCAAGCGTCACCGCTAGCTGCTCGCCGTCAGGCGACCATGTTGGCTTGCTGGTGATGCCGCGCTGTGTGATGCTGTCAATGGCGGCGATACGCCCCTTTAGCCCGTTCTCTAGGTTGAGGATGTATAGTCCCGTGCGCAGAGGTTCGCTGTGAAAGTAGGCGAGAGCCTTGCCGTTCTGTGCCAAGTAGATTTGGTCGCCTGTGGAGCTGTCCAGCGTCGCCAGCGGCAGCCGCGTCGAAGGGTTGTCAGGGTTGACCAAGTAAAGCAGCTGCTCGCGGTTTTCCGCGCCGGGCGTGGCGATGTTGGCGATAGTGGCGCGGTTGTTGCTGTTGGCGAACACCAAGTAGTTACGACGCACGCCGCCGACAATCGCAGCGGGCAGGTCAGCGCGCCCCCAATTGTCAAAGTTAAAGCCAATCGTCGCTTGTGGCGTGATGCTAGGAGTAGGTGTTACGCTTGGCGTGTGCGTCGATGTCGGCGTGGCGGTCGCAGTGGCGGTCAACGTGGGTGTAGCGGTAGGTTCGGGCGTATGCGTTGCCGTCGCTGTGGCGGTAGGTTCGGGCGTGTGCGTTGTCGTCGCTGTGGCGGCGGGTGTAGGGCTTGATGGTGTTGTCGCACAGCCAACCAGCGCGCTGCACACGCACAGAATAAGCAAAAAGCGATGTAACATCGTCGTTCTCCTCACGTCTCGCGACTATCATACCACGCGCACAAGAGGGCTTAAACCCACACTAAGGTGACGCACTCACGCGCACGGTGACGCTGTGCGTGGTCTGTGTGCCGTCAAAATACACGACGCGCAGCGTGTAGGTTGTGGTGGTAGCAGGACAAATGGGCTGAGCGTTGTTGCCGGTCGTCAGCGTTTCCTCAAAGTAAACGCTTTCTACGTTGAACACGTCCCAGCGCACCACCGTACACTCGCCACTTGTCAGCTCGCTTTTGTCGGCACGCAGGAAGACAAGGCTAGGCGTAGGCGTAGGCGCGTTGGGCGGTGTGGCAGTCGGCACGCTTGGCACGCGCAGCACTTGTCCAATGCGGATGCGGTCGGGGTTAGTCAAGCAGTTGCCCGCCGCGAGTTCGCCGGTGGACAAGTTATAGCGTGCTGCGATGCGTGATAACACGTCGCCGCTGCGTACCGTGACGGTAGCACGCCAATCCTCGCGGGGGACGCAAACGGTAGGAACAGGCGTATGCGTGCCAATAGCGATGTCCGTCAACGAAAGCGGCGTAGGGCTGGGCGTGCGGCTGGGCGCAAGCGTCACGCCCAACGGCGGCGCAATTGGCGAAGGCAGCACTAGCGGGCGGGCAGCTTGGACGTTTTGAACGCGCGTTAGTATTTCGGCTTCGATAGGCAGCGCGGTGGGCAGTCGTGCGCTTAGCGTGCCGTCCTCGCGCAGCGGTAGCGCGAGCTGCGCGCCTGCCACGACCACCCGCGCCGCGCCGTTTACGCCAACCACAGCCGTGCCTTCTAGCACTGCTAGCAGCAGCTCACGTTCGCCCCAATGCCAATACAGCGCGCCATCTAGCGTGACGGTAGCTTGCTGCCATGTGAGCGTGGTTTGTCCGTTGGTCTGCACAATCAGCGTGTCATCCGCCAAGAGCGTGCAGTACATGGGCGGCTCGAGCGGCAGCGTCAGCCATCCGCATGTCGCAGGTGCGACAATCACCTGCGAGACGGGTGGTCGACACGCCGCCAGCAGCAACAGCCACACCAGCAGCACGCTACTAGGGCGTTGGTGGGCGCAACGCGATGTAACAGGCGCGTGTGTTGGCGCGTCCATTGTCGGCTGCCGCCTTAGCTTTCGTCCTTGTTGTCGTTGTCGCGTTCTGCCTCTGCAGCACGAAGGTCGCGCACGCGCTCGGTGGGGGCTTCCAGCAGCATCAAATCTAGCACCTCTTGTATGTGGCGCACAAAGTAAATGTTGAGGTCTTTGCGCGCCGCCTTCGGTATGTCGACGAGTTCTTTGCTGTTGTCGGCGGGCAAAATGACATTCTTAATGCCGCGTCGCCGCGCCGCCAGCACCTTCTCTTTGATGCCACCCACTGGCAGCACGTTGCCGCGCAGCGTAATCTCGCCGGTCATGGCGAAGTCACTGCGCACCTTTTGCTCGGTGAACACCGACAAAATGCCCACCGCGATGGCGACCCCGGCCGAGGGACCGTCCTTTGGCACTGCGCCTTCGGGCAAGTGAACGTGAACGTCGTAATCCTCAAAGTCATTCGCTGGTATTTTCAAGTCATAGGCACGCGAGCGCACGTAGCTGAGCGCGGTCTGTGCGGATTCTTGCAGCACGTCACCAAGCTGCCCTGTCAGCGTCAGGTTACCTTTGCCGCTCAGCAGCGACACCTCAATAACTTGCGTGTCGCCGCCGCTTGCTGACCAGACCAAACCTGTGACCATGCCCACACTGTCTTCGCGGTTGATACGGCTCTCCAACACATAGGGCGCGCCCAAATACTTCTCAACCAGCTGGGGCGTGATGCGCTTGGGGTAGGGCTTGTCGGTGGCGACAAGCCGTGCTAGCTTGCGGCACACGCTGGCGATTTCGCGCTCAAGGTTGCGCACGCCTGGTTCCAGCGTGTAGTGGCGGATTAGCTCGACAATCGCGTCGGTTTGAAAGGTGATGCCGCGTCGGCTTAGCCCGTGCGCCAGCAGCTGCTTGGGAATGAGAAATTGGCGCGCAATCTCGACCTTTTCCTCTTCGGTGTAGGAGCGAAACTCGATGACTTCAAGACGGTCTTCCAACGCTTCAGGCAGCGGGCTGAGGTCGTTGGCGGTGGCGATGAACATTACTCTGGAAAGGTCAAATGGCACTTCGAGGTAGTGGTCGGAAAAGGCGTTATTCTGTTCGGGGTCAAGCACCTCGAGCAGGGCAGCGGCGGGGTCGCCGCGATAGTCATCACCGATTTTGTCAATCTCGTCGAGCATGAATACGGGGTTGCACGTTCCCGCTTGCTTGAGCGTTTGGATGATGCGACCGGGCAGCGCGCCGATATAGGTGCGGCGATGTCCGCGTATTTCGGCTTCGTCGCGGATGCCGCCGAGCGAGACGCGCACGAACTCGCGCCCGAGTGCTTTGGCGATGCTCTTGCCAAGCGAGGTCTTACCCACGCCCGGCGGCCCCACGAAGCACAGAATAGGCGATTTCATCTTGTTGCCCGCTAGCTTGCGCACGGCGATATGCTCAAGGATGCGGTCACGGATTTTGTCTAAGCCGTAATGCCCTGCCTTTAGCACTTTTTCGGCGTGGCGCAGGTTTAAGTTGTCTCGGCTGGCCTTCTGCCAGGGCAAGTCGAGCAGCCACTGAATATACGTGCGGATGATGCCCGCTTCGGGTGAGACGGGTGGCATCATGCCCAAGCGTGCCACCTCTTCCAACGCTTTCTCGCGCACGGTTTCGGGCATTTGTGCCGTCAGCACTTGCGCGTGCAGCTGGTTAATCTCGCGCTGGAAGGGGTCGCCCTCGCCAAGCTCGCCTTGAATAACGCGCAGTTGTTCGCGCAGGTAGCTTTCGCGTTGATTGCGGGCGAGGTCACTTTGTACTTGCCCGTTGAGGTCATTTTGCGTGTCTAGCGTGTTAATCGCCTCCAAAAGATAGCCTAACACCAGCTCAAGCTGCTGGTCACCGTCAAGCAGGGTCAGCAGCTCTAAATAAACGGCTTTGGGCAGCTGCAGCACTGCCGCCAGTTGATAGCACAGCACTGTGCTGTCGCTGTTTAGCACGACATCTGCCACCGCTGGTGTGAGATGTTCGTTGCTGCTGGCGTAGTGCGCGAAAGCATCGCGCAGCCGCTCAACCATGAGCAGGCTGGGCTTGATGCTGGACGGTACGCTGTAACGCACCAGCGGCAGCGTCGCGGCGCGCAGCTCGCTTAAGCGCACGCGCTCCTCGCCGCGCACCATCGCCAACAGCGCGCCCTCGCGCTCTTGCAGCGCGACCACGCGCAGCGTTACGCCCCACTGCGGGGCGTGGTCGGGTGTGTCGAATGCCGCGACCAGCAGCTTGCTCTGGGCGTGCGCACTTTCTAGCAAGGCAATGCGGCGCGCCTCTTCGCTGCTCTCTTCGCCGGATTTGGGCAGTCGCAGCCACAGCGCGCTCAGCACGCTGGGGTAAATCAAGTGTTCTGACAAGACGATGAGCGGACGTTCACCGCTGCTGCTCTCTTGTGCAGGGGGTGTGATAATCGATTGGGTCACGTGGTGAGTTTCCTTGCTTGTTTTACGGTTTGCTGCGTTAAGTGTAGCGACCTTTGCCATCATTGTACAGTTAGGTTTGCCGATTAGCACTTGTTAAGGGATACGCACCCCGATAAACTCACCGTGTTCATATCACTTGTTGAGAGCGTAAACGGCATGCGTATCCCGATAATGTTGACAGTGGCGGCGGCGGCAGTAGGTCTAGTGGCGACGCTGCTTTTAGGGCAGCTGCTGCTCAATCCACCGCGTCCGCTGATTGTGTCGGCTGCTTTTGACGACGCGCGCATCACGCCCAACGCCGACGGACAAAATGACCTGACGACCTTTCGCTACACGCTCAGCCGCTATGCCAACGTGACGCTGCGCTTTGAGGATGCTGCGGGGCGTGTCTTTGTCTTTCGTAACGATGAGCCACGCTTTGCCGGCGATTACAGCGTGCTGTTTAGCGGTGTTGTCGCAGGCTATCTCAACGAAGGCGAGGCTTTCGAGGGCGTGATTGAGCGGCGGTTGCTGGCGGACGGCGTGTACACGTGGTCGCTAACGGCACGCAATGCGCAAGAAGAACAAACGGTGAGCGGTACGCTGGCGTTGGAAGGGGGCGATACCGCGCTGCCGCTGCTGACGGCGTTCAGCGTCGCGCCTAGCGTGTTTAGCCCCAACCAAGATGGCATTGACGACCGTGTGGAGGTCAACGTCTACCTCGAGAAGCCTGCCGATTTGCGCGTTGTGCTGATTGACGAGGCGGGGCGCGAGCTGCCTATCTCGGCGCGCAAGGAAGGGCGCAAGGCGGGCGAAGCGGGGCGGCATATCTTCGATTATGAGGGTGGCATTGACTTGGGCGCGAACCCACCGCCCGACGGCACGTACCAAGTCGTCGCCATCGCACAGGACGCAGTGGGTCAACGTGTGCGCCAGACCAGCACGCTGACCATTGTCAAGGGTGGCAAGCCGCGTGCCGAGATTGTGCCGCAGGCGGTTGGGGTCGATGTTGTCTTTGCTGTGCGCCCCTATGAAGAGCGTTTCGCTAGCAGCTTTGACCAACTAGGTGACCTCGTAGAGCCGCCGACTGACCCCGCTGACCGTGTTTTTCGACCGATTACCATGCAGCTTGGTGATATGCTGGTGTTCATGCTCACGGTGGAAAATTACAGCGATGTTCCTATTCGTACCAGCGCGCCACCTAGCGGCACGGTCTATCAACAGGAACAAAACGCCGCCTCGCTTGGCGCGTTTGAAGAATCGGGCGCGTGGCGTGTCGGCATTCAGTGCGAAACGTCAACGATGAGCTTTCCCTACCGCTGGGCAATCGGCAGCGCACAAGACCTTGTTGCGGTGACAGACGAGCGCAATGGCAACACCTACTACTATTTGCCGCCGCGCGCGCGTGCGGTGGTTTGGGGCGCGATACGCATGACACGGCTTGAAAAGCGGCAAAATCCGCAGACGTGTTGGGCAGGCTTAATTCACGAGGATGTTGAGGTTAGCTTGCGCAACAGCTTTGTAGGCGCACGCGAGATTGAGCTAGTTGACCCGTTGGCGGTGTCGAACGTGAGTGAGGAAGGAGAATGAGATGCGTGTCTTGGCGATTGTCCTGATAGCGGTGTGGGCGTTGGTGGGCTGCGGTGAGCAAGTGCCACCAACCATAACGCCGCGTCCCACGCTGACTCCCACGCCTTTTTCGACCCAGCTGCCGCCGGTGCCGACGGGCATTCCGCTGGGGTTTGCGCAGAATCCTCTGCCGATTGCGCTGGTCGCGCTTGACCGTGAGATTGCCGAAGCCGACGCGGAAGCCTTGCAGGCGGAGATTGCCCAGCGCGGTGACGTGGCGATAACGTGGCGGTTCGTGGCGCGCACCGCTGACGCGCTGGCATTGCTCTGCAGCGGTGAAGGCGGCGCGTGGGTCGACGCGCTCGGCTATGCGCGGGCGACGGCGCAGGGCTGTGGCGCGCCAGCGTTGGCGGTCTCCGGCGAGGCGGGGGTAATCTTAATCGCTCGCACGATTGAGTCCAACGCGCTTGCCGACGGCGTACAGGGGGTGTTTTGCCGCTTGGGCTTTGAGGACTGGTACACGTGGGTGTTGCCTAGCCTCGTGCTGCGCAGCGAGCGCGTGCCGCTGGGTAACATCCGTGAGCTGCGCACCTTTGCCGACCGTGATGAGTGGCTTAAGGCGGTGCGGGACGGCACGTGCGCTATGACCGGCATGCCAGCCAGCACTTACCAGACGTTTGTTGACGCGGGCGATACGGTGGCGGAGCGCATGCGCTTGAACACGCGCACTGCTGTCGCGCCGTTACGGGTGCTGTTCTTGCCCATAACGCTGCCACTGGCCAAGCGAGACGCGCTCGTGCAGGCATTGCTTGACAGCGCGCGCACACCCAGCAATGCCGACGCAGAGAGCAGCGTGGCGCGGGCGTTCTGGGGCGACGGCGTGCGCCGCTACGACGCGCGCGACTGGGCAGACTTCGACGCATTTTTGCGCGCCACAGGCATCGACTTCGCCACCTTAGGGGAGTAGCGATGGTGCAAGTTGCCGTAATTATTGTGACGTGGAACGTGCGCGACTTGGCGTTGGATGCGGTGCGCACGCTTTACGCTGACCTTGCCCAGAGCGGGCTGTCGCATCGCGTGCTGGTCGTGGACAGCGCGTCGTCGGATGGCACGGTGGACGCGCTGCGTGCGGCGTTTCCCACGTTGGAATGTCTTGCTAGCGAGACTAACTTGGGCTTCGCAGGTGGCAACAACGCGGGTATGCGCTGGCTGGGCTTTGGTGCGGACACGCCGCCCGAGCAGCTGCCCGAAGCGGTGTACTTGCTCAACCCGGACACGCGCACGCATGTCGGCGCGACGCGCGCGCTCTATGACGCGCTGATGAGCCACTCAGACGTTGGCGTGGTTGGTGCGCGCTTGAGCTACGGTGACGGCAGCTTTCAGCACAGCGCGTTTGCCTTTGCGGGCTTGCGCCAGCTTTGGGCGGAGTTTTTTCCGTTGCATTGGCGGCTGCGTGAGGGCAGCTTTAATGGGCGTTATGCGCGCGCGCGCTACGCGGGCAAAGAGCCGTTTGCCGTCGGGCATACGCTTGGCGCAACGATGATGATTAAGCGCGAGGTCATCTTGCAAACGGGCATGTTTGATGAGCAGTTCTTCTTGTACTGCGAAGAGGTCGATTGGTCGTGGCGTATCCAAAAAGCAGGCTGGCGCATTCTCTGCGTGCCGCAGGCGCACGTCACGCACTTGGGTGGGCAAAGCTCAGGGCAGGTGCGTCCGCGCAGCGTGATTAACCTATGGGACAGCCGCCTGCGCCTCTATCGCAAGCATTATCCCGCGTGGAAGCTGCGGCTGGCGCGTTGGCTGGTGCGCGTGGGCATGCGCCGTCAAATGCGTATGACTAACGACCCTGAGCTGCGCGCTGCCTATCAGACGGTTCACGACATGGCGGGACAGCCATGAACGCTTTAGCGGTCGTGGTGATGACCTACAACGAGGCGGCGCACATCGAGGCGTGCCTCGCTAGCGCGGCGTTTGCCCCCTTGCGCGTGGTATGGGATTCGTTTAGCACGGATGACACGGTGGCGCGGGCGCGGGCGGTTGGTGCGGAAGTGCAGCAGCGTGCCTTCGACAACTTTGCTGCCCAGCGCAACGCTGCGCTGGACGCGCTGCAGGGGAGGGTGCGCTGGGTGCTGTTCGTTGATGCTGACGAGCGCGTTACGCCCGAACTAGCGCAGGAAGTACAGCAAGTTATCGCACAGGACGACAGCGCGATTGCGGGCTATCGTATCCCGCGTTACAACCACATTTTTGGCAGGGTAACGCGCGGTGCGGGCTGGTATCCAGACTATCAGACGCGCTTGCTGCGGGTGGGACGCGCGCGCTATGACCCTGCGCGCAAGGTGCATGAGGTTGTGCTGCTAGACGGTCAAGAAGGCACGCTTGTCGCGCATTTCACGCACTACAACTACCACAGCGTGGCGCAGTTCCACGCCAAGCAGCGCAAATACACCGCCTACGACGCACAAATGCTTTACGAGCAAGGCGTGCGTCCCAAGCCGCACACCTTTATTTTGCAGCCGCTGCGCCATTTTCACTGGCGTTATGTTACACTCAAAGGCTACCGTGAAGGCTGGCACGGGCTGCGCCTGTGCGCATTTATGGCGTGGTATGAGTGGCGCAAGTACGTGCTACTGGCGCGGCTTTGGCGTGAAAACAAAAATGGGTGACGCTTGCGCGCCACCCACTTGCAATACGACATTTGCTTGGTTAGCTTATCTTGGGGTCAAGCACGCCGTAGCCACCGTTGGCACGCTTGTAAAGCACGTTCACGCGCTGGCGGTCGGCGTGGAAGAAGACGAAGAAGCTGTGACCGAGCAGCTCCATCTGTTCGATGGCTTCTTCTTCCGTCATCGGCGCGACCTCAATTACCTTGCGGCGGTAGATAAGCGGCTCTTGCTGCTCTGCGTCGGGAGCTTCGTTAATCTCCATTTCGAAGGTATCGTCCATCTCCTCCAGCATCGCTAATTCTTCCAGCGTTGCCTTGTAGGGGTTGCGTTCGCGTCTGTCTTTGCGTTTGCCTTTGAAGCGCGTGATGCGGCGGTACATCTTCTCGACGGCATCGTTGACGACAATCTTAATGGTGTTGTGGTCAATAACGGCTGCTTTTTCTTCGGCGCGGAAAATTGCGCCGCGTTTGTGACGAATGGTGATTTGTGTGGACACGATGTCGGGGCCGCGGTTGGCTTTCTGCTGGCTGATGTCCACAGTGATGGAGGCAATGTTCGGCAGATAGCGATGCAGCTTGCCTAGTTTTTCATGGATAAAAGTCTCTATATGCGGGCTGATCTTCACGTTGTGTAGGTTAATCGTAATCGTATCCATGAGGCACTCCTTCGGATGGTGAAAAATTAATTTTTGGCAAACGTCAGCACGGCGGCACAGACCTGCTGCGCGCCCGCCGCGTATAAGGCTTGGGCGCAGGCGGCGAGGGTCGAGCCTGTCGTACAAACGTCATCCACCAACAAGATGCGCTTGCTTGCGACGCTTGCCGCGTCGGCGTGAAAGGCATCTTGAACGTTGGCTTGTCTGGCGCGCGCGTCTAGCCCAACTTGGGAGCGGGTGTCACGGGTGCGCACGAGGCTTTCGCTTGCTAAGCTGCAGCCTACTTGCTCAGCTAGCGCGTGTGCAAGTAGATTAGCTTGATTATAGCCCCTTTTTGCTTGCCGATGGGCATGTAAAGGTACTGAAATGACGGTGTCAAACGTCGTGTGCTGGGCGGCTAGAGCGGTTACTAGCCGTGCTGCTAGCGGCTGCGCCAAGTCGCGTTGGTTGTAATATTTGAAGGCGTGGATAGCCGATTGTAGCACCCCCTCGTGCCACGCAGAGGCAACCAGCTGTGATAGCGGCGGCACGTGGCGCGTCAGCGGCGTGATGGGCATTTCGATGAGCGCGCGTTGGCAGTGGGCGCACCACACGACATCCACACGCCCGCAGTGGGCGCACTGTGGCGGATAGACCCAATCGAGGGCTTCCTGCCACAAGCGACGGGCAAGCGCAAAAAGCCCGTGCATAGGACGGGCTTTGACGGTGGTCATGGTCGTATGCCTCTGCCTTAAAACGCGCCGCCTGTGTCGGTTCGCATGAGCTTCAGCACGGCAGGACCCAACAGCACAATCCAAATCGAGGGGAAGATGAGCAAAACCATCGGCAGCATCATCTTCACTGGGGCTTGCTGCGCTTTTTCTTGGGCGCGCTGGCGGCGTTTCACGCGCATCTGGTCGGATTGCACGCGCAAGATTTTCGCCATGCTCACGCCGAGCTGCTCGGCTTGGATAATTGCCGCTGTGAAGGCGTTAACATCGGCAACGTCCATGCGTGCCGCCATGTCGCGCATGGCATCGCGGCGCACCTTGCCCAGCTGAATTTCGCGCAGCACGCGCCCAAACGCCAGCGCAAGCTCGTTATCCCATTTTTCGTAAACCTTGCCCATTGCCGCGTCTAAGCCCAAGCCGGCTTCCACGCAAATCACTAACAGGTCGAGCGCGTCGGGCAGTGCCTTAACGATGTTCTCTTGGCGTTTCTTGATTTTGCTGTTGAGCGAAAGCACTGGGAAATAGAACCCCAGCGCAAAGCCACCAATCGAGTAGAGAATCGCCGTGCTGAACTCGGCTTTCATGACGACAAAGCCTAGCATGATGCCGCCGATACCGAGCAGAATTGTGAAGGCAATGCGCTGCATAAAGAATACGGTCGGGTCAGTCGTTTGTCCCGCCAGCTCTAGCAAGCGGCGCGTGGATTCCAGCTGCTTTTGTGGCGTGAATTTGGTGATGAACTTGGAAAAGCTCTTAATCATCGGCAAGATGACGCGGTCTTTGAACGACACCGACAGCTCAGCTTGCTCTAGGGACTCAATCGTTTGCTCGCGTTCGGCGTACATGGCGAGGCGTTCTTCTAGCGGGTCAACGCCTTTGTCCTCGCGCATGCTGACGTAAATCATTAGCCCGACTAGGATGCCTATGCCGACGACAACAATGACAGGAAGTAGTTGTGCTAGTTCCATCGCTGCGCCTTTCTAAATCTCAATGTCGACGATTTTTTGGATGAGTGCTGTGCCGATGCCGATGAGCGCAAGCCCCGCGCCCAACATGGGCCAGCCACAGCTGCGGTCTTCGAACATCAAGCCCATGTAGCCCGGGCTAACGCCGTTCAAGAACAACGCCAGAATGATGGGCAAGAAGCTGATGAGATAGCCTGTGATGCGTCCTTGCGAGGTCAAGACGCGAATTTCCCCCTTGAGCTTAATGCGCTCGCGGATGGTGCTGCTAATCACCTCGAGAATTTCAGCCAGGTTACCGCCGACTTCGCGCTGAATGTTGACCGCCGTGATCACGAGGTCAAGGTCAGGGCTTTCGACGCGCTCTAGCAAGTGGTCCAGCGCGTCGGTCATGTCGATGCCGATTTGCACCTCTTTGACGACGCGATGGAACTCGGTCTTGGTCGGTTCTGCCGCGTCGCGGGCAATGGCTTCCATCGCTTGTAGCACGCTATACCCAGAGCGCAGGGCGTTTGTCCACAAGCCCAACGTGTCGGGGAGCTGCGTTTCAAAGTCAATCAAGCGTTTGCTAATCAGCCGCCCGACGTAAATGCGCGGCGCGAAAAAGCCCACGATGCCTGAAATGGTGGACATGAGGATGTCACCCTGAAACAGCACGAGATAAGCTGCCGTGAAAAAGCCGACTGTTGTGGCGACATGCAACAGCGCAAACTCTGCCACCGTGAGCTTGAGGTTGGCGCGCGCCAGCTTCAAACGCCACGACTTGCCAAATTTTCGCTCACCGAGTGCTTTGTTAAGCGGCTCGAAGAGCTTGCGGCTGTCCTGCAAAACGCTGCTTGATTTGCGCTCTAGCTGCAGGTCTTCTTCTTCCTGCTGTTTAACGAACGTTTGCGCTTCGACGATGTCGCGTTCAAGGTCTTCAAAACGATGCTCGAGCAGCTTTTCCTCGCGTTTAGTGAGCAAAAAGCCGCCAATCATGATAACTAAGATCAAAAGTACCCCGATACCGATGATAATGATTTCTGGTTGCAGTTCCATCGCGTCCCTACTCCAAAACGATAACGTGCTGTGCCGTCATGTGCTGTGAGCGACTAACGCCGCTGTCCCACGCCAAAGATAGAAGGCGGCAGGATGATGCCCGCGTCCTCGATACGCTCGAGGAACTTGGGACGGATGCCGGTGGGGCGGATGCGCCCAATAATCTTGTTCTTCTCTAAGCCTGTTTGCTCAAACTCGAAGATGTCCGACATGGTAATCATCTCGCCTTCCATGCCTTGCACTTCGGTGATGAACAAAATCTTGCGTGAGCCGTCGCGCAAACGCTGCTGCTGGCAAATGACATCCACCGCGCTGGCAATTTGCTCGCGGATGGCACGCACCGGCAAGTCCATGCCTGACATCAAGCACATCACTTCAAGGCGGGAGATGGCATCGCGTGGGGTGTTAGCGTGCAACGTCGTGAGCGAGCCGTCGTGACCCGTGTTCATCGCTTGAAGCATGTCGAGAGCTTCGCCGCCGCGACACTCACCGACGACGATGCGCTCAGGGCGCATACGCAAGCAGTTAATCACGAGGTCTTGAATGGTAATTGCGCCTTTGCCTTCAATGTTGGCAGAGCGCGTCTCGAGCGGCACGACATGCTCCTGCTGCAGCTGCAGCTCTGCCGCGTTTTCGACGGTGATGATGCGCTCATCGTTGGGGATGAAGCTAGACAGCACGTTGAGCAGGGTGGTTTTGCCGCTGCCCGTGCCGCCGCTTACGACCATGTTGAGCCGCCCAATAACGCAAGCGCGCAAGAAGTCGGCGATTTCCTGCGTCATCGAGCCGAAGCGTATCAAGTCGTTAATGCTTAAGGGTTTTTTGGCGAATTTGCGGATGGTAATGGTGGGACCGCACAGCGCGACGGGGCGGATGACAATGTTCACACGCGAGCCATCAGGCAAGCGCGCATCGCACAAAGGCGAGCTTTCATCTACGCGGCGACCAAGCGGCGACACGATGCGGTCGATAATGCGTAGCACGTGTTCTTCCGTGTCAAACGTTACGCCTGAAAGGGTCACATGCCCGCCGCGCTCCACAAAGATGTGCTTTGGCCCGTTGACCATGATTTCGGAAATGCTCTCGTCTTGTAGCAAAGCGTCAAGGGGTCCAAAGCCAATAATGTCGGCGCAGACCGCGTCAAACAGACGTTCGCGCTCTGCTTTGGCAATGACCATCTGTTCTTCTGCGAGAATGGCGTTGAAAAGCTCCTGAATTTGGCGGCGCACCTCGTCCTTGCGCGATAAATCCATCGACTGGTCGATTTCCGCCATGAGCTTGGTTTGGATGCGCGTTTTGATTTCGGCATAGCTGTCGCCGGAGCGCTGGCTACCACCTGCGCCACCTGTCGCAAGTGCCTTGCGTTTTTCCATCTCGGCGCGCTGCTGCATCAAGCGGCGGCGTTCCTCTTCGGTCATCTGGCTCGGGGGCTTTTGCCCACCACCACCTTGCTGCGGCGGTTTGTTCATGCGGTTTATCAAGGACATGAGCTGCTCTCCAAAGCACTAAGTTAACGGTTGCCGAACAAGCCGCCTAAAACGCCTCCGCGCTTTTGGGGCTGCTGCTGTTGCGGCGTGTTCTTGATCTTTTGTTCGGTCGCTTCTCCCATTAGTGTAGCATACAAATGGTCAGAAAGTTGATGCAATTGCTTAAGCGGCGTTTTATTCTGGTCGCGGTCGGAGGCAATCAGCGGCACGCCACGATTGATTGCGCTCAAAATCAACACGTCGTCCACCAGCGGAATCATGCCTTCAATGGGGCGTTTGAGATAGGCTTGAATTTTTTCGATGGGCGGCACAATTTTGTTGGTGGGCTTTTCAATGCCCTTGTTGACGACCACAGCGATGCGTTCTTGCGTGAAGCCGTTCTCTTCAAACAACGCTAGCACCATGCGGGTGTTCTTGACGGAGGTTAGCGAGGGCTGTGTAATCAGCACAATTTTGGACGAAATTTCAAAGAGAGTCGAGTTCAGCATGTCGAGCTGGCGCGAAGCGTCTACCACCACAAAGTCGTAGAAGTAGCGCACTTGCTTGATGACCTCAGCCACCATGTGCGGTTGATTTTGGCGTAAATCCATACCGATGCTGGCGCGTGGCGGCGCAAGCAGCACTTTAATGCCGCTATTGTGTGTCGCTACCATGCTATCGAAATAGTCGGGGTCATCCAACGAAGCGACCTCTTCGATAGCGTCGACAATCGTGCGCTGTGAGCGTAAATCCAAGAACGCGCCCACGTCGCCAAACTCAAGGTCACTGTCTACGAGCAGCGTCTTAATGCCTTCTTTCATTAAACCACTCGCGAGGCTTGTGGCGAGCATGGTCTTGCCAACGCCGCCTTGTGGGCTGTACACCACGATAACATGCCCTGCACGGTTGCCTAGCTTGCCTTCGTCCTCGCTGTATTCGATGACGCTTGTGGAAGCACTGGCGGAAATGCGCTCGAGCATCTGCTTGGTGGGTTTAACATGGGTTTGGAACACGCTGCGCACGGTGTTGTGCAGGGGGTCCATGTCGACGGGCTTGGCGAGGAAAAAGCGCGCCCCCGCCAACATGGCGCGGTTCATATAGTCTTGGTCGTTTTGCACGGACATCATGATGATGCCAGTGGCGGGCAGTGCCTTGCTGATGTGCTTGGCAGCTTCCAAGCCATCCATGTCGGGCATGTTGATGTCCATCATGACGATGTCAGGCTTCAGCTCTTTAGCCATTTGCACGCCCTCGCGCCCCGTGCCAGCCCCGCCCACGTACTTAAAGTCGGGTTCAAACGATAGCATCTTCTTGATGCTCTCGCGCACTTCGGCGACATCGTCGACTAATAGAATGGTAATGATTTCTTTGTCGTTGCTCATAGCACCTCGTAATTGGCTCGCTTGCGACGGATTACTGACGAAGCTGGATACGGTTGCCGATTTCGATTTGGCGAATGCTGCGAATGGCAGGTTCGATGCTGTAGTTGAACTTTTCCGGCAGCAAGATGTTGAAGCGTGTCATGATGTAATCCAACGTGACCGAATCCGTCAGCGGCAGCGAGCTGGTTTGTGCGGAACGCAGCGCAAACGTTAGCGGCAACCCTGCCTCGACCATCCACGTCAGCACGACGGCATCTTGCGGCGATACCGCTAGCGTGATGATGTCAGGACGTGCGGGTGTGGCTGTGGGAGCAGGCTGAGCCTGCTGCTGTCCTTGCTGATTGGGCGCAGGCGTGTTGGTCGGCACGGGGATGGTTGGCGTGGGCGCGGGGCGGAAGATGCGCCCGTCGAGCGGGAAGTCGCCCAGCCAGATAACCACCGCGTCTTGTACCGTGCGCTGGGCGGCAAGGCGCGGGCGCGGTTGTTCTGATGGGCTAATCAGGATGGGCGTGACGAACCCGCCCGGCAGCACGCGCGAGTCAAACGCGCCGCGAATAGTGAGGGGGTCGATTTGCAGCGTGCGTGGCTGCGTGCCGGTGCGCGGGTCAACCTCACCAAGCACAAGGTTCACCAAGTTAAACTGGTTGGGTTCAATGGTCTGGAAGGTTTGGTCAACGTCCACGAACAGCAGCGAGGTGATGATGTCGACGCGGTCACCCGGACGAATGGCATAGGCGACGCTCGTCAGACGGTCAATCGGGATTGCTACCGCCACGCGGTTGGGTGGGATAATTGCCGCCGCGTCAGAGCCAACGGTGGCAAGGCTTTGGAAGTCGTCGACTAAGATGTTGGAGAGGATAGGTTGCTCGCGATAGATGTCTGTGCGAGCAATCTTGCCAAGCACGTCCTCAATGTTGCTGTAACCTGCTACGGGTGCCGCTTCTTCGGGCCAAAGCACGATGGTCACTGCGTTCGCCGCAACGCGGGTGCCGCGCGGGATGTCCTGAATCGCAATCACAACCTCAACATAAGGCACGGGTGTGACGGTCGGCAGCGCGGTTGCCGCCGCTTGTGCGACAGGTGTGCCTTGCTGTGCCACGTTGGTGTCACCAGCTGTGGTGACGGTGACTGTTCCGCGACTTTGGTTCACTAATGCTAGCGCAATCATCACCCCAACAATCACAAGGAGCAGCGACACAATGATTAAAACGCGTGTACGATTCATTCCCAATCCCTCCGCAGGTGCTAAGGCTGCAAGCGTCGACGCGCCTGCTTCAATAAAAAACGTGTGTTGTTAAGCTAAGCGCAACTATGGTGTCATGTGACGTAACGAGATATTCAAGATTGTACACTATATCCGCAATCTTGGCACGCGGTTTAGCCCTCGACTGGCAACTCTAAGCGCACAATCGTGCCATCACTTTCACTGCTGTTGATGGCAATCGACCCGCCGACTAGCTCAAACTTACTTTTTATCATGCGCAATGTCTTGATGCGAGCATCGTTAATGTGCTCTTCTTCTTTGTCGAACACGCGGTTGGCATCCAGCGCGCGCCCGTCGTCCTCGACCGTGATGCGCACCGTTTTGCCCGACATGTCAAGGCGCACGGTGACTTTGGTCGGCTGTGAATAATCGCGCGCCATGTTCATAAGGTCTTGGATGGCGCGGAAAATCATCACCTCTTTATAGTTCTCCAGCCGCGTGTCTTCGCCCTTAAGTTCCAGCTGTGTTTCAATGTCGTGCTTTTCGCGGTAAAGCGTGACGTGGCGTTTGACGGTCGGCGCAACGCCCAAGTCATCCAACATCATCGGGCGCAAGTCAAAGATGAAGTCGCGCACTTTTTGAAAGGTGGTGCTGGCGGCTGTTTTGAGCTGTGCAAGCTCTTCGGCGGCGCGCTCGGGGTTGCGGTCAAACAGCTTTTGGCAGATTTCCGCTTGCAAAATGAACGTGGTGAGCGATTGCGCGATGCTGTCATGGATTTGCCGCGACAGCTTAAGCCGCTCGTCCTCTTGGGCATTGATGATGCCGACAATGTCAAGCTCATGGTGACCTTTGCCGCTGTCGTCGTCGGCAACAAGCATCTCGGCACCCTGTAGCTTGCTGCTAATCTGCGCCAGCAAGGTTTGCTTTTGCTCGAGCATCTCATATGTTGATTCCAAGCGTTCCAGCTGTCCACGCATGGTCGTCATGCGAAAACGTGCATCCAACGCCTCGTCGTATTTGTCGCGGATGTCTTCACGGGGGATGGTGTCAAGGTTGTCTTTGATGTTGCGAATCTCAATCATCAAGCTCGAATAGCGGTTTTGCTCGCGGTCAACTTGAGCTTGCGTGGTCTCGATTTGTGACTTGACTTCGGCAAGGCGGCGGCGCGTCTGCGTCATCTCTTGCGTCAAGAGGTCAAGAATCTCTTGCTTAGGGTCGCTACTTACGTGGTCTTGGTCAAAGTTCATCGTGGCTAGCCTTCCTGCCTGCGTGAATCAACGCGAATCCTCACCATGACAGTATAGCACGGTTTCCGCTAACCGTGACAATTTGCGGTTGATTTGCTTATAATTGTAAAACATTCACTGAGAGGCTACGTGCATGGAAGTGGCAACCTATCAAAACTTGCGCTATTACTATGGGGAGCTAGACGTGCGGCACGGCGTGTTTACGCGGCACGGTGGCGTAAGCTCCGCGCCGTTTGCTTCGCTTAATCTGGGCGGCACAGTGGGCGACACGCCCGCTGCCGTGCGCCAGAACCACGAGCGCATCTACGCGGCATTGGGTGTCAACGGTCAGCGCGCCGTCACGACATGGCAGGTGCATGGCGCGGATGTGGTGGTTGCCATGCAGCCCGTATCGCAGCGGCGGTGGTTGGGGCAAGCGGACGCGATGGTGACCAACCAGCCTGACTTGCCGCTGGTCATGCGCTATGCCGATTGCACACCGCTGTTGTTTCATGACCCTGTGCAAAAAGCGATTGGCATTGCCCACGCGGGCTGGCGTGGTACGGTCAAGGGCGTAGGCAGCGCGACGGTGGCGGCGATGGTGCAGGCATTTGGCTCACGCCCACAGGACATCCGCGCGCTTATCGGACCCAGCATCTCAGCGCGCCACTTTCAAGTAGGCGAGGAAGTCGTGGCGGCAATGGCTGACGCTTATGGCGACCTTGAGGGGATTGTCGCGCGTGACCCCGACGACAACACCGCTTATGTTGACCTTTGGGAAGCTAACAGGCGTGACCTGCAGCGTGCGGGCGTGCAGCACATTGAGATTATGGGCATTTGCACCTACGAGCGCACCGATGAATTTTACAGCCATCGCGCCGAAAAGGGCAACACGGGGCGGTTTGGAGCGGTGATTTCGCTATGACGACTGACCTTGTCGCCAATTTGTATGCCGTGCAAGCGCAGATAGCGGCGGCGTGCGCACGGGCAGGGCGTGACCCACACGACGTGACGCTGGTTGCCGTGAGCAAAATGCAGCCCATAGAGGTTATTGCGCAAGTGCAGGCGGCGGGCGTGGCGCACTTTGGCGAGAACCGTATTGAAGAGGCGCAGCCCAAGATTGCTGCGCTGCAGCCGCGTCCTACGTGGCATATGATTGGTCACGTACAAAGTCGCAAAGCCAAAGCCGTTGCACAGCTTTGCGATTGGGTTCACAGTGTGGACAGCGTCAAGCTGGCGCAAAAGCTGGCGCAGGCGGCGCACGAGGCAAGGCGCACCTTGCCTATCTTGCTTGAGGTTAACGTGTCGGGCGAGCAGAGCAAAAGTGGTTTTGTCGGCGCGGGCTGGTCGCGGTCGCCCGCTGTGCGCGAAGAGCTGTGGCGTGCCTTTGGCGAGATAGGCGCGCTTGAGGGCGTGCAAGTGCAGGGACTGATGACGATGGCACCTTTTTATGACACTGCTGAAGAAGCGCGCTGGGTGTTTCGCGAGTTGGCACAGCTGGGCGCGGCGTTAGCGCAGGCGTTTGGCGTGCCGCTGCCGCACTTGAGCATGGGTATGACGAACGATTACGGCGTGGCTATCGAAGAGGGCGCGACCTTCGTGCGCGTCGGGCGCGCTATCTTCGGTGAACGCTAGCACAAACCATCAACGAACTATAGAAAGGCAATGACCATGATTATCGAATTCTTGCTGTTTTTGGTGCAGGTGGCAAACTTGCTGTTGATTGCGCGGGTGCTGATGAGCTGGTTTCCCAACCTCGACTATCGCAATCCGCTTGTGCGCTTTCTTTACGACGTGACCGAGCCGTTTTTGCGTCCGCTGCGCCAGCTTGTGCCGCCGCAAGGTGGCTTTGACCTTAGTCCGCTTATCGCATTCGTGATACTGTTCTTTATCTCGCGTGTGCTTTTTCAGGTTTCCTGAAAATTAAAGTAGCCCGTTTGCGGTTTTGGCATTAGAATACAATGAAAAGATTTAACGACGTATTGAAGGACGGTAGGCGATGACGGGACGTGAATTCAAAATTACCGACGCAAGAGGGGGCGCAGCTATCGGCGTGCGCGTGGTCACTAAAGCGAGTGAGTCCGAGATTGCTGGCAAGAACGAAGATGGCACGCTCAAAGTGCGCCTCGTCGCATCCCCAGCGGGTGACCCTGCTGCAAACCGCGAGCTGGTCGAGTTGATTGCCAATCGGCTTGGCATTGACGTGTCGCTGGTGGCAATCGTGGCGGGCGCGGACAACCGCGACAAAATCTTGAGCATTGAAGGCATCACCAGCGCAGAAGTCGAAGAACGCCTTTTCCCCGCGTAAGTTACTAGGGGCAGCGATGCGTCTGCCCCTACGTTTGCGGATATAAGCTAGGGCATGGGCAGCGGCTGCCCTGTGCGCGCTTGTAAGCTGGCAAGCGCACGAAATGCTGCGTCGCGGATGGCTTCTTGCTCGTCGGTCATCGCGCGGTACAACGCGCGCGCCGCGCTGATTACGCCTAGCTGCCCTGCTACTACGACCGCGAGCAAGCGGATGAGCGGCTGCTCGTTCTGCTCTATGGCTTTGACAAGCAGGGCTTCGTCTGTCGTGCCTTTAGGCAAACGTTCGCGCTCGCGTTCTACCTCTGCCCATGCTTGCAGCCATTCCAGCGTGTCAATCGCCGGCGGCAGTTGTACGCCTTGCTTGTCCACTTGATAGGCGTTAATCAGCACTTGCTCGGCAGCAGACCGCACGAACCACTCGCTGTCGGATAAGAACGTTTCGTTGAGCAAGATAAACGCCCAATCGGTTTGGGTGCGTCCTAGTCCCCACATGATAGCGCGTCGCACCAACAGCTCGGGGTGGCGCGCTGCATCGTACAAGAAGGCATAGCCTGTTTGTGGGAACATCGCCAGCGTTTCGGTGATGGCACGCCGCGTGTTATTGCTGCTGACAAGCTCTAAGTTTTCTGCCAGTGTTGTCAACGCTTGCGGCGTGCCTAACGCGCCTAGCGCGAACGCGGCGCACATTTGCACGGTTTCATCCTCATCTAACACCAACGCTTGCACGAGCGCATCTTGCGCCTCGAAGTCGCGCAGCCAACCCAGCCCCAGCACGCCCAGCTTACGGATGTCGGAGTTTTCGCTTTGTGCCATGCGTCTGAAGATCACTAATGCCGCGTCGTCTCCGCTCGTGAGCAGCGCGGCGGCGAAACGTTCGCGCAGGCTGCTGTATTGCTGCGCTGCTGCCAGCCAATTGCCGACAAAGCGCAGGTAGGGCGTGCGCCATGCCGCCTCTTTGCCAGCGTAGCGCAGCATCTGGGCGACTTCTAACCACTCGTCTACCAGCAGCGTGGGCGTGCTCTCCAGCAGCTCGGCAACCCACGTGCTGGTGTCGTGGTGCTGGCTGGCGTGGCGCATGGTCAGCCGCTTCAGCTGGGGCGAGGCGAACTCTAGCTTGAGCAACGTGCGCAGCGGCAGCGGTGCGAGCAGGTGTGCCGCCAGCGTTTCGTCGCGTAGGCGAAAGATTCTGCCGCGATATGCCACGATAAGCCCGCGCTTTTTCAGCTCGCGCAACAAGCGCGCTTGTTTGCGCTGCAGCTGCTGAAGGCGTTTTTCGGCGGCTTTTTCGTCTTCGTCCGCCTCTTGGCGATGCTCTTGGGCGATGACCTCTTGCAAAGCGGCGAGGTTAAAGCTGCCTTGCCGCGCTTGTAACGGTGTGAGCCGCCCTAACGTCTCGAGCAGTGCCTCGTTTTTCAGCGTCTTATAGCTCAAGTAAAAGTTGAGTATGTCGTGGGGGCGGTCGCCGATTTCTGCCCAATGCGCTAACAAACGCAGCGTCGTCTCATAGGGGTTTAGGTGACGTAGGCGAACGGGCAGCTGCTTCTCTTGCGTCTCGTCCCACGTGTACGCCTGTCCTAAGATGCGCTTGCTGTGCTGCGCCAGCTTGTCCATGAGTTCGGCGCGGTGTGCGTCGTGCCAGCCGCGCAGCAGCACTGTTTCAAAGCCTAACGTCGTGAGCGGGTGGCTACCTTGCGCACCCGCCGTGACGATGACCATCGTCTGCGGGTAGTGTGTGAGCAGCGCGCCGAGCCATTCGTGCGCGTGTTCGCGCTGCGTGTCGTCTATCTCGTCCCAGCCATCCAGCAGCAGCAAGGCGCGCCCTTGCCCCAACACGCGGTAAAGCGCGCGCGGCACAGCACGCGCTGCCACATAGCCCACATGGGCTTGTACAGCGCGAACGAGCGGCTCAGCGGGGTCTATCGTTCTGCCGTATTCGCCGCTAACTCTCAAGTTCGCCAGATGACAGTAAAACGGCGCAAGACGACGCAGGGCGGGCTGCTTGCTTTGCGCCTTATCCTCGCGCTTCTCTTCGCCCTCTTGGGCTTGCGCGAAGCGTTGGCGTACAGCTTGGCTGCTCTGCACGCGCCTCTTGATGCGTTCGGTGCGCTCTTGCGCGCTGAGGGCTGCGTCAGCTTGGGCAAGGCGCACGCTCACCGGGTCGGTGGGCTTCTCCAGCCGCAGCATGCCCATGCTCCACAGCGCAATGGCATGCAGGGCGGTGCTACGCCCGCTGCCGTGTGCGCCGACGATGACGATGCGTTTGTGTCCATCGCCTAACGCCGCAATGTCCAACGTGGGCATGTTGAAAGGCGCGGCAAACTGTGGGTAATCGGGCAGCGACGGCACGTTCTCGAACACGTCACGGTCAACGTTTTCTTCGGGCGGCGCGACGAGCTGTGGCGCGGGGATAAATAGCGGCGCGACCAAGAGCGCGGTTAGCGGCACGGCATGCCCGAGCAGGTGCTGTGTTTGGCACAAGCGTATCAGCGCATTGACGTAGCGACCGTCGCTTAGGCGTAGTGCCGCTGTCTCGCGCACCTCTGCGCTGGGCGCACGGTTGGCTTGAAATTGACGATAGGCACGCAGCGCGCGCTGTACCGCCAGCGTCGTGAGTACGCCGCCGCCAAAGCCTATGCCGACGCTCGGTGCGTTGAGTTCAAATCCCATCCTTGCCCCCTTCTCTGACTAAAAGACCACTAAGATGCGCTGACAGTTCTTGCACTGCACCAGCTTGTCGCCTTGTTTAACCGCTTGCACCAGCGTGGCAATCTGTTCGATACCGCAAACGCTGCAGCTGTTTTCGACGAGGCGCGAGACGGGTTGATGGTTTTTTTGGGGCTTAAGCTCGTCATAAATGCGCAAGTTCTGTTCGTCAATTGGTGCAATGGCAGCGGCGCGCTGCTCCTTCAAGGTTTTGAGCTGCGCGCGCAATTCGCGCCCTTCTGCTTTGACGGCGGCGTGCGAGGCTTCACGTTCGGCTTGCAGCTTGTCTAGTGCAGTTTGCGCGGCTTGGATGGCGGCTTGCGCTTCTTCAACGGCAATGAGTGCCTCTAGCAGCTGGTTTTCCAGCTCGGCGTGGCGACGACCTAGCGCGGCAACCTCGTTTTGCATGTCTTGCAGCTCTTTGGGGTTGGTGATGCTGCCGCTGTACAAGCGTTCTTCGGTGGCTGCGCGCTTGTCTAGAACACCCTTCACCTGTAGAGAGAGGTCACGGTGGCGGGTTTCAGCGGGCTTAAGAGCGATTTGTGCCTTAGTGAGAGCCTCTTGTGCTGCCAATAGGTTGCTATCGTCGCGCAGAATGCGTATCAGCTCTTTGTCGCGGCGTTCTAGCTTCAAAATCTGTAAGTCAATCTCTTGCAGCTTGTAGAGTAAATAGGCTTGGCTGGTCATGTTTATACGCTGCTCTCTTTGGCAATTTTACAAATGGTGTTAGACTATCTTCAACACAGTGTACACGAAAAGTACTAGCGCACATGCTGCGCACTTTGTCTAATGAAAAAACGCAGGCTGCACTTTTGTGCTTATTTTAGTGCAAATGGCGAGAAAATCCCAACACCTTAAGGAATGCGCACATGCAAACCCCGTTTACAGGTTATGTTACACGCCCTGAATGGCGATGGGTGACGATTGTTAGTGCCGTGTTTTTCATTGTGGCGTTCTTGCCTTTAGGCGGCGTTGCGATTGGACAATCGGCGGCGGCTTCGGGCGAGGCATGGCGGTTTATGGGTGTGCTGCACCAGGTGGATGATGGCGCGTTTGCAATGGCGTTAATGCGGCAAGGTTCACGCGGCGATTGGCTGGTGCAGCTGCAGCACACGCCAGAAGTACACCGCAGCGCGCTGATTCACCCGATTTACGTCTTGCTGGGACAAGCATCAGGTTGGCTGCCTAACGCTGGAATTCTGCTGTTTCATGTGACGCGCCTGTTTGCCTCGCTGCTGATGTACGTGGCGATTTACCAGCTTGCTGCCAGCGTCTTTACCAAGTTGCGCGCGCGTCGCATCTTCTTCATCATTGCTTCGGTTGGGTCGGGCTTGGGCTGGCTGCCTGCCGTTAGCACAGGCGAACTGCTCACGCCAGATATGACCATGCCGCAGATTTTCCCGTTCTACGCCAGCCTTGCTAACGTGCATTTGCCGCTTAGTATCGCCGGCTTGGCGTTTGCGATGGCGGTGCTAGTCACCAGCCTGCGCGTGGGCGAGCAGTCGCTGCCTTCCGTGCAGAACGGCGGGCTGGTCGTGTTTATGGTGGCGGTGCTGCTGTCGTTTGTGCAGCCCGAAGTTCTGTTGCCGCTGATGTTGGCGTTTACGCTGGCAATAGGCATCGGCTGGTGGGCGCAGAAGCGCGTCACCGCGCGTGAGCTGCATTGGCTGATGTGGCTGGTTGTGCCGACGCTGCCTATTGCCATGTATTACTGGCTGACGCTGCGCAGCAACGACGCGCTGTCGCTGTGGTTCGTGCAGCGACAAACACCGCTGCTCTCGCCGCTTTGGCTGGTGATAGGCTTTGGTGTGCCGCTGCTGCTGGCACTGCCTAGCATTGCTAAAGCCATTCGCATGGTGCGTGCCGACAGTGACCGCCTTTTTTTGATTTGGTTGTTGGTGATGCTGGGCTTGTTTTACCTGCCGCTGCCGCCGCACGAAGCCTTTTTGACCGGCGGCATGCTGCCCATAGCCTACTTTGCCACGCGCGCCCTCGAGGATTTCTGGTTGGAGCTGGTCAAACGGCGTTGGCACTTGCGCTTGTTCGTCTTGTTTGTCCCTATCATCGCGCTGAGCAATTTGTTCGTGGCGTTTGTGCCGGTTGCCCCGCTGCTGCGTGGACAGTTCACCGCGCAGGGGGGGGTGCTGCCCACTGAGTACGCTGCCGCGTTTGAGTGGATGCTGCCGCGTGTCAACGCCAACACGGTCGTGCTGGCTGCGCCGTCGGTCTCGCGCTGGATTCCTGCGTGGACGGGCGCGCGTGTGGTGGCAGGGCATCAAACCGCTACCCTACAGCCGAAAGCCAAACAGGCATTCGTGCGCCAATGGTACAGCAGCTCACGTGAGGCGTGTCCCGACGTGCTAGCGCGCCAAATAAGCTCTGTAGGCAGCTTTTCCGTCGATTTTGTGCTGTACGGCGCGTTAGAACGCGCGCTTGGTGCCGGAGCTTGCCTGCAAGATTTGCGTCTCGTCGCCACGTTCGGCACGTTGGAGCTTTATTTCTGCGATATTCAATGCAAGCTGCGCGGGCTTGCTGACCGTTCGGAACGCTAGGAGGCAGCATGCTGTTTTCTCCGCATCACGCACCGCGTCGCACGCGCCCGCAGCTGCGCTTTTCTGAACGCCGCTTTTTGCTCATGCTCGGCGACGCGCTGGCGGTGGTGCTGGCGGTGACCATTGCCTTGTTCATCTGGTCGCGGGCGGCACGTGTGCCCTTCGACCTCGCGTTTGTCTTGCCGCGCAGCTTCTGGTATGTCGTGCTGCCCGCGCTGTGGTTCACGCTGGCGAGCGCGAGCAACTTTTATGACCTTGCGCTTGCCGCTAACCGCATGCAGTCGTTACAGCGGCTGCTGCTTATCACACTGCAGATGCTGGTCGTCTATCTGCTCGTGTTCTTTTTGTCACAGCGTGACGCGCTGCCGCGCCTCTTCATTGCCTACTACGGGGTTGCTTCGTTTTTGCTAGTGGCGTTGTGGCGGCTGCTCAACCCCGCGCTGATAGGCTGGGCAAGCACAGCGCGACGGCTGCTACTGGTTGGTACGGATTGGTCGACCGAGACCATCATTGACACGCTGCGCACTGCCGCGCCGAACAGCTTTGCCATTGTTGGCATCATCGGCAAAGAACACGAGGTCGGTCAAACCGTGCGCGGCGTGCCTGTCATCGGCACGAGCAAAGATCTGATGAACTTCGTGCGCCGTGATGCGGTCGCCGAGTTGGTTATCACCGCCACGCCACAGCTCGACGGGGAAACATTTCAAGCCGTGATGGACGCTTACGAACACGGCGTTGCCATCACGCCGATGCCGCTGCTATACGAGCGCGTTACCGAGCGTGTGCCGGTCGAGCATGTTGGCGACCAATGGGCAGTTGTGCTGCCGCTCAGCGAGCAGTCAGCATTTGACCCCTATCCGTTTTTGAAACGACTGATGGACATCGTGCTGTCGCTGGTGGGGCTGGCGGTGTGGTTGGTACTGCTGCCGCCGATTGCGCTGCTGATTGTGTTGGATTCACGCGGCGGCGTGTTTTATACCCAGCTGCGTGTGGGGCGTTACGGGCGGCTCTTTCGCATCATCAAATTCCGCACGATGGTGGCGAATGCCGAGCAGCAAACCGGCGCAGTGTTCGCCACGCGCAACGATAGCCGCGTCACACGGGTGGGGCGTTGGCTGCGTAAGACGCGCCTTGACGAAACGCCGCAGCTGATTAACGTGCTGCGCGGTGAGATGAGCCTTGTCGGTCCGCGCCCCGAACGCCCCGAACACGTCGAACGCTTGCAGGCGAAAATTCCCTTTTATCGCACGCGCCACACGCTGCGACCGGGCGTGACGGGCTGGGCGCAGGTGCGCTATAAGTACGGCGAAACCGACGAAGACGCGCTGGTCAAGCTACAGTATGACCTGTACTACATTCGCCACAAGTCGTTGCTGCTGGACTTTAACATCTTGGTGCGCACGGTCGGCAAGGCACTGAGAATGAGCGGGCAGTAGGCTAGGCGGGGGTGGTATCCGAGAAGAGCAGCAGCAGGCTAGTGAACAGCCACAAGGTGCTGTAGGTGAGGGCTTTGCGGCGGCGCGTGCTGGCGGCATACCAGATAATCGCCAACTGTAAGCCGACGATAAAGCGCAAGATACCCAAGATTTCGCGGTAGGTCGAGAACGGCACGAATGCCATCAGCAGCGCGTTAACCGCTAGCACAAACGCGGGCAGGCTGGCGTGGCGGTCGCGCCACAGCCACCACAGTCCCCACAGCGCGGGCAAAATAGCGAAGCCCAGCACAAACGGCGTGAGCAGTAAGAACGCGCTCAAGCTGCCCTCTGTCCAAATGCGCAGGTAGCCCATGAACGGCACAAGCTCAAACGGGGTTGCGCCTGTGCCGCCGCTGCCGATGCCCAGCGCGCCGTACTGCGCCCAAAGCACCGCTTGCCACGCCGCGAACGGCAACAGCATGAGCGTGCCGTAGCCTAGCGCGGCGCGTGGCTGTCGCTGCCACAGCAAATACAGTCCCCACGCCAGCCCAAAAGTGAGCGTCATCTCTTTGGCGAGCGCGCTCACGCTCAACAGCAGCGCACCCAGCAGCGGCTTGTTGCGCGTGATGGCGAGCAAGCCCGCTGCTACCAAGCTATACGCCAACGCTTCGGTGGTGCTGAGGCGCACGCTGCCGAACACACCCACCGACAGCGCGAAGCCCATTGTTAGCCAGCGCGACGCGCTTGCCTGTGTGAGCAAGCCTTCCAGCGCGTATGTGCCAAGCGCAACCGCCAACACGTTGATCACCAGCAACCCTAGCACAATGGCTTCAGGATTGCCCAGCGCAGCGAGGCGCGCTAAGAACGGCAGCAGCACCCGTTGGGCGCGGTAGGCGGGAACGTCGAGTGCGGGCGTGCTTTCCCAGCCATAGCGCGCTAAGTAATAGGCAAATTGTCCGTCGTAGCCTTCTTCAGAGTAAGCGAAAGTCTGCAGCTCGGCGGGGGCGAAGCGTGCGCCAAGCGTGGCAATCGCCAGCGGGTTCTGCGTTTGCAGCGTCACGAACAGCGCGTAGAGCAGGCTGATGAGCGAAAAAAGCACAAACGGACGCATGACCGAACGCAGCATTTAGGTTATAATCCTCTAAGGCAAACATTGCGTCTACTGTAACGGAGGCGGCGAAGCCCGCAAAGGGTCTTTTGTATCATACGGTGCGCTGAAGGAAATACGGATGAAGCAAGGCTTGTTCAAGGCAGTCGTCAGCTGCCTGTGGGTCTACATGCTCAGCTTGGGCGGTACCTATAACGGCACGCTAAGTCTCCCTCACTTGCGCTACGTCACGCTGGCGGCGTTAGGCATGTGCGTGTTGGTGTGGCTGGTGACACGGTATGTGCGTGGCTGGCGATGGATGGCAAGCGCGTTTGACGGCGTGTGGCTGCTGTTTGCGTTGGCGATTGGCGCGTCGCTATTGGCGAACCTTGAAACGTGGCATCGCAGCGTTTACGGTGTGTGGTTTGTTGCGCTGGGCTTCGGCATCTGGTACATGGTCAGCGACACACTGGGCAATGGGGTGGCGCGCACGTCGCTGCTGCTAGGATTGCACCTCACGGGTGTGCTGTTGGCGGCGGTGGGTACATTGCAAGTGTTTAACGCGGGCGTGTTGAGCTTGCCGCGTCCGGTGAGCTTGCTGGGCAACAGCAATGCCTTCGGCACGCTATTGGTCGTGCTGCTGCCGTTCCCGCTGGTGCAGGGGCTGCACCGTCGCGGGGTCGTGCGCGCGCTACTGTGGGGTTACGCGCTCGTACTGCTGGGGCTGCTGTTTTTCACGAATTCGCGCGGGGCGTGGGTGGCGGGTGGCGCGGCACTGCTGGTGGTGGCAGGCTACGCCTTGTGGCGTGAGGGCTTGACAACGCGCGCTGCCTTGCGAGCGTGGTGGACGGCACGCACCCCTGTACAAAAAGCGCAGTGGGTGACGTTGGGCGCGCTGGCGGCGGTCGCGCTGCTGGTGGTGCTGGTGATTTTTGTGCAGTCGTTCGCTGTTAGTGGTCGTGGCACTGACCGTCGCACCCTGTTATGGGAGTTCGCCGTGCAGATGTTTCTCGAGCAGCCTATCACCGGACAAGGTTTGTTTACTTACGGCTATCATCTGCCGCGCTTCTGGTCAATTCCCCCGCAGCAGCCACACAGTCACCCGCACAATCTGCCGCTGCTGCTGCTGGCCGAGCTTGGGCTGTTGGGCATGGTGGCGATGGGCGCGTTCGTGGCGGTGCTAGCGCGTGCGCTGCGGCGCGCTTGGCGTGACGTGCCGGCGGCACAGCATCCCACTTGGCTTGCGAGCGCGGCGGCGTTGCTTGGTTTTGGCGTGCATCACCTGTTCGACACCACGCTGATGCTGCCCGCGCTAGCGTGGGTGGGGTGGGTGCTGCTGGCGGTCGTAGCAGTGCCGTTTGCCACTGTGCCGATGCGAGCGCGCTGGCGTGCCTTAGGGCATCCCGTTGGCATGTTGCTGCTGTGGGCGATCGTGTTGGCGGCAGGCGTGTGGCAGACAGCGCGCTATGTGCGTTATTACAACGCGCTAGGAGCGGTGACCATTGCGCTGCACTCTGAAGGTATAAAGGCGGTGTTAGAGCCGCTGGCGACGTTGGACGCGCTTTCCGTCGAAGACCCGCACGCGCCTGCATACGCGCACCAGCGTGGCTACTTTTACGGTGTCATTGCCAGCCATATGCCCGAATACGCGTCGCAGGCTTACCAAGCCTATCAGGACTACGTGCGCTTAGAACCGTATGATGCGGTGGCGTGGGCGAACTTGGCGGCTTTAGCGTGCCAGCTGGGCGAAGGCGCGCTAGCACAAACATATAGCGCGCAGGCACTCGCGCTTGCGCCCGACTGGGCAACCATTCGCCAGCAGCACGCGCACTTGCACGGGTTGCCTAACGCGCCTACGCAGTCGTTTGTGCCGCAAGAATCTCCTTACGCGCCCAACAAGGCACGCTATCAACATTGGCACGATGTCTCTATTAACGAGCACATACCGCAGGTAGGATGGATAACCTCATGCGACATCTCACCTTAGGGCGCACGCTCGGCATTATCACCGTGCTGCTGCTGTTTGCCATTGCCACGCGCATTCCCATCGACACAGACACGTGGTGGCATATCCGCAGCGGCGAGTACACGCTCACGCAAGGCATGATTACCGCTGACCCCTTCTCGCACACCTACGCGGGCGAGCGGTGGATTAACCACAGCTGGGGCGCGCAGCTTGTCTTATATGCGGCGTACACGCTGGCGGGTGACGTGGGGTTGTCGCTGTTCACGGCGGCACTGGCGGTGGTCGGCACGCTGGCGATTGCGCCGGTGCTGCGCGGCAACATCTATGTGCGGGCGTTTGTGCTGGTGCTGGCGGCAGCAACGGCGAGCGTGTTTTGGGCGGCGCGTCCGCAGATGTTTTCCTACGCCTTCAGCGGCGTGACGCTGTGGGTGCTTTACAGCCACAAAGACGGGCAAGGCACACGCTTGTGGTGGCTCGTGCCGCTGATGTGGTTGTGGGGCAACTTACACGCCGGCTATTCGATTGGCTTCATCTTCATGGGCGCGTTCTTGGCGGGCGAGCTGCTCAACCGCTGGCATGCGGGGCAGGCGGCGCGCTTCTCATGGCGTTCGTGGCGCGGCTTGCTGCTGGTGACGGTCGCCTGCGTTGGCGTGCTGTTGCTCACGCCCTACGGTGCGCAAACGCTGCTTGTGCCGTTTGAGACGGTGGGGATGGACGCGCTGCGTCGCTACATCCAAGAGTGGAACTCGCCAAACTTTCAGGGACGCGAGACATGGCTGTTCATCGTTATGCTTATGGCGTTGTTTGCCTTTGCGTGGCTCGCGCGGCTAACGTGGGACTGGACGGGTTTCTTTTTGGTGGCGGGAACGTGCTTCATGGCATTGCTTTACGGACGCAACATCGCCGTGTTTGCGGTGGCAGCTGCGCCGCTGCTATCGCGCTTGGTTGATGCTGCGCTGACCGAGCGCGGGCTAGTGCTGCGTCCACGCCGCGCCACGCCTACCACAGCGCGCCTCAACGCCTTGTTCGTGGCGGCGGTGGCGATAGGCTTGGCAGTCTACGTGTTGGGCGCGGTCTGGTCGCCGTCAGCTATACGCAAGGCGCAAGAGGACTTTTTGCCCGTAAATGCCGTGCGCTACTTGCGCGAAAACGCGCTGCCGCGTCAGGTGTTCAACAGCTACAACTGGGGTGGTTACTTGCTCTTCGCCGCGCCGGAATATCCCGTGTTTATCGACGGGCGCACCGACCTATACAACGCTTTCTTGCGCACCTATCTCGAAACGACGGCGGCGGTGGGCGATTGGCGCGCCGTGCTGGCGCAGTATGACGTGCAGACGGTGCTGATTGAGCGCGGCGTGGCGTTGGATTTCGCGCTGCGTGACGAACCCGGTTGGCGCGAAGTCTACCGCGATGACCTCGCTGTCATTTTCGTGCGCGACGCACAGGAGGCGGGCGAGTGACCAAAGACACACTGACGTTGGGCAAGCTGCTGGGAGACTTTCGCCTGCTGCTTTTTTTGTTCGTGGGGTTGCGCTTGGTGCTGCTGATAGCCTACCAGCCGTTTTTGCTTGACGGGCAGGAGCGTGGCGTGGGCGTGGGCGGTGACCGCGCCTATCACTACGCGCTGACGAGTTTGATAGACCAAGACTTGTACCCGTTTCGTGACTGGTGGAGCGAGTTCCCGCCGCTTTGGTACAGCGTGACCAGCGCGGTGTACGTGGGCTTAGGCGCGAATGCCACCTATGACAACTGGTCGCTACTGTTAGGGCTGCTCATGCTGGCGGTTGAAGCGGGCAACCTCGCGTTGGTGCGAGCGTTAGGGGCGCGGCTGCACGGCACAGCGACCGGACAGGCGTTGGCGTGGGTATACGCGCTGTGTGCCGCGCCGCTGGTCTTTATGTGGTGGAACTTTGACGCGCTCGTGACGTTTTTCGCGCTTTTTGCTCTTTGGGCGTGGCTGCGCGGTGGCGACAAGTGGGCAATAGCGGGCGTGACGTTGGGCGCGTTCACCAAGTTTGTGCCGTTCTTACTCTTCGGCGCGTTCGTGCGCTTTGCCGCGCCGCGCCGTGCGGCGGTGTTGATTGGCGGCGCGCTGGGCGCATTTGTGCTGCTGTATTTGCCATTCTTTGCGCTTAACAGTGACTTCGCGTGGATTTCGCTCACAGCGCAATTTAATAAGCCCAGCTATCAAACGGTGTGGGCGTTGCTCGACGGCAATTACACGACGGGCAACTTTGGCACGGTCGCCAGCCACTTAACCGCAGCGGGCGTGACCGACGGCGTGGCGGACAAGCAGCCGCCGCGCATTCCGAATATGCTGCGTTTAGGTGGCGCGCTGCTGCTGGGGTTGGTGGTCTTCTGGCGTGTGCGTCGCTTGGATGGGCTTGGCGCGGTGGCGTTCTTCGCCATCACCCTCTGCATCTTTTACTTGCAATCACAAGGCTGGTCGCCGCAGTGGCTGACGCTGATTATCCCGCTGCTTTTGCTGGTGTTTCCTAACCGTGACGGCGTATTGGTTACGCTGATGCTCACGCTGTTGGCGTTCATGGAGTACCCGTTTTTGTTCGTGCGCACGGGTGACAGCGGCGGCGTGATGCTGCCTGAACACCCGCTCTTTGGCATGTGGGTGTTGCTTGTGTTGGCGCGCACGCTATTATTGGCGGCGGTGTGCGTGGCGTTGTATCGTAAGCTGCGCCAGCAACCTAACCCGGAGCTAGCTTTAGGATGAACGATGAACCGATTGCTTGAAGCGTGGGAAACGCTGCTACGTGAGGCAACTTCGCGCGATTTTGACACCCAACAGAACGCGGTCTTCCAGATAAGCCTTGTGTTAGAACGCCACAGCGGTGGCGTGCCGCTGCCTAACGAGCTTTACGAGGAGAATCTCTCGCGGGAGCTGTTGCGCTTGACGCTGGATGACAAACGCCAACGTGAGGCGGTTGATTTCCTTGCGGCGATGGTACGCGCGAACGATGCCACCGCTGAGAGCTTCCTCTACGCGTTGGGCAAGGCAAAGCCCGCGCTGGCGATTGACGTGCTGCTGACGTTGTGCCATGAGCGTGGCGCAGCGTGGGACGACGGCGCGGCATACGAGGCAGTTAGCGCGCTGCTGACGTTTCTCAAGCGTGGTGAGGCGGTCGTGGTGGCAGCCTTGCGCGACCGCGCACCTTTGGCACTGCTAGCGGCGTGGGCGGAACGCGATGACGCGCTGCTGGCAAGCACAGCCAAGCTGCTGTTGGACAAGCTCGGCGCGCTGCAGCGTCCCCCAGAGTGCAGTTAAACCATGCAGCGGACGTTGGGTCTAGGCATGATTGGCGCGCTTATGTTGCTGCTGGCGGTGATAGGCACGCACCAACTTTACACCGCACGCTACGCCGCGCAAAACGACTTTTTGCCGCGTTGGGAAGGTGCGCGCGGCTTTTGGCAAGAGGGACTTAGCCCCTATAGTACGCAAACTACCACCGCGATCCAGCGCATGGTTTTCGGGCGTGCTGCCCACGCGGGCGAGGACTTGAGCCTGTTCGTCTACCCGTTCTACACGGTGTTTGTCGTCGCGCCGCTCGTATGGCTGCCTTACAGCTGGGCGGCGGCAGCAGCGATTGTGTTGCTGGCGGTGTGCCTTTTGGTCGGGCTTTTCTTGTGCTTGGACATGCTGCGCTGGCGTGTGCCACCGCTGCTGTTGGGCGCGTTGCTCTTGTTTAGCCTGATGAACTACTACGCAGCGCGGGGGCTGTTCTTAGGGCAGCTCGCTCATGTGGTCTATGCTCTGCAGATGCTTGGGCTGTGGGCGTTGCTCAAGCGGCGCGACCGCCTCGCAGGCGCAGCGTTGGCGTTGGCGACGCTCAAGCCGCAGATGAGCGTGCTGCTCGTGCCGTTCTTGCTGCTGTGGGGGCTACGCACGCGTCGCTGGTACTTTGTTGGCGCGTGGGTGACAGCTTGGGGCGTGCTGATGGTCGCATCGTTTGCCTTGCTGCCCACGTGGTTGGGCGATTGGTTGGCACAAGTGCAGCTCTACCCCAGCTACACCCGCGATGGCTCGCCTGTCCACATCCTCACGCAAAAGTTGCTTGGGCTGGGCGATGTGGGTGAAGGTGTCGTCAACGCGCTGCTGGGCGGCGCGTTGCTTTGGCTGTGGTGGGACGTGCTGGGGCGCGGGCGGCGCGAGCGCACGTTGTGGGTGGTGGCGATGACGCTACTTATTACGCACTTGATTGTGCTTAAGACGGCTACGCCGCACTTTGTCGTCTTCACGCTGCCGTTTTTGTTTGCGCTGCAGCTTTTGGTGGCTCGCTTTGGCGTGTGGTCGGCACTAATCGTGCTGGGAGTGGTCTTTGTGGCGGTCTGGTGGCACTTCTTGGCGACGTTGACGGGTAACCTTGAAGACTTGTCACTGTTCTTGCCTGCGCCGTTTGCCATGTTGGCGGTGACGTGGGCGACACGGCGCGCGTGGTGGACGCGGGCGCACGGCACGCTAGGGGACGGCGATGCGCGGGCATAGCGCGTTTGCTCTTTTGGCATTGGTGCTGTCGACGGTGCAGGTCTTTCTATGGACAGAACAGCCTGCTTACACCGACGCATATTATCACTACAACGCGGCGGTGCGCTTTGCACGTGGCGAAGGTTTGGTAGACGACTACCTTTGGGTTTATATTGGTGCGCCCGATAGCTTGCCCGCGCCTTCGCATCTCTATTGGATGCCGTTTAGCTCGCTGGTGGCGGGCGTGGGCATGGCGACATTGGGCGTGTCTTATCGCGCCGCTCAAATAGGCTATGTGCTGTGCTTGTGGGGTGCGGTGCTGCTCACCTACGTGCTGGCGTTGCGCGTGCGGCTGCCACACTATCAAGCGTGGGTGGCAGGCGCGTGCGTGCTGTTCGGCGGCTTGCTGGCGCGCTATTGGGGGACAATCGACACGTTCGCGCCCTATGCGCTGGTGGGCAGCGGCGCGCTTTTCGCGCTTGGGCTGGCGATGGAACGACCGCAAGCGTGGCGGTGGCTGGTGGCGGGCGCACTGTGCGGCTTGGGGCACTTGACGCGGGCAGATGGTTTGCTGCTGCTCTTGGTCAGCGTGTGGGTGCTGCTATGGGCGCGGCTGCCACTGCGCCAAAAAGGCGTGGGGCTTTTGCTGCTTGGCGCGGGTTATCTGAGCGTGATGGGGTGGTGGTTTATGCGCAATCTCGTCGCTATTGGCAGCCCTTTGCCCGTTGGCGGCGCACAGTCCGCGTGGTTTCTTTACTACGACCAGCTGTTTAATTATCCGCCCGTTTTCACGCTGCAAGAGGCGTTGGCAGACGGAGGTCGCAGGCTGCTGGAAATCCGCTGGCACGTGTTTTGGGAAAATCTCGGCACGCTGATAGCCGTCGAAGGCTTTATCGTGCTTGCGCCGTTCATGCTCTGGCGGCTGTGGACATGGCGCAGCGAGCTATTTTGGCGCGGGGTGTTTTGGTTTGCGCTGGGCATTCACGCGGCGTTTACGCTCGTGTTTGCGCTGGTGGGCGTGCGCGGCGGCTTGTTCCACGCGGTGACCGCGCTCATGCCGTTTTGGACGGTGTTGGGCATCGCAGGCATGAACACTGCTGTGGAAGTAGTGGCGCGCCGCCGCCGTCATTGGCGACCGCGCACCGCACGCGCTGTGTTCACGTTGGCAATAGGTTGCCTTGTGGCGTATTTGAGCGTGTCGTCCGCCGCGCCGCGTCGTGTTGTGGCGCGCCAGCCCCAGCTTTACCGCGATTTGTTGGCGGTGCTGCCTGCGGGGGCGCGGGTCATGCGCAACGACCCGGCTGAACTTTACTACTACACGGGCTTAGGCGGCGTGGTCTTGCCCAACGCTACGCCTGATGTTTTGCCCGTTATCGCACGACGGTACAACATCACGCACGTCATGCTAGAGTTCCCCAACGTGCCGACGCTGCTTTGGTTTGACACGCCGCCGCCGTTTCTCAAGCCCGTGCCGTTTCCCTATCAAGGAGTGCGTCTCTATGCGATACAGCTTGATGAAGCGCGATAGCGTGCTTGTCTTGTTCACGCTGCTGTTGGCAGTGTGGATGATAAGTGCTGCGCCGCAAGGCTTCCCGTTAGACGATAGCTGGATTCATCAGGTCTATGGGCGCAACCTCGCACGAACAGGAGAATGGGCGTTTGTGCCCGGCGTGCCGTCAGCCGCTTCCACCTCACCGCTTTACACGGTGCTGCTGGCAATAGGCTATGTGCTGGGCGCGCCGCCGGTGCTGTGGGCGCACGCGCTAGGCGTGGCGAGCTTGGCGTTGACGGGCGTTATCGTCGCTCATTTAGCGCAAGCTCTCGCGCCACACCTGCGCGGAGCTGGTGCGCTAGCCGGCGTGTTTACCGTCATGACGTGGCACTTGCTATGGGCGGCAGGCGCGGGCATGGAAACGCCTGTCTTCGCTTTGTTCACCGTGCTGGTTGTCTGGCTAGCGTATCGCGAGACGAGCGCGCCGACAGCAGGCGCGTGGCGGCGCGCGGTCGTTTGGGGCGCGCTAGCGGGTTGCACGTTCTTGGCGCGCCCTGAAGGTATCGCTGTTATTGGCTTAGCGGGGCTTGCGCTGCTGCTAACGCGACCACGCGCGTGGCAGTGGGGCGCAGTCGCAGCGGTCAGCGCGCTGTTGGTCGTTAGCCCTTATCTTGCCTTGAATTGGCAAGTAACGGGTGGTCTGCTGCCCAACACAGCGGCGGCAAAATTCGCCCAGCAAGCTCCGCTGTTGGCTCTACCGCTACCGGTGCGCTACGCTGATTTGTTCATCGCGGTGATGGCGGGCGGGCAGTTTCTGCTCCTGCCGGCGGTGCTGTTTGTTGTGTGGCGCGCGCGTGCGTGGGCGCGCCGCGAACAAATTTGGCTGGCGGTGCTGCTGCTGTGGGTGCTGGCGTTGTGGAGCGTCTATGCGCTACGACTGCCTGCGCCTTATCACCACGCCCGCTATCTCATGCCGCTGCTGCCGTCATGGGTGCTAGTTGGCGCGCTGGGATTGCTAGAGCTGCTGCGCTGGGGGCGATATGGGCTGTGGCGGCGCGTGGCGACGCGCACGCTGTTCGGTGCTACGTGCCTTACGTTCGCCTTCTTTGCGCTCGTGACAGTGCGGCAGGTTTACCGCGTGGACGTGAGTATCGTCAACGAGGAGATTGTTGGCGCGGCACTTTGGGTGCGCGACAACATCCCGCAGGACGCGCTGTTAGCGGTGCATGACATCGGCGCGATAGGGTTTTTTACAACGCATACGCGCCTCATCGACATTGCCGGGCTAATCAGTCCGGAGGTCGTGCCAATTGTGCGCGACGGTGACGCGCTTTGGCGGTTGCTCGAAGAGCGTGGCGCGGCGTATATCGTCGGCTTCCCTGACCACTTCCCCAATCATACGGCGAAAGACCCACGCCTATGTCATCTGTACAGCAGCAATGGCACGACCTCGCGCAGTGTCGGCGGTCCGACGATGTCGGTTTATCGCATCGCGTGGAACAAAACGTGTTAAACTCTTGGTAAACAAGCGTGAGGAGAAATGCGATGACCAACTTCTTTAAGAAGCTCAACACGCTCATTCAGGCGCAGGTCAACGATGTGCTGCGTCCGCTGAAGAGCGAGGAGGAGCAAACGGGCAAGACGCGCAAAGCAGCGTTGGCGCGGCGGCAAATTCGGCAAGGCTTAGAGGGCGACACGAAAGCTCTGCGCGAGCGCGTGAACGACGCTTATGCTTACCAAGAAGGGCTGCAAGCGCGCATTGCCAAGCTCTATCAGGAGGTCGAACGTTGGGACGTGTTTGCCAACCAAGCGGTGGCGGACGGGCGCGACGCGGATGCACGCATGGCGTTATCGCGCTTACAGCAGCTGCAACGTGACATCGTGCAGGCGGAAGATGCCTTGCGCGAGCATCAGCAGGTGACGCAGGAGCTTGTGAGCCGCGTCGAGATGCTCGAGGCGATTGTGGCACAGTCCCGCGAAGAGGATGCCGCTGCGTCGTCTGCGCCTATTATCAGCGACGACCCTGACGCACAAGCAGGCGTGCAGCTAGGCGAGCGTATCGCCCGCCAACTTGACCAGACGCGCCAAAAGCTCAGCGAACTCGTGCAATCATACCGTCAAGAACGCGAAGATGCGCCCGCCGCACAGGACGCTGCGCCTCCTGCCGCCGCACAACCAGAAGATGCGCCCCCTTCAACCGTCAAGCCCAACAAAACGGACGACGAGCTGGCTGAACGCCTGCGTCGCCTGAGCAAGCCGGAGTAAACGCGCGCTTGGCATATCTGCACAAAACCTTATCAATTCCTTGACGGATAGCGTTTTAATGCTGTGGTATGATTGAATTGCTATTATAGCTTTCTTAAGTGTTCGCTTTTTAAGTTTTCAATAGGCAAATAAAGGTCTTGAGTGTATGCGTAAATGGTCAAATAAGCTCCTGCGTCTTTTGGATGGCGCGCCTGCTTTGGACACGCAAAGGCAGCGCGGTCAAAGCCTATTGGAGATGGCATTCATTACGCCGCTTCTTGCTATCATGTTCGTGGGGATTGTTGAGATTGGCTGGTATGCCAATCACTACATGATTTTGCTCGAAGTGACCCGCGTCGGCGCACGCGCTGCCACTGGCTTGAGCGGTGAGCTTAGCCCGCTGGCATGGACAGAAGCCGCCTCCATTCACCCAGTCGTTTACACCGACGGGCTGCTTGCAGACCCCGATGACATTCCCGACGAGGCGTACAACTATCGCAACTGCAACGATGCTACCATCTTCACAGGCTTTTACAACTATATTGCCTGTACGATGAACAATTCGCTGCAGCCGCTGCGCATGCGCGGACGTGCGCCTAACAGCCGCGACATCGTCAACAAGGTGTTGTATGATGGCTTTGGCAACGTCTCGCGGGTCATTCCTTTTCCAGATGACATTGTTATCTCGGTTTTTTCGCTGCAAGCCATTAACAACCAAGAGCCTAACCAAGTGCGTACTGCGTTGCAAACGTGGGTGCAGAACGAAATCAACCGCCTGCAGATGGCAGGACAGCCTGTTACCCCGCAGATGATTACCAACAATCCCAACTATGGCTTTGGGCTTTCTTTCTTTTCACGCACGTATAATTTTGAGGCCAACACGCTGACAGCGGGAAAATATGCCTCCGGACCGCAAGCCATTGTGGTCGGGCGGTATCCACGCTCGGCAAACGAGTGCAACATCTGGGAGCGACTTGATGGCACGCGCTTTAACGTCATGGACGGCGACCCCTTCGACTACATTGAGAACAACGGCAATCGCGACGTGCTAAACGGTCGTTTTATCGAGCTGGATGGCGCGGACACGTGGCCGCCGGAAGCGCAGCGCGGCTTTGTTTGGACAGCGCAGCATCGCATCGAACGCACCGACAGCTTGGGCAATCGCATCGTTTGTTGGGGGTCGGAGTGGGAAAATAGCCAAGTTGAAAACCTTTTCAACCTGCCTAGCTTTGTCACCAACGCCACTGCCCCTTATCCTTGGCAGACCGAACGCGCTTACGTCCCCAGTCAAGGTGCTGTGCTGGTCGAGATGTTCTGGATGCATGAGCTGCTGCTAGACTTTCCCTTCATGCGCCCAATTGTGACCTTTTTCGGCGATGCGGACAACGTTGTCATTTCTGTGTGGGCAGCGTTCCCCGTACCTGCCGCAGAGCCGAACATTGTCTATGATTTAACTGAAGTGGCTGTTGCTGTCCCATAAGGATGGGGGATATGATGAAACGTTGGAAAGAAACCCTCAAGCGTAGTTTAAGACGTGGCGAAAGCGGACAATCCGTTGTGCTACTGGCAATTGGCTTTATCGCGCTTGTGGCGTTCGTTGGCATCACGACCGACGTTGCGCTGATGTTTGTACGCTTTAGCCAGCTGTCGCGTGCCGTTGACAGCGCGGCAGTGGCGGCGGCTAACCAAATGCGCCAAGACCGCAGCATCGCCTCTGTCGGTGTCGCAGCGCGCCAGTTTGTTCAATTCTACGGGTTGAACCCCAGCGCGGTTCTCATTGAAACGTGTGACCTAACGCGGCAAGCTGACCCGTTAGGCATCGGTGACCCTGAGTTGTGTCCTGCGGGCTTTAACTCTAAGTTCGTGCGCGTGACGGCACAAGTGGAATCGCCGACCGTATTTTTGCGCTTGCTGGGCTGGCAGAACTTCACGCTACAAGCGGTAGCAGTCTCAGAGACGGCGCAAATCGACGTGGTGGTTATCTTCGACGTGTCGGAGTCCATGCTGCGCTATACGACGGTGGAAGATTGGGCCCGCATTGGACAAGGCGTGATTTATCGCCCGCCAATCGCCCAGCAGGTCTTTAACGCCAAGTTTGCCGGTGTGCCGGGCGCGACGGTGCAAGACTTCTGGCTTGGTACGGGACCCATCACCCCAGGCGACAGCTTGCTCAACACGTGGCAGCAGAAAGTCAACAACCGTCTCTATTACAACTTGCCCGACGACCATCCTGAAGCCGACCCGGCTTATACGGTGCAGTTTAATCGCACCTACTTTCAGTCGCAATATGGCACGCAAAATCACCCGCGTCCCGAGTGTCGCGTGCGCTTCTTCCCCTTCTCGCGTTCGATTGGCGTAGCGGGCTATTACGGGTACTTTGACGAAGCTACCGGGCAGTACGTGCGCCTGATACGCCCCAACAACATGATGGATTCGCTCTTCGGCAAGGCGGGCTTGAGCTGGCCCCCGCCTTCAGAACGTGGCAACGCTTGGGATGGCTTTGTGCCGACCTATGACTTTTACGGCTGCTGTAACGACCCTAACGGCAACGGTTTGTTTGAGGACTTGATTTGCCAGCCCTTCAAACAGGCGCGCGACGCGACCGAGTTGTTTATTGAGCGCATTGACTTTAGTCGCGGTGACCGCATGGGGCTGGTGACATTCGATCGCGGTGCCTACCTCGTCAACCCCTATGGCTTTGCTGAAGGCACAGTTGATTGTCCTACCGGCAACAGCAATCCAGCTTGCCGCGGCGGCACGCACATGATTGAAGACCGCGCCGACGCGCTGGAAGCCGTGCGCCGTCTGCTAGGCGTACGCGCCGAGCCTTATGCTTACGTCTATGAGCCGGGCAGATATCCCTACACGGCGGAATTTGCCGCCAATCCGCCCGTTACGGCGCGTTGGAGCGGCTTCTCTGCAGGCGTGGACGCTACAGGGCAGTCCGTGCCGCTCGACTTTGGGCGCGTAAACCCACCCAACATCAACTTTGCCACCACCTATTCCTCATCTGGCTCAACACAAGCCAACGTCTATCCCGAATCGTACAACTATCCAGCTAAGAACAACTGCCCCTTCCAGAACGCTGGCATGGACAGGTCGCTGTTCTTCTTGGGGCTGCAAAATTCCTCTAACCCTAACCACCTTGAGGGCTGGGCATCCTACCAAACGCCCGGTGGCAACCGCGTCTACTACAGCGGCTCAAACCCCGCTAGCTATAACATCGGCATGTCGTATGAGCTGTTTGGCTCTTGTCGTGGCACGAACTTCGGCGCGGCACTGCGCGAAGGCAACAACGCGCTGGTTAACCCCAACACGACCCGTACAAGCGGCACAATCTGGATTATCGTCTTGTTGAGCGACGGCGCGGCAGGCGCGAGCGACCCCGTGCGCCGCAATCGCACCAAATTGGTCGCATCTGAACCTTACACGCTGAATACCAGTACAGGACAGTTTGGCGTACGCGGGCAATACGGTGCGTTTGGCTTATGTCCCTATGGCACGCCGCAAAATCCCGGTGAACTTGTGCTAACGGACGGCGAAGTGCCACCCGCTGAGTTCCCCTTCTGCTCGGACGAATCGCCGATGACACGACACTCTTGTAACTTCCGCCCGCTCTATACTATCGCTGGTGGCCCGCTTGACCCGCTGCCACCTATTACGCGCAACGTGACAGCAGACGGCGAAACACGCGCGCGCACTGTGCCGCCTTTGGGTGACGCAAACTACCGCTTCTACGGCGAAACACCCGGCCCGTCTATGCCAGGTGAAGGCGCGGAGCTGGAGTGGAATCGCATTAACAACAACCTTTACGATGTTGACCTTGAGGGCTGCGACTTGCTCTACGACGTGGATGACTACGCGCGTGACTGGGCGGATTACATCGCGCTACGCCGCGAGGGAGCTAGCGAAGCCAACGTGCTGCTGCCGGCCATCTTCACTATCGGCTTTGGCTTGGACTTCTTGGAACGTACGGAAGGCACGACGACCTATTCACCAACCAACCAAGCCCACACACAAGCTCTTTGCCGTCTGAACGTGGGCGACTGTTTGGGTGAGCAGCTCTTGCGCTATATCGCCGACTTGGGTGACAACAATCAACTCGACAACGATTACTATCAGTGGCTGCGTTTTGGCAATGCCAACGGCACGATTGACCCCTCTAATCCGTACGGTCCGCGTGACGCTTGCCAAACGCCAGATGGTCCCGTCAACGGCACGTATGACCTCAACGGCAACGGGCAAGTTGACCCCGACGAATTGGCGCGCATGTATGGGCAGCTGCGTCCGATGCAGAACTGTGGCAATTACTATAACGCGCCGGACTATAATCAGCTACAATTTGTGTTTGACGACATCGCCTCGCGCATGTTTACACGCCTTGCTCGCTAGGGTTTCCCAGAGAGACTGTGAGGACAGAGATGACAGAAATACCAGACCAACCAAATGCTCGCAGCCATGAACGGCGTAAAGGGCAGACACTGGCAGAGTTTGCGATTTCGCTGCCGTTGTTGCTCGTGCTGCTGTTCGGCATCATTGAGTTTGGACGCATGTTCCAAGCATGGGTTACCATTCAAAATGCCGCTCGTGCGGCAGCACGCTACACGATTACAGGCTTGTACAACGAAGCACGCTACGACCTCGACACGCTCCTGCCCTGTACCACAGGGCAGGTCAACACAGCACCTGAAACTTATGTGGCTGCGCTTTACACGCCGCCCGACGAGACACCACCCCGCGCGCTAAACGTGCAAGTCTACCCCGCTGCGGTCGGCACTATTGCTGACCCGGAGTACTTGTACAAAACGTGGTATGGTGTTGACAGCTGTGAACCAACAGACGAGGCATTGCAGCGGCGCAAGGACATCCTGCGCCTGCCGTCGATTTATGACGAAGCGCGGCGCGGCGCGGCAGGTTTGGCTTTAGATGACTCTATCACCAATCGCCGCAACGGTGAAACGCCTCAGAAAGCGTTAGAACGTTTCCTCTACACCACGTTTTCCAACCCTTCACCTGACCAAGAGCGTCCGGGTTGGTTTAACGTCGTCGTCTGCAGCCAACGCCCACGCTTGTTCGGCAATCAGTTCAGTGACATCATTGACAACCCTGATGATCCCTTCTCTGGCACTGCGGATGCCACGCTGCGCTACTACACGGCGTTGAACGACCCGCGCTACCCTGCGGGCGCGTGCGTGCTGAAAGAAGTGCCTAAGGCGGGCGTGACGGGGGTGACGCGCAACCACGACGTGCCGTGGCTAGATGCTGGTGGTGCGGGCGAGCGCGTTGATATTATCGTGACGTTTAACCATCCGCTGGTGACACCGCTAGGGCTCGCACCCTTCGTGCGCTTGCAAGCCCATCGCGCCGCCGTCAACGAGTCGTTCCGCGTCACCAACGCCGAACGCGCGCTCGGTCCCAGCGGCACGCAAGGGCAAGACTTCGTGCCGCCGCCCACGCCTTCGGATACAGCAACGTTTACCGTGACTCCCACGCCTGAACCGACGGACACACCGTCTCCTACGCCCACGATTACCTTCACGCCCACGCCTGAAGATTTCACCTGCGAGCGCATCGTCTTGGGTCCGCTCACCTTCTGGGACAACAAAGTGCGCGTGACCGTGCGCAACTACAACAGCCAGAACACTTACATGACCAGCTCTGTCATGTACTGGGATTCGGCACGTTTGCTCTTCGACTTCCCCAACTCGCACGTGCGCTTCCTGACGTTTGACACGCAGGTGTTCTGGCAAGGGCAAGACCGCATCTCGCCGGTGGACACGCGCCTTGCCGATGGCACGCCTGACAATGGCACAAGCTATTTCTCGGAAAGCTCGCGCTTCTGGGTGTACGGTGACCCGACAGGCACGTTCTATGACCCCAACGTTTGGGAAGCGACATTTGCCAACGGTCCTGACCAGCTGGGCAACTACTTTGGCGGCTGGGAATTCGCCGGGTCTTACATGACGTTTGACCACCCTGACCAAGAACAAGACTGCGTGGTCACATTCCGTGTGCCAGATCCGCCGCCTACGCCGACTGAAGTTCCTGAAGGCTTTACGCCTAGCCCGACGTTCACGCCTAACTGCGCGTCCAGCTTGCTGCGCATCGATTTCGTGCGCTTCGACCCCAACGGCGATGTTGTGCTGCGTGTGACCAACAACCGCACGGTAGAAGCTCCGTTCAGAGGCTTTGAGGTGGTCTGGCCCGCGTGGCGATTTAGCGGCTTGCGCTTTGTCAAGATGACCGTTGGCGGTCTCAGTGCCGACGACACGGTGGCGAACGGTGGCACTGGCGTGGTTGTCTGGAACAGCCTCGCAGCAGGTGGCTACCGTCCGGGCAGCGTGGTCATAGGTAACCCCACGCCGCCGACGATTACTAGCTCTGAAGACACAGGTGTCGGCATTTGGAACGACGGCGGTCATCCGTTCCAAGTGGCTTACACCTTCCCGGCGCGCTCGGAAACGCTGCTCTATCTCGACTTTACCGGCGTTGGTGTTAGCACGCTGGACACGCGTGGCGTACACCCATCTGACTTCAACGGCTCGCGCTTCCGCATTGAATGTGGTCGCAGCACCGGTGGTTGGGGTAGTGGTGGTGGTGGTTGGTATGGCGAAGGCGATATCTTCCTCAGCAACCAGCCGCCGCCGCCGCCGACTGCGCCGCCAGTGCCGACCAACACGCCGGGTCCGTCACCCACGCCGTCGCGCACCTTCACGCCGCGTCCGCCGACCAACACGTTCACGCCTGCGCCGCCGACCAATACGCGCACGCACACGCCGACGATGCAGGCAACCAACACGCACACGCCGACACCGACGTGGACAGAGTCAACTTTCGGACGCTTTGACTAAAGCACAGCGGGGCGGGGGAGCAAACACCCCCGCCTTTTTTGTTGCGGTTAAAAGGGGATGTTGGCGGCGCGGAAGGACGCTTCAAGCTGTTCGCGGGTGTCTAGCATGGCTTCTTCGATGTAGGGGAACGCCAGCCAGGCTGTCATCAGCCCGAACATCGCGCCCGTGCTAATGCGGAAGAAGGGCAGCGTTTCGCGCACCTCCCACCAGCTAAACGGTGGATAGCTCAGTAGTTGGCTGAACCCATCCAACCCGATAGGTCCTAAGCCGGCAATGACGAACAGCCAAATGGGCAGCGGACGCAGACGATAGCGCAACCGCTTGTAAATAAGTCCACCGACAAACAGCGTAACGTAGATGGCGACATCGCGGGCGCAGAGCGCGGTCTTGTAGCCCATCTTCTCGTTGCCGACAAACTCTCTTGCCGACCAGATAAACGCCAGCGAAAAGTCCTCCAACGAGGCGGGCTTGACGACGTTCTCAAGGTTGGCGGTGGCGGCTTCGTACGACGTGTAAGGCGAGTGCGCAATTTCACGGGGGTAAAACGGCTGTTCGCCGTAGAGAAAAAGCGAACGAAACGCGAACTGGTGGCACATGGGGCTATACAGCGTGTAAAGCACTTGCGCGGGCAGCGTCCAGCCCAGTTTCATGAACGTTGGCGCGACAAACGGCAGCGCGGCGTAAGTACCAATCGCCACCAGCGTTATCGTGAGCCAGCGGTGCGTTAGGGCGAGCGTCCAACGCTTAATGCGGACGCGCAGAGGTTCTTTGGTGGGCATGAGCTTATTGTCCTCGTATGCTGCGAATGTCTGTTAGCAGCCGTTCGGCGGTAGTCGCGCCAAAGATAACGCTGCGCACGCGCCCGCTGCTGTCGACCAGCACGGTCATCGGTTGGGCGCGCACGCGATAGGCGCGGCTAATCGTTTGGTCTATGTCTGGGACAATATCATACGTGATGCCTTGCGCTTGCGTCCATGCGCGAATTGTGGCAAGGTCTTCGGCGAGGTTGATGCCGATAACGTGCAGCATGCCACCGTGTGCCTCGTGCAGGGCTTGCAGCTCGTGCATTTCGACGCGGCACGGGGCACACCACGTCGCCCAGAAGTTAACTAGCGTCGCACGCCCATCGGCAAAGGCTTGCAGGCGTTTGCCTGTGAGCGTGTAAGTGACGATAGGTGGGGCAAGCGCGCCTATTTCAGCAGCCACAACGCCCAATGGAGATAGGCTGCCTGTGTGGGCGGCGCGGTCGGGCAAACCAGCCGTCGCCCACAACGCCGCCGCGCTAATCAGCAACGCAACAGCAGCGAGGCGTTTATACATCATGAACCGTTGAGCGCGCTTTCAATCACAGGCTTCAGCGCGTTGTGGCTGATGACCGAGAAGAATTGCTGTACGATGCGCCCGTCCTTGCCAATGACCACCGTGTTGGGCTGCCCGACAACGGCATAGCGCGCAGCTAGCTTTTCACCTTCGTCCAACGCCAGCGCGAAGCTGATGCCGAATTCTTCGCGGAAAGCGCGCACGGCACTTTCGCTGTCGCGCACCGCTAGCCCCAGCACCACGACGTTATCCGTGCCGTAAGCCGCGTGAATGGCTTGCAAGTCGGGCATTTCGCGGCGGCAGGGCGCGCACCACGTTCCCCAAAAGTTCAAGACCACCACGCGCCCGCGCAGTGCCGCCAGCTCTAGGGTCTCGCCGTCTAGCGTGATGACGCTAAAGCTCGGCGCGATATTGCCAACTTCTAGCCCAATCTTGGCGGTGTCGCCGCTGCTCAATGCGCTGATGCTGCCCACGCTATCGCTGGGCATGGCACTTGTGTCTAACACTGTTGCGTTGGGCGTGCTGTTGGTCAGAGGCTGCGCGGCGCGCACGCGCACGCGAAAGCTCACATCGCTCTGCGCACCTACAGTGAGCGTATAGCGAGCAGCAGCGAGGGCTGTGCTTGGCAGTGTGACAAATCGACCGTTGTCAAGCGCGTGTAGGGTACTGCTGCTGGCAACCAGCACACCTGCTGCGTCGTGCAAGGCAAACGTTAAGGCAGCACTAGCATCCGACACGTTCCAAATCTCCACGTCAACGCTAAGCGGCTCGTCAAGGTGCAGCACATAGGCGAGCTTACTAGTTTCGGCGTTGAGCGTGACGTTGCTGCCTTGATTGAGTGCGACAATCGTTGTCTTGCCAGCTAGGCAATCGCCCAATTGGTTGAACGCCAGTTCGTCATTAAACACGCCCACGCCGCACTCTTCGAGGCGGTAGGTGAACTCAGCGAAGTCGTTGCCTAGCACTTGTGTGAGCCGTTGTAATTGCCCGCTAGCGACCATAAGTCCCATGAAAACTAGCAGTGTGCCGCTGCCTAGCTCAATCTTGCGCATGTGCCGCTGTAGTTTCTTCAAGAACCCTTGCATGCCGTCGAGCAGCAGAGCCGCCAACAAAAACGGCACGCCCAGCCCGAACGAGTAGGCAACGAGCAGCGGCATAGCTGCCCCTGCGTCGCCCGTTTGCGCGGCTAGCGTTAGCACGCTGCCGTAGATGGGTCCGATGCAAGGTGTCCAGCCCGCTGAGAAGACCACGCCCATGAGGAACGAGCCGCTCAAGCCGTGACTGTTGCTAAAGCGCGTTTCGCGGCGCGTGTCGTTGTAGATGGCGTTTTCGATGCTGCTAAACGTCTCTGTCCAAAAAGTTTGTGGGGCACTAAAGCCTCCGCTCAACGCGAGCCAAAGCCCTAACGCTGCTAGCAGTGGCAGCACCAGCACCCACTCAATGAACGCCCACGCGATGAGCAAGCCTGTTAGGAGCGCGAATACGGCGGTTGTGAGTGGCGTGCTGATGAGGACAGGGCGTGCGCGCAAGGTCGCAAAGAGCCAACGCCACGCGCCCATGAAGTGCAGCCCGAAGAAGATAATCAGTACGCCGCCAGCGCGCCCTAACACGTCCTTAAAGACGGTTGCCGCGCTGCCTAGCACGCTGACAAAGGCGGTGGTCATCAAGCCAATCACTACGAACACCACCGTAAATCCCAGCACGAAGGTGACCCCATGCAGCAACATGTTGGCGCGCTGTGACACGCCGATTTTGGTCTCGCTTTTGCCTGCGATTTGCAGTGCAACGGTGTGCGTCATGCGCCCGCCCATGTAGCTGACGTAAGCAGGCACAAGCGGCAGCACACAAGGTGAGGCAAACGACAGCAGTCCGGCGAGAAACGTTAACCCGATGCTCAAGTTGTCCATAGCTGTTCCTTGACGAAAATTCTAACCTCAATTTTAGCGCACATTCTTACAGAATTGTTTTTTGCGCGTAGGTGTACTTTTTCCTGAAAACCGTCGTAAAACGTCATGAAATCAAAAGCCCGCGCAGGGCGGGCTTGGCAATGAGAACAGAGAGTGATGAGGTTAAATCGTCTTGGTTGGTTGCTTAGGGCGGACCGCTGCCTCAAGGCAGGTCGCACCTTTCGTGCCGACTTTTAGGCTGTAGCGCACGCCTGCAGCGATTTCTAGGCGGTCACCCACACGCAGCGTCACCGTCTGATTGGTTTCGAGGTTGGTGGCGATGACTGTGCCTTCGGCAACTTGGAGGATTTTATGCTGCTTGTCGCTGCGTGGTGGGTGAATATAGTTGGGGGTGATGTTCCACTGATAGGGGGTGTAGCCTTCTGCTTTGAACTGCTTAGCAACGCTGCTTAAGTTAGGGGGTTCACTCTTAGACCAGCGCGTGACGTTAAAGCGTTGATTAGGTTGTGCCATAGGGTCTTGCTTTCCTTCACACTTGGTTTGTAATAGGTGACGCGCTAGTGCGTCACTTTCCACACACTTCCGTGTTACAGTATAAGCCTATTTTCTAAAAAAGCAAAAGGGTGTTTTTACATTTCTCATCTTCTCTGTCACCCCGTTACTTTGATATGTGATAAGAAGCATCGCGTTCAACGCAGCGATTTCTCCAAAATCCAGCACGGCTCGTGAACGTCTTGCTGCTTGCCGCGATGGTCACGGTACTGCCATCGTCCCTCATTTTCATCCACCACAACATAGCCCAGCCGCTCGTAAAGAGCCTGTGCGCGCGGATTGTCTTTGGCGACAGCAATCGACACGACGGCAAAGCCGCGCTGGCGCAGCAGTGCCTCCGCCGCGTCGATGAGCCGCGTGCCAACGCCCTTGCCCTGAAACAGCGACATCACCTGCAGCGAGTAAAGATAGGCGTGCGTGCTGCCGTTGGCGCGCTTGGCATTGTGTCCGTTTAGCAAGATAAACAAACGTCCGACCGGGTAGCCGCCGCTGTCTGCCACGAGCAGATGCCGCCTGCCGAACAGCTGCTCACGGTAGGAACGCTCGAAAAGCTCGCGCAGGTGGCTAAATTCGCCGCGCCACTCTAGCTTGCGCATGTCCTCGCGTTGCGCCTGGCGAATGGTCAAGGTGAAATGCACGCTAAAATGATGGATGTCGTCTTCATATGCGGTCATGGCGTGCTGTCTCCAGCAAATTTTCTAACAGGGTGCGTTCTTCTTCCACGCTGGTGACCTTGCCGTCTAACCATGCGGTACGCAGCGTGTCAAGGATGCGCTTGTAGTGCGGGCTGGGCGGCAGCCCACGTGCCTTAAGCGCGTGTCCATCGTGATGCGGTTGGACGTGCTGCCAGCGTTCGACATACTGCACGAGGGCGGCGCGTGCTTGTGCGTCGTCACATAGCAGCCAAACGGTTAACAAGACCAGCGGTGGCGCGCCGTCGAGCAGCTTGACGAGTGCGCTCGGTGGCGTGCTAGGGTCATAGAGCGCGCCCGCGCGCAGCAGTGCCGCAGCGCGTTGCATTGTGCGCACGTGCGTTTGCCCGATGTGCAGGCGTTGCGTGATGGCGTTTAGCGCGTCGGGCGCGTAGCCGCTCAGCAGCACGTGCCAATAGAGCGCAGGCAGGTCATTCGACCAGCCCGGATGGTCGCCGCTGCGCAAGCGCGGAAAGTCTTGCAAAATGCGCTCAGGCACGACAAAGCGCGGGTGAATTGCGGTGGTTGCGCCCATCTGCTGCAGTTCCCACAGCATCGTTTCAGGCGTTTGCTCGCGGAAGAACAGCGTAATTTCGTTGCGTAAGCGTTCGCCGGTGATGCGTGCCAGCATCGGCAGTGCGGTGTGAATAAGCTCGCGGGTGCGCGCCTCAATTGTGAAACCGAGCCGCTGGGAGAAGCGCACTGCACGCAGAATGCGCGTCGGGTCGTCGACAAAGCTCAAGCTGTGCAGCACGCGCACCACACCGTGTGTTAGGTCGTTCATGCCGCCATAGAAATCTAGGATGCGTCCAAACAGCTTGCGTGGGCTGATTTGCAACGCCAGCGTGTTAATCGTAAAGTCACGCCGCCCTAAATCGAGCTTGATGCTGCCGCTGTAGACCGTCGGCAACGCGGTGGGGTGGGCGTAGAACTCGTTGCGGGCGGTGGCAAAATCAACCGACTGGGGCAAATGTGCGCTCTCACCAAGCCCCAGCTTTTGCACTGTGTCCGCGCCTATCAGCCATTTGGCGGTGCCGAAGGGCGCAAAACTGGTCACGTCGCCGCCGTAAGCAGCGCGCAGCGCGTGTGCTAAGCCGATTGCGTCGCCTTCTACGACAAAGTCGATGTCAAGGTTGGCGCGCCCTAACAGCAGGTCACGCACGACACCGCCGACCATCGACACGCTCAGCGAGCGCGCTTGTGCGGTGGTGGCGATTGCTTCAATCAAGGCGACGGTGTCGCTGCCCAGTGTGCGCACAAGCGTTTCCTCGCTGACGCTCGGCTGTGTTGGCGGTAGGTTGGGATGTGTCTGCGCCCAATATTTGATGAGGTCAGTGCGCGTGACAATGCCGATTAACTCGCCATTTTCGACCACTGGCAGCTGTCCCCAGCCGCTGTTGAGCATCATTTGCTCCAGCGTGAACACGCTGTCATGCGGCGAAAGACTGTACGTGCCGCTTTGCATGACTTCGCGCACGGTTGCCTTGTTCAAGCCGTGTTCCATGACGCGGTCGGCATCGCGCCGTGTAAGCAACCCCACCACGCGCCCATCTTCCAGCACGGGATAGCCCTCGTGCCCGATGCGGCGCAGGCGCGGCACAAGCTCGCGCACGCTGTCGTCGGCTTGCACGGTTTGCACGCCATAGGACATGAGGTCGCCCACGCGCACTGACGGCTGCACGTGGTCGTTAAGCCACGACCAAATGGTCTCAAGAATGCCTTCTGGTGGCTGACTCTCGAAGGCTGCCGCTGCCGCGCGCGCGTGTCCGCCACCGCCGAGCGCGCTAGCTAGCTCGCCGACGTTCACCGCGTCATCGGTGCTGCGACAAACCATCTGGGTGCGCTTGGGCATTTGCACGACGACGCACAGCGCGGTGGGGTCGAGCATATCGAGCAGGCGTGTGGTGATGCTGTTGATGCCGTCCACGTTGTGCGCCACGACCGCGCTGCTAAGCGTGATGGGATACCCTTGAATGGTGCGCGTTTGCGCGTTGCTTAGAAGCGTTTCTAGCAGCGTTTGCTGTACGTCGTCCAACGGCGAAACCAAAAACCGCCGCACAGTGTCAAGCGATGCGCCTTGTTCCAACAGCCACGCCGCAGCGCGAATGTCGCGGGGCGTTGTGCCGCCATAGGTCAGCATGCCCGTGTCGGCATAGATACCCAACGCTAGCACGGTTGCCTCTAAGGTCGTGAGGTGAATGTGACGCGCTTGAATGTGTTCGGTGAGCAGCGTGGTAATCGCTCCCAGCGTTTCGCCCATCCACGTCTCATGTGGTGCGAGGTCGCGCTCTTTCGGGTGATGTTCGATGATGAGCGTCGGGGTGTCGGCTGGCACGCCCTTGAGCGCGGGTCGCGTCTGTGTGTCGGTGAGGGTGATGTGCGTGACCCCTGTTAGCTCAGCGTCATGCCAGTTGATAAAGGGCAAGCCGTTGCGATACAACGCCAAGAACTCTGCCACGTTGCGATTGAGCCGCACCGGCAGGATAGGCAGCGCGGTGGGGTCGAGCTTATATGCCGCCAGCATGGACGCGATTGCGTCAAAGTCGGCGTTGTTGTGTGTGAGGATGATGTGCATGAGCGGCTCTCTTTACGGGACATTGCGCACAAGCGGCAGACCGTTCGCACCCCATGTCAAGCGTTCGAGCGCAGCCACCTTGTAACTAAGTGGGAGTTCTGCTAGCACGATGGCTTCGTCTGCCCAATCGGGCGGCACAACCCACGCCGTGAGCAGCAAGTGCGCCGCGACTTCGCGCTGGGCTAACGTTAGCGCGTAAGGCACGAGCCTCACACCGCGTGCTGCGCTGGCGTTGAGTAGGGGTGCTAGGTCGGGCAGCGGCGTGTGCGCCAGCCGCAGCCGCCAGCCGTCGAGAAAGCCGCTGTTTGCCAGCGTTTCGCGCAGCGGCACGCTCGCTGTTGCGGGTGGCGCGAGTAAGCGCGCGCCTGCAACGGGCAGCCACTGTGCCAGCGCGTCGGCACTAAAGAGGGTTCGCGCTAGCGCGGCGCGTTCGGGCGCATCCAGCGGTGGCAGCGCGCTGTTGACCCACAATACAATCTGCAAGGGCTGCGGGACGCGGTTCATGTCTTCGCGTTCGCCCAGCACCAGCACAAGGTCGAAGCCTTCGCCTTCGCTGTCGTAGGTGTCGACCAAAACGCCGCTTTGCGCTTGTTCGCTAAAGTCAAGCCCAAACGCCCGCAGCGCAGGGTCGATAGCGTAGCGCAGCGCAGGGGCAACAGATGCGCCGGTAGTGGGGATGGCGGTAGGCAGCACAGCGGCGCGCGGCGCGCTTTGTGCCGCACAGCCAGCCAGCAGCAACCCTATAGCTAGGGCGTGCGCAATACCCATGTGACCAGTTCTCGCTGATACATGCTGAACGACACTGAGGCGTTGAACAACGCGAGCAGCGCGAACGCAATGGCGGCGTTGCGGTCGTCGCGTCCGCGCAGCAGGCTAAACAAGCCCGGCATGATGACGACCAAGAATGCCATGTACAAAAAGTAAATGGTGTTGCGCTCGCCGCTTTTAATCACGCCGCCGCCGAGCGCGATGAGGATGCCTAACAGCAAGATACCGCCATTAAGGATGGCGTAGGTGAACATCGCGCCCCAGAAATTGCCGGAGATAGAGCGTCCCTGCGCGCCCAGCACGCCCGCATACACGCCCAGCGCGATGGAATACAGCATTTGCATGTTGAACATGATGTCGTGAATAACGGTCATCGTCTCTGCCTTTGCTTGCTGGAGATATTCTAGCAATCGGCAGCAAAAAAGCGCAGGATGAACTTATGCCTGCGCTTGGTCATGCCTTGCGATGTCGTGCTGCTTAGACAGCGAAGAAGCCCATCGCTTGCGCCCACCACGACAGTATCACGATGTTGAACATGAGCAAACCGGGCTTTTGTACGACCCCAGAGCCTTGGGCTTTGTTGCCGCGCATGTCGGTGTCCCATGTGAAGAGCGTGGTCGTGAAGATGGCGATGAGGGCGACTGTGCCGAGCCAGTTGGGAAATACGCCCGCGAGGATGCTGGCGCACAAGAACAACGCCGCCAAGATGATGCTGGCGTACATCAGCAGCTTGGTGCCGTTTTTGCCAAGTAGCACGACGGTGTTGCGTAGTCCTGCCGCTTTGTCGACGATGTAATCGTCTACTTGGTTGAAAAACTGCCCATATGCCGAGAAGAAGAATGCCGACGCAAACGCAAACCACGCCACGCCCGGCACCGCGCTGTAGGTGAAGAAGCCCACCATCAGCAGCAGGGTGCTGAGCATGAGCGCGTGTGACAGCACGTCCGTAATTGGGCGCGCCTTCCAGCGGAAGGGGTGCGCCGAGTAGAGGTAGCTCAGGATGAGCATGGCACCGCCCATGACGAATGCCCACATGCCGCCTAGCGCGAACAGCATGGCAGAAATGACAAACGTTCCCCACGTCACAATCATGCCCTGACGATAGGTCAGGGCACCGCTGCTGATGGGGTTGCGCTGCTTTTTCTTGGGGTCGAGCGCGTCGTCGGGCGCGTCTGCCAAGTCGTTAATCATAAACGCGAAGCTCTGCGCGAAGATGCTAGCGATAGTTACGACAAACAACCGCCAATCAAGCTGCGCGCCGTTGAGGTGATTGGCAATCATCGCGCCACCAACCACCAACGGGATGGTGTAGGGCAGGTGTTCGCGCCAGCGCGACAGGTGTAGCACGGCTTTTGCCTTGTTGAGAACCCCCCAATCGGTGATTGAGAAAATTGTTGCGTCCACGTCATCCCCCTTAGGATTTTATTTTGCTAGGCTAAGTATGACACAGATAAAAACACGTGACCAGTCGTTTTGTTGCGAAATTCGCCCGTCTCACATTGTCAGCCTATGGCGGTCAGGTGTATCATGGCAGGCATGAAAACGCTCTTCTATCTCGTCGCAAGCCTCATATGCTTAAGCGCGTGCAATCTGGCAGCCACGCCCGTTGTCTCGTCACAGCCTACGCCGCTGCCGCCTAACGTCCGTATCGTACAGCAAACTGCCAGCACCACCCCGAAAACAACAGCCACGCCGCGCGCCACTGATACGCCGCAAGCACCCGCCGCACCTGAAACAACTCCTGAAAGCCTGCCTGCTGCTGTTTGTCCGTTGGAAAGCAGCTCGCGCAAAACCCAATACGACGTGCGTGCTACGCTTTACTACGACCAAAAGCGCGTCGAAGTTGCGCAGCGCGTTGTTTACAGCAACCAAGAGGCGGATGCGCTCGAGACGCTGGCATTGGTTGTGGAAGCCAACAATTGGAACAACGTGTTTGCCTTAGAAGCAGTGCGCGTGGCGGGTGAAGATGCCACCTATACGCTTGAGGGCAACCGCCTCACGCTTGCGCTGGCGCAGCCGCTTGCGCCGTCTTGCGCACTAGCGTTTGAGCTGGCGTTTACGTTGCGCTTGCCGCGCATCGCCAGCGGCATCACCGCGATTAAAGGCTACTTTGGCTACAGCGAACGCCAAATCAACCTGAGCTTGTGGTTGCCTAAGGTGGCGGCGCGCCAAGCAGGTGCGTGGGTTGTGCATGACTTTCGCGCCATTGGCGAGCAAACGGTGCTAGAACAAGCGGATTGGCAGCTTGAGCTGACGGTGGAGGAAGCTAACGACGCGCTGGTTGTGGCGGCGGTAGGCGTGGTCACGCGCCTTTCGCCCCAGCAGTATCAGATTGTGTTTAAGGACGCGCGTGACTTGCCGTTGAGCTTAAGTCACAACTATCGCGTTAACCGTGCGACGACACCCAGCGGCACGGTCGTCGAAATGTACAGCTTCCCCGACGCGGTGCGCCCTATTGAGGGCAGCTTCCAAGATGCTGCTGAACACGCGCTTTTAGCCGCCGTGCAAGCCGCTGAACGCTTCGAAACGTTGTTTGGCAGGTCGCCTTACGCGCGCTTGCTCGTCGTACAAGGCGACTTCCCCGACGGCATGGAGTTCAGCGGGCTGGTCTACGTTAGCACGAACTGGTTTTATCAGTTCAAGGGCGGCTTTGACAATTATTTGACGCTTATCACCGTCCATGAAATCTCACATCAGTGGTGGTACGCCAAAGTGGGCAACGATGCCGCGCTGCTGCCTTGGCTTGATGAAGCCCTCGCCACGTATAGCGAGTACGTGTACATCGAACACTTTCACCCGAACTTGAGGAACTGGTGGTGGTCGTTTCGTGTGGGGTATTTTAACCCGCAGGGCGCGGTGGACAGCACTGTCTATGAGTTCAACAACGCTCGCGAGTACATTAACGCAGTGTACTTGCGCGGCGTGCAGATGCTGCACAACTTACGCACCGACATTGGCGACGAGGCGTTTTTGCGCTTGCTGAGGGATTACGCCAGCGCGGGCGCGGGCCGCATCGCCGACGCGACGCTGTTTTGGTCGCTCTTCACGCCGGAACAGCTGGCACGCACGCAAAAAACCCGCGAAACCTTCTTCAAGACTCCACAAAATCCTTAATGTTCTAAGAAAAACGCGCCGTTTTTGCCAAAGTACGCTATGCTTAGGGCAAATAACACACAAGGAGCAAGCCTATGGACACATTGAACGCCATGCCTGTGGGCGCGATAGCCCGCCCGCTTAACCCTAAATATCGCACGAACGTGGCAATTATGGCACTTACACCTGTCTTGGGCGTGCTGATGGGCGCGCTTACCTTGCTGCAAAGCGGCGACTTGGCGCAGGCGGCGGTTACAGGTTTCTTCATGGGCGCGACCGTCTTTTTGAGCTGGGCGATTGCCCGCGAAGTTGACCCTAAATATCCTATATCAGCATTTGTGGCGGTAGCGTTGGCAACAGTTGTCATGCTCTTCGCGCCGCATACACTAGAACTTTTCACGCTGGCGATGCTGCTCACAGGGGTGCGCATTGTCAACCGTATCGTGGGTGTGCCGCCGCAACTTGGCGATAGCGGCGTGGTGCTGATTTTGGTCGGTTTGGTCGCCGCCTTCGGTCATTGGCTGGTGGCGATTGTAGGCGCGCTCATCTTTGTCTTGGACGCGCTGTTGGTCAACGGCACGCGCTTGCAGTGGGCATTTGCGCTGTTGGCGGCGATTGCGGCAGTGGTGGCATTCTTGACCCGTGCGGGCGAGGCGGTGCTGCCTAGCGCGCTTGTGCTGGTGGTTTTGGGCGTGATAAGCGCGGGCTATCTTTGGGCAACCGTAACAACGCGCGACGCGGGTGAAACTGACCTTGCGGGCTATACGCTCTATCCGCGCCGCGTGCAGGCGGGTATGGTCGTCGTGCTGCTGGGCGCGTGGCTGCCTGTGCTGTGGTTTGGTGACGCGGGCGCGTGGTCGCTTTCGACGTTGTGGGCGACTTTCGCGGGCATTACGTTCTATCGCGTCTTCATCACGTTGCGCAAAGGCTAAATGATGCTGCCCATCAGCGAACAAATCACGTTTCTCTACACGCAGGATCTGGCGCGCACTGCGTCGTTTTACGAGCAGGTGTTGGGGCTGTCGCTTGCCCTTGACCAAGGCAGCTGCCGTATTTACCACGTTGTGGCGCACAAAGCCTACTTAGGCGTTTGCGAACGCCCTGATGCTCGCCCGCATGAGGGGGTTATCTTCACCTTCGTCACCGACGATGTGGACGGCTGGCATGCGCGGCTTGTCGCTGCTGGGGTCACGCCCGAGAACGCGCCTAAAGTCAACCCAACGTATGGCATCTACCATTTCTTCGTGCGTGACCCCAATGGCTATCTACTAGAGTTCCAGCGGTTTCTCGACCCCAACTGGGATAACACGCCGCGCTAGCCGGTGGTCTTCATGCCCGCTGCGATGCCATTGATGGTGTCTAGCACGGCATCGAGCGTTGCCTGATAGTTGGGATGGTCGGGCGACATGGCGCGCAGCTCGCGCAGCAGCTCCACTTGCAAGAAGCTCAGCGGGTCAACGTAAGGGTTGCGGCGTTCAATGGACATTTTAATGGCGGGCGTTTGCTCGAGCAGCTCGCTTTGGCGCACAATCTGGCAAATCATAGCCTCTGTCAGCGCGTGTTCGTCGGCGATGCGCTGGAACATCGCGTTCGCCAGCGCGGCATCGCTGACGAGCGAGGTATACAGCTGCGTAATGCCTATATCGGCTTTCGCAACGTCAAGCTGCACGTTTTCGATAAGGGCGCGGAAGAACAGCCACTCATCGTACATGGCTTGCAGGCGCGCCATCCCGTCGGCATGTGCCTCGCTGAACTGCTTAAAGGCTGACCCTACACCAAACCAACTGGGGATGATGGCGCGGTTCTGCATCCAAGAGAACACCCAAGGGATGGCGCGCATGGCAGCGAAGCCGCCCTTGTCGCTGCGTTTGGCGGGGCGCGATGAGATGCGCAGCAGCGAAAGCTCGCGGATGGGCGTGGCTTGCTGCCAATAGTCGATAAAGCCTTCCGTCTCGTAGACAAATCCGCGATAAGCAGCGCGCCCGTACTCCGAAAGCGCGCTCATCGCCTCAACCCACTCGGGCTTAAGCACGGCGCGCTGGTCAGCATGCCCCAATGACAGCAGCACCGCGTGCAACACTTGGTGCAGGTGGCGGCGCGCGATGTGGTGGTTGCTATAGCGATAGGCGATAACCTCACCTTGCTCGGTAATTTTGATGCCACCTTTGAGCGATGAAGGCGGCTGCGAGAGAATAGCGCGGTTGGTGGGACCGCCGCCGCGCCCAATGCTGCCGCCACGCCCGTGAAACAGCTCCAGCTGGATGCCGTAATCATCGCACAAGTCGGAGAGCGTTTGCTGCGCCATGTAAAGATGCCAGTTGGAAGCGATATAGCCGCCGTCCTTGCTGCTGTCGGAGTAGCCAATCATGATTTGCTGGCGATGCTTGCGCGCGGTAAGGTGGGCGCGGTACGCGGGTATTTCGAACAGCGTGCGCATAACCTGCGGCGCGTTCTCAAGGTCTTCGATGGTTTCGAACAGCGGCACGAGGTCGACATCGTCCAACACGCCTGCCTCTCGCGCCATCAAGTGCATAGCGAGAACGTCGCTGGGGTTTTGGCTCATGCTGGCTATCACGGTGTCAATTACGCCCGTGCTGTAGCGGTCATATGCCGTCTTTATCATACGCCACATGGCAATAACGCGCTGCGTGGTCTCGCTGAACGTGCTTGTGTCGTGGGGAAAGAAGGGGCGTGCGCTGTCTATTTCGCGGATGAGCAGCGTTTGCTTCTCGGCTTCGCTCAGCCCAAGATAGTCGTCTACCATGCCGTAGTGGCGGAACAGTTCGTCAAGGGTCTGTGCCATGAGGCGGCTGTCCTCACGGATGTCCAGCGGCGTGAGATACAAGCCAAACAGGCGCACCTTGCGAATGACGCGGCGCAGCTTGCCTTCTGCCACGCGCAAGCCCTTGTGCTGGCGCAGCGTCGCTTGAATCAGGCGCAGGTCGTCTAAAAGCCCTAAGCGACTGCGGTACTGGTCGTGTTCGAGCTTATGACGAATGCAAGCTAGCTTCTCACGGTAGCGTTCGTGCGGATGGGTAATGCCGTCGATGCTGGGGATAGCTTGCAGCAGCGTGTCCTGCGCGTCATCGGTGGCTTGCGTCAAGTGCATTTCAAGGTGGGCAATGTCTTGGATATAGGCGCGCCGTGCTGCCTCGCGCAGCGTTGCCAGCGTCTGCAGCGTCACCTCTGTGGTCACGTTGGGGTTACCGTCGCGGTCACCGCCAATCCACGAGCCGAACCGTAGCAGGCGATGCAAGTCTGACCAGTCCTCTTCTGGGTAGTGGCTTTCCAGTGCTTCGTAGATTTCGCTGTACATGTCCACGATGACATCCATAATCACCGACGTGATGAAATACAGCCCAAACTGCACCTCGTCGGCGACGGTCTTCGCGCTGGCACGCACTTGCCGCGTTTGCCAAAGCTCCTCAATCTCTTCGGCGATGTCCTGGATGAGATTTTCGCGCTCGCGTCTGAGCAGCTTGGTGCGCTCTAAAGTCTCAATCATCTGGGCGATATGCCGCAGCTTGACCAGCACTTCCGTGCGCTTGGCTTCGCTGGGGTGTGCCGTCAGCACAAAGCGCAGGCGCAGCTGTTCGAAGAGCTTGCGCATTTGTGCAGCGGTTACCCCCTCCTGCTTGAGCGTATAAATGGCGCGCTCAATTGTTTCGTAGTTCTTGCCCGTGTCCTCGCGCTCGCGTAGCACGCGAATGCGTTGTTGGTCTTCGGCAATGTTGATGAGCTGAAAGTAGTTGCTGAAGGCTTTAATCAACACGCTCTTGCGCGGCAAATCACAGGCGCGGATGCGCTCTAGCATGCGGTCGCTAGCGCGAGGGTCGCCGCTGCGGCGCGCTTTGGCAATGGCGCGGATGTCCTCGACCAGCTCGAGCGCGTCTTGTCCGTGCTGCTCGCGGATAATCACGCCAAGCAGGTTGCCAAGCAGGCGGATGTCATGGCTGAGCGGTTGGTTGACATTGTTATCAAGCATAGCTGCTCCCCTGTGCTACGTCGTGCTGTCGGGCAGGCTGACTAGCCCACCTGCAATTCGTTGGTTAAGTAGGGCATAAATGTTGCTGCCCTGAAACGGGTGGTAGTTCTCTTGGTCAAGCTGTACTGCGCCTATCAGCAGCTCGCGCAGCGTGACCCAACGGTCACCCTCGCGCAGCACTAGCGGCTTGCTCAGGGCGCGCATGTGATAAAACGTCATGTGATACTCGGTCAGCGCGCCAAACGTGGGTGAGATGGTGCGCGGTGGCTGCAGGTCGTGCGCCAACAGCGTGAGCTGATAATCTTGCCCGTAGTGCAGCTCGACTAGGGGTAGCTCTTCGCTGATTTCGCGGGCGGCGGTCGCCAGCAAATCTTGCTGGTCGCTTGGGGTGGCACGCCCGCCGATAAGCTGATACTGGTTGGCGTGTGCGTCATACTGCATTAGAAACGCATGCGTGCCTGTGTTGGGGTCGATGCGCTTGATAAGCACTTGCGCGACGTGTTCTACCCGCGAAGGTGGCGCGTCGGGCGTTTGGCTTATGCGCTGCAGCTCCAACCAGTGCAACAGCGTCGCGCCGTTGTGCAGCGGATTGGCAAAGTGCGCGCCAAGCGTTTGCCAGTCGCTGACGAGCGTTTGCCCGCTTTCGAGTGTTGCCGCCAAGCTGTTGAGGGCGTACTTGCTGGTTTGCGCGCTGGCTCGCACGCCGTCGCTGCTGACGCGCACTAAGCCCCACAGCTCCAGCCATGCTAATACGCCTTGCACGTAGGCACGCTCGTGGTTGTCGGCAGGTAGCGGCTGCGGCGGCTCATCAGATTGAGGAATGTGGCGCAAGAAACGCGCCAATGTCGTCTGGTTCATCTGTCCTGTCCTTTGGTCTTTCTGATTATACCCAAAGACGCACCAAGACGCGAAACGCGCTATACTTAAAAACGATGCGTTGACCAAAGGAGAAAGAGGCATGCTGGCAATTGTGCATGCGTGTGCGATTGTAGGGTTAGACGGCGAGGTCATTGAGGTGCAAGTTGATTTTAGCCCGCGCGCGTCTGTGCCAGCTTTCACGATTGTGGGGCTGCCAGATTCAGCGGTGCGTGAGAGCCGCGAGCGCGTGCGTGCCGCTATCAAAAACAGCAGCTTGCAGTTTCCCAACAAGGTCTACATTGTCAACCTTTCGCCTGCCAATTTGCCTAAGCACGGTCCAGCTTACGACCTTGCCATTGCGGTGGGCGTGCTGGCTGCCACCGACCAAGTGCCGCTCGAGGCACTGGCGGGCGCGATGTTTGTCGGCGAACTTTCGCTGGATGGGCGCGTGTCGCACGTCAAAGGCGCGATGCCGATGGCATATGCTGCCAAGCAAGCGGGTTTTCACACGATTTACACGCCCGCTGAAGACGCGCCTGAAGCGGCGTTAGTCGAGGGCATCCGCGTCATACCCTTGCAGACGCTAGGGCAGTTGGTCGAACATCTCTACGGCACGAAGACGCTTGAACCTTGTCCGCCGCCTATCGCGCAAGATGAGCCGCTGCCCAACTATCTCGTAGACTTTGCTGACGTAAGAGGACAGGAACACGTCAAGCGCGCGCTGGAAATTGCCGCCGCAGGTGGACATAACGTGCGTCTTGTTGGCTCGCCGGGCGTTGGCAAAAGCCTCTTGGCGCGCGCTGTGCCGACGATTTTGCCGCCGCTCACGCACGATGAAGCCCTTGAAGTCACGCGCATTTACAGCGTCGCGGACTTGCTTGAAGGGCGTGCTTTGCTGCGCACGCGCCCTTTTCGCGCCCCACACCACACGATTAGCCAAGCAGGTTTGGTTGGCGGCGGCAGCTTGCCCAAACCGGGCGAAATCTCGCTAAGTCACAACGGTGTGCTGTTCTTGGACGAGATTAACGAGTTCTCGCTCAAAGTGTTAGAAGTGCTGCGCCAACCGCTGGAGGACAAGCTGGTGACGATTAGCCGCGCCAACGGGTCACTGACGTTTCCCTCGAACTTTATGCTCATTGCCGCGCATAACCCTTGTCCGTGCGGGTACTACGGTGACTCGTTGCGGCAATGCACCTGCAGCCCCAACCTTATCGAACGCTACCAAAGCAAGCTCAGCGGTCCCCTGCTCGACCGTATTGACCTGCACGTTGACGTGCCGCGCGTCGACTACGACAAGCTGATGGGAAGCGGTCGCGGCGAAACGTCTGCGGAAATTCGTGCGCGGGTTATTGCGGCGCGCCAGCGGCAAGCTGAACGCTTCGCTGACCAGCCGCACTTGCGCACCAACGCCGACATGACCGCCAAGCAAGTGCAAGCCCTGTGCCAGCTCACGCCGGAAGCTAAGCAGCTCTTGGAGATTAGCGTGCGCCGCATGCAGCTCAGCGCGCGCGCCTATCATCGCGTTCTCAAGCTCAGCCGCACGATTGCCGACCTTGCCGCCAGCGCGTTAATTGACGTAACGCATGTGGCGGAGGCAGTGCAATATCGTCCGAAGGCATTGGTATTCTAGTCATGTGATAAGTAGTGCTTTTCGTGGTTAGGCGCGTTTCATGTCACAACAACAGGCGCATGACATCAACGCCAAAGATAGGTTGGACGATGAGTGGGATTGTCGAGTGTGTGCCAAATTTTTCTGAAGGGCGGCGGCTTGAGGTGGTCGAGGCGATTGTCGCGGCAATTGCCAGCACACCGGGCGTGAAGGTGCTACATCGCACTAGCGACTATGACCATAACCGCAGCGTGGTAACATTTGCGGGCGCGCCGGAGGCGGTGCTAGCGGGCGCGTTTGCCGGCGTGCGTGTCGCCAGTGAGCTTATTGATATGGACGCGCACAGCGGCGCGCATCCCCGCTTGGGCGCGGCGGATGTGGTGCCGTTTGTGCCTATTCGCGGCGTGTCGCTGCAAGATTGTGTCGAGCTAGCGCATCGGCTGGGGCAGCGTGTGGCGCATGAGCTAGGGATACCGGTCTATCTGTATGAAGCTGCTGCCCAACGCCCCGAACGCCGTAACCTTGCCGACGTGCGGCGCGGCGAATACGAGGGCTTGAAAGTGAGCATCCACACGCCCGAACGTGCGCCCGATTACGGTGCGCCGCAAGTGGGTAAAGCCGGCGCGGTTGTCATCGGCGCGCGCGAGGTGCTGATTGCTTTCAACGTGTTTTTGAACACGACAGATGTGAAAGTTGCACAAGCCATAGCCCGTGCCATTCGCCAGTCTAGCGGCGGTTTGGTCGGCGTGAAAGCGTTGGGGCTGCTGGTGGACGGGCGCGCCCAAGTCTCGATGAACTTGACCGACTATCGCCGTACGCCGCTGCATCGCGTCGTCGAGATGATACGCAGCGAGTGCCTGCGGTACGGCGTGGCGATTGCCCGTAGCGAACTTATCGGGCTGCTGCCGGAGGACGCGCTTTTAGACGCGGCGGCGTGGTACTTGCAGCTCCACGACTTTACGCCCGACCGCCTGCTAGAAACACATTTTCGAACGTGGCGTGATAGCTTGTGAAAAAACAAGCCGCAACTCGTTAATTTGTGTATAATACACATACTATACGCGCTTAGAAAGCTGGTAGAGAATGACGGATACAAACGCGCTAGTGTTGGTTGTGGACGACAACGAGATGAACCGCGACATGCTGAGCCGCCGCCTACAGCGTCAGCAATGTGAGGTGCTAGTAGCGGAAGACGGCTTGGTCGCGTTAGAAATGGTGAAGCAGCACGCTTTTGACCTTGTGCTGCTTGACATCATGATGCCTAATCTCAGCGGCTACGATGTGCTGGAGCGGCTAAAAACTGACCCCACAACGCAAGATTTGCCCGTTATTATGATTTCTGCAGTGGACGACCTAGAAAGCGTGGTGCGCTGCATTGAGATGGGCGCGGAAGATTACCTGTTTAAGCCCTTTAACCCGGTGCTGCTTAAGGCACGGGTGGGCGCGTGCCTCAGCCGTCGTCAGCTGCAGAAGCGAAGCGCACGCAACCCCAAAGCACGGCAAATTGCCGAGCAGGCGCAGTCGCGCCTAGCACACGTGCTAGACAATGGCACGCTTGATAACAACACGCGTGCCGCTTTAGCTGAGGTGCAAGCGCAGTTAACCTCCTTAATGGGCATGTTGGGCTAGAGGGGCGGATTTATGGAACAGACGACGATTAACCAGCTGTGGATACTTATTAGCTCTATCTTGGTTTTCTCGATGCAAGGCGGCTTTTTGTGCTTGGAAACCGGGTTAACCCGCAGCAAGAACAACATCAACGTCGCCATGAAAAACGTCATTGACTTTGGCTTGACCACTGTGCTGTTTTGGGTTTTCGGCTATGGCTTGATGTTCGGCATGACGCAAGGCGGTTGGCTAGGCACGACGGCGTTTGCGCCACCTTTCGGCATGAGCAATGTCGACGAAGTGCTGTATGTCGTCTTTCAAGTGATGTTCTGCGGCACAGCAGTTACGATTACATCAGGCGCACTGGCGGAGCGCATGCGCTTTAGCAGCTTTATTTTGCTAGCGGTGCTGCTTTCTGGGGTTATCTATCCCATCTTCGGGCATTGGGCATGGAACGGCTTGGCACAGGGCGCGTATAACGGCTGGCTGGGGTCGCTTGGCTTTCGTGATTTTGCCGGCTCAACAGTCGTCCACAGCGTGGGCGGATGGGCGGCTTTGGCTGTCCTGCTTGTGCTTGGTCCGCGCATCGGTCGCTTTAACGCCGATGGCACGTCTAAGCGTATCTTCGGCGCGAACGTGCCGCTAGCTGCCTTTGGCGTGCTTGTGCTTTGGGCAGGCTGGTTTGGTTTTAACGGCGGCAGCGCACTGCACATGGGCGCGGATGTTATTGCGATTTGTGCCAACACGCTGGTGGCAGGCGCGTCGGGCATGACGACCACCACGCTGATTAGCTTTGCCCGTACGCGCCACGCTGAGCTGCAGTACATCCTCAACGGCACGCTGGCGGGCTTAGTGGCGGTTACGGCTGGTGCTAATGCCCTTAGTGCCACCGACGCGCTGATTGTCGGCGCGCTGGGCGGTGTCGTCATGCTGGCGGTGGACGCGCTGCTAATGCACCTTAAAATCGACGATGCCGTTGGCGCAGTTCCTGTTCACTTGGGCGCGGGGATTTTTGGTACGCTGGCGGTCGGCGTATGGGGTGACCCGCTGGCGTTGGGCTTCGACCCCGCGACGTTTAACCGCTTCGGCTTTTTGGGCGTGCAAGCGTTGGGCATAGTGGTTTGCGCCGTTTGGACATTTGGCGTGACGTATTTGCTGTTTCGCTTCGTCATTAATCCCCGCTTGCCTATTCGCGTTTCCGAAGAGAGCGAAATGCTGGGGTTGAACATTTCTGAACACCATGCGCACAATGACCTTTACGACCTCTTTGCTGTGATGGAGACCCAATCGCGCACCGGGGATTTGTCGCTGCGTGCGCCCACCGAGCCCTTTACGGACGTGGGAGCGATTGGGGCCCGCTACAACCGCGTGATTGCCGCGCTGCAAGACGCGCTGGCGCGCACAGATGCTATCGTGCGCACTGCGATGGATGGCATCATCACCTTCGCTGGGAAGACCTTTGAGATACAGACGCTCAATCCTGCCGCCGAGCGTATTTTCGGCTACAGCGGGCATGACCTCGTCGGGCAGCCTGTAGCGCGCCTCATCATGCCTTGGAGCCTTAGCTATCAATCGGGCAATCCACCGCCCACCAGCTTGCAGCTTGCCGCTGTGATTGAGGACTTCGCTAAGTCTAACACTTCGCACGAAATGGTGGGGCAGCGCGCCAACGGCACGCCTTTTCCGATGGAAGTGATGGTCACGCCTGTTACGACGAGTGAGGGCATGTTCTACTCAGCGGTCTTCCGCGACATCACCGACCGCAAAAGCGTCGAGGTGACGCTGCGCCGCAGCGAAGAGTATTTTCGTCTCCTGATTGAAAACGCTACGGACCTTATCCTGATTTTGAACGAAGATGGTGTCGTGACCTACGTTAGCCCATCCGTGCGCCGCATACTGGGCATGAAACCTTCAGCGTTGCAAGGGCAGTCGCTCTTGGTGCTTGTTCACCCGCAAGACTCCGCCGCGTTCTTAGCGGCACTCACTGAACTGCTTCAAACGGAGGAATCTTTGCCTGTGCTGGCATTCCGCCTGCTGCACGAGAACGGCACATGGCGCGATATGCAAGCTGTCGGCACGAACCTGATGAATGAAGAGATTGTGGCGGGCGTGGTGATTAACGCACGCGATGTGACCGAACAGAAGCAGGCGGAACGCGCCCAGCGCGCCAGCGAAGCCAAGTCGCAAGCCATCGTTGAGAACATTCAAGACGGCTATTACGAAGTCAACTATCGCGGTGATTTGCAGTTCTTTAACGAAGCATTCGCTGAAATCGTCGGCTATCCTCCTGACGAACTGATGGGCATGAACAACCGCGACTTTATGGACGATGACAGCAAAAAGCGCATCTATGCCGCTTACTCGCACGTGTACAAAACGGGGGAATCGCTGCGCGCCATCGATGCTCGCGTGCTGACGAAGGACGGCTCTGCGCGCTATATTGAAGTATCTGCCTCGCTGATGTATGACGAGAACGGTAACCCCAGCGGCTTTCGTGGTATTGTGCGCGATGTCACCGAGAAGCGCGCCACCGAAGCGATGCTGCGTCGCCAGAACCACTATCTTGGCACGCTGCATGAGGTCGCGCTCACACTCATGGAACGGCTTGAAATTGACGAGCTGCTGCAAAGCATTGTGCAGCGCGCTGCCCAGCTGATGGAAACCGAGAACGGCTACATCTACTTGCTCGATTTTGCTACGCAAAAATTGGTGATGCGCGTCGGCACTGGGTTGTTCGCACAAACACAAGGTGTGTCTATCGCAACGGGCGAGGGCTTGGGCGGGCTGGTTTGGGAACGCGGCGAGCCGGTGCTTGTGGAAAACTACAGCACTTGGGAGGGCAAGAGCCCGTCTTTTGCGGACAAGACAATTTACGCTGCGCTTGGTGTGCCGCTGCTGCACAGTGGCGACGTAGTCGGTGTGTTGGGCTTGGCGCATACTGACCCGAACAAGCAGTTTAATCAAGAGGAAATCACGTCGCTCACCTTGTTCGCCGAGCTAGCGGCAATTGCGTTGGACAACGCCCAGCTGTATGCCGCCGCCCAAGAAGAGATTGCTGAACGCATCCGCGCCCAAATACTGCTAACCCAAAATGAGGCAAACCTCAAAGCCTTGATTGAAAACACACAGGATTTTATCTGGTCAATAGACACAGAGTATCACATCGTCGTCGCCAACACAGCGGCACAGCAGGGCTTTTTGACCCTTTACGGCACGCGCGTGCAAACCGGCATGAACTTTTTGGACATTATCCCCGACGAGGCACTGCGCGAATCGTGGCGGCATCGCTACGCGCTAGCGTTGGGCGGGCAGCACTTTATTGTTGAAGAGGGCATTGTCCTAGGCAACACGGTGATTGACCTCGAAATCGCCTACAACCCGATACTCGCTTACGACGGTCGTGTGACAGGGGTCACCTGCACGGCGCGTGACATCTCTTTCCGCAAGCGCACCGAGCGCGAGTTGCAAAACGCTAAAGAAGCGGCAGAATCCGCCAATCGCGCCAAGAGCGCGTTCTTGGCGAACATGAGTCATGAACTGCGCACACCCTTAAACGCTATTATCGGCTACAGCGAGATGCTGCAAGAAGAAGCCGAAGATTTTGGCTATGCGGACATTGTGCCTGACCTGATGAAAATTCAATCGGCGGGCAGCCACTTGCTTGACCTGATTAACAACATTCTCGACCTGTCCAAGATTGAGGCAGGGCGCATGGAGCTTTACCTTGAAACGTTCGATGTGCCCCAGGTGTTACAAGAAATAGGACACACCGTCAAGCCGTTGATAGACAAAAATGCCAACCAGTTTGTGCTAACTGTGAGCGAAGAGGTCGGACAAATGTATGCCGACTTGACTAAATTCCGCCAAACGCTCTTTAACCTGTTGAGCAACGCCGCCAAATTTACTGAAAAAGGCACGATTACGCTTTCGGCAGAGAAGCGCACCGACGAGGATGGGCGCGAGTGGCTGCAATTGGCTGTTAAGGACAGCGGCATTGGCATGACGTTGGAGCAAATGCAAGAGGTCTTCAAGGAGTTCACGCAGGCGGATACCTCCACCACGCGCAAGTATGGCGGCACAGGGTTGGGGCTGACCATCAGCCGCCGCTTCTGCCAGATGATGGGCGGCGACATTTTGGTAGAGTCAGACTATGGCGTTGGCACGACTTTCACAGTCATTCTGCCCCTCGTCGTGGGCAGTACGCCGCCTGAGCCTGACCCCTTACGCATCACCGACACGCAAGAAATCCGCATCATACAGGCATTGGGCGACAGGCGCGGCGGCAGGGTCTTGGTGATTGATGACGATGCCACTGTGCGCGATTTGGTGACTCGCATCCTCAGCCGTGACGGCTACGAGGTGTTTGCCGCTGCCAACGGTCCTGAGGGCGTTGAAATGGCGCGAAATTATCGTCCGGATGTCATTACGCTAGATGTGATGATGGGCGGCATGGACGGCTGGTCAGTGCTGACCACGCTCAAAGCAGACCCTGAAGTTTCGGACATTCCCGTGATTATGTTGACGATGGTGGACGACAAAAATCGCGGCTTTGCGCTAGGTGCGTCCGACTATCTCACCAAACCGGTTGACCGCAAACGCTTAACCCAGCTTTTGAACAAGTATCGCCACAATAAGGGCGACACGGGCAGGTTGCCGGCCGGGTCGCTGCTGATTGTCGAAGATGACGACGATACTCGCGATGTGATGGCACGCACATTGGAAAAATTGGGCTGGGACGTTAAACTAGCACGTAACGGCAAAGAAGCCGTTGACGTGATAGAGAGCAGCGGCAACGATTTGCCGCAACTTATCTTGTTGGACTTGATGATGCCTGTTATGGATGGCTTCCAGTTTGTGGCGGTCTTTAAGACCAAGCCGGAATGGCGCGGTATCCCAATTGTGGTCTTGACCGCCAAAGACCTTACGCCCGAAGACCGCCAGCAGCTAAACGGTTATGTGGCAGAAGTCATGGCAAAACAAGCCTTTACCCGCGATGAACTGTTGCGCGAAGTGCGTGAGTTGGTCGTGACGCGCATGAACGAAAAGACGAAAGGAAATTCCGCAGATGACTAAGATACTGCTCGTCGAAGACAATGAGATGAACTTGGACATGTTATCGAGGCGACTAGAGCGGCGCGGCTTTGAAATTCTCATCGCTGTGGACGGCGCGCAAGGCGTGGATATTGCCAAGCGCGAACGCCCCGACCTTATTCTTATGGACATGAGCCTGCCTGTGATGGACGGTTGGGAAGCCACGCGCCGCCTCAAGTCAGACCCCAGCACGCAGCCTATCCCGATCATCGCGTTGACAGCACACGCGATTGCGGGCGATAGAGAACGCTGCTTAGCGGCAGGCTGTGACGAATACGAAAGCAAGCCCGTCAAGTTCCCGCGCTTGTTAGAAAAAATCGAGCAAATCTTGAATTTAAGCGAATAGTGGATGTGCGATGACGAAACAAATAGGCGGCACGATAGCGCGACGGTATATCTTGCAAGAGCAAATCGGCAAGGGGGGCATGGGCGTGGTCTATCGCGCTTACGACCGCTTAGCGAGGCGCGACGTTGCTCTTAAGCGCGTTACGCCTGTTGCCGAGCTTTTCAACGTGCAAAGCACGATGGAATCACAAGACTTGCGCCTTTCTTTGGCGCGTGAGTTCAAGCTCTCGGCATCGCTACGTCATCCACACATTGTCGAAGTGCTGGACTATGGGTTTGACAGCACGCGCCAGCCGTTCTTCACGATGGAGCTATTGGCAAACCCTAAGACTTTCTTAGACGCGGCGCGTGGTAAATCGCAGCAGCAGAAGCTCGACTACTTGGTGCAATTGCTGCACGCGCTGGAATATTTGCACCGTCGCAACATCGTCCACCACGACATTAAACCCGCTAACGTGCTCGTGGCTAATGAGCAAGTCAAGGTGCTGGACTTTGGCTTGTCCAAAGTCCACGAGCGCGCACAGGCTAACGAGGTGCAAGGTGCGGGAACTGCTGGCACGCTGGCTTATATGGCTCCGGAGATTTTGCTTGGCGGCGGGGCAGGCGTGGCTTCGGACTTATACGCGGTCGGTGTCATGGCGTTTGAGCTGTTTGCCGGCCAGCATCCCTTTAGCCTCACGCAAACCAGCCTGCTCGTGCGTCAAATTTTGACTGAACCTGCCAACCTTGAGCTGCTTGATTTGCCCGCTAGCTTGAGCGTTGTGATAGGGCGACTGCTAGAAAAATCGCCACAAGACCGCTACGCCCGCGCCATCGATGTGATTCAAGCCATCAACCGCGCGCTTGGCGCACCTTACACGCTGGAAAATGCTGACCTGCGCGAGAGCTTTCTGCAAGCGGCGAGTTTGGTTGGGCGCGACCATGAGCTGACGCAGCTTATGGACAGCTTGCTGCAGCTTTCTAAAGGACAAGGCGTGTTGTGGCTGGTCGCGGGTGAAAGCGGCGTAGGCAAGTCGCGCTTGCTTGATGAGCTACGCGCACAGGCAACCGTGCGCGGCGTGACCGTCATGCGCGGGCAAACAACGAGCACAGGCAGTCGTCCGTTTGACCTTTGGCTGCCTATGCTGCGTTGGATGTGCCTTGTTGACGAGCTGCTTCTGGACACCGATATTGCGCTGCTCAAGTGTTTTCTTGACGACGTAGATGACCTTGTCAACCGTCCTACGACGCACATCGCTGCCGAGCAGCTGCCACCCGCTGCTTTGCTTGACCGTCTGGTTGAATTAACGCAGCGCATCCTCGTCCAGCTTCAACAGTCATTATTAGTCATTTTAGAAGATTTGCAGTGGGCGGGGAGCGAGAGCCTTAAAGCTCTCCGAGCGTTGCAGCTTGCGCTTGCGGATATTCCTGTCATGTTTGTCGCCAGCTATCGTGATGACGAAAAGCCCGAACTAGCGCAGCTTTTCCCCGGCGCGTCGGTGATGAAGCTGCGCCGCCTTGACAGCAACGCGATTGCCGACTTAAGCGTGGCGATGTTGGGCGACGCGGGACGTGCCCCGCAAGTTGTCGACCTGTTGAAGCGTGAAACGGAGGGCAACGTCTACTTTTTGATTGAGGTGGTGCGCGCGCTTGCCGCCGAAGCTGGCAAACTAGAAGAAATTGGGCGCATGACGCTGCCGCAAACCGTTTTTGCCGGCGGCATGCGCTCGGTAGTGCAGCGGCGGCTTGGGCAACTAGACGATGCCAGCCGTCACTTGCTCAACACAGCGGCGGTCATCGGACGCGAGATAGACGTGCGCCTCATGGGTTTCTTATTCCCAGAGGCGGACATTCGGGCGTGGCTTATGCGCTGCGCTAACGCGGCCGTGCTAGAAGTCGACGGCGAGGTTTGGCGGTTTGCGCATGACAAGCTGCGCGAGGCGGTGCTGGACAATTTGCTCTTGGTTGAGCGGCAGCGCATTCACCAACATGTCGGCGAGACGCTCGAACAACGCTATGGGGCGCAAAACACCGCCTATCTCAACGCGCTGGCGTATCATTGGGGGCAGGCGAGCAACCCCGCCAAAGAAGAAAAATATGCCACGCTAGCGGGCGAATACGCTGTTGCTTCTGGCGCGTATCACGAGGCGATTGTCTTGTTTGAGCGCGCGCAAGAGCTGCTTTCTTCTTTGTCCTTATCGTCTGAGCGTAGGGCGCGCAAAAGCGTGCATTTGTACCAGCGACTGGGCGAAGCGTACAGCGGGCTGGGCCAGTATGCAACGGCGCGCGCACACTATGAAAAGAGCCTCGCGCTGTGCGAACAGCTTAACGATGCCATTGGCATGGCGGTTTCTTGGGGACATTTAGGGGATATTGCGCTTGCCAGCGACCAGCTTGACGAGGCGCATGCGGTCTACACCAAAGCCCTTAAGGTGTATCGTGAGCTTGGGAACGTGGCAGGCGTTGCGCGCACTCTCAACCGTCTTGGCGATGTTGCCTATGAGCGTGGTGACCAAAACGGCGCAACGGCACTTTACCAAGAGAGTTTATCTTTAGCGCGTGAAGCAGGCAAAGATTGGGGGATGGCGGGCGCGCTGCGCCAGCAGCAGCTTAGTGGAGACAATTTCGCTATCACAGACAGCCAATTTGTCGCAGCGCGCACGATTTTTGAGGCGAATTTGCGCGCGTACCGTGCATCTAATAATCTTCAAGGTATGGCGGATATGCTGCATAACTTAGGCATAAACGCACAGGGACACGGCGACTACGAAGAGGCGCGCAAGTTCATTACAGAATCGCTGGCGATACGTGAGCGGCTTGGCGATGGATACAGTATGGCTCAGTCTCACCAACACTTAGCAGTCCTTGCGCTGCGTATTGGCGACTACCACGAGGCGTATGAACACTATCGAGAGATGTACCGCCTAGCACAGCACTTGGACGTGGAGGCACTGGCGTTGACCGCGCTCAAGGGCATTGCCGAGACGCTGATAGGACGGGGCAGCGTTCAAGACGCGCTAGCTCTGCTGGGCTTCGTGCTGCGTCACCCCAGCAGCTCAGGCGAGCTACAAGATGCCAGTGAAAGCCTCATCTTTAGCCTAGAAAAAACGCTGCCAGAAGAAACAGTGACCAGCGCATGGGAAGCCAGCAAAGCGTTCTCGTTTGCAACGGTTAACGCTTTGCTAGGACTTTAATACCACCACGTGCCGACCTCACTTGCTGATACACAATAGATTTGCAAGGGTTAACGCTTTGCTAGGACTTTAATACCTCAGCAAGGCGGCGCACTGCCTCGACGATGAGACGGTGTTCGGTGGCGTGTATGCGTGCCGCAAACTGCTCGAACGTGTCGTCAGGCAAGAACGGCACGCGCTCTTGCACAATGACCGCCCCCGCGTCAACTTCAGGTATCGCGTAATGCACCATCACACCGCTATGGTCGATTTCTCCGGCTTGGTAGGCTTGCCAAGCGCGCTCAATGGCGTTGACACCGTTGAAGGCGTTGGGCAGGGCGGGGTGTAAATTGATAACGCGCCCGGCAAAAACGTCGAGAAAGGCGGGTGAAAGGATGTGCATCCAGCCCGCTAGTACCACTACGTCAGGCGCATAGGCGCGCACGCGGGCGGCAAGGTCTGCGTCGTAGGCTTCGCGGCTTTGCCCGCGCTCACGGTAGGGTTTGATGGGGAAGTACAGTGTCTCTAGTCCGTGTTGGCGCGCGCGTACCAGCCCATACGCCTCGCGGCGATTGGAGACCACCAGCACAATTTGTGCGCCTAGCGTTTGCGCCTCTATTGCGTCGATGAGGGCTTGCAGGTTAGAGCCATTTCCGCTGATAAGGACGGCGAGGCGCATGGTTTAGCCGCTCGCTTTCTCGAAGCAGACTTCTTGCTTGCCACGCTGAATAATGCCGACATGGCGCGCTTCGGGCAGTGTCTTCAATACGCGCGCGACATCTTGCGGCGGCAGCACAAACAGCATCCCCAGCCCCATGTTAAAGACACGATACATCTCTTCGTCGTCAATGCCGCCTAGCTCTTGGATGAGGCTGAAGATGGGCGGCACGTCCCACGTGCCTTTGAAGAGCTTTGCGCCCACCCCTTCAGGCAAAATGCGCGGCAGGTTATCGACAACGCCGCCGCCCGTGATATGCGCCATGCCCTTGATGTCGACATTTAGCGACAGCATAGCGCGATAGTCGTGTAAATAGGCGCGATGCACCGCCAGCAAAGCCTGCCCGATGCTCATGCCTAAGCGTGGGTCGTGTTTGTGCCAATCTTGCGCGCGCAGCACCTGTCGCGCCAGCGAGTAGCCGTTGGTGTGTAGCCCGCTGGAGGGCAAGCTGATAATCGCATCGCCCTCTTGGATACGCGCCCCGCTCACAAGGTCACGGCGGTCGACCACACCAACAATCGTGCCAACAATGTCGACTTCCCCATCGAGGTAGACGGCGGGCATTTCAGCGGTTTCACCGCCCAAGAGCGCACAGCCGTTCACGCGGCAGGCATACGCCATGCCCTTCACAATCGTGGCGACAATGTTGGGGTGCAGCTTGCTGCTAGCAACGTAATCCATGAAGAACAGTGGCGTTGCCCCTTGCACTAAGATGTCGTTAATGCAGTGATTGACGAGGTCTTGCCCAATGCTGTCCCACTTTTGCATGTAGCTAGCCACTTTAGTTTTTGTGCCAACGCCATCTGTCGAAGCTACTAGCACGGGGTTTTCGTAGGATTTCAGAAAGTCAACCGCAAACAAGCCACCAAAGCTGCCTAAGTCCGACAGCACGTTGGCGTTGTACGTGGCGCGCACGCTCTCTTTGATTAGTTCGACCGCGCGCTGCCCTGCGTCAATGTCTACGCCTGCCTGCGCGTAGTGGCTGGGGATAAAGGGGACAGTCTTGCCGATGTCGCGCCGGTAGTGCATGCGCTCAAAATAGACCGTATTAGCAAGGTGATAGGCGCGTTCTAGCGCGCTGTCAAGGTCGCGCCCGATGCCTACCGCCGCTAGCACACGCCCGCCGCTGGTGACGATGCGCCCGTCGTGTACACTTGTGCCAGCGTGGAAAAACAGGTTGTGTGCGGTGTCATGCGGCTTTTCTAGCCCTTGAATGGGATACCCGCGCTTGAAATCGTTGGGGTAGCCGCCGCTGGCAAGCACCACCGCCGCGCAGCTCTGGTCGCTCCAACTTAGCTCTAAGTCGACTAGCGTGCCGTCGATACAGGCATTCAGAACGTCCACAAGGTCGGTCTGCAGCAGCGGCAAGATAGCTTGTGCCTCTGGGTCGCCAAAGCGGCAGTTGAACTCTAGCGTCATCATGCCCTTTGGTGCGAGCATGATGCCGACGAACAGCACGCCGACGAACGGCGTACCGAGCGCGTTCATGCCGTCTAACGTGGGCTGTACGATGCGCTGCATGGCTTCGGCAACGAGGGCGGGCTTGATGTCGGGGGCGGGGGCAATCGCGCCCATGCCGCCCGTGTTCAACCCTTTGTCGCCGTCTAAGGCGCGCTTGTGGTCGCGTGCCACTAGCATTGGCTTAGCAGTCTTGCCATCGCAAAACGCTAGCACGGAGATTTCGCGCCCTGACAAGCGTTCCTCGACGACCACAACTTCGCCTGCCTTGCCAAAGGCTCGCTCTGCCATGATGTGCTGTGCGGCGGTGAGAGCCTGCTCGGTTGTGTCACAAACGATGACCCCCTTGCCCGCCGCTAACCCGTCCGCTTTGACGACCAACGGACGATTGATGGCGCGAATATAGGACTGCGCGCTGTAAAGGTCGTGAAAGATGGCGTAATCAGCAGTCGGAATATTGTTGTCGCTCATGAAGCGTTTGGCGAAGGCTTTGCTGCCTTCAAGCCGTGCCGCCGCTTGCTTGGGCCCGAAAATGCGCAGCCCGTGCGCTTGAAACCGGTCTACAATGCCGTTGACCAGCGGCTGCTCGGGTCCCACAACCGTGAGCGCGACGGCGTTCTCTTGGGCAAAGCGCAGCAGTCCGTCAATATCCTCGCTGGCAATTGGCACGTTTTGGCAAGGCGCACCCACCGCTAGCCCCTTGCGGTCACCGGCTTGCCACGTTGTCCCCGCATTGCCTGTCGCCACGTACACCTGTGTAACTTGCGGCGAGCGCGAAATCGCCCACGCCAGCGCATGCTCGCGTCCACCGCTCCCTACGACGAGTACGTGCATCGTTATGCTCCCCACATGCCTTCAAATAACAGCTTGTCGCGCTCTTCTGCGAATAACCAATCAGGAATGGTGATAGGATATTCGCCGCTGAAGCAGGCGGTGCAGTAATTGTTGCGGAAGCCAACAGCGGCAGCGATAGCGTCAAGCATCCCGCTTAGGCTGAGATAGTCAAGGCTGTCCGCGCCGATGTGCTGGCAAATCTCGTCAATGCTCAGTTTTGCCGCAATCAGCTCTTTATAGGTCGCCATGTCCACGCCCATGAAACACGGGTGGCGCACGGGCGGCGACGACACGCGCACATGCACCTCTTTCGCGCCGCCCTCGCGCAGCAACTGTACCAGCGGGCGCGACGTGTTGCCGCGCACGATGCTGTCATCGACCAGCACCACGCGCTTGCCCTCTAAGTTTGAAGTGAGCGCGTTGTACTTGAGCGTCACGCTCTGCTGGCGCAGCACCTCTTCCGGTTGAATGAAGGTGCGCCCAATGTAGCGGTTCTTGGTCAACCCTTCGCTGAAGGTCAAGCCGGACTGAATGCTGTAACCAATAGCGGCGGGCGTGGCGGAGTCCGGCACGCCGATGACAATGTCCGCGTCGGCAGGTGCTTCTTCTGCCAACTTGCGCCCCATGTACTGGCGAATTTTGTGCAGCATTTGCCCGTCTAACAGCGAATCCGGGCGCGCAAAGTAAACGAACTCAAACACGCACAGCGCGCGCTTAGGTGCGGGCGTAATGCCTTCAAACGTGGTGATACCGCGACTGTCGATGCGCACAATCTCGCCCGGATTGACGTAGCGCAAGTATTCCGCGCCGATAGTACTCATGGCGCAGGTCTCGCTAGCGACCACGTAGCCTTCGGGGAGCTTGCCTAGACTTAGCGGACGCAGCCCGTGCGGGTCACGCACCGCGTAGATGGCATCGCGCGTGAGCAGCACAATTGAGTACGCGCCTTTGACAATCTGCATCATGGCGCGAATACGCGCAATCCACAAGTCATCGGGGTCGTGCTGCACGTGCAGCCCTTCTGCCTCCCAGACCTCAACGGGCGCACCGAGAATTTGCGTCATCATTTCGGTGTCACTGGTCGAAGACAAGCCCACGCCGCGCTTGAGCAAGATTTGCCGCAGCTCGAGCGCGTTGGTCAGGTTGCCGTTGTGTGCCAGCCCTAAGGGACCGTTCATCGTTTCGATGAGGTAGGGCTGGGTGTTGCGCAAGTGCTGACCGCCTGTGGTGGAGTAGCGGTTATGCCCAATCGCTAGATGTCCTTTGAGCGGACTGAGATTGTCTTCATTGAACACCTGCGACACAAGCCCTAGCCCTTTGTGGCTGTGGGCGCGCCGTCCATCGCAAGCGACAATGCCCGCCGCTTCTTGCCCGCGATGTTGCAGGGCGTATAGCCCGAAGTAGGTCAAGCGTGCCACGTCGCGGCTGGGCGCGTACACCGCGAACACGCCACACTCTTCACGCGGTTTATCCTCGAGATAGTCTTGAAAGCTGATGTTGCTCATGGTCTCCCTTACTGCGTGTTTCAAGCTAAGCATAATACGCGCTTAGCGTGCGAGCGATGCGGTCTTGAGCAGGCAGGGGCGCGGGGTGAAACGTCAGCCCCGTGAGCTGCTCGTAAAGGCGAATGTAGCGTTGCGCGACCTGCGCGACGAACTCGGCGGGCATGATAGGCGGCGCGCCTTCGCCACGATAGCCTTGCGCGACGAACCACTCGCGCAGAAATTCCTTAGAAAGGCTTTCGGGCTTGCCGCTGGCGTAGGCTTCTTGCGCCCAAAAGCGGCTGCTGTCGGGCGTGTGAACCTCATCAATGAGCGTTAGCTGCCCGTCGACAATGCCAAACTCATACTTAGTGTCGACCAAAATTAGCCCAGCATCAGCAGCTAGCCGCTGTCCTTCAGCGAACAGTTCCAGCGCGGCATTTGCTACCTCTTGCCAGCGTTCACGGCTGACTAAGCCCCGCGCTACAATCTCGTCAGGCGTGATGATGGCATCGTGCGCGCCGTCTTGCGCTTTGGTCGTCGGCGTGAGGATAGGTTGGGGCAGCGGGTCGTTCTTCCGCAACCCTTCGGGCAGCGGCACGCCGTAGGGCGCACGTTCACCCTTCTCGTACAGCGTCCACAGCGAGGTGCTGGTCACGCCGGTGATGTAGCCGCGCACGACAATTTCCACAGGCAGCGGCTTGGCGTTGACGGCAATCGTCACGTTGGGGTCTGGCACACTGCGCACGTGGTTCGGCACGATGTGCGCGGTTTGTGCGAACCACCACGCGCTGAGCTGATTAAGAACCTGCCCCTTGTAGGGAATAAGCCCCAGCACGCGGTCGAATGCCGAGACACGGTCGGTTGTGATGAGGATGCGCTCGTCTTCGCGCAGGTAGCTGTCGCGTACCTTGCCGCGTTGGAGTGTGCCAAGCGTCGGCAGGTCGACGCTGTCTAAAGCATACGGCAGAGCTTGTAAGAGGGCTTCGTGGGTCAGCATAGCGTCCTCACGCAAACTTTACGGCATTTTCGAACAGCGCAAGCCCCAAGCCACCGCGTTCGCCGCGATGATAGCGCGGGTGCTGCCACGCGAACACGTGGTTCTCGGGGTGCGGCATCAAGCCCATGACGTTGCCCGACGGACTGCACAGTGCGGCGATACCGCCCACCGAGCCGTTAGGATTGTACGGATAGCCGCCGAGCTGCCCGCTGTCATCGCTGTATTGTAGGGCGATTTGTCCGCTTTGCCAAAGGTCAGTGTAGGTTGCTTCGTCGCGCAGCACCACGCGCCCCTCGCCATGTGCCACAGGGCAGAGGATGCGCTCGCTCAGCCCCTGCGTGAATAGGCTGGTGCTGTGTGCAACGGGCTGCAGCGATACCCAGCGGCACTCGAAATGTCCGCTGGCGTTGTACGTGAGCGTGGCGCGGCGGGCATCCCCCTGCGCAAAGTTGGCATCAGGCAGCAGCCCGCTCTTGACTAGCACTTGAAAGCCGTTGCAAATGCCTAAGATAGGCTTGCCTGCTTGCGCGAACGCCTGCAAGTCGGCGCGGAAGTAATGGCGCAGGTCTTGCGCCCACAGCTGCCCTGCGCCCAAGTCGTCACCGTAGGAGAAGCCGCCCGCAATAACAAGCAGGTCGTAGGCGGCAAGAGCGCGCTCGCCGCTGATGAGCTGGTTGATGTGGACAATCTCGGCGGACGCGCCTGCCAGCTCACATGCCAACGCCGCGTCGCGGTCACGGTTCGTGCCGTTGGCGTGCAGGATGAGCGCGCGCGGTGGCGTGGTGCGCGTCTTGGGCGTGTGTTGCGACCGGACGGGCAGCGGCGCGGGTGCGGGCTGACTAGGCACGTCGCTCACGTTACGCCAGGCGCGCTCCAATGCGGCAACATCCAGCGCGATAAGCGACTTGCCTGCGTTGTCGGTGATGGTCAAGCGCGCTCTGGCATGTACGTCGCCAATGCGCGCGTGTGGTACGTTGCCGAGCAGCTCGCGCAGGCGCGCCTCGTCCGTCGTTGCAGCTTCGACGACGAAGCAGGTTGGGCTTTCGGCGAACAAGGCGGCGGTGCTGGCGACGGTGACTTGCGCGCCGAGTTGCCCGCCGATGCACATCTCCGCCAGCGCGACGGCAAGCCCGCCCTCGCTGATGTCATGGCAAGCGCGCACGACCCCCGCCTGAATGGCGCGATATAAGCCGCGCAGCGTTGCTAACGGCGCGTCGCTTAGTTCGGGCAACGCGCCGCCTGTGATACCCTGTACGCGGTGATAGTGGCTCTCGCCCAACGCTTCGCCCAGCTTGCCGATAACATAGAGCGCGCTGCCCGCGTGCTTCAGGTCGCTGGTGACGGTCTGGCGCACGTCAGGCACAATGCCAATGGCACTGATGAGCAGCGTGCCCGGAATGGCGTGGCGCGTGCCGTCCGCGTCGGCGTATTCGTTGTTGAGGCTGTCCTTGCCGCTGATGTAGGGCGTTCCGTAGGCGAGTGCCGCGTCATAACAACCCTTAGCGGTCAGCACCAGCGCGCCCAAGCGGTCGGGTAGGGTGGGGTTGCCCCAACAGAAATTGTCGAGAATGGCAACTTGGTCGGGGTCTGCGCCGATAGCGATTAGGTTGCGCATGGCCTCATCAACCGCTAGCCACGCCATGCGATAAGGGTCGCGGTGGCTGTACTGCGGGCAAATGCCGTTGCTTAACGCGAAGCCACGCACGCGCCCCGCCTCGTCGGCGCGATGCTTGCTGTCCAGCGGCACAATGACCGCGCCGTCGCTGTGACCGTGCGCACCTACGCCAACGAACGGCTTAACGACCGTGCCGCCCTGTACTTCGTGGTCATAGCGGCGTACCACGTCCTCGCGGCTGCGAATGTTGGGATGCGCCAACAGTGCCAGCAGCGCGTCTTGCGGCGCAAGCACAGCAGGCGCGGTTTGTGCTGGCGTGGGGTCGCCCGCCCAATGTGCCTTAAGGTGGCGCGTAGGAATGCCCTCATGCAGAAAGTGCATGGCTAGCTCGCTAATCTTGCGCCCTTCGTAGTTTAGCGTTAGCTTGCCTGTGGCGTGGAACGTGCCAATGTGCGTAATCTCTACGTCTTGCCCTTTGGCGACAGCACATAGCCGCTCCCAGTGTTCGGGCGCGACGGCTAGCACCATGCGCTCCTGCGCTTCGCTCAGCCAAATCTCCCAAGGGCGCAAGCCGCTGTATTTAAGCGGCACGCTGGCAAGCTCAACTTCCGCGCCCAAATGCTTGCCCATCTCGCCGACCGCCGACGACAGCCCACCCGCGCCGCAGTCGGTAATGGCATGGTAAAGGCGTTCGTCACGCGCGCGCAAGATGACCTCTTGCACCTGCTTCTCGTGGATGGGATGCCCGATTTGCACGCTCACGCTGGCGATTGTGCTGGTCTCAGTGTCCATCTCCATGCTGCTGAAGGTTGCGCCGCGCAGCCCATCGCGTCCTGTGCGCCCGCCAATTAGCACGATGTAATCGCCATCTTGGGCTTCAGTAGGGTGGGTGCCGTGCGGCAGAATGCCCACACAGCCGCAAAACACGAGCGGGTTGGCGGTGTAGCCGTGATGATAGACAATCGCACCGTTGACGGTAGGAATGCCCATCTTGTTGCCGTAATCTTCTACGCCGTGAATGACCCCATCGGCGACGCGGCCCGGATGCAGCACGCCCGCTAGCAGCGCGTCATCGGGCAGGTCAGGCATGCCGAAACACAGCACGTCCGTGTTGGCGATAGGGCGCGCTGACACGCCTAAGATGTCGCGCACTACGCCGCCCACGCCGGTATTTGCGCCGCCAAACGGCTCTAAGGCGGACGGATGATTGTGCGTCTCTGCTTTGAACGCGAGGTCAAACGTCTCGTCAAAGGCGATGATGCCCGCGTTGTCGACGAACGCGCTGCGCACGAACGGCTTGTTGAGTGTGTCGGTGGCGGCGCGAATGTAGGTCTTGAGCAGCCCGTGAATGGTCTCCTGCGCGCCTGTGTGGTCGCTATAGTCAATCGTGGCGCGAAAGGTCTTATGCACACAGTGTTCGCTCCACGTCTGCGCTAGCGTCTCTAGCTCCACGTCGGTGGCATCACGCCCTTCGGCGCGGTAGTAGGCGCGAATGGCTTGCATTTCCGCCAAATCTAACGACAGGCGGCGCGCCTTGCTGATGGCTAGCAGCGCGTCGTCGTCTGCTTCGCGGATGGCAATCGTCTCGACGTAGCCATCGCCCACTTCGGTGGGAACAAAGGGCGGCTCAATGAAGCGGTTGATAGCGTAGCGTTGAATGACTGTGTTGGCGAACATGTCCTCCGCGAGGCGCACAAGATCACCCTCGCTGAGCGCGCCGGTCAGCGCGTAGTGCTGCCCGCTGGCGGCAGCGGTGGCAGCGATACCAAACTGCTGCAAGGCACGCAGCAAACTCTCACCGACGGGGTCGGTGACACCCGCCAAGAACGTCACTTCAACAAAGGGCGCGCCGTCAGGCTGCCACGTGCCAAGCCTATAGCTTTCGGTGATAGGGTCAGCGAGCAGCGTTTGCGCGACACGATGCAAGTCTGCTTCACTAAGGTCGCCCGCCACAAAAAAAATACGGGCATTAAGACAGCCCGTAAGCGCGTGGACGCGGCGTTGATGTGCGGTCTCCACGAGCGCGCTGTGCTGCGCGTCCTTCGGAAAAACGGTAATGCGATGCGTTGGTGTCACTTATCTTTACTCTCTATGGTGAAACAAGGAGATGGTGCGCTAAAATAGAGCCTTATTACACAAAAGTTTGCCCGACAATGCAAGGATTGTTTGCTATGATAACCCACATTGTGTTGATTAAGCTCAAAGAGCAAAACCCTGACGTGCAACAGCGCATCGTTGACAGCTTGCAGCGGCTGCCCGCGCTTATCCCTGAAATCGAGCACTACGAAGTTGGCATCAACGTCGTGCCGTCCGAACGCGCCTACGACATTGCCATTTACTCGCGCTTTGCTGACCTTCAGGCACTGGAGACCTACAGCAAGCACCCCGAACATGTCGCGGTGCTGCCGTATATCCGCGAAAACGCCGCCAGCGTGGTGGCGGTTGACTACGAGAGCTAGTCGCGCAGCAGCAGCACGCCGAGCAATCCCAGTGCGCCCATTGTCAAGCCGCCCAGCAAGAACGGCGCGCTCGCGCCCCACGCCTGAAAGATTGTTCCGCCTAGCAGGGGCGCGGCGGCTTGAGCGAGGCTGACGAAGCCCGTGCTTACGCCCAGCACGCTGCCGTAGGTATGGCTGTCGACACGCTGGGTTATCATACTGTTCAGGCTGGGACGCACCAGCCCCGCACCAATCGAAAGCGGCACAATCGCCAGCAAAAACCACACAACGCCGCCTAAGCCGCGCTGGGTCTCGTCGGGCAGCGTGACGTTAAGGTCACCCAAAATCACCTCCGTGCTGCTGCGGATTTGCTCTTGCAGGTCAAAGCGCGTGTTGCGCTCAATATAGAACGGGTGCGGCTGCTCGGGGGTTGTGGCGACTAGCAACAGCCCAACCGTCAGCAACAGCATCGCGCCTATCGCCACCTTGCGCTCGCCGTAGCGGCGTGTCCACACGCCGATGAAGCGCACCTGCACCACCACCAAAATCAACCCTATCAATAAAAAGTAGAGCGCGTTCGCTTGTCCGAGCAGCCCTAAGCGGCTGAGCGTGAACAAGCCCATCAAGCTCTCAAAGCCAAAAAACACCAGCTGTTCGGCGAACAAGATGGCGAGGATAATGCCCACGCCGCGAATGCGCAGCACGCGCCCGATGACAAACGGCGTGAAAATGCGCGCTTGGCTCGCTTTTTTGCTGTCGGGGTGCAGTGTTTCTTGGAAGACGAACACCGTGAGCAAAATCGACAGGAACGAGTAAAAGGCGGCACTAAACGCCGGCACAGCCAGCGAACCGGTAACTTCTAACGAGATTAGGGAAGCGATGGGACCGAAAATGAAGCCCAAACCAAACGCCGCGCCCGTTAAGCCCAAGCCGCGTGCGCGGTTCTTCTCGTCGGTGATATCGCTGATAGCAGCTTGCGCGGTGGCGAGGTTTGCGCCGAATACGCCGTCCAGCACGCGCGATAAGATGACCACTTCTAACGATTGCGCTAGCCCGAGCATAACAAAGCTAGCGCAAGTGGTGATTTGGCTGATGAGCAGCAGCGGCTTGCGACCGTAGCGGTCGGAAAGCGCGCCCATCATCGGCACGCCGACAAGCTGCGCCAGCGGGAATGCCGCCACTGTCAGCCCGATTTGCAGCGGTGTAGCACCGAACGCCGCTGCGTAAAGGTGTAACAGCGGCAGAATGACCGTCAGCCCTAAAACGTCAACAAACACCAGCACGAAAATGGGCATGACGCGGTTAAAAGACAAGCCCTCGCGCTGCTCTGACGATGTGTTGTCCAACGAGGCTTACTCTCCTTGCCACTCGACGGGATAAGTCTTGGTGACCATCGCCGTGACCCCATTGTAAAAGTCTTTGGTGCGCATGAGCTGCGCCTGCGCCCACGCCTCGATTTGCAAGTCACGCTGGTTTTCTAGCATGTCGTTGATGACGCGCTTGGTGTAGCTCACTGCCATCGGCGCGGAAAGCGCGATTTCTTGCGCCAATTCTTCCGCCTTTTGCATGAGCTGTTCTTTTGGCACGACATAGCTGGCAATGCCCCACTTTTCAGCGAGGTCTGCCTCAAAGTTACGCCCCGTCATAATCAGCTCTTTGGCGCGCGCCGGACCCACCAACTTAAGCAGGCGCGTGGTGCCGCCTACGTCAGGAATCATGCCTAGCCGTGTTTCAGGCAAGCTGAGCTTGGTGCGCTCGGCGATGATGCGAAAGTCGCACGCCAACGCCAGCTCTAAGCCCAAGCCCAAGCAGTAGCCGTGAATGACTGCAATGACAGGCAGTGAGCAGTTCTCTACCTTAGTAAAGACGCGCTGGATACGGTCGGTCACGGGGAACAGGTTCTTGAGCCAGTTCTCACCGAGCGGGTGGTCGCTCTGCATGAAGCTCTCAAGGTCAATGCCGCTGGAGAAAGCGCGCCCGTTGGCGCGCAGCAGCACGACGCGCGCTTGCTTGTCGTTATAAGCGCGCTCGGCAGCATCAATCGCCGCGTCGAGCTGGTCGAGCATGGCAAAGTTCATGGCGTTGCGCTTGTCCTCGCGGTTGAGGATAATCTCAAAGATTGCCCCGCGTTGCTCGGTGACAATCAAGGCTTCGACTGGGGTGTTGGTCATGGTAAACTCCTCAAAAAATAGGCACTAAAAAGCGTGCCTACATTTTAGCAGATTGCACAAGCAAATGGTGAGCAAACTGGTATAGACCATAAATTGACAGAGCAGGCAATTCATGCCACAATCGTGCCATTGTCTCGCATCTACGCTCAAGGTAGTCCATGCCGCGCAGCACCGACATTCGCACCACGACCATGACCCGTTACAAGCGTAGATGGGGGCGTAGTGCTGTACTTTTCTCGTGAATGAAGCCCCCGTCAGGGGGTTTTTTGTTGATAGCACTTTGGAGGAGTCCTGTGACCTTAAACGATCCGCAGTACGCTGTAGACCGCAAGTATCTCATTCCTGTGAACGATTACCCCGCGAAGATGACGGAAATTCCGCCGTCGCGCATGTTCACCATCAAAAAGGCGTTAGACAAGTACAAGCAAAAAGTTGGCGCGGATGCCCCTGTCTATGACGCTTCGCAGGGTGATGGCGGCGCGAGCTTGCCCGGCGTGCCGCGCGAAATTCTCGAGGCGGCACTAGAGCTACAGCTCAAGCATGGCACGGGCTATGACCAGCCATTTGGCACGCCCTTGTTTCGCCAAGCTGCCGCTGAAAGCTACTGGCAGCTAAGCGCGGACACGGGCTGGAGCGGCGCGAACATCGTCTTTGTGCAAGGCGGGCGCGACGGTTTGAACAAGGCGTATGCCGCCATGATTGCGCTGGGGCGCGGGCGTGTCGGTGATTTGCTCTTGGTCTCGCGCGTGCCGTGGATTTCTTACAACTGGGGACCTTATGGCGTGGGTTTGAACGTGTTGCACGCGCCGGGCTTACCTGAAGAGGGCTGGCGTTACACCCCTGAAGGCATCCGTGAGGCGGTGGCATTCGCCGAGCGCGACGGGCGAGCGGTCGCGGGCATTGTCATCACCTCGCCCGATAACCCCACCGGGCGCACCATTCCTGTGGACGAGCAAATCTTGCTGGCGAAGACCGCGCTAGAGGCAGGTATTGACTATGTGCTGTTTGATTGGATTTACCACTGGGTGACCGACGACGGCACGCCGACCGACATTAACGCGGTGCTGCGTGCCTTTACGCCCGAAGAGCGCGAGCGGCTCATCTTCTTAGACGGCTTGACCAAGAGCTTGGGGGCCTCCAACGTGCGCAGCGCGCATCTCGTCGCCGGCAAGCGCGTGGTCGACTACATCGTTAGCCAAGCCTCGCACGGGGTACTGCCCGCCTATTTCGCCCAGGCAGTGGCGATTGTTGCCTATCAAAAAGGCTTTGGTGAGGCAGCAAAGGGCATCATCCAACCCACAGCGGAAAGCCGCCGCGTCCTGCGTGCTGCGCTGCAAGCGTCTGACCTGCCGTTTGTCATCGGTGACGGCTACTACGCCTTTATCGACGTGTCGCGCTACATCGCGGCGGGTGGCTATGAACACAGCGAGGGGCTGGGTGGCTATTTGGCGGAAGAGTTCGGCATCGCGGTGGTGCCGGGCGTTTACTTCAGCGATGCGGGCAAAAACTGGGTGCGTTTCTCCTACGCGCTGCCCGCCGAGCGCACGCAAAAAGCCGTCGAACAGTTCTTCAAAGGGTTGCAATCGCTGCTAAAATAAGCGTGAAGGGGCGTGCTTGCGCCCCGCTGCTCGTTCACTTTCAGCGAAAGGCTTAGGCAAGATGCCCACGTATGCCCGTCGTGTCGCGCCATTTGGTACGACAATCTTTGCGGAAATCAACGCGCTCGCTCAGCAGCATCAGGCGGTGAACTTAGGGCAGGGTAAACCTGACTTTGACGGTCCCGCCAGCGTCATCGAGGAGGCGGTCAGCGCGATGCTAGACGGGCGCGCCAATCAGTACGCAGCAGGCTATGGGCTGCCGCTGCTGCGCGAGCGCATCGCGGCGCACGTGGCGGCACGCTACGGTTTGGCTGTCGATGCGGACACGGGCGTGCTGGTCACCAACGGCGCGTCGGAAGGTGTGTACGCCGCCATTCTTGGTACGGTCAACGAAGGTGACGAGGTCATCTTGCTCGAGCCTTTCTTTGACACCTATCTGCCGGCGGTGCTGAACGCAGGCGGTATCCCGCGCTATGTGCCGATGCGTCCGCCGCACTGGACGTTTGACACGGATGAGCTGCGTCAAGCCTTTAACGCGCGTACCGGTGCCATTGTGTTGAACACGCCGCACAACCCAACTGGGCGCGTCTTTAACGCTCAAGAGTTAGCGTTCATTGCCGAGCTATGCCAGCAGCATGACGTGATTGTCATCAGCGATGAGGTGTACGAGCATTTGACTTATGATGACCATTGCCACGTGCCGATTGCAACGTTGCCTAACATGTTTGAGCGCACGCTCACCGTAAGTAGTGCCGCCAAAACGTTTAGCTTAACCGGCTGGAAAATTGGCTGGGTGTATGGCAACCCCGAATTGGTGACAGGCGCGTGGCGCATTCACCAGAACATCGTCTACGCGGTCAACCACCCTGCACAGTACGGCATTGCGCACGCGCTGACGCTGGGGCAGGATTACTACGATGAGCTGGCACGCCTTTACGACAGCAAGCGGCGGTTGTTGGTCGACATCTTGCAGGGCAGCGGCTTTCACGTCAGCGTGCCGCAAGGCGCGTTTTACGTCATGGCGGACTTTAGCGCGCTGCACGATGGTGACGACCTCGCGTTTGCCAAGTTTCTCATTGAGCAGGTTGGCGTGGCGACCATTCCGCCTAGCTCATTCTTTTGCCCCGAGCATCGTCACATTGGCGCGAAAACGGTGCGCTTCGCCTTTTGCAAGCACGACGACGTGCTGCACGCGGCGGGCGACCGCCTGCGCAAACTGGCACAGCGAGTTTAGCACATGCGCGCGCTCGGCTTAGGGCTGCTGTGGGCGATTTTAGCAGCGTGCGCGCCCGCGACTGTGCTGCCCACGCGCATGCCGTCCGCGCTGGTGGTCGAGCTACCGACGGTGGGCAGCGTCTACTATGGCAGCAGCGTGCAAGTGCAGGGTCGCGCTCCGCAGGGCGCGCAGGTCATCGTGCGCTGGCTCGACGAGGACAACGTGCTGCTAGGCGAGGAGCGTGTAACCGTCGAGGCGGACAGCACTTGGCAGGCGTGGCTGTCACAGCTTGAGGTTGCCGACGCGCCACGCGCGCTCATGGTGCAGGTACTGCTGGCGGGAGATGACGCACCGCGCTTTGTGCAACCCGTCTTAGTCGCGCCGCTGTCCGACCGTCCAAGCGGCATTTGGGGGCAGATTGTCTTCCCACCGCCCGACGCGGTGTTAGGTGGCGACGAGATTTTAGTCGAAGGCGTGTTCTCAGGTGAGGCGAATGCCCTGCTAACGCTGACGCTAGAGGGGCTTGACGGCAGCCTAATCAGCACGCTTCGCGTCGCACACTTGGCGGACAATGCCCATGACGCGCACTTCTGGCGTGCTGACTTGCCGACGCTGGGGTATGTGCGTCCGGCGTGGGTGCGTTTACGCGACGCACGCGGTACGCTGCTGGACGAAGTGCTGATAACGCTGGACAACACAGCGGGTTAGGCTTACAAGGTAGAACATGTGGTCTGTCACTGTGTAACAACGCATGGTTTTCGATAAAGGGCAGCACGATGTCAGAGTGTTTTATCGCGATTGCGGGCAACATTGGCGTGGGCAAAAGCACGCTTACCGCCATGCTCGCTGAGCATTTTGGCTGGACACCATTTTACGAGGCGAACGCCGAAAATCCCTACCTTGAAGATTTTTATCAGGACATGCTGCGCTGGAGCTTTCATTCGCAGATGTTTTTCTTGGGCAAACGCCTTGAGCATCACCATGAGCTTTACTTGCATCCCGGTTATGTGGTGCAAGACCGCACGGTATACGAAGATGCCGAGATTTTCGCGCGTAATCTCTTTGAGCAAGGGGCGATGAGCGAGCGCGACTATACCACTTATTGCCGCTTGTATAAAGCAGTCGCGGCGTTCTTGCCTGCGCCTAACGTCATCGTCTACTTGCAAGCTAGCACGGAGACGCTGCTCAGGCACATCCGCCAGCGCGGGCGTGCCTATGAGCAGGCGATTGACCCGCATTATTTAGCGCGCCTCAACGCGCTATATAACGCTTGGATTGACGATTGGACAGCTTGTCCCGTGTTGCGCGTCGATATGGATAGAACAGACTTTCAAAAGCATAGGACAAACTTCATGGAAATTGCACGACAATTGCAACACATCCTCGTCACCCAACAAAAACAGGACTACAATAAGACATAGTTAGCGTTTTCTCAGAAAGGAGCGCGCAGGTTTCTGCGGCAATTTTTATGGTACTTCAACCCCTTGAGGCTGAACGCATCAGCCAACACGCCCCTATTATTAACGATTTTGCGTTTAGTGTTGCAACACAAAATGGCTCCGGAAGCCAAACGTCGAATAACGTGCTGGTCAAAACGTTGTTCGACATGGGCATTCCCGTTAACGGGAAAAATTTGTTCCCGTCCAACATTAAGGGGCTGCCGACGTGGTATACCATTCGCGTGAGCAAGCGTGGGTATATTGCGCGCCGCCATCAAACCGAGATTGTCGTGGCGTACAATCCTGATACCGCCGCCGAAGACATCGCGAAGCTGCCTAAAGGCGGCGTTTGTATCTTGCCCGCCGATTGGAAGTGGACAAAGAGCCGCGACGACATTGTATATTATGAGGTGCCGCTTAAAGAGTTAATGTCAAAAATTGACATCGACAGTGAGTTTAAGAAGCGCGTCGAAAACATGACCTACGTCGGCGCGGTCGCACAGTTGTTTGGCATTCCGCTTGACATGATTTACACCTCGCTGCTGGCCAACTTCGGTGGCAAGAAGAAGCCCGCTGACATGAACATGCAAGCGGTGCAGTTAGCGTATGACTACTTTGCCCAGAACGTCACCAAGCGCGACCCCTATCGTTTTGAACCGATGAACGAAACGAAGGGCAAAATCCTCATCACCGGCAACGAAGCCGCCGCACTGGGTGCCATTTGGGGTGGCGTGAACCTTGTGGCATGGTATCCGATTACACCCTCTACGAGCCTTGTCGATGCCGTTATCGCCTTCAAAGACCTGCGCGTTGACCCCGAAACAGGCAAGCAGACGTTGGCGATTGTGCAAGCTGAAGATGAGCTTGCGGCGGCGGGCATGATTGTCGGCGCGGGCTTCACGGGTGCGCGCGCTATGACCGCTACTAGCGGGCCCGGCATCAGCCTCATGGCGGAGTTTGCCGGCTTGGCGTACTACGCTGAAGTTCCTTGTGTCATCTGGGATGTCACGCGCATGGGCCCCAGCACCGGCTTGCCGACGCGCACCAGTCAAGGTGATTTGCTGTTTATCCACTTCTTGGGGCATGGCGACACGCGCCAAATCGTGCTGATGCCCGCCAATCCTGAAGAGGCGTTTGAGTTTGGCTGGCGCGCCTTCGACATTGCTGACACCATTCAAACGCCCGTCTTTGTCGCTAGCGACCTTGATTTGGGCATGAATAACTGGATGTCGCAGCCCTTCACCTATCCCGACGAACCTATCAAACGCGGCAAGGTGCTGGACGAGACCAGCTTGCAGGCGTTTATTGACAAGCATGGCAAGTGGGGACGTTACATGGATGTAGACGGCGACGGCATCGGCTGGCGCACGCTGCCCGGCACCAATCACCCAATGGCGGCGTACTTCACGCGCGGCACTGGGCATAACGAGATGGCAGCCTACAGCGAACGCAGCGATGACTGGGTGAAGAACATGCAGCGGCTGCACCGCAAGATGGACACCGCGCGCGACTTGCTACCCAAGCCCATCATCGACTTTAATCCCGCCAACAAAGTAGGCATCATCACCTTTGGCACGAACGAAGCCGCTATCCAAGAAGCGCGTGACATGCTCAGCGAGCAGCACGACCTCGCCACCAATTACCTGCGTGTGCGCGCGTTGCCGCTGGCCTTAGAGGTGGCAGACTTTATCGACAAACACGAGCGCATCTACGTCATCGAGAACAACTTCGATGGGCAGCTTAACCAAATTATTCACATTGACAACCCGCAGGACATCAGCCACGTCAAATCGCTGGCGTTGGGCGATGGTCTGCCGATGACCGCACACTGGATTGTTGAACAAGTCTTGGCTAAGGAAGGCAAGTAAGATGGGACGCACAGCAAAGGTAAACAAGATTGGCTTGAGCCGCGAGGACTACAAGGGCGCGAAAAGCACGCTTTGTCCCGGCTGTGGGCATGATTCAATCTCCAACCAAATCACCAGCACTGCCTATGAGATGGGGCTAGAGCAGCATCGCATCGTCAAGATGAGCGGGATTGGCTGCTCGAGCAAAACGCCCGCCTATTTCTTGGGACGTTCGCACGGCTTTAACGCGCTGCACGGGCGCATGCCTTCGGTGGCGACGGGCGCGCTTATGGGCAACCCCAGCCTGATGTGCATTGCCGTCAGCGGTGACGGCGACACCGGCAGCATCGGCATGGGGCAGTTTAAACACGCGATTCGCCGTAACGTGCCTTTGGTCTACGTGATTGAGAACAACGGCGTGTACGGTTTGACCAAAGGGCAGTTCTCCGCCACCGCCGATGAGGGGCAGTATCTCAAGTACTACGGCAAAAATCACATGCCGCCTATCGACCTTGCGCTTGAGGCGATTATTGCCGGCGCAACCTTTGTGGCGCGCAGCTTCAGCGGTGATGCCAAGCAAGTGCAGTCGCTTTTGCAGGCAGCACTGCGCCATCACGGCACAGCGGTCATTGACATCATCAGCCCCTGCGTGACCTTCAACAACAACGACGCTTCCACCAAGAGTTATGCCTACGGCAAAGAGCATCAAATTTCCCTTCACGACATTCAAGTGCTTGCGCCGGACTATGTCGAAGGCAAGCAGGAAATTGTCATCGGCGACTACGACGAAGGCGAAGTGATTGATGTCGACATGCACGACGGCACGATTGTGCGTCTCAAACGTCTTGACAAAGACCACGACCCGCGCAACCGCGCCAAAGCCATCCAAGTGCTGGAAGAAGCACACCGCGAGCAGCTCTTCCTCACGGGGCTGATTTACTACGAAGAACCCCGTATGACACTTGCTGAAACAGAGAACCTGCTCCATACTTCATTAGGAACATTGCCAGAATCTAAGGTTCGTCCTTCACGGGAGAAGCTGGAAGAGGTAATGAAGCAGTTCATGTAGCGTTCATTAAAGAAAGGGAAGGGCGTATGAGAAAGCTAGTCTTAGCAGTGCTATTTGGGTTGTTCTTGGCAATCATGCCCGCTTTGGCACAAACGGGGCAAAGCACACCCCTTGTGCCCGGTGAACCCTTCGAGGGTGAAATCACCAAGGACACCTTCGCGTTTGAGTTCAGCTATAAGGGTGCAAAAGATGAAGTTATCGTATTGCGCCTGACCCCGAAAGAACGCTTTGGTGACCTGAGCAGTCCAGCCGTCATCATTAAGGATTCTCGCGGAAACGAAATCCTGAACTATGACTATTTCGGGGAAATTTACTTGGCGTGGCAGCTGCCAAGTGATGACGACTACACGATTATCGCCACGCGCTACGACGGCGCAGCGGGCGACAGCGTGGGCGAATTCACGTTTGAGCTGATTAAGCCGCAAGAACTTAAAACCGGCGAAAGCGTACAAGGCACTATCAGCAACGAAAACCGCCAGTTCTATCTTTACACCGGCGATGCAGACTTCACGCTCAGCTATAGCAAGACAGGAAACTTCTCGCCTGAGCTGTCGGTGAACACGATTAACACCAGGTGGTCGGCGGGCAGTCTTGACCCGGTCGGCGCAGTCTACGGACCTTCTATCAATCAAGCCACACTTGGCGTATTCAAAGGGCGCAATGTCTACATCGTCCAGCTTAAAGAAGCCTTTTTTGACTTCAACTTTGACAGGGTGACGACAGACTACACGCTAACCTTAACGGAAGCCAAGTAAGCGCGCCTTGTTGTCGTGAAGCCCAGAAAAGCCATCCCAAGTGGGGTGGCTTTTTGCTTTGGCTTGCCGCCTATTGCGCGACTGCTTGTCGTTCGTCATAATGTGGGGGGTATTGAGCAAGGCTTTTGTGAAGGGAATTGGTTGTGGAATGGATTGATTTGCGCAGCGACACCGTGTCGCATCCCACGCCGGCGATGCGCGAGGCAATGGCGAAGGCGGTGGTCGGCGATGATGTGTACGGCGAAGACCCAACGGTCATTCAGCTAGAGCGTGACGCGGCGGCGTTGTTTGGCTACGAAGCGGGCTTGTTTGTCAGCAGCGGCACGCAGGGCAACCTTATCGCCTTGATGACGCACTGCCCACGCGGTTCTGAGGTCATTTGCGGCGACAAAGCGCATATCTTCGTCTATGAGGCAGGTGGTATGTCGGCGTTGGGCGGCATCATGCCACACACCGTCAAAGTGCAGGCGGATGGCACGCTGGCGTTGGATGACATCGTACACGCCATACGCGGCGACAACTACCACTTTCCGCGCACGCGCCTTGTCAGTATTGAGAACACACAAAACAGCGCGGGCGGCGTGGCGTTAAGTCCGACGTATACCCAGCAGGTTGCCGAGCTTGCCAAGCGTCACGGACTTAAGTTTCACATTGACGGCGCGCGCATCTTTAACGCGGCAGTGGCGTATAACGCTGCCCTGCCCGAGCTAGCGGCGGGCGCGGACAGCTTGACCTTTTGCTTGTCGAAAGGGTTGTGCGCGCCGGTGGGGTCGGTGCTGCTGGGCAGCGCAACCTTCATTAGCGAAGCGCGGCGCGTGCGCAAGATGCTAGGCGGCGGCATGCGGCAGGCGGGCGTGTTAGCTGCGGCAGGGCTTATCGCGCTGCACGAAATGCGCCACCGCTTGCACGAAGACCACGCCAACGCCGCGCTGCTCGCCGAAGGACTGAGCGACATCCCGCACTTGCGCGTTCTCAGCCAAGCAACCAACTTTGTCTTCTTCTGGTTGGAAGAAAGCGCGCCTATTACCCCCGCCGAGTTTGAAAAGCGGCTGCAGGCGGCGGGCGTGCTGCTGCGCCCTTATCCGGGCTATGCGCGCAAGTATCGCTGTGTGCTGCATTACTGGGTTGACCGTTCGCGCGTCGAGCGCGTTATTGAGGCTGTACGGGGCGCGTTGGCATGAGCGAGCAGGACACGACGGCGCGAACACGCTATCGCACGAACGCTAGCGACCCCTTTTTTGCCTACTTGCTTGGCATGGCAATTAGCTTGGGGCTTACGCCGATTTTGCCGCAGGAGGCGGACCTGCGCTTTGTGCTGGCATGGGCAGCGTTAGCGGGCGTGAGCGTGCTGGCGTGGCTGCTGGGCAGCTTTGACCGCATCGGGCAAGAAACCCTTGATAACTTGCTGTGGGGCGTGGGGTTCGGCTTGCTGTTCAGCGTGCCGTTTTTGTTGTTCTTCTCGGACACGTTTTATCGCGTCGTGCGGCTGGCGTTCCCCAACGCTAACGCAGGCATGCTGTTGGCTTACGTGCTGTTTGTCATGCCGCTTGCCGAAACGCTGTTCTTTCGTGGCTTGCTGCAAAAGAGCGCGGGTGCGTGGGTAAGCACGCTATTCGCCGGCGTTTGGCAAATTGTGCTGTTTTTGCCGGTGATGTGGGTGGACGTGCTGCGTGCGCCAGCAGTGGGCGTGTTCTTAGCGATTGCCTTTATGACGATGAGTGGGCTTTACGCCTATGTGCGCCAGCGTAACAGCCTTGCGGCGGCGTGGATTTGCCAAATTGTCACGGGCTTTATCTTGTTTTTTGTGCCGTTGCTGTGAGAGGCTAAGCATCTTTGTCCTTGTTTGACAGCAGGCGCGCCACAAACTTTTCGGTGATGAACACGTGACGATGACGCAACAGGCGGGATAAGTTTTCCAGCGACATGCCGTTTGTCAAGTGCGCCATCGCTAGCGAACGCCGCAGGTCATCAGGCGTGACGACACCGAGATGCGCTGCCTGCGCCGCTTCGCTGACAATCAGCCAAATACCGTCGGGTGACAGCCCTTCGTGACCAATGCGTCCACCTTTCCAGATACGCCGCAGTAGCGGGCTTTCGGGGGTTGGCTTGGTCGCGCTGCCTTCAAAGCAAGCGCGCCAGCGGTCAATGGCTGCTAACGTTGCGCGGTTAAGCTCTAAGTTATGCTCACCGACCACCACGCAAACGCGCTGTTCTTTCAGCTGAATGTCGCCCCACGTGAGCTTGCTTAGCTCTTCGCGCCGCAGTCCCAACGTTGTGAGCAGCTGCAGCGCGGCAATGTTGCGCCGCTGTTGGTTGGGCGTAGTGGCAATAGCAGCAGCGGTCTTGACCAGCAGCTCTAGCTCTTGTGGTGTGAGAACGCGCTCTTGCGTGGGCAGCTTGGGGACGTTAGGCGTGCGCACGCGCTTGAGATTGGCGGCAGTCTCGGCATGCAGCGCGCCCATCTCTGCCAGCAGCTCACTAACCGTGACTACCGCCGCGCGCGCTTGGTCGAGGTTTTGTCGCTTGACCCCTTGCGCTGCCAACGTGTCGAGCCATGCCTTGAACTTGCCCGCGTGCAGCACCTTGTTCAGCAGTGTGGGCGAGAGGGCGCGCATGCGCGCTAAGCGTGCCGCGCCCCGTGTCGCTGACACGCCGCCGACCGCCACCAAGTAAGCATCTAGCCAGCGATAGTAAGCGCGGCGCGTGTTGTCGCTAATGCCGTAAGCTGTGAGCGCGTCGGCAAGGTTTATCTTAGGGCGCATAGGCACTTAGTAGGGGCATATGTAGTCAAACGTTGGGCGTTCGTCCACGTCGTGGGTGTGAAACGTCAGGCGTAAAATTGACCCCGTAGCGGGATAAACCTCAGGCAGTCCCCACGTTTGCAGCTGATAGCGTCCGAAGTCTTCGGCGGGTTTGCCACACGCATAGCCTAGCAGCGACACGATACAGTCGCCGTGTGTGACTGCCGCTACGCTTTGCTCGCCGTAGCGTGCCCGGCAGTCCGCCACAAACGCTAGCAGGCGCGCCCGCACTGCCGCACCGTCCTCGTAGGGCGGTTGATTGCCAGAGAGAAGGTCAAACTGCTGTTTCTCTAGTTCTACTAGCGGCTTACCTTCTTGCGGCGTGTAAATCTCGTTGAGACGGTCGTCAACTTGGATGTCGGGATGGCGGGTGTTGGCTGCGCCTAACAGCGTGGCAGTCTCGAAGGCGCGTTCCATTGGACTGCTGAAGATTGCTGCTAGCGTCACATTTGCCAGATATTGGGCAGCGGCATTGGCTTGCTGGATGCCTGTTTCGCTGAGGTGAAAGTTGGGCAAACGCCCGTAAAGCACGTGCTGCGGGTTAGATACTTCGCCATGACGAACAAGGTAAAGGGTGAGCGGTGCGGTCATCATTCCGTCCTTGTGGCTGACAATCCGCCCCATTATAGCGCATCTAGGCACGCATTTCACCCGCACCTAGCAAGCGTGAGTGCGTGCTGCTGCTAACGTCTGTTGGCGACAATCGCGTCTGTGGGCTATGATTGACACGACGAAGACGAGAACAAGCCAAAGGAGCTGTTCATGATTGACTGGTCTGAGGTGTTGGCGAAGGATGTGCTGCCGCGTTATGGCTGGCGGGATGCCTTGCTTACGCCGTTGAGCAGCACCAACAATCACGTGTTTCGCGCGCAATGGGGTAACTCGGCGGCGATTGTGCGCTTGCAAACGCGCCCCATCGTGCCCGCTCAGCTTGCCAGCGAGCTAGCGTGGTTAGCAGCGTTAGATGCGGCAGGCTTGTGCGTGGCAAAACCCTTGACCACGCAGGACGGCGCGCTCTTTGTGGCGGGCGAAGCGCACGGCACGACCTACCACGCCGCTCTGTTCGCGGTGCTGTCTGGCACGTCGCATACGCCTGACACGCTAACCCTCGACGCGGTTGCACAAGTGGCGGAGCTTGTAGCAGGGCTGCATCGGCTGCCGTTTGTGCCTGATACTGCGTTCGAACGCCCGCGCCTTGACGCGCACGCGCTGTTTGCACCTAATGGCATTTACCCGCTAGTCGATGAGGCGGCGTTGTTTAGCTCGCAACAGCGCGCCGTGATGGACGAAGTGGCAGCGCGCGTGCAAGCGGCAATGTCAGTACTGGAGACGCTACCAGAAGCGTTTGGCTTAATTCACGGCGACTTGCTCTTGCCTAACTTGCTGTTTAGCGCAGGGCGTGCCTGCGCGCTGGACTTTGAATACTGCGGCTGGGGCGTTTATCTCTATGACCTCACGCCGCTGCTGTGGCAACTTAAGCCCTTGCCCGACTACGACCGTTTTGCCGCTGCTTATTGGGATGCCTATGTAGCACAGCAACCGCACGCCCAAAGCTGGCACGTACATCTGGAAACGCTTATAGCAGGGCGGCAGCTTGCCAGCGTGCGCTGGCTGGTCGGGCATCAAGGCGGCGTGAACGCGCTGGCGGCGCACCGCTTGCGCGAGCTTGAGGGCTTTTTGGCGGAGGGCGTGCTGCGGCGCACGCTGCCACCACATTAGGCGTTTGCTGCGTGCTGCGGAGTAAAAACACCCCGCGCTGTGACGGGGTGTTTTTCTGCTTTACCGCTGCGGCTTGTCGTTACCTGCGGGTTGTTTTTGCGTGCGCTGGCGGCGCGCTTCTTGGCGGCTGATGGCGACAAGTCGCTCCTGTTCCGCCTCGCGCTCTAGTTCCTGTTGACGGTGCTTGTGCAGCGTCAGCGAGATAAACTCTTTGTCAGCATACATAGTGAACTGCTCCCCTCGTGTGATGTGTTTGTGATATGCTTCACAAACTATCTTAGCATAAGTGAGCAGTTTGTACCATTAAGAATCGATGATTGTCAGGTAAACTATACAAACCTTAACAATCAAAGCGTCGGCGTAATGCCCGCAATCTCCTCGCTGATGCGCCAAAGCTGCTGCTGCACGGCTATGTCTTGACATACCTTGTTGACAGCGGCAGGCTTTTTCTTGCTGAAATACTTACCTGTCACGCCGCGCACGCTGGGGTCGCTGGCAAGATAGATTGAGGTTTGCGCGCCTTGTTCTGGTGTGAGCGCAAACGCTTGTATCAAGCCAAAGACGAAGCTGGTAATGGGGTTATTGTTCTTGCCGAAGCCCGTCCGCACGAAGCCCGGGTGTAGCGCGTTCGCTGTGACTCCCGTTCCTTGTAAGCGTTGCGCCAGCTCTTGGGTAAACAGCACGTTCATCAGCTTACTTTCCGCGTAAGCTCCAAACGCGCTGTAACGTTTGTCACGCTTGAGGTCGTCAAAGCGAATGCCACGCGTGGCGTGATGCGCATCCGACGACACGCTGACGACGCGCGCCTCGCCTGCTTGCTTGGCGGTGGCTTTTAGCACGTCTAGTAGCAGGTGCGTCAGCAAGAAGTAGCTCATGTGGTTGAGCGCAAAGGTCATTTCCAACCCTTCGCTGGTCAGCTGGCGGCTGGTGAACAAGCCACCTGCGTTGTTCAGCAGCACGTCAAGGCGGTCATAGCGTTCGCGGAAGGTCGCAGCGGCGGCGCGTATGCCTGAAAGCAGTGAGAGATCGCTGGCGATGTAGCTGACGGCATTGTTGCCCGTTTGCTGTTGAATGCGCTGTGCCGTGTCGGCGCATTTTTGCGCGCTGCGGCTGACGATGATAACTTGCGCGCCGGCGCGTGCCAGCTCCCGCGCTGCTACTTCGCCGATGCCGTTGGTCGCGCCTGTCACGAGAACTGTTTTGCCTTGCATCATAGCATTGCCCCTTGTTGGTATCGAATGAACAAGCGGCATTATAGAACACCTTCTTAAGAGGCATGTGAGCGTTCGGCTATCCGCTAGTGACTTGCTAACTTACGCCGCCACTCTGGCTCTAACGCCGCACATGCCGAAAGGCGCATGGCGGTCGCGGGGTCTTTGGCGCGGTTGTCATAGGCTTGATGTGCCTTGCGGATTGTCCACTGCGGATAGGGACGCTCCAACAGCGTGATGGACATGCCTGCCTCAACCACCCCTTCGACTAGCACGCGCATGTACCAGCCCGTGCGCAGCGTCTTGGCGACTTCGGCGCGCATGCCGTCGCGCCGCCACCACTCGTCAATCTGGCTGCAAGGACGGCGTGGCTGGCTGACCTGCAGGCGCACGTGGTCACCAACGCTGTACACGTCGCCTAAACATACCGTGTCTTCGTCTTGTGCGCTGATGGTGAAATTCTCGCCAAACGCGCCAAACGGCAGCTCAAGCGCGAACTGCTCACGCCAAGCGGGGTAATGCTCCGCGCTGTAGCCAAGCACCGCGCGGTAGATGCCGCCGTGTACGCTAGTGTGATGCTGTGCGTCGCCTTCTAACCCGAACACATCCAAACGCACTGCGCCCAACACAGGCGTTTTGTGATAGGCTGTTGTCCATTGCTCACCGTTGGGCAGGGTGTGCGTTTGCACTTTGCCCACCTGAATCGAAAGCAGTTGTGCCATGTGTTGCCCGTCCTTTGTTAAAATCGTCCACTGTTAAGATAGCCAAAATCTCGCTAAAATAACAGTCACAGTGACGCTGTTTTCAGGGGGGCTATATGGGATTAATTGAGATTGCCACAGGCGCGTGCCTGCACTATGAAACATGGGGTCAAGCAAACGAACAACCGCCTGTGGTAGTGCTGCATGGCATGCTTGGTACTGCCACCGACGACCTTGCTGCCACCAACGCATGGCTTGCGTCAAAAGGGTTTTATGTCATCGCGCCTACCCTGCGCGGCTACGGGCAGTCAACTCCTAAGCCGCGTGATTTTCCACTGCGCTTCTACGATCGCGACGCGGCGGATGTCATGGCGTTTATGGACGCGCTTGGCATCGCACGGGCGCATTTGCTGGGCTATTCGGACGGCGGCGAAATCACGCTGATTTGCGCCGGCAAGCACCCTGAACGCTTCGTGTCGGCGGCTTCTTGGGGCGCGGTGGGTTACTTCGGCGAGGCAATGCGTCCGGTGGCGCAGCGTTTGGTCAACGGCGAATGGATTACCGCAAAAGAGCGCGCCATGCACGGCATCGAAGACGTGGCACAGTTTGCTGGACAGTGGGTGCGCGCCATCGTTCACATGATTGACAGCGGCGGCGACGTGAGCCTGAGCCTCGCACCAAACATCACTTGTCCGCTGCTGCTTATGCTCGGCGACAAGGACACGCTTAACCCGCAAGCCTACGGTGAACAATTTTTGGCAAAAGTGCCACGCGGCAAGCTGGCGATGTTCGCTTGCGGGCATCCCGTTCACACGGAGCAAGAAGATGCCTTCCGCGCGACTGTTTTAGCGCATCTTTTGCAGGCAAATGCTCTTGCTTAAAATGTGGTGCTGCCACACAATGAAGTGACTATTTTTATTGGCGACTGGGTGCAAGGTGTGCGATAATGAACAGTCCACTGCCAACCGTAGAAGCATGTGTTGACTTAAGTAGCAAACTCGATTGGCGCAAAATCGAACAGCAGAAGCGACGCTTTAACGAAAAGCTCAAGGAACTGGCACAAAATGCGACCGATGATGCTTTTCCGTTGGATGAGTTGGCAGAAGCGACAGGCACGACCCTGACAGTCATGTACGACGGCATTGAACGTGGCAACGTCATCTTAGCCGAAGCGGACGGGCAGCGTTATGTGATTGCTAGCTTTGTGAGCAAACGCTATCGCTTCGACAAGCCCCTGCTCAAGGCGATTGTGCCGTATAACTTTAACCCCAGCGTCAATCACACCAATTTGTCGGACACCGAAACGCCAACCACCACCATGCGCGCTATTGGCGCAGAGCTTGAGCTAGGGTTGTATCAACGCGACGGCAGTGCGCCCAGCAACGAGGAAGTGCTGACGTACACGGACATTTATCGTCAGTATGCGCACAAGCTCGGCATCACGCCGCAGGTTGACCGCGAAGCCTGCCAATATCAGATAGAAGTCCACGTGGCTCCCGGTGTGGGGTACTACAAAACGCGCCAATCGCTGGAAAGCATCTTACAATCGCTCGTGGCTGCCAGCCAAGCGACTGGGCTGATGACGGCAATCGTCGCATCGTACCCCATCTTGAGCGACTTTCACCTGACCGATGACCCCAAAGTACATTCGGCGGTGGACGTGATGGTGGAGATTAACCGCCGCTTTCCTGAATATGAGGCGCGTCGACAAGCTGCTATCGCGCGCTATCACATGGCAGAGAACGCCAACGCTGTCGAAGTGTTTCGCAATCAAGGCTGCCATATCCATCTCGACATCGCGGGACGTTCGGAGTCTTTGGCGTTGTTCACCTTCTACACGATGCTGCGCAGTGCGACCGCGCTGGCAAACGCTGCTCTGCTCAAGGGCAGCCCGTTTGTGAACGGCACGTGCGACCCCGAGCTGCTTTGCACCCGCGAGTATTTGCGCTCGACAACCGTGACGGGGCGTTACCTCGACATGCCTATCAGCCCGCACTTGCAGCCTGACGGACTGGCACGCTTCGGCAACTTAATTTACACCGAACGCGCGAACGCGGTGGCGCGCGCGTTACTGTGCGACGGCACGCTTGGCGAGGACATCTCGGTCATGCACAACCCCATCGGGCGCATTCGCCCTGACCTTAGCCCTAACAAGCGTATTTGCACGATGGAAAGCACGGGCATGCCCGTCAACATCAGCGCGTCGCGCCAAGCCGCCGCCCTCACTGACTTTGAGTTTACGCACGCGCTGCTTGAGAACTACTACCGCAAGTACGGCACGAACCTCGAACCGATGATGGCAGACAGCACGCTATGGGACATCGCCGGACCGCTTTCGCTGACAAAGTTCGAGGAGCAGCAGCACCTTTCTGACCGCGAAGGCACGGACGTGCTGCTGGAGACCGCCAGCGGCGCACGCATGACGCTGGTTGAATTCTACGAAAAGAAACGCCGCTACATGCATCGCAACCTCATCGGCATTGCGGGCATCACCCCGCGCGACATTGACGACGTATATCACAGCCTTAGCCGCATGCTTGAGCCGCCAAGCGGGATTGTCGCCGAGACCGTTGAGCAGTATATTGTAGACCCTACCTGCCGCAGTACGGGCAATTGGGGCAAAATTTTACGTAATGCGTTCGTAGAAGAGGGTGGCACGTTGGGGGAACACAACCCGGACGCGGTGCTGCGCGTGATGAACCGCGTGCATGATGCCCTCGTCCAACGCTACTCACAAGGTAATGCCTGATGGACTATGAGCTTTCAGTTGTTATTCCCGTATACCGCAGTCAGGACAGCGTGCATCTGGTCGTTGAGAAGTTGCACGAAGTGCTGCCTGCACACGTTAAAGCGTTTGAGATTATTTTAGTCGATGACGGCAGCCCCGATGACAGCTGGTCGGTGTTAGAACGGCTGGCAGCGCAGTACCCCGCTGTGCGCAGCATTCGTCTCATGCGCAACTTTGGACAGCACAACGCACTTCTGTGCGGCGTGCGTGCGGCGCGCTATCCGCTGTGTGTCACGATGGACGACGACCTACAACATCCGCCAGAAGCACTGCCAACGCTGCTTGAGGCACTTGGCACAGCGGACGTGGTCTACGGCAGCCCCGCCGAAAGACCTTACAGCAGCATGATGCGCCAGCTCGCCACCCAAATGACCAAGCTCGTGCTGCAAAACGCAATGGGCGGCGAGATTGCCCAACACATCAGTCCCTATCGCCTCTTCCGCACGCGCCTGCGCGAGGCATTCGCTGATTATCGTGGCGTTTACGTCAACATCGACGTGCTGCTAACGTGGGGTACGTCGCGCTTTCGCTATGTGCCAGTTTATTACAACAAGCGCACCATCGGACAGTCGAACTACACGCTGCGCAAGCTCATCACCCACACGCTGAACTTGGTGACAGGCTTCAGCACGCTGCCGCTTCAGCTGGCTAGCTTGCTCGGCTTTTTCTTAACGATGCTGGGTGCAGGCATTTTGTTCTATGTGCTAGTGATACGCTTTATGCTGCTCGGCTCGGAAGTGCCGGGCTTTGTCTTTCTCGCGTCCACGCTCACCGTTTTTGCAGGCGCACAGCTCTTTATTTTAGGCATTATGGGCGAATATTTGGCACGCATGCACTTTCGCCTTATGGACAAGCCCACGTTTGTGGTGCTAGAAGAACGCTCGCAAAAGGACAATACACCCCATGACCACGCCCCCGTTGTTTAAGCCTGAAGAAGTGCAAGGGCAAGACGCGCCTTGCCAATTTTTGCAGTGGGACACTGATTTTTTTGGCAAGCGCATTGGGCTAGTGCTTGGCAATTATCTCACGCCTGAGCGTGTGCAGCTTATAGATACATGGGCGCAGGATAACGCTATGGACTGCCTTTATTTTTTGGCGAACACAGACAACCCTGCCAGCGTGCGTCTCGCCGAAGATGCGGGCTTTCGCTTTCAAAGCGTGCGCCTTTGGCTAGAGCGCAAAGTAGCCGACTTTGAAGCGATTGCGCTGCCACCTGTAGAAGGCTTGACGGTGCGCCCATGCCAGTCGTCCGACCTCGAGCCGCTGCGTCCGGTAGCGCGTAAGTCGTATACGTGGACGCGCTTTTACAATGACCCGTGCTTTAGCGAAGAGCAGTGTGAAACGCTTTACGACATTTGGCTCACGCGCAGCATCCGCAAGGAGATTGCCGATGAGGTCGTGGTTGCTGAGCAGGACGGGCAGCCTGTTGGCTACATCACTTGCAAGCTCAGCGCAGGCGAAGGCGTGATTATGCTAGTGGGCGTGGCAGAAAACGCGCGCGGCGCGAAGATTGGGCAGCGCGTCATGCACGGCACGTTAGCGTGGTTTGCTTCGCAAAACGTGAGTACAGTCAGTCTTGCCACGCAAGGACATAACGTGGCGGCGGTTAGGTTCTACGAGCGTTTAGGCTTTATCTCGCGTTCGGTGCAGTTTTGGTATCACAAGTGGTATCAACACTGCGGGTAACTGCTTCAGCAGGAGAACGCATGGATATTCCTGCTTCATTTACCGCCGAACAAGGAACTGAATTGTGCCGAGTTCTGGCTTGGGATACGGAGTTTTTTGGCAAGCGCATCGGACTGGTTTTAAGTAACTACCTTACGCCCGAGCGCGTGCAACTTACAGATGCATGGGCGCAAGATAACGCTATCGATTGTCTCTATTTTTTGGCGAACATGGACAACCCTGCCAGCGTGCGCCTCGCCGAAGACGCGGGCTTTCGTTTTCAAGGTATGCGTACCTGGATTGAGCGCACGCTCGACGACACATTGCACGCGGTAACATTGCCACCCACTGCTGGGCTAACGCTGCGTTTTGCTCGCCTTGACGACCTTGAGATGTTGCGTCCGATTGCGCGTAAGTCCTACACGTGGACGCGCTTTTACAATGACCCTAACTTCACCCAAGCGCAGTGCGAGCAGCTTTACGACATTTGGTTGACGCGCAGCCTACACAAAGAGCTTGCTGACGAGGTGATTGTGGCGGAACAAGATGGCGAGCCTGTGGGTTACATGACGTGCAAGCTGCCAAATTCGCCCGAAAGCAAGGATGGTACGCTGATGCTGCTGGGCGTGAACGAGCAAAAACGCCGCAATAAGCTAGGGCAGCGTCTGACTGTTGAGGCGTTATGGTGGTTTGCGCGACAGGGCATGACAGTAGCATCGCTGGCAACGCAGGGTCACAACGTCGCTGTTATGCGCTTTTACGAGCGATTGGGGTTTATCACACGCTCAACGCAGTTTTGGTATCATAAGTGGTACAACACACACTTTTAGGAGCTTTCGCATATGACCTATGACGTGCCGTTTAACAAGCCAACGCTTGTCGGTGAAGAAATGCAGTACATTCAGCAAGCCCTAGCGGGGATGCACATTTCCGGCGATGGCAGCTTTTCCAAGCAAGTGCATCGCCTGTTAGAGCAAGTGTTGGGCGTGCCGCGCGTGCTGCTGACGACTTCTTGCACGCATGCGCTGGAAATGTCTGCCATTCTGTTGAATATTCAGGCAGGCGATGAGGTGATTGTCCCGTCGTTTACGTTTGTTAGCACGGTGAATGCGTTTGTGCTGCGCGGCGCAAAACCCGTCTTTGTCGACGTGCGTCCTGATACGCTCAACATGGACGAGAACAAGCTCGAAGCGTTAATAACCCCACGCACGCGCGCCATTGTCCCTGTGCATTACGCCGGCGTGGCGTGTGAAATGGACGCAATTATGGCAATTGCGCAAAAGCACAACGTTGCTGTCGTTGAAGACAACGCGCACGCGCTCTTTGGCAAGTATAAGGGCAAGTATCTTGGCACGTTTGGCGTGCTAGCCACCCAGAGCTTCCACGAGACGAAGAACTTTACCTGTGGCGAAGGCGGCGCGCTGCTGGTTAATGACCCCAAGCTCATTGAGCGTGCCGAGATTATCCGCGAAAAAGGCACCAACCGCTCGCGCTTCTTTCGTGGGCAGGTCGACAAATACACGTGGGTCGACATTGGCTCGAGCTTCTTGCCTTCGGACATGCTGGCGGCGTTCTTATACGCCCAGCTAGAACACCGCGACGAAATTCAAGCCAAGCGCGCGCAAATCTGGCAGCGTTACCATGACCACCTGCGCGACTGGGCAGACGAGCATCACGTGCAGCTGCCCACCGTGCCAGCGCACGTTGACCAAGCCTATCACATGTACTATATGCTGATGCCCTCGCTAGATGTGCGCACGAAGCTCATTGCCTATCTAAAGTCCAAGCAAATCGGCAGCGTGTTCCACTATTTGCCGCTGCATCTCTCCGACATGGGCAAGCAGTTCGGCGGGCGCGAGGGCGATTGTCCAGTGACGGAAGACGTGAGTGACCGCCTCGTGCGTTTGCCTTTCTTCAACAGCTTGAGCGAAGTTGAACAGCTGTATGTCATTGAGGCGTTGCACGCTTTCACAGAGTGGTCATAAGTATCGGGCAGCATCTTTAAGTCGGTTAGGACTTAGGCGCAGGCTAGTCACCCGCCACAGCCACGGTTGCAACTTGCGGCAGCGGTTTGAGGCGCGTGTAGGCTACCCAGCTAACACAGAAAAACAGTAGTGCCGCAAAGCCAAAGCTGCCGCGCGCGCCGATAGTCATCGCTGCGAGCGCGCCAATCATAGGCGCGAGCGCGAATGCTGCCGACAAAATCGCTTGGTCGAGCCCATACACTGCGCCCTCTTCGCCGGGTTGGGTGTACTGTGCCAGCGAGGCGGAAAGCGCGGCGATGACCCCGCCGATGGCAACGCCGCTGGTTGCCTGCAGCGCGATGAGCTGCCAGACATCTTGCACGAACATTTGCGGAATATAGCCTAAGCCGCCCAGCAGTGCCGCACCGACAAGGATAGTGCGGTGTCCTATTCTGTCGCCCAGCCTGCCCAAGTACACGCCGCTTATCGTAGCACTAAACGATGCCACTGCCGAGACCATGCCTGCATAGATGCTCTCGCCTTGCGTGGAAGCAGGCAGCAGCGCGACCACAAACAGCGGCGCAATCGGCAGCAACATATTGCGCGCCACGCCCGCCAAGAAGCGTATCGTATACAGCGCAGGCACGCCTTCGTAATGGATGACATGCTTCCAGCTGGCGATAAAGCCTTGCCGCGCTTGTGGTGTGGTGGGCATCGGCGCGTGCTGCTCATCGACCCCGAACTGAACGAATAAACCCGACATGCCTAATAGGGCGGCGGTGGCGATATAAGGCGCGTGATAGCCGAACGCATCTGCCAACAGCCCACCTAAGAGCGGACCCAACGTGATGCCACCCCAAAAGCCCATTTGCAGCAGGCTCATGGCAAAGCCACTGCGCTCGCGCGGCACAATCGCCGCAACCAGCGCGTTAGACGCTGCGACTGTGCCGGTAATACCGCCCTGTAGGGCGCGCAGCAGGATGAGCTGCTCGACATTTTGCGCCAAGCCCATGCTGCCTAAAATCAACGTGCCGCCGTAAGTGGCGCGCAGCAACATGAGCTTGCGCCCGTATCTATCCGCCAGCACCCCCCAAATCGGCGCGGCGAACATCATTGTAAAGCCTGTAGCGGAAACCACCAGCCCCGCAGCTAACTCAAGGTTTAAGCCGCTCACGCTGCCTAGCTCGCGCACGTAAAGCGGCAAAAACGGCACAATCATCGAAAATCCCACAGCCGTCATAAACTGTGAGAACAAAATAACGCCTAGCGTGAGTTGCCAACGCTTAGGTTGACGAATTGATTTATTCATCAACGTTTGCCAATCTGTAAATCTCAGTGTACTTATCGTCATTATAGCAGTTTAGCAACTTACGACGCGATAAGACCATTTATGACCAGCAAACGAGCGTTTTTGGCTTAATAAACGGCGTTTTCTTTGGGGGCGTGCGTGAGTACCGCGCCAAGCACGCGCACGTTTACGCGCTCAAGTGTGTCGCGGGCGCGGCTGCTTTCATCGCGGCGCGTCTTGCCCGTTCGCACCACCAGCAGCGCACCGTCGACCTTCACGCCTAGCAGCGCGGCATCTGTCGCTAGCAGCACAGGTGGGCTGTCGAACAGCACGTAAGTCGCGCGTGCCTTTAGTACGCCGATAATCTCTAGCATACGCTGGCTGCTTAGCAGGTCGGCGGGGTTAGGTGGGCGTTCGCCTGTTGTCAGCAGCTGCAAGTTGGGAACGTCCGTTTGTATGAGCGGCGGGTTTGCCAGCGCGCTGTCGTCGAGCATCATCGTGCTTAAGCCTTTGTCGCTATCGACCCCCCAGATGCGCCCCTGCGCGGGCTGGCGTAGGTCACAATCTACCAAGATTGTCTTGTTGCCGCTTTGTGCAAACGTTACGGCGAGGTTGGCAACGGCAATGCTTTTGTGGTCATCCAGCGCGGGTGATGTGACAAGCAGCGTGTGAATAGGTTTCTCGACGCTGCTGAACATGAGGTTGGTGCGCAGCGTGCGATAGGCTTCGGCAGCAGCCGAGCGCGGGTCTGTCAGCGTGATAAGGTTGGGGGTTGCCATCCGTGTTTGCTCCTGATGGGCTTTTGTGTGAGTTGTGGTCATTCTAACGGCGTTTATAGGACGTGGGTAGCCTCTTTTACAAGGCACAAAAGTTAGCAAATACGCATTTTAACATGTTGGACGCGCTTGGTATAATCACAACAAACCATGACAAAAAAGGGGCGACAATGAGCGACACCACACAACAACAAACGGTGTTGATTACAGGTGCAGCTGGGCAGCTAGCGCGGGCAGTCGTGGCATACTACGCCGCGCGCCGCGCGCAACTTGTGCTGGTCGACCGTGTGCAGGCTGGGCTTGACGCGCTGACAGAGGCGATGGGCGACGCGCTGGGAGTTTGCTTGACTTTGACAGCAGATTTAGGGCAGCCTGCAGATGTCGAGGCGATGGTCAAAGCAGCTGAAGCGCGCTTTGGACGTATTCACGCGATGGTTCACACGGCGGGCGGGTTTACGATGGGAACGCCTGTTCACGAAAGCGATGTGAGCGTGTTCGAGCAGATGATGTATATCAACGCCCGCTGCGTGTTCGTGGCGTGTGGACGTGTGGCAAAGCACATGGTGGCGCACGGTGGCGGCAGCATCGTGGTGGTGCTGGCGCGCAGCGGGCTAAAGGGCGCGAAAGACATGGCAGCGTATACCGCTAGCAAGGCAGCTGCTGAACGCATCGTCCAAAGCATGGCGGCGGAGCTGCTGGCGCATGACGTGCGTGTGAACGGCGTGATGCCCAGCACGATTGACACGCCTGCCAACCGCCGCGACATGCCCAACGCGGATTTTAGCAAGTGGGTGACCCCCGACCAGCTTGCGGAGGTGATTGGTTTTCTCACTTCTGACGCGGCACGGGCGATTAGCGGTGATAGCATAGGCGTGTACAACAAAGCATGAAAATCCTGATGTTTTCCATGACCCCGCTTTTTGCTGACAAGAGCATGGGCGGGGCGCAAAAACAGCTCAAAAAAGTAGCGGTCTACTTAGCTGAGCGTGGGCATGAGGTGACGGTGCTGTGTACGCGCCGCGCTGATGCTGCGCAGCCCTTTCAGTGGCACGAGCGCGCCAAAGTGCTGCCGCTCTATCGTTTCAAGCAGCCTTTTCCCGAGCCTTACGAAACTCCGCCCTACAACATCGCCCACGCCATTCAGCTTACGGGCGATTACTTGGCGGATGCTGACGTGTTCTACAACCACGACGGCGGTTTGATTTTCCCCTACATCGCGTTGGATAAGCCCTACGTGATGTCGTTGCGCAGCGTTCTCTTCAGTGAAACCTTGCAATCGGGCTTTTTGTTTCAAGGTGACGCGCTGATTTTGCCATCACAGCACACTGCCGCCACGTGGCAGCACACCGCAGGGCGGTTTTTCCCAGAACTAGCCAAGCGCATCTACGTCATTCACAATGGGCTAGACTTTACTGTCTACCGTCACACGCCGCCTAAAACCATCGTCAAGCAGCTTGGGCTTGAGCCTGACCGCTATCACTACATTCTCTATCCGCACCGCCCAGAGGATGCAAAGGGTATTCGCCAGACGATTGCGGTAGTGGACGTGCTGGTGCATCAATACGCCCTGAAGAACGTGCGCGTGCTGGTGCCGCAGTGGATTGACACCAACCTTTCGCCTAGCGTGCGCGAGTATTACGACGGACTCATGCGCGACATTGACGAGCGCGGCTTGCGCGACTACTTTGTCTTTCACGAGTGGGTGAGCGACAGCCTTATGCCAGAGTTTTACAGCGTTGGTGCGGTGACCTTTGCGCTGGGCAACTACGTTGAAACGTTCGGCAACACGCCGTACGAATCTTTGGCGTGTGGCACGCCCTGCGTGGTGGCGCGTGTGGGCGCGTATCGCGGCATGTTGCCCGAACACTTGGTCGATTTGGTGGACTACGGCGATGTGATGGCAGCTGCCGAAGCCGCCTACCGCATCATCAGCCAAGAACAGCGCGCTGCGCCCGCCACGCTTAAATGGCTGTACACGCACTTCTCGCAAGAGACGATGGTCAAAGCCTACGCGGACATTATCCTCAACGCGCAAAAGCTCGCGCCTATGCCCTATCAGCACCCGGTGTTCACGCCGAAAACGCGCTGGATGCTCGCGCCGTGGTGCTTCGTGTCGCATGGGCGCGTTTACCATGATTTCTTGGGGGAATTCGTTGCAGATTCAGCGTTGGCGGCGTTGGTTTACAAGTATCCGCGCGGCTTTACCGTCAAAGAAGCAAAGCCCGCTCGCTTGCAAATGTGGCTTGACGAGGGCTTTGTCGTGCCAGTGCCGAGCAAGTGAGCGCGTATGGCTCTGGTATACTTGGGCTTAGGCGCGAACGCTGACCCCGAAACGAACTTGCGCGAGGGCGTGCGCTTGTTGGCACAGCGCGTGGAGCTGCTCGGCGTGTCGTCAGTCTATCGCTCGCCTGCTGTCGGCGATGCTGTCGCCGCGCCCTACTGGAATGCCGTTGCCTGTGTGCGCACACCGCTTGCGCCTGCCGACCTCAAGCAAGTGCTGCGTGAGATAGAGGACGCGCTCGGGCGGGTGCGCCACCTTCCCGATGGGCGCAAGTCACCCGTTGTGACGTTCGACGCTGATATTCTTTGGGCGGAAGGCAGTGACCAGCCGCCGCATGCTGACATCGCCACGCGCGCCTATGTTGCTGTGCCGCTGGCAGAGCTTGTGCCAGAATGGCGGCATCCACAAACGGGCGAAACCGCGCTGGCGTTGGCGCAGCGGCTTAACGTACCGCCGCTTGAACGCCTTGACGTGCGCCTCGATAAGCCTCTTTAGCGTAACAACTTTTGCAACCGTTATACTATGTTAACTAACTCCTTAGGAACGTAGCGTATTATAAGCGGGTATGATAGACCTATAACGGCAAGCTAATGAGGACGAAGCTCATGCATAAGAACGGAAAGCATTCTAAGCAGAATGGTAACGGTAACGGCAACGGACATCATCACTATGACGAAGTTGACGTGATGGTGTTGGGGGAAACAGAACTAGACGCACAGCTACGCGACGAAAAATTTTTACGCGACTTCGAACTAGGCTTTCCACCTGTTGATAGAGAAGCAATTAAGCAAGCCGTGACGCAAATTTTGCGCGCTGTCGGCGAAGACCCTGAGCGTGAGGGCTTGCTTTCTACACCTAAGCGCGTGGCGGGCGCATATGAAGAACTGCTTAGCGGCTACCGTGTTGACCCCGCAGAGTTGATTAACAACGCCGTATTTGATGTGGAATACGATGACATGGTGATTGTGCGCGACATTGAGTATTTTAGCCTGTGCGAACATCACATGCTGCCCTTCATGGGACACGCGCATGTTGCCTATATTCCGGGTGAAAAAGTCATTGGCTTGTCGAAAATCCCGCGCATCGTCGACATGTTCAGCCGCCGCTTGCAAGTGCAAGAACGCCTGACGCGCCAAATCGCCCTGTTTATCGAGACGGTGCTAGGCGCGCACGGCGTGGCGGTGGTCATGGATGGGCAGCACATGTGCAGCATGATGCGCGGCGTGCAAAAGTGTCACAGTGGCATGACGACCAGCGCGTTCTTGGGCGCGTTCAAGCAAAACCGTGACCTGCGGCAGGAGTTTTTGGGGCATTTAGAGCGCGCTGGCGGCAAGAAATTGCTCTAAGCTCGGATTGACTTGGATGCCAAGAAGAGGGCAAGCCTGCCCTCTTCTTGATTATGCGTCTAAAAAGCGCGCTTGTAGGTCGGGCGTGGGCAGCCAGCACTGTGTTTGTTTGCCGAACACGCGGTAGCGCGTGCGCGCAATCAGCCGATAAACGGCGTTGCGTAGCCAGCGCGGCAGCACAATCAGCGCGTAGCTTAGCTTGACCACGCCGCGCAACCGTCGCGCTACCCGCAAGGAAGCGTCGCTGTGGGTGTAGACCCTGCCATCTTCCAGCAGCATGACGCTGTCGTCGCCCATGCCTAAGGCTTGTGTGACCCCGTGCTGTGCGAGCAGTGCTTGCCCCACGTCAGATTGCTGCGCGGCGAACCTAAAGTAACCGTCGGGGTCGTGACGGATGATGAACTGGACTGACGCGATGCACAGGTTACACACGCCGTCATAAAGCACAATCGCATGCGCGCTCACGGCGTAAGCTCCAAGCCCAACGTCGTGCGAATTTCGTGCAGCGTGCGAATGGCAAGCAGGTTTTGCAGTCCCACGCCGTACCAGCTTTCTAACCCTGTGTCGAGCTTGATAAAGCGAAAGCCCGTTTGCAGCATGTGAACGCCGTCTACGTCTAGCCCATAGGCGGGCAGCGGACGCGCCGCCAGCCACAGGTTGATGAGCGGCACGCTGAATTCTTGTGCCAAGTCCACTAGGATGACGTTGAACTTGATGGCTTGCTCGTAGTACTCGTAGTCAGGCGCGACGCTAAACGTCGTTAGCACGGGGATAATGCCGCTAGCCAGCGTCTTCTGAATAATCTCGCGCATTTGTGCCTCAAACCGCGCAAACGGCATGTGCTTCACGTCGTTCGCGCCGAAAGAGATAAACGCGATGCTGGGGTTTTTCGTGCGATATTCGCAGGCAAGCGGGGTCTCGTTCGGCTCACAGTTAGGGTTGATGTTCGCCCAAAGTGGGTCAAACACCACATAGCTGGTCATGCCCACTTGCGCCGCCACGCTGTCTGCCGCCATCGACGCGCCGTAATAGCGTACAGTGTCCTCGAGATAGCGATACGCCCCTAGCACGTAGTCGTCTTGGCTAAAGGGCTTAAGGTAGAACGGGTTGGCGATGACGCTGTCGCCTACTTTGGTGACAACGTTGGCTTGCCGTCCCATGCTCTGCCCTTGCTCAAACACTAGCTGCATGAGCGCGCTGATAGGAGGAATGACAGGCGTTTCAGCGAGCTTCTTCAGCGATTGGCTGAACAGCGTGCTGGGGTCGCCATCGGGAAGGGTGGTTACTGGCACTTGTGTGTAGTCGAGCGCGGGGTTGAGCGTGATATAGCCGCGCATGACCCAAGCGTCGATAGCAAAGTTGGGTGCGTTGCCGCGCTGCACGCGCAACCAATCGCCAATGCGGTTGCGCTCGACGATGCGCAGCTCAACACCCGTCTGCACGATGCCCTTTTGCAAGTACGTGCCGCCGGGACCGGCGTACAGCACAGCCGTGCGATGCGGCCTCGTGATAAAGGGGTCGTCAGTTTGCGCGTGCAGCGTTAGCACGCTTAAAAGGCACAACAGCAGCAAGAAAACGCGCTTACACACAGACAATGCCTCTCTCTTGTCTTAGGTTGCGTTAGCTTGTGCAAGGAAGGCTTCTAACGTGGCGAGGTCACCGATGCGCGTCACAGTCACCGCGCTGTCGATACGCTTGACCAGCCCGCTCAGCACGTCCTTTGCGCCGACCTCAACGAACGTTTGAATGCCGTCGCGTATCATATTCTGCACTGTGCGCGTCCAAATCACTGCGCTGGTCATCTGCTGGCGCATTTCAGCGCGGATGGCGGCGGCATCGCGCAACGGTTCAGCGGTGATGTTAGCATAAACAGGGGTGTGCGGGTCGCTAAGCGGCACGCTGTCAACCGCCGCGCTGAACGCCTCTTGTGCGGGCAGCATGAGCGGCGAGTGGTTGGCGGTGCTGACGTTAAGGCGTAGCGCACGCTTTGCGCCTGCCTCTTTGGCAAGTGCCATCGCGGCTTCTAGCGCGCTTTCCGCGCCGCTGATGACGACCTGACCCGGGCAATTGTCATTGGCAAGCACGACAGGCTGCCCCGTTTGCACTTGCGCTTCGCGGCAAACGGCGGCAACTTGCTCCGCTGACAAGTTAAGGATGGCAGCCATCCCGCCTTTTTGCGCGCTGCCTGCTGCATGCATGGCTTGCGCACGCGCTTGCACGAGGCGCACGCCGTCCGCAAACGCCAGCGCGCCCGCCAGCGTCAACGCGGTGAACTCGCCAAGACTGTGACCCGCCAGCGCGGCGGGGCGCGCTGCTGGTAAGCGTTCCACCAACACCCGCGCGATGGCGATGCTGTTCACGTACATCGCGGGCTGCGTGTGCAGCGTTTGCGCTAGCTCGCTCTCTTCGCCGCCAAACATGAGCGCGGACAGCGCGTAGCCTAGCAGGGTGTCGGCTTCGTCGTAGACGGCGCGGGCGGTCGGAAAGGCGGCGGCAAAATCAGCCCCCATGCCAACGTACTGTGAGCCTTGTCCCGGCAGCAAAAAGGCGGTAGTTGACCAGTCCATAGCGTTTTTCCTCGCGCTTGAAAACAAAAAATCGCGCTGATGATAGCACGATTTTCGGTAAATTGCGACACTGGCGCGAAGCCTAATTGTTGCGAGGTTCGATGACCTCTTCGCCGCGATAAGTGCCACACTTCGAGCAGACGCGATGCGCGACATGGTACTCGCCGCAGTTTTCGCAAACGACGAGGTGATTGAGCGACAGTGCGTCATGGGCGCGACGCTTGTTACGCCGCGATTTTGAGACTTTGCGCTTTGGCAGCGGACCCATGCGAATACTCCTTCAAAAACGTAGAATGAACAACGTAACTAGGGCATTATACGTGCAGCGCGCGCATAAATCAATACGGGGTTGCGCTGCTTCGCCGGCACTCTCCCGTGTTTTTGCCGCCAAGATGGCTTATAATGGATGAGACGATTAACAGCAGATAAAAAAGAAGTTTTTGCCCATGATAGACTTGGAAACTGCAACGCAGATTGCTTATGAGGTCTTAAATCAACATTTTCAGCTAGAAGACGACGAGGTTGTGCCTTTTGACCCCGTCGAAGAGGGCGATTATTGGTTTTTTCAGTATAACTCGCGGCGTTACTTAGAGACCGGCGATTTGCTGTTTGCGATTGTCGAAGGGCATCCCATCGGCATCAGCAAAGTCGACGGTTCGGTATACTAAGCCTATGATGCTTTCTAACCGCGACATCGCCCAAATTTTTTGTAACATCGCCGATATGCTTGAGATACAAGGCGAGAACAAGTTTAAGTTCTTGTCCTATCGCCGTGCGGGCGAAACGCTGGCGGAGTTGCCGCGTTCCTTGCAGGCCTACGTCGACGATGGCACGTTAGAAGACATCCCGGGCGTGGGCAAAGCCATCGGTGAAAAGATCCGCGAGCTGCTAGCGACGGGCAAGCTAGACTTTTACGAGCAGCTGCGGGCGCAAGTGCCGGAGACGCTGCTGGACATCATGCGCGTGAACGGTGTTGGCGCGAAAAAAGCCAAGCTCTTCTGGGAGCAGCTCGGCATCACGACGTTGGCGGAACTTGAGGCGGCGGCACGCGACGGCAAGCTGCGGGCGTTGGCGGGCATGGGCGAAAAGAGCGAGCAGAAGCTACTAACAGCGATAGCGGCGTTGGCACAGCACGGCGACACGCGCATGCCTATTGGCAAGGCAAAGCCAATCGTCGAGCGCATCTTGGCACACTTGCTCACGCTGGAAGGGGTGCAGGAAGGTGCGCTAGCGGGCAGCTTGCGGCGCGGGCGTGCTACTATCGGCGATGGCGACATCTTGATTGCAAGCGACGCGCCCGCACCCATCATGCACGCTTTCGTGACAATGGATGGCGTAGCGCGGGTATTGGCGCATGGTGACACGAAAAGCTCCATTGAGCATGTCAGCGGCTTGCAAGTCGACTTGCGCGTGCTGCCTAGAGCGCACTGGGGAACGGCGTTACAGTATTTCACCGGGAGCAAGGCGCACAACGTCAAGCTGCGCCAACTGGCACTCGAGCGCGGTTACAGCCTGAACGAGAGCGCGCTCAGCCCTGTAGGTGCGGATAAAGCGATGTTGCCCGACGCGCCGAAACACACGTTTGACAGCGAAGAGGCACTCTATCACTTCTTAGGGTTGGCATGGATACCGCCCGAGCTGCGCGAGGACGAGGGTGAAATCGAGCAAGCGCGCGCGCACACCTTGCCCAAGCTCATCACTCGCGCTGACATACAAGGCGACTTGCACATGCACACGACGTGGAGCGATGGCAAGCTATCGCTGCGCGAGATGGTTGCGGAGGCGCACCAGCGTGGGCATCGCTACATCGTCATCACCGACCACTCGCAGAGCGCGACGATTGCCAACGGCTTAAGCGTTGAGCGGTTGTTGGCGCAGCAGGCGCAGGTGCGCCAACTTAACGCCGCCTACGGCGATAGCTTCCACGTCTTGCACGGCGCGGAAGTGGACATCAAGGCGGACGGCACGCTAGACTATCCCGATGAGGTGTTGGCGCAGCTTGATTTTGTTGTGGCATCGCTGCACGTCGCGTTGACGCAGTCCCGCGCGCAAATCACGCAGCGGCTGCTCAACGCGCTGCAGAATCCGCATGTTGACCTAATTGGACACCCGTCGGCGCGCTATATCAACGAGCGTCCGCCTGTGGACGCAGACTGGGACGCGGTGTTTGCGATGGCGCAGCGCACCGGCACGGCATTGGAAATCAACAGCAACCCGCGCCGCCTTGACCTTGACGCGCCCTATGCTCGTCGTGCCGCCGCGCTCGGCATTCCGCTGGCGATTAACACTGACGCGCACGACGCACACATGCTCGACCTCATGGACTATGGGGTCATAACCGCACGGCGCGGCTGGGTAACCGCCGAACATGTCATCAACGCTCGGTCGTTTGAACGGTTCATGGCTTGGTTAGCGGCGCGGCAGCCCGCTGTCTAGCGGCTTCGTCATCACGAGAAGGAGGACGCGATGAGCGACACCCCACCCTTGCCCAAGCTGCCAGAGACGGACGGCGACACCGCACCGACCGACTTGGAACGCACGCGCGCTCACACGCCGATGGCGATACCGCCGCCGCGTCCGCCTCAGGGCGCACCCCCGCGCACGGGGCAGATGCGCCGCCCCACCACCACGCACATACCGCGCGCTATGCCGCCGCCGCGCCGTCCCCAAGATAGTGCGTTTTACCTGCCTTGGTGGTCGCTGGTGCTGATGCTGCTGGTCGTGCTGATGATTGTCTTTGGCGTGGTGGCGTTGGTGCTGGTGTTGGGCGGGCGCGAGCCAATCTTGGTGACCACGCCCATTATTCGCATTATCACCGCCGAACCGACCGAACCCAATGTCTTCGCTCGCTCGACGGACGTTCCCGCGCTCAACCCGATTGGCGGGCAAAACCCGCCGCCGCAGTTCGCGCTTGAGGGTCCCACGCTCGCGCCCGTGCTGTTCACGCCAACGCCGGTGCCGATTTTGGTCGGCAGCTTGGTTACTGTGCGCGGCGTAGGCAACAACGAGCTGAACGTGCGCAACGCAGCGGGCGTACAAGGCACACAGGTGCTGTTTCGCTCGCCGGAAGGCACGGTGTTCTTGGTCGTGGACGGACCGATGCAAGCCGACGGCTTCACGTGGTGGCGTGTGCAAGACCCCGCCAACCCCGCGCGGGCGGGCTGGGCGGTTGCTAACTTCTTAAGCGTCAACACGAGGGAATAAACCGCATGCACGAACACGCCGCGCGCGCGCGCTGGCTGCGCGAAACCTTGCACGCTCATGCCTATCGTTATTACGTGCTGCACGCGCCGATTATCAGCGATGCCGAGTACGACCGTCTTTATCACGAGCTGGTGGCTTTGGAAGAGGCTTACCCCGAGCTGCGCACGCTAGACTCTCCCACGCAGCGCGTTGGCAGCGACCTCAGCGAGGAGCTGGCAAAGGTGGCGCATCCGGTGGCGATTTTAAGCCTTTCCAACTGCTTCAGCGTGGAAGAACTGCAGCGGTGGGAAGAGCGCAACCGCCGCCTGTTAGCGGAAGGCGTGACGCTAAGCTACGTGTTGGAGCCGAAGCTCGACGGCTTGAGCGTCGTGCTGACGTATCTTAACGGCGTGCTGACGACCGCCGCCACGCGCGGTAACGGCGAGCAAGGCGACGACGTGACCGCCAACATCCGCACCATCCCCAGCGTCCCGCTGCGCGTGCCGGTCACGCCTGACGCGCCGCCCGCGCCACCGCGCCTTGTCGTGCGCGGTGAGGTGCTGATCTTGAAAGAGGCGTTTGCGCGCCTGAACGAGGCGCAAGTCGCGCGCGGTCTGCCGCCCTATGTTAACGCACGCAACACCGCGTCGGGTTCGCTCAAACAGAAGGACGCACGCATCACGGCACAGCGTCCGCTAACCGCATACGTTTATGATGTGGTTGATGGCGACGGGCTGACGCTGGACAACGAATGGGACAGCTTGGCGTACTTGCGCGCTTTGGGCTTTTTGGTTGTGCCGAATGCCGCGCTCTACCCTTCGCTGGACGCGCTGGCGGCAGAGCTGCCGCGTTGGGAGCGCGACCGCCACGCACTACCGTTTGAGGTGGACGGCGTGGTGATTAAGGTGAACGATTGGGCGCAGCGGCGCGAATTGGGCGTGGTTGGCAAAGACCCACGCGGCGCGACTGCCTACAAATTTCCCGCCGAAGAAGCCGTTACGCAGCTCTTGGACGTGCAGGTGAACGTGGGGCGCACGGGCAAAGTGACCCCGACAGCGGTGCTTGCGCCGGTCTTTGTCAGCGGCGTGACGGTGAGCAACGCCAGCCTGCACAATTACGACCTTATCGCGCAGATGGACATTCGCAAGGGCGATCGCGTCGTGGTGAAGCGGTCGGGCGAGGTTATCCCCTACGTGGTAGGTGCGCTCATTGAGGCGCGCGACGGCAGCGAAATGCCAATTACGCCGCCGACGCACTGCCCGTATTGCGGCACACCGCTGGAACGCCCGCAAGGCGCGGTTGACCTGTTTTGTCCCAACGTGCGCTGTCCCGAGCGCGTCTATCGCGGCTTGGAGTTCTTCGTGTCGCGCGCGGCGATGGACATCGAGGGCATGGGAGCGCAAACGATCAAGCAGCTGATTGCCGCCGGGCTTGTCGCTGACGAGGCGGACATTTTCACGCTGCGTCCCGAGCATTTTGAAGGGTTGGAAGGCTTCGCCGAGAAGAAGACGCAAAACCTGCTCAACGCGATTGCCGCCGCGAAGGCGCGCCCGCTGCCACAGCTGCTGGCGGCATTGGGTATTGATGGCGTGGGCGCGGTTGTCGCCAACACGCTGGTGCAACAAGTTGGCACGCTAGACGTGCTGCTTGAGCTTGCGGCGCGCACTAAGCACGCCGAAGTGGCGTTTGCGGCGGCGGCGCGCCCGCTGCTCGAGCTGCCCGCCGAGAACGAGGACGCGCAGAAGGCACAGGCGCGGCTGCGCGACCCGCTCGTTGAGCTTGCGCCGCGCTTCTTAGACGCGCAGGACAGCGAAAAGCGGCTGGCGCGTCTGCTCAAGCCGCTGCTAGCGCAAGTCCCTGCCTTTGACCTTGCGCCCCTGCACGCGACACTGTTGAACTTGACGGAGGCGGCACGCCCGCTGTTGAGCGTGAGCGGGTTGGGTGCGGTGCTGACGCGCAGCATTGTGGCGTGGTTTGCTGACGACCGCAATCGCACGCTGTTGGCGAAGATGCGCGCAGCAGGCGTGCAGATGCAGCCGTCGCAGCCTGCGCCTGTCGGCGGCGCGCTTGCGGGCTTGACGTTCGTTCTCACAGGCACGATGAGCGTGCCGCGCGATCAGCTTGAGGCGTTGATTGTCGCGCACGGCGGCAAGGTCAGCGGCAGCGTTAGCAAGAAGACCAGCTACGTCGTCGTTGGCGAGGCAGCGGGCAGCAAATTGGACAAGGCGTTGGCATTGGGCGTGCCGACCATTAGCGAGGCGGAACTCCGCCAGAAGATAGGTGACGTGTGAAAAGAGCAACGGTAAGCCTGCTGAAAGACCGCGAAAAGCCGGTGCGCCAGCAGCATCCTTGGGTGTTTAGCGGCGCAATCGGTAAGGTGAACGGCGCGGAAAACGGCGACATCGTGACGCTGACCGACCATCGCGGCGCGTTTCTTGCGCGCGGCTACTACAACGCCCGCTCGCAAATTCAAGTGCGCTTGCTGACGTGGCAAGACGAGGTGATAGACGAGGCGTGGTGGCGAGCGCGGCTGCGTCGTGCCTTGCAAGCGCGTGCCTATCTGCTGGCGCAGGGGCATACGGGCGTACGCCTTGTCAACGCGGAAAATGACTTTTTGGCGGGCTTGGTGGCAGACCTTTACGGGCAGTTCATCGTCGTGCAAGCGTTAACGTTGGGGATTGACCAGCGCAAGCGTGAGCTAGCGCGCTGGCTGGCGGAAACGTTCAACGCGCTCTATCCACAGCAGCCCGTGCTAGGCGTGTATGAGCGCAGCGTGGCGGACGTGCGCGGCAAAGAGGGCTTGCGCGACGCGGCGGGCGTGCTGTGGGGCGATGAGCCTCCTGAAGAGCTTTGGGTGCGTGAACATGGGCGCGCCTTTTGCGTGGACGTGCGACACGGACATAAGACGGGCTTTTATCTCGACCAGCGCGACAATCGCCAGCAGCTTGCCGACCTGCTGCTGCAGTTCGCCGACCGACCGTTTAGCGTGCTGAACTTGTTCAGCTACACGGGCGGGTTTGGCGTGGCAGCGTTGGACGCGGTGCGCCCGCATGCGCAGGCGGCGCAGTGCCGCATTGTGCATGTGGACAGCTCGCAAGAGGCGTTGCGGCTGGCGCAGCGCAACAGTGAGCGCAGCAGTGCCGACATGCCCGCGCCGCCGCAAGTGGCGTTTGTGGCGGCGGATAGCTTTGCCTTTTTGCGCGCCGCTCAACAAGACGGCGACGCTTTCGACGTGATTGTCTGTGACCCGCCTAAGTTTGCCCACAATCAGGGGCAAGTGGAGAAGGCGGCGCGCGGCTACAAAGACCTCAATCTGAACGCTTTCAAGCTAGTGAAGGCGGGCGGCTATCTGATGACATTTTCTTGTTCGGGCGCGGTCAGCCGCGACTTATTCCAGAAGATCGTCTTTGGCGCGCTGGCGGACAGCGGACGACAGGGGCAAATCGTGCGCCAGCTCAGCGCGGGCGACGACCACCCCATCGCGCTGACCTTCCCCGAAGGCGAATATCTCAAAGGCTTGCTCGTGCGCGTGTATTAAGGCATCTCTCACGCTGAAAATCCAACACGTCAGTGGTGGTGCTGCTGCGATATATTATGCCGCGAGTGCGGAAGAACTTACCGCGCGCACGCAATGGCAAGGCAACTTACAGCAGTCCCTCGTCGCGCAGCTGCTGCGCTACCAACTGCTCAATTTTGTGGCTGGTCTCGTACCACGAAATCTTGCTCAACCCCAGCTTCTCGCGGATGAACTCCGCCTCATAGCCCGCGCGCCAATCTAGCACCGCCATCGTCCAGCGCAGGCTCTCAAACGAGAGCTTGAACGGCACGCCTGCCGCCGCGCCAATGTCCGTCAGAATGTACTCAAGGTTGCGCGTTGTGCAGGTGAACAGCGTTTGTTGGGGCTGATACTGTGCGATATATGCCTCGCACAACGCCAGCAAATCCGTGCTAATGGCAATATGCCGCTCTTTGTACGGGTTGTCTTGCACGCCGTGCTTGACGCTGATAAACGGCATGTTCGGATTGGCGCGGTCAATGTCCGCCAGCGTTAGCTTGGCGGTTTCGCCCTTCTTGATGCCCGTCTCTATCAGCAGGCGAAAGAGGAACTCAGGGCGCGTGTCGGGGTGGTCGCCTCTTTTCGCTTGGCGCGCCGCTGCGATAACCGCCTGCACCTGCGCCCATGTCAGGACGTTGGCAAGCGGCGCGGGTCCTGAACGCTGCAGCAGCGACTTGGCGGGGTCATAGCCAATCGCCCCCAGCGTATGCAGCCACTTGAAATAGACCTTGAGCGTGGTCACGCGGCGCGCGTAGGTCTTGCGGCTGCACGGCACGCCGCGCTTGTGTTCCATCCAGTGTAAGAAGGCGTTGAGGCGGCTAGTGCTGAACGCGGCAAGCGGCGTTTCTAACCCGCTGTGTTCGCCCAACAGCTGCATGTCCGCCAGAAACGCCGTGATGGTGTGTTCGCTCTTGCCCTGCTGGCGCAAGTGTTCGGCAAACCACGCCAGCGTCGCGCCTAAGGGCGTTTGCTTGCTGATGTCTGCGGGCGTTTGTGGCTCATGGGGAAAAAGCGGCAGCTGGCGGCTCATGTCGCCTCCTAGCGTTTATACGTCCACGCGGCATTGGCGTAGGTCTCGGCAAGCAAGTGCTCGGCGTGCGCGCTTTCCTCGTCGCTCAGCGCGCCCTCGCACAAGTCAAGCGTAAACGTTTGCGCAAAGCCCGCCACAAAGGCATCCGCCACCGTTTGTGGGTCGGGTGGCGCGCCTAGCACCTCCGCCAGCGTCGTGGCGCGCGCGCGAACGTGCGCTTTCGCCGCCGCGCGCGCGGCTTCATCGGGGTAGCGTAACACGTCGCAAATGCGCGCGATGTCACCCCAAAGCGGCAGCGTGCCATGCTGCAGGATGCCCGCCTTGCGGCGCACTTGTGCGCTGCCGATGAGCTTGCGCCCGCCGACGGTCAGCTCGTAATGCGACGGCACTTCAAAGCAGACCGCACCTAAGCCTTGATTGCCTTTGGCTTGCGCCTCGCTTTGCGGTGTTACCCCCAGCAGCCTGAGCGCGTGTTGCAGTCCCTCGCTAAGGCGGCGGTAGCTGCTGACGACATCGCCCTGCGCCAGCGGGTCATCAATCGGCAGCGCAACGCTGTAGGTCAACTCGTCGCCGTGCAAGATTGCTTTGCCGCCGGTCGGGCGACGCACTAAGTCCCAGCCGTGCGCTGCAAGACGGCTCTCGTCCGCGTCGGCGACATCTTGCCCGTAACCTAGCGAAAGACAGAAGGGCTGCCAGCCGTAAAGCCGCAGCGTGGGTGGCTGGCTATGTGTGCTGACGCTGTGCAAAATGGCTTCATCAATCGCCATGTTGGCTTGTCCGTGCATGGGTGGATGAAAAATGACGCGCCATTGACGCATATGCTTCCTGTGCCTATACTCGAACGTTTAACATGCCTACATTGTAAAGCAAATTGCGCCAATTGCCCATGAGTGAGCCTTATCGCAACCCTGACGATGACCTGACTGTGCCGAGTCAAGCGCAAGGCGCGTCGCCCACAGAACCCGCCGCTAAGCCCGTCTACAGCACCAAAGCGTTTACCACACACTATCCGCCCGCGCCGCCACCCACCGTTTACCGCGAGTCTTCGGCGCGCCTGCGCGTCAAGCAGCGGCGCAAACAGGGCAGACACTCGCTTGGTGAATGGGCATGGGTGATTGTGGCTGCGACGCTGTTCGGTGTGGTCATGCTGGTCAGCATCAGCGTGCTAGTCGTCGTGCGCAGCGCACAGGAAGTGGTGGAGATACTGCCGACCGCTAGCATCCCTGACATTTTGCCCACGCCGCTTATCGCGCACACGACGTTCAGCGACGGCGATTTGGGCGAGACGCTGATACTGCCCGACGGCAGCAGCATCGCCCTCACCCCTTGGGACGGGCAGTCGCGCTTTACCGTTGTTTTGGCGGGCTTAGACCGCCGCCCTAACGAGCGCGGCTTAGCCTATCGCACCGACACGATGATGATTGCCAGCCTCGACCCCGCCACGCGCACGCTCAGCGTGTTGAGTATTCCTCGCGACCTGTACGTGCAGGTGCCGGGCTATGCCGCCTTGCAGCGCATCAACTCGCCAATGGTATTCGGTGAAACGCGCCAGCCCAATTACGGTCCGGTGTTGATGATGCAAACCGTTCAGCTGAACTTTGGCATTCGCGTCCACGATTACATCGTGGTTGACTTTCAGGCGTTTATCGACATCGTCAACGCGATTGGCGGCATCACCATCACCAGTGAGTACACGATTAACGACCCGCTCTATCCTAACATGAACTACGGCTATGACCCGTTCTACCTTGCGGCAGGCACGCACCAGCTCGACGGCTACAACGCGCTGCGCTACGCGCGCACGCGGCACGGCGACAGCGACATCCGCCGCGCCGAACGCCAGCAGCAAGTGTTATACGCTGTGCGCGACAAGGTGCTGAACTTCAACATGCTGCCTACGCTGGTGTTTCAAGCTCCCGCGCTGTGGAACACACTGAGCAACAACGTCTACACCGGCTTGTCGCTCGAGCAGATTATCCAGCTCGCCCTGTACTTGCGCGACATCCCACGCGAGAACATCCGCATGGGCGTGCTGACCTACGAGTATTTGCGTCCTTACACCACGCCGGATGGCGCGTCGGTGCTTATCCCTGACCGCGCGCGGCTGGCCAACTTGATGGTCGACATCTTCGGCGCGAACTACTCACAGTGATGCCCGATGCGATTACGCGCGGTACGATTGTCACCTTGATGGTCGACATCTTCGGCGCGAACTACTCACAGTAAACAAAAAAACAGCGCATGCGCGCTGTTTTAATGATGGCAAGCACCTGCTTTGCCGTGTGACGGGTTCCTTTGAGACCTGCTAAGCAGGTGGGGTTGCTATGAGATGTTCTGGTCTTGGCAACGCATGCCTATCACCGCGACATCCAACGCGCATCCCCTATTCGGTGAGTGTTGGCCCAGAGTTGTTAACCATCATCACGCGCATCGCAGGTGGCTTAGTTATAGCTTAAAAGCGGCTGTTTGTAAACCCTTTACTCCACAGTCACGCTCTTGGCGAGGTTGCGCGGCTGGTCAACGTCCGCGCCGCGCAGCGCAGCGATGTGATACGCCAGCAGCTGAAGCGGAACAACGTTAACGACCGGACTTAGCAGCTCGGGTGCGGCAGGCAAATAGATGACGTAGTCCGCTTTGCTGGCAATCAACGTGTCGCCTTCGGTCGCTAGCGCGATGACGATGCCGCCGCGCGCCTTCGCCTGTTCAATTTGGCTTATCATCTTCTCGTAGAGGCTGTCCTGCTGTGCGATTGCCAGCACGGGCATTTGCTCGTCAATAAGGGCGATGGGTCCGTGCTTCATCTCACCGGCAGGGTAACCTTCGGCGTGGATGTAGCTGATTTCTTTCAGCTTGAGCGCGCCCTCTAGCGCAATGGGGTAGTTGATACCACGCCCTAAAAACAGGAAGTTCGTGAACTTGTACAGGTGATGCGCCAGCTCTTGCACCGTCTTGTCGCTTTCCAGCGCGCGCCCTACAAGGTCGGGCAGCTTGGCGAGGTCGTTCACGTAGGCGATGCGCTGGGCATCGCTCAACGTGCCGCGCAGCTGCCCCAGTGCCAATGCTAGCAGATATTGGTCGACAATGCTGGTGGTGAACGCCTTCGTTGAGGCGACCCCAATTTCCGGTCCGGCGTTCATGCTGATATAGCCGTCGGCGAGGCGCATGGCTTGGCTGCCAATCGCGTTGACAATGCTCCAGACGATTGCGTGCTTGTGGCGCGCTTCTTCCAATGCCGCCAGGGTGTCGACCGTTTCGCCGCTTTGCGTAATGGCTAGCACGGCGATGTCTTCGTTGAGAATGGGGTCACGATAGCGATATTCGCTGCCGTAGTCGACTTCAACGTGCAGGCGTGCCATGTGTTCGATGAAAAACTTGCCGACCAAGCCGCTGTAGTAGCTTGTGCCGCACGCCACCGTGACGACGCGCTGCAGGCGGCGCGCTTGCGCTTGCGTGAGCTTGAGGTCGGGCAAGTTCACCGCAAACGTCTCGAAGTCGACGCGCCCGCGGATTGTGTCGGTGATGCTGCGCGGCTGCTCGAAGATTTCTTTTTGCATGAAGTGCTTGTATTCGCCCTTCACCGCGCTGATAGGGTCGTAGGGGATGGTGTGAATTTCGGCATCCACCGGCACGCCGTCTAGCGTTTGGACGCTAAAGCTGTTACGGCACACGGTAGCCATTTGGCGGCTCTCGAGGAACACCATTCGGCGCGTGTACTCGAGAATGGCAGGAATGTCGGATGCGATGTACATCTCGCCATCGCCCAAGCCTAACGCCACGCCGCCGGCGTTGCCGATGCGCACCGTGACAAGGCGGTCGGGCTGCATGACGCTCATGACGACAATCGCATGCGCGCCGCGCAGCCGCGCCACCGCTTGGCGCGTCGCTTCGGTGAGGTCGGTCACGCCCTGCCGTGTCACATGCTCGATAAGCTGCACAATCACTTCGGTGTCGGTCTCTGACTGGAAAGCTACACCTTGTGCGCGCAGCTCTTCTTTGAGTTCCAAGTAGTTTTCGACGATGCCGTTATGCACGACGACAAACGCGCCACCCATGCTGATGTGCGGGTGCGCGTTGTGTTCGGCGGGCGCGCCGTGCGTTGCCCAGCGCGTATGCCCGATGCCGATTTGTCCCGCCAGTGGCTGGGCTGCCACTTTGCTGCGCAGATTGACGAGCTTGCCCACGTCGCGGCGAATGTCAATTTTACCGTCGCGCAGCACGGCTACGCCCGCCGAGTCGTAGCCGCGATACTCCAGCCGTCCCAACCCGTCTATCACGATAGGTGCGGCTTCTTGACCACCAATGTAAGCCACAATACCACACATAAGACTGCCTCCTGTGCGTTGGGAGCGCAGGCAGCACAAAGGAAGTGTGCCAGCACCCGTTGTCCATAGGTTGTTCGTCCACTCTGGGCTGTTTTGTGCGGCGCGTTGCCACGCCGTTTTGTCAGCACAGTTGCTTTGAAGGAGGGCAAACGTGGATGGTGGAGGCATCCGCGACGGCATCCGCCGAACTCTTCGATAACCGTCACCTCGTCAGCCTGCGGGGCAGGCTCTGGCGCTCTTTGCCCTGTTAGCGCAGCAAGTGCCACGCACGCTCAATCATCATAGAAGCCGATTCCGCCGTAAACAAGGGGCAAAACTACACAAACGCTAGATAGTTCGTTGTGGCGTTCTGCAAATCGGCGTACACGCCGCGTAAGAATGCGCTGGTGTCGGGGATGGTGCGCGCTAGCTGGTACATTGCCTCGCGGGTCATTTGGGCGCGCTGCTCCTTGCTTAGGCGCGCTGTGTGCGGAAAAACGAACTTAAACGGCTTGCCAAAGTCGACGCGCGGACGCACGCGCCGCAAGCGGCTTAACTGCTTTTTCCAATCCAGCGCGTTCGTGACCGCTACCGGGATAATCGGCACGTCTGCCTTGTGGGCAATGTAGACGAGACCGTCTTTTGCCTCTTGCAGCCCTTGTGGGTTGCGCGTCCCTTCAGGCGCGAGCATGAGCAGCTGCTGTGCCTTGAGCAGCTCAATGGTGCTGTTGAGGGCAAAGCGGTCGACTTCCCCTCTGTTCACCGTAAAATTGCCCCAAAGACGGATGATGAGGCTGAACAGCGGGTTGTGCAACGTCTCTGCCTTTGCCATCGTGATGACGTGGCGATGCGTGACCGCGTAAGTGATGATGATGGGGTCAAGCGCGTTGGTGTGATTCATGATGAGCAGCGCGCCGCCTCGTGCAGGCACATGTTCTAGCCCAAACACGTCAACTTTGGCGAACATGCTGCCCACCACGCGCAGCGCACGGTGCAGCCACTTGCGCCTTGCCTCGTAGACCGGCTGCATGGCGAGGAACTCGGAGACGGTTTGCGTATGGGCGGTCATTTGCGCTGCTCCTTGTGGCGTTTTGGCTAACGCCCCGGGCGTTTGCTAGGCGAACGGCGTTTAGGGCTGTCAGGACGATTGCGACCGCCGCTGTGCTGGGGACGACTGCTAGGGCGCAGCGGCAGCTTGCGCTTGGGACGTTGCGGTGTGGCGGCTACTTGTGGCGCAGCAGCGTTCTCTTTTGCGGCAGTTTCTTGCGGTGAGCGGCTAAAACGCCGCCGGCGCAGGGCACGCTTAAACGCCTTGAACTCCGGCGACGGCATCAGCATCGCGCTTACATCCTCTTCTGTGAGTTCGACCCACTCGCCGCGCGCCAGCGTACCGAGTGCAAGCTGCCCGATGTGCGTGCGCACGAGGCGGTTCACGGGGTAGCCGAGCTGGCTGGCGATTTGGCGAATTTGCCGCTTGCGCCCTTCGGTCATGATGACGCGCAGTGTGGTCATCTGGGGGCTTTTTTCCATCACGCGCACCAAGCAGGGCGCGGTGCGCTTGCCGTCAATCCACACGCCTTCTTGCCATTGGCGCAAGGCCTCTTCGGAGGGATGCCCATAGACTGTGACCTTGTAAGTCTTGGTGTGCTGGAAGCTGGGGTGTGTCAGCTTGTGGGCGATGTCGCCGTCGTTGGTCATGACAATCAGCCCTTCGCTCTCTGCGTCCAGCCGCCCGATGGTGAAATAGTGCCCGTCAACCGGCAGCAGACTGCGGACGGTGGGGCGTTCGTCGCCGGGCGGTGCTTCGTTGGTGGAAAGCACGTTCTTGGGCTTGTTAAAGGCGAAGTAGCGCAGCTTAAAGCGGTTGAGGCGCAGGCGTTCGCCGTCCACGCGCACGTCGTCTACTTCGGGGTCGGCTTGGTCGCCAAGCGTGGCGCGCTTACCGTTGACGGTCACGCGCCCTTCAAGGATGATTTGCTCGCTGGCACGGCGTGAGCCGTAGTTAGCGCGCGCGAGCAGCTTTTGAATGCGTTCTTTCATAGGGCTTGCTTTCTGCTTGTGCGTCATCCCGACGCTGTGGGGTTGAGCGAGGTCGCTCACGGCGCGTCTCCCGACGCGGGCTCTATTCTAGCATAGCTTTTAGCAAAGTTAAAGGCGACTGCTCAAATTTTCTTGCTGACGCGGAACTGCAGCGGGATGCCGAGCAGAAGGCGCGTTTGCGCTTGCAGCGTTGGCAGTGACAGCACAATCAGCGTCAGCACAGGCAGCAGCGGAAAACTGAGCAGCGTCCAAAGCCGTTCGCTGAGCGTTTGTGGACGTGTGCGCGGTGGGCGTACGCTCACGTCGAGCATCCAGAAGATGATGCCCAGCACGACGACGAGCAAGCCCGCGACGATAATTACCGCCCAAGCTGGCTCATCAGCTAGGCGCATGGTCGTGGCAGCGATGCCTTCGATGGGGTTTTCTAGCAGCTCATCGGGCTTGAGAAAGGCGATTTGTGGGTGCAAAATCACAGGCAGCTGGGAGCCAACGGTGAGGATAATCCAGCCTGCGCCCGCTAGCAAAATGTCATGCGCAATGCGCACCAGCAGGCGAAACGACGACCAAAAGTTAACTTCCGGATGGTCAATCATCTTGGCTATCATGTATCCCATCTCTTTGCTGCCCCAAGCGTGCCGCAGCGTTTGTTGGTAGCGTTCGCGCAGCTCGCCAATGACACCGTCGCCGATGGTTGCGTCCGCCATAAAGGGCAGCATGATAGGCTCGATTTGCACTTTGCCGCCGCGTGCAAAGTAGGACTTGATGAACATGTGCCATTCGTCGGAGATAACGTCCGTGTCCCAATAGCCGCTGGTGTGTAAGAGCTGCAAGCTCAACGAGTAGGACGACATGGGCATGGCTTTCCAATAGGGCGAGGCTAAGTAGGCAAGCTCGATTGCAGTGGCGTAGGCGTTGACGATGCGCAGCAGTGGGTTGATGTCCCAGATATTGCCGTGATAGCGAATAGGGGCTTGCCAGAAGCGCAGGTGGCGTTCCGGGTTGAGCGCGTACAAACAGGTCAGCGCGTAGAAAAAGTTGGGGTGCCAGCGCGTGTCTGCGTCCTGCGTGGTGACGCACAGGAGCTGCATGTCCCAGCCGCGCTCATCGACCAAGTAGCGTTTAATCCAACGTCCCGCCCAGGACTCGTTGGCGGATTTGCACTGCATTTCGCCGGGCAACCCACGCGGGTGTACCGTGTAGTGCATTTGCGCGAAACAGTCGCGATATTCGCGGCACAGCGTTTCCGCTTTGACGACACACTCCGCCTCGCCTGCTTCCATCGCCAGCACAACGATGAGCCGCTTTTTTGCCTCGTATTGCCCTTTGAGGTTGTCGAGAGTGCGCCGCAGCACGCTCAAGGGTTCTTTGTAGTTGGGGATGATGACGATGTGGCGCACGCTATCCCAAGCCAGTGCTTCAGGGGTTTTATGTGCCTCGTAGTGGGCGCGCCAGTCAATGCGCTCCCACTGCCTAATCAGGCGCAGCCCGCGCACGTTGTTCAAGCCCGCCAGCAAGAAGCGCACCGCTGAGTACGCGCCGACCAATGCGGCAATCCAAAGCAGCGTGCGCGGAAAGGCGACCGCGCTGGCAATACAGAACAGCAGCGAGAGCCACGCTATAAAGCCCGGTATGCCGTCTAGGACACGTTCTGGAATCGGCGTAGGTGGCATGCCGCCCAGCGACCACCCCGCGCCAATCTGCACTTTGCTGCGGTAATCTTCTTCTGAACGGTACGGCACAAAGCCCTCATCCTGCCCTGTCTGGTGTGTAGTAGACGCGCCCTAGCATAGCACAGCGCGCAATAGACACAAGTTCAAAACCGGCTAGGCACGCGTCTTGCTGCCCTTCGCGCCCTTTGTGCCGCTCGTGGTTGCCACGCTAAGCAGCGCGTTTTTATAGTCGTAGACGCTGGCGCGCTTTTCCGCATAAGCCTCGCGGGCGTAACGCACAAGACGGTCGATAAGCTCACCGGCTGGCACGCCGCTTGCTTCCCACAAGTAGAACGCCAGCGAGCCGGGCAGCGTGTTGAGTTCGTTAAGGAATACCTCGCCCTGTTCGGGGCGCACGAGAAAATCAACGCGCGTGATGCCGCGTCCATCTACCGCCTGAAAGGCGCGTTTGGCGATTTCCTGAATGTGTGCGCTGAGTTCAGGCGCAAGCGGCGCGGGAATGACGCGCGCTTGGCTCTGCATGCCCTTGCTGCCGCGCAAATATTTGTCCTCGAATGCCAAGAAGTCCGACCACGAGAGAGGTTGCTCTAACACGGAAGCCTGCAACTCTTGCCCATAGCCGATAACCGAGCAGTTGATTTCGACGGACTGAGTGACGGCACTTTCGACCAGCACGCGGCGGTCAAAGCCTAAAGCGACCTCAATCGAGGCACGCAGCAGTTGGTCGTTATCAGCGCGCCCTACGCCAATGCTCGAGCCAAGCGTGGCGGGCTTGACGAACACAGGATAGGGTAGCATGTCCTTAATGCGTGCCATAGTGCTGTCCGCGTCGCGCTGCCATTCGGCGCGGCTGAAATGCACATCGTCTACCACACGGATGCCCGCTTGACGCAGCACCTGCTTGGTCATGATTTTGTCGTTGGTGAGCGCGCTGCCCAGCGTGGCAAAGCCAACGTAAGGAATGTCCGCCAGCTCAAATAAGCCTTGCAGCGTGCCGTCTTCGCCGTGTGTGCCGTGTACGGCAGGAAACAGCACGTCCACACGCTGCACTTGCGGCTTCTTGAACCAACCGCTTGCGAGTGGGTTGACGATAAAGCCGTGATGGCGCACGTCCGGCGACAGCAGCACGGGTTGCACGTCAGGGCGGCTAGTAATGCGCTCGTCTTTGAAGTTCTCTAAGGTACGCAATGCGTCGCCTGTGTACCACTTGCCTTCGCGGCTGATGTACACGGGAAGCACGTGGTAGCTGTCGGGCATGGCGCGCATAAGCTGCTGCGCGGTGACAATGCTTACGTCATGTTCGACGCTGCGCCCGCCAAAAAGTACGGCGATTGTCGTTTTGCGAGAGTTTGTCATGGCTTTTTCTCTTCAGTTGGTGTAAGTGTCAGGCAAGTCATTCAGCAGCAGCACGGTATCGCCGCGCGTCAAGTTGGCGCGATACCACGCCAGCGCGTCCTGCGTGTGGTCGAAGATGTGCAAGCGGTCGACAGGAAAGCCGGTTGACCTTACGCCCGCTTGAATAGGCGCGGTTTGCTTTGCGCCGACCAAGACAATATCGGTGGCAACTTGCGCCGCTAACACGCCAAGCCGATGATTTTCTTGGTCGTGCAGCTCGCCTAGCTCAATCATGCCCGGCGTAATCAGCACGCGCCGCCCACTCTGATACAGCCCTAACACCTCCAGCGCGCTCTTCGCGCCAACAGGGTTCGCGCTGTAGGCATCGTTGATGATTAGCACGCCGCGCTCGTCGTGCTGGCGCACAAGGCGGCTCTCGGCGGGCTGCAGGCGGCTGACACGCTGCGCGACCGCTTCAAGCGTCATGCCCTCATGCACCGCAACCGCCGTCGCTAGCAGCAAGTTTGTGACGTTGTGTTCGCCTACGAGCGGCGTGACAAATGGCACGCTTGCTCCTGTTTGCGTGTCATGCACGGTGAACGTTAGCCCCGTAACGGTCAGCACGATGTCGGTGGCGACAAAACGTGGCACGCCGTCGCTGATGCTGGCGGGGTCGACGGTTTTGCTTACAGCGATGCGCTTGGCGGGATAGCCCTTGTCGTGCATGGCACGCACGTAAAGGTTGTCCCAATTGAACACTCCCAAGCCGTCGGGACGCAAGTTCTTGATAATCTCATATTTGGCGATGGCGACGTTCTCTAATGAACCAAAGCGTTCGAGATGCTGGGGACCGACCTCGACCACAATGCTGATGTCAGGCGGCGTAAGTTCGCAGATGCGGGCAATCTCGCCCGGAATGTACGCGCCCATCTCGCTGATGAAGTACTCTACGCTGTAATCGTCGGCGAGGTCGGTGTTGATGGCGAGGCAAATGCCCATCATCGTGTTGTAGCTCTTGGGCGTGGCGTAAGTTTTGTAACGTCCGTTGAGGATGTCGCGCAAAAAATGCTTGGTGGTGGTCTTGCCGTAGCTGCCTGTGATGCCGATGATTTTGGGGTTGATGGTCTTCAGCACGCCCTTTGCTTTTTGTACGAAGCGACGGCGCAACATAGCTTCAACGGGAGTCATGACAGCGTTGCCCAAGACCAACCAAAGCGGCGCGAGTAAGAACACGCCCAAGCCGCCGAGCAAATGTGCGATGGCGTTGGCGCGGTCGCTCGTGAACGCTTGCGCCTGCAGCAGCGCAAACGCCCCAAACGCAGCAAGTGCCACCAGCACCCAAGCCGCCGCAAGCAACCGCTTGGCGCGGTCAGTGGCGTTAAACGCCTTTTTGACGGGGGCTTCGCGCGGCGGACGCACAGCCAATACTGCGCCGATAATTGCCGCCGTGTAGGGCAGCGCGGAGAAGTCGCTCGGCACGCTGTCACCTAGCAAGCTGAAAATCACCGCCAGCCCGACTGCAGCCAGCGTGTGCATGGGCAGCCAGCGCGACCGTTCGCGCAGCAGCCAACGCGCATAACGCCCACTCTTGTACTCTTCGATTTGGTAGTAGCGCGCCTGCTTGTACACGCGCCATACTGTCCCACCTGTCCAGACCAGCCAGAGCAGGGCTATCAGCAAAAGCGACATGGGGAAACTCGTTTCTATAGGTCAAAACGCGCCCCATTATAATGCTTTAGTCATGGACGATAAAGCTACGCTTGCTTGAAAAAGTAATCCACGACGTGCGCAGTTTGCGCAAGATGCTCGATGTAGCTGTAATGCCCTGCGCCTTTGTAGACGACTAGTCCGCTGTCAGGAATGAGCTTTTCTAGCGTTTTGCCCATCCAAAGCGGCGTATCTTGGTCTTGGTCACCCCAAAACAGCAGCGTTGGCACGCGCACGCGAGCCGCGTAGCTAGCGAGGTCTTGTGAGATGATGTTGACGAACGTTTGCCGCAGCGTGCCGTCGGTGGCGTTAAAGTCGCTGGAGCCGTAGCGCGCGTTGTAAGCGTTGCGTAGTGAGCTGGCGAGGTTGTGCAGCCCCAGCGCATTTAGCCCGTTGCGTACGCTCTTGTACGCTTGCGTGCGCAGGCGTGTGGTTAGGGGTAGGCGCGGACGCAAGCCTGCGCTGTTGGCGAGTGCCATTTTGTGCAGACGCTGCGGGTGGTCTGCGCCCAAAATCAAGCCCAGCCGCCCGCCGAACGAATGCCCAAACAAGTATACCTTGTCCAATCCTATGGCATCGAGAAACGCTAGCACGAGCTGGGTGTAATCAAACACTGTCCACGCCTGCGCGGGTGCGTCGCTTTGACCAAAGGCGGGCAAATCAGGCGCGTAACAGGCGTATCCCAGCGGCGCGAGGCGTTCTGCCAGCCCCCACACGAGTCCGCTGTGCGCGCCCCAACCGTGCAGCAGCAGCAGCGGCTTGCCTTCACCGAGCTGCTGATAGGCAACTTGCAAGTCGTTTAGGCGTAGGGTTTGGCGCGAGCTTTCGGGTATCATGGACGCATCGTTTTCTTAAAAGGACGGGTAAACATGGTGTGGTTGTTGCTGTTGATGGGGTGGGCGATGCTTGCACCCGCCCATTATCTGCCGATTGACGCGGATAATGTAACATACTTGCGCCCCGTGCTGCAGGTGGAGTTTGCGCGGTTGGGCGCGTTTCGCAGCGGCTGGTTTGCTCTCAGCGCGGACGGCAACTACCTCGCGGTTGCCTCGACAGACGGGCGCGTGCTGGTGTTACAGGAAGGCGAGGTTGTGGGCGCGTACCAGCGTGGCACGCTGCACGACGCGGTGTTTGACGGTGAGCGACTGCTGGCGGTACACAGCGATGCAGACGGCACGCTGGAACTCTTGGCGTATGATTGGCAGCACGATGCGCTTGATTTGCTGTATCGGCACGACTTTGCCGATACCGTACCTGATTTGCCGATTGCCCTATGGGCGGATGCGCAGGCGGTCTACGTGGAGATGCTCAGCCGTGACTTTAGCCGCAGCGACTATTTGCTGCGTTGGACGTGGAATGCTGAAAACGCTGAAGTGCTACCTTACGTCATTGCCACCGACCCCGATGCGGTGGTGCGTGTAGGGCGCGTGCCGCTTCCCTACGTGGTTACGTCGTCGGTGGATGGTGTTGTCAAGCTGTGGGACTTGGCACAGGGCGTAACGCTTGCCGAAGTTGACAATCGACTGGGCATTGCCGCGACATTCGGCAACATCAACGCCGCCGCCACGCACTTCGCTTGGCGCGACAACTTTAGCGAGCAGCTCTACTTGCTCGACTGGGAAACAGGGGAAAACCGTGTGCTTGCGCCGTTGGGCGGCGCGTATGCCCAATGGTACTTTTTGAGCGCGGACGCGGACGTGGTGCTAGCGGTCAACCTCGATGGGCAACCCGTTGTTGTGGCGTGGGCGGTCAAGACGGGCGAAAAGCGCGTCTTGGGGCAGCATCTGGCGTGCAGTCGCCCGCAGCCCGACCACGCTCGCTTGAGTGCGGACGGCAGCACGCTGGCGATTGGCTGCGACAGCGGCGTACAGCTCTGGCGCATCGTGCTGCCTTAGTCACGATGATGCGGTTGCTATTCTAATAAAAATGCCCCCATCGAACGATGAGGGCATCTTTGGTTAGCTTGCTGGTGTCCAGCGCGGCGCGTTACGGTTGTACCATAATCGCGTCGATGCCGAACTTGCGGTTGTGGTCGCGGTTTTCGAGAATGATGTGGTGCGTGCCTTCACCGAGACCATAGAACATGACGGGCGTGAAGTTGCTGGCGGCTCCGCTTTGGCTGAACTCACCGATTTGGAACGCCTGCTTGATGGCGTTGCTGGTGGTCGTGCGCACTTCGGGCGTGCAGTGGATTGTCGCGCCCGTTAGTGCCTTGCAGATGCGCACCGAGCGGCTGAAGAAGCCGGTGCTTTGGAAGAGCGTGAACGAGTTGCCGTTGACGCGGAACTGAGCGATAGCACCCGCCAAGTTGACCGAGCTTTCGGTCATGTTGAAGGGCCCGCGCGGCGGCGCAGCTGTAAACGATTGGTGTGTCCACAAGGCGGCTGGCTCGTAGCTGATTTGTGCCACAGTGTTGTCATAGAAGCCCGGCTGCAGCACGCCGTTGGTGTTGCCGAAGACCGCGATTGCGTCGATGAAGAGGCGGTTTTGTGTCGCTAGGATAGTCGCGTCTTTAACTACAATTGACACGTCGTACTTGTCGAACGGCAGCCCATAGAACGAGAAGCCGAAACGGTTAAGGGCACTTGGTGCGAGGTAGTCTGAGTTGAAATCCGTCCATTTGCTCGGTCCAAATAGTGCCGAGTTGTTGCTGCGCATTTCGCACCAGATGCTGTTCGGACCCGTGCCATCGAGGTTGATGTTGTTGCGATAGGACGGCGCGTTGATGTCAAACGACAAGGCAGGGAAGGGCGTGGTGTTGCTTGCCTTCTTGTAGCAGATGCGGAAGTCGATACCTACGTTGAAAAGCGTGGTAATCACCGAGAAGCCGGTGCCTTCAATCTGGAAGGTGAGTGCTGCGCCGTCGGTTGCGGTCATGGCTTGTTTACCGCCGATGGCACTGACGTTGTTCTGAATACACCACCCTTGCGTCGGGTTACAACCTACTGCCGCGCGATTAATCTCTGTCTGGGTAGGTGGCGCACCGAAGTCGAGCAAGCTGTCAGGCAAGAAGTCGTCATGGATGCCTACCGAGAGCGTCTTTCCCTTGACAACTTGATAGCCATCGATGTTGAAAAGACCTGGGCTTAGCGTCGTAAACGTGACGCGCTTCGTGCCGGTGCTGGCACTGGGGCTAAGCGCGGCTAGTTCGCTGCGGTCGATGACAATTTGATTGTCGACGCGGAAGTTAGTCTTGAGAACACAGTGCGTGCTGCCTGTCAAGCCGTAGTTCGTGCCATCCCATGTAATCTTGCCGTCGACGACTACGTTCGCTTCATCGCTGGCACAGACCAGCACCATGAGACTGTTAACCGCGCTAGCACGGCTGTACAGGATGATGCTCGCGCCTTCGCCGTTGACCACTGGCACGCTGAACACGGCTGTTGCGCCCGTAAACTGCGTCTCTTGCACTTGTGTCGTGCCGACGGTTCTGATAACACCGTACATGCTGCTATTGGTGTAACCCGTCGCGCGTGTGCCAGTGAACTGTAGCCAGCGATCGCCGGGCAACAGCTGCAGATATGGTACGTTACTGCTATTCTTAGCGTCCTCGTTATAGAAGCCCGCAGGAAGCGCAGGTGGGGCAGCTTCGTTAAAGATGCGCACGTAGTCCAACGTAATCTGCCCAACTGCCATGCGTGCTTGGCGCGGGAGGTCTGTTCTGTTGCGCACGAGGGTCGTCAAGCCGTCTTCCACGTCGCGCACGCGCACTTGATAGGTGTTGAACGGCAGTCCGGCAACAACACGGCTGGTCACAGTGGTTGCGCTAGACTCTTGCTGATAGGTGAAGCAGTTGTTGGGCGTGCTAACGCCGTAGCAAATCTCAACTTCGCCACCTTGAATGCTCGTTGGCATGCTCAGCTCGAAGCCCGTGCCTTGGAAGCTAAAGGTTAGCTCTGCCCCGGTGGTGGTGCTGCTGATGCTGGTGCCGCCGCTTTGGGTGGCTAGGAAGTTGGTGCGCCACGTACCACCGGTGCTAATTTGCACGCTGTCCACGTAGAACGTGGCGTTGGTGCCTTGTCCTATGAAACGCACTTTTATGTTGGGATAGCTGCCCGCCGTGAGCGTGACTTCTTGACGAATGGTCACCCATTGGTTAAGCGGTGTCGTGACACTTACAGGTGTAAAGCCGGTCAGATTTTGCACCTGCATTTCCACACCGCCGCGAGTAACGTATACCTTCGCTGTCACGAGGTAAGTAGTTGTGGCGGTGGGGTTGAGCGAGAACGGTTGGCTCTCGATGCCGCTGCCTGACGAGGCGACTACGTAGCGGCTGCGGATACCGTCGGTGAACAATGTGCCGGCACTGTTGGTGGTCGGCGTGCCTACGTTCGTCCACATGCCGTTGATTTCCATGTCACCGTTCGGGACAGCATTTTCAAAAGGTGTGTAGAACAGGCGCGGGTCGGTCTCTTCGTAGAGTCCTTCAGTCAATGGTGCGGTCGTGTTGAAGACCCGCACAGCGTCGAGGTTGAAGGCACGCTCGTTTTCGGTGTAAACCGTGACGATGTATTCGTCTACGGGACCGCCGAAATTGAAGGTGAGCGGATACTGATTAACTCTGCCAACTAGGTCGTAAGTGCGGCAGGTTGTGGTTCCCGAGATGGTCAGCGGGTTGAGATTGAGCGGCGTGGCACAGATGCGAATTGGCGCGTTGGCGGATGTCAGCTGCACGAAGATTTGCGCCGCGTTGGCACCGCTAGTGCGGAAAGCAATGGCTGCGCCGATTTCAGAAATGGTGTCAAAGTTGCTGCCGCTGTGGACTGCGAAAGACGGACCTTCGTTGAAACGCCAGTTGCTGCCGTAGTACAGGAAGTTCTTTTCGGTGGCACGGCGCGTAAAGCTGGTTTCTACGCGACCCTGCGCGGGCGTAATGGCGTTGGTGTGCGTGGTGTCTGCCCAGTTGGTTTCGTTTGCGCCAAACCATACGTCCCCGTGAACCTGTACGTAGTCAATCTCCATGCGGATAGGCAGCGCGGTAGCTAGATGTGGCACCGGCAAGTTGTCGTCTGGCAGCATTTGCACAGCGACGGCATACTTACCAAAGGGCAAGCCGACAATCGTACGGTTCGTGCGATAGAGCGTTGCGGCGGACTCATTGTTGAAGACGCGGCAGGTGCCTGTCGTCAGAACGGTGTTAGGCGTAGGCTCCGGACCTGTGTAGTTCAGGTAGCAGATGTTTACCGTGTCAGCATTGCGCTCTCTGGTGAAGCCAACCGTGAAGCCCGAGCCTTCTATCGAGAAGAACATGCCGCCGTTAAGTGCGCTGTTCGTACCGCTGGCAATGTAGCGGCGTGCGAAACCGCCCGAGTACAGCGTGCTGCTTTGCGCAGGCACGATGTTCATGTTCGTGCCGCTTTCGCTAGCGGGGTAGATTGTGCCGCTGCTGTTGAAGTTGCGCAAACCACTGTAGTTCTCTTCGTATCTGCCTGCTTTGAGTGGCTCGGTGGTGCTGACGAAGCGCAGCAAGTCGAGCGGCATCTGGCGTGTGTCATTACGGCTGCGGATAACAACCCAACAGCCATGTGTGCTGTCGCATACGCTGCTCAAACCAATGGTATGTGATGCGCCAAAGGCTGCGCCAACGCTGTTGACGATAGTTGTGCAGTTGGTGGTGTTGTCAGCAGTGACGTTGGTCGTATTACCGATTTCGCCGTAGCAAATGTCGGCATCTGCGAAGGCAGTACTTAGCTGGCGCGTGTATTCGAACGCATCGCGCGTGCCTTTGAATTCCACATATGCCACTGCGCCGCGGTGCGCGCCTAAGTGTTGGCTGCCGCCAGAAACAGGAGCCGTGCGGTTGATGGTTTCGGTTGCCCAGCCGAAAGGCAGGTAGCGGACGCGCATGTCGTTGTTCTCTGCGCTGTTGTTGCTGTCGCTCAAGCGATTGCTGGCAGGCTTTGCACCGAGAACTTGGACACTGCGCACCTTCAGTGCATTGGTTGTCGTGACGTTATTCTTTAACGTGACAGTATACGTTTCGTCGCCACCCGAGCTGCTGTGCAAGCCCACGAACGTAAGCGCATAGCGACCACTAGGCGAGGCAATGCGGTTGATGACCAGCGGGTTGCCGCTTGTACCGACAGTGTCGCAATTCACACTGTCCGTAACGCGGTCGACGCAAAGCGTGTACTGCTGGCTGCTGCCTGCATCCTCGTCTAACACGATGGAGAAGCCGATGCCCTTTAGCGTGAATGTGAGTTCGGCGTTAGTGGTTGTGCCGAACCACACGCCAGTTGTTTGCGGTGTCCACACGCTGCCTTGGAATGCACCGAGACTGTTCAGCGCGGCAGCACTGTAAATGCCTTCCGTCAGCTCGTTGCCTTTGTGAACTTGAATGGCATCCAACACCACCGTGCGTGCTGCTTGGCGATTGATGATGCTCACGGCGTAGTTACCTGCGATACCTGCACCAACCGAGCCATCGGATGTAAAGTTGACGCGCACGCTGCCCGCTGCGTTGGTCGCTGTGAGATTAAGCGGCGCGAGCAAGCAGATGGGCGCGTTGCTGTTGCTAAGGTCTTTCCAACACACGTCAACGTGTGTGCTGGTGCTGGTGTTATGGTAAATCGTGATGCCTGTCGCGTCGTTAGTCGTATGACCAACTTCGAACATTGCCACGGCACCCGCTGAGGAGGTCGTATGATTGGTACGATTCATCGAGATAGGTGCTGTGGGACCTTCATTGAGCCGCCACGTGTTTTGCGACGGACCGTAAGTGATGAGCTTTTCGCCGCTGCTGTTGCGCTCGTTATCATCGTAGAGGCTGCCCAAATTCTTCAGTGCGCCGTAAACCTCGATGGCATCAACGACAATGCGCTTGGCGGCTGTTGTGGTGCTGCTGCCGTTCTGAATGGTGACGGTGTAATCGTCCAGCGGCAGCCCGGTAATTGGTAGCGACATACCCACCAAAAGGGCGGCGTTAAAGTTGTTTTGCGTGAAAGTCTGGTTGTAATTGGCACCGTCGGTGGCGGTATCTTTGACGTTAATCGTGTATTGTCCGCCAAACGGTCCGTGCGCTGTGACAATGGAGAAGCCAGTGGCACCCTTAATCTTGAACTGTAGTTTCTCGTTGACGCGCGGGTTCGTGAGCGTGACAACATCGGGCGTGTCGTCTTCGAGGACGAGCGCACTGCCGCCGCTGTAAGTGGCCATGTTTTGAGTGCGCCAGTAGGATGGGTTGTCAACCTCAAAGATTTGGTCACCATCGCCGCCGCCAATCGCACCAAACGAGAGGTTAGTCTCATAGTAGCCGGGAGCTAAGGTCACGCCCTTGAGGAATTGGAAGCCGTCAATTAACAGAGGACCGGGCGTGAGCGTGTACACTGTGACTACCGAGTCGGCAGTCGCTGCCGGCAGGTCTAGCACAATCTGGCTGCTGGTGCGCAACTGGTTCGTCATCTTGCACTTGGTGGCACTGTAAAGTTGGAAGAGTCGGGTGACATAGTTAAAGCCGACTCTGCCATCGTGTCCATCCACACAATAGACTAGCTGGTCGCTCTTAGCAAGCGAAGCTGCGTCTGTGTAGAGAACGAGCGTAGACGGGGTGGTCAAATCGAACCGCATCAGCATCGCGGGACCCGTTTGTGTTGACGATGCAAGGTTATTACGTGGGTCGACGACGACGTTGTAGCTGTTCTCGCTAAAGCGTGTGACACCCGTCAAGGCCATGTTGCGCCAGTTGTTAGCAGGCAAGTAACGAATCGCGCTTTGACCGCTGATTTGGTAGTTTTCGTTGGCGGTCACGCTGTTGGTGATAGTGGGTGGCAGCGTATTGTCATAAACCTCGATGAAGTTCAGGACTAGCCGTGCAGGTGCATAAAGATTTGTGCGCGGGATGTCTTGCGTGCTTCCTGTCGCCAGTGAAGGCTGCATGCCGTTGTCAACATCGCGCACGCGCACCCAGAACTGGGTTGGCGTGTTGGCTAGACCCAAGAAGGGACGGACGGTGTCGGTGAGCAAACGTCCAAAGTTGTTGTTGAACGTCATGCATTGGGCTGACGCTAGGGTAGGCGTGGTATCGTAACATACTTCGACCAAACCGCCGTACAAGTCGGGCAGCATGCCAAGACTAAAGCCTGTGCCGATGAACGAGAAGCTAAACTCAGCTCCCATTGTCGTGCTGTAGGTATACAGCCTATCAAAGACAGCGGGATTAGAAACAACCACCCAGTTGCTCTTGCCCAGCTCGTACACGTGTACGTCGTCCACAAGGAACTCGCGCAGTCTTGGTGTGATAGCGGTTACGTCGCTCGTGAAGCGCAGGCGTGCTGCTGTTGTCGTGTTCGCTGTGAAGACCACGCGGAACGATTGCCAGTTGCGTGGTTCGCTGTAGGCGATGGGCGAGGGCGCGACAAAGCCAGCCACAGATGGATGCAAGTCCATGCTAATTGTGCCGCCGTTGCCGTTGTTGAAGACGCGAGCGAAGATGAGATAGGTCTTGCCGTTTTCGAAGTTGATGGGCAGACTTTCGATGCCTTCTCCGTCTGCGTCAATCACGACTGAGCGGCTTGTGTTGTTAAAGGTCGGCGTGTACGTCAGGTAAGATGGCGCGGTCACGCGGCGGTTTAGCACAGGTGTGCCGAAATCTTGCCAGTACACGGTGCTGCCATTGTCCAGTGCCATACTACCGTTCTGGACGAGGTTTACGCCGCCGGATGGGTATTTGATGTTCGGGTGTGAGAAGGGATGTCTCCCTACACCGAGCGGCACGGTGGTATCAACGGGCGTGAGCGCGTCGAGCAAAATGCGTCCCGGTGTCGTGCCGAAGAGCGTTACAATGTGCGGCGTGGTCGCGTCTGTTGTGTTAAGCGGGATGACGGTCTTCACGCGGTTCGCTGCGCCTGCGCTGTTGATGGTCGTGCAGAGCCGTTGCATTGGGTTGCTCTCAGGCGCAGCACACAGGGTTAGGATGGATAGCCCCGCAGCCAGCGGACGGTCGATTTGCACCGCATTGGCGTTGGTTGTGCGCAAGACAACGCCCTTGCCATAGCCTTGATTGTTCAGGTTGTAGTTGTTAGCAGAGTAGTTGACCTGGTTTACGAGGAACGTCCAATCCGTGCCAAAGAAGTGCAGCCGCTTGTCTGTGTTACGCTGTGGGAAGTTGGCTTCAACGGTCGTGTTAACGTTGACTGGCGTAATGACGTTGTTGTCGAACCAGTCGGTGTCGTAGATGCGCACGCCGTCGAACCACATGCTAATTACTGTCGTGGCGGGACGACTGGTATTTTGGTTGTCAGGCAACATGCGGATGTTCACAGCGTAGGTGTCGTTGGCAAGCCCGACAATTTGCTGCTCAGCCTGATGTAGCTGTGTCGCTGACTCGTTTTCGAAAATTTGGCACGTGCCAGCGCGGATAGCCAGCACTTCGGCTGCGCTGTCAACGGGTGCGGTGTAGGCAAAGTCGCTCGTGCGTCGCCAGCAAACTTCAACCTCATCGGAGGTGTTGTTGGTACGGAAGCGTGGCGCGAAACCTGTGCCAGTGAACGTGAACGAGATAGAGGCATCGACTTGGCGCGTCCAAACCGCCGATAAGGTGCTATCGCGCAAAGCAAGCGGGCTGCCTGTCACCCATAGGAATGCGTCGGTGGTGTTGACGAAGTTGTTGGTGGTGGCGTGATAGGCACCGGGCGTGACCAGACTGTTGCTGCTGTTGAAGTAGGTGAAGACGGGCATGAACTCTTCGTGGACACCTGCTGTGATGGGCGCGTTGGTGCTGTAAACGTCAACCTTGTCCACGTTGATTTGTTCGTTCAGCAAGCTGAACGCTTCGAAGAGGTGATATTCGTCGCCGTTGTTAGGAATACCATCGGGGTTGAAACCGGCACCCCATGCAGCAGGGAAGTTCGCTTCCTTCAAAAGCAACGTGCCGTTAGAAATTTGCAGCGTGCCAGTGCCTGCTACAAAGTCGCCGTTGCTAAGATTGATGGTGAAGAAATGCGCATCAGTTGCTGTTGGGCGGGTGTTCACGACCACGCAGTTGCCATAGTCAGCAGTGGCGGTTAGCAGCGCACGGTTGACGCAGAACATCCAGCGCGTCGATTGCACCGAGCTGAAGAGGTAGTTAAACTGCAGCGCGTTGGCGGTTGCAGGAATCTTAAAGGCGATAAACGGTCCTGCAGCACTGCTTAAAGTTGTCGTCTGCGTGAGCGAACGCTGCGACGCTGTGGCGTGGTTGAAGTCATGTAACCACGAACCCTGTTCCATCGCGCCGTAGAGGATGCGGGTGAATGTATCGTTTTCGGTCGTACCGAAGCCCGTCACCTCGTCGATGGTCATGCTCGGCGGCAGCACGACGATGGTGTCAATCACCAGCTTGCCAAAGGTGGTAGCAGTGATAGACGGGATGTCGATGTTGCTGATGGTCACTTCGTAAGTTGCGCTAGGGTCTAAACCGTAGAACGGCACGTAAGAGCGCAGCGCACGCACTGTTGTAATACCGCGCGGGGAGGTGTCGACCCATTGGCACATGTCATCGCTGGTGCTGGTGTTGCGCACGCACATCTTAAACAAAGCCCCGCGTGGGTCAAGTACCGTGCCAATAGCAAAGCCCGTGCCACCCGCAATGGTGAAGCTGATGTTATCCGCCGTTGTGCCGCCGGTAGCAACATAAGCTACGCCACCTGTGTAGAAGGACATGCGTTCTTCTATCCAGTTGGTTTTACTGGCGAAGATGGCGCGTACTTCAGGGTTTTCCACGTTATGCATGCCGGGCGGCAACGGTCCGCCGTTGGCAGCCGTTTGGTCGTTGATAATGCTGAAGGCATCGACGCTCAAGAGACTGCCTTGACGCAAGTTCTGCACTTGCACCGTGTGCTTGGCAGGGGCAGCACTCGGATTGTTGCACGTCACAGTGTAGTTCCCGTTCGCACCTTGATTGGTGAGCTTGTCGGTGTTGGGCGCAGCCCCTATATTGGTGCGCGCAAAGCATGACCAGCCGTTGAGCGGACCGCTTGTGAACGTGCGGCTGTGAACCGGGCTGGTAGAGGATGTGCCAGACACCAGCGTCCACGTTCCCATGATGCTGTTGCCGTTGATGCGTACGTCGAAGATGTTGCCTGATGGCTCGCTCCACATGTAGAGGACAAAGCCCGTGCCGACGAAGCTGAACTCAGCCGTATCGTTCAAGCCGTTGCTGGTGTGCAGCGTGTTGTTAATGGCACGGTTGTTTACGCCTGCGCGCCAGCCGAAAGTTGGGCTGTTCGGGTCACCGTTGGTGTATGACCACGCGAAGCTGCTGTCGTCATACAAGCCCGGCTCGCTCGGGATAAAGTTAGTCACTTTGACGCGGATGTAGTTGGTCACCGAGTTGCTGTTCGCGTCGGTCACCGTGTACTGAATGGTGGTGCGTCCGCGTTGTGCGCCGGTGTTGAAGGAAATCGCGCCTGTGCTGGGGTTAATCGTCAGCCCCGTCAGCAAGCCCGTAACGTCGCCCGGGAAGTGCGCAACTTGGCTAATCGCGCTGTAGGTGAAGGGGTAGTCTGCTTGCGAGCTGTGCGTACCAATGGGGTTGTCAGCTTCTGAGAAGTCGAAGTTGTTGAACGTGACATAGGGACGCGCTTGCGCGGTTACGCCCGTCGTGTCAGTCGGCACGGTAATCTCGATGATATCTTCAGCGGGCGTGCCGTCGCCAATTGACGTGCTGAGTGCGGTGTCGTTCTGCGGCATGATGCGCACGACAATCTTGCCCTGTGTGCTGTTTTGCGAGTCATCTTGCGCCGTGTAGGTGATGACCACGCTGGCATCGTCGGGGCTGTTGGGGTCATGCGTGCTGATGCTGTCGTTGTGGAAGTGCAGCGGCGGGCAGTAGTAGAGCTTGCTGGCGTTGCTGCCTGTGCCGAACTTAAAGCCGTTAGAGAAGCCCGTGCCGCACTGCGTGCCGAAGTTCTTCGGCGTGCCAGTGATGCTGTAGCTCACGCTGCCGTAGGCATCTTGAATTAGCTCGGCGAGGTCAATTTCTAGCGTGCCGCTCACCACGTTAATCCAAGTCGGCGACGGCGTGGTCGTGGCAGGGGAGAGATCTTCGTTAACCGTCACGCTCAGAACCGTGTCATTGCCGTTGCTGTCAATGTTGTTGTCGCTGACGGCAATGGCTGTAAACTCAAACGCGCCGAGATCTAACGGTGATACAAGATCAGTCACGCTGGGTTCATCGCGCACGCGCCCACGCTGCAAGATATCCACGTTGTACGGTGGGAGGAACGCACCCGCGCTGTTGGGGATGCCCACCTTGTCGACGGCGGCAGCGCGGTCAACCGCGAGGCTGCTGCTGCGCAGCCCATAGTAACGCCAATCGGTGGTTGGGAACACTGAGGTGGTACAGCTGGGTGGGTTGGCACAGCCGATGAAGTTTTCGTTGCCGATAGGACCGGTCAAGTTGTTGTTGATACCACTAGTGCCGTTGTGCAGCACGCCATTGCAGACGTAGGAGGTGTTGCTAATGGCTGTGAGACCACTCTCCCACCAGTTGTGTGTCACCGCGTGGGTCGACGTGGAATTAGGATTACACTGCTGCGTGCCTGAGCTGGTGTAGGTCATGACATTGCTAAAGGTGTTGCCCTTGAGCAAGTTGTTGTGGATGTCCACTGTCTCATTCGCGGCACTGGTTGGCTCACCTTCGATGGCTAAATCTGGATGACCGCGTGTGATAAGCGCGTTGTTTGTGCCGCTCTTGTTGAAGTTGTTGTTGACAACCGTGTTGTTAACGAAGTAGATGTAACGGTTGTAGAAGACATTGATCATGCCACCCGTGCTGACAGTGGCGATGTTGGCGTAACCTTCGTTAGACAAGAACACGTTGCCGAAGACGCGCAAGAACTCAGGGTCTGCCTCAGCTTTAGTGCGGCTCATGATAATCGTGCCAGCGCGGTTGCCGCTGAACACGTTGTTCAAGATGCTCGTGTAGCTCTGCTCGTTGATGACGATACTTGTCCAGTCATCTGTCGCGCTGCCGCCGTTGGTGTTCGAAGAGAACATGTTATTGCGCACTACGACGGGATTAGTGGATGTACCGCTGCCGGCAATCGCCAGCACGAAGGACTCTGTGCCGTCGAGGGTGTTGTTGTGGAAGGTGTTGCCATCGACAACAATCGCGCCGCTTGCACCGCTGCCCAGCACAGCGAATATGGTCGGATTTTGTCCGTTCCAGCCCGTGTGGCTGAGTCCATTAGCGGTCAGTTGCCCAAACTCGTTGTTTAGGAACGTGGTGTTGTTGCTGTTGTGGATGACCACCGTGTTGGGCGCGTTAATGCCGACGTAGCTGTTAAACTTGATGTTGATGAACTTAAAGCCTTCTATCGTGTTGCCCGAGCTGTTGTTGACGTAAAGCCCGGCGCGGTTGCCGAAGACTTTTCCATAGCCGCTTGCGAAGCCCGCTACCTCGTAGTCGTTGGTGTTGTAGTATTGCCCGCTCACGTAGATGAGGCTGTCCGGCGCGTCGGTACTGTGAACTGTGTCATAGGCAACGATGCGGTTGGACGTGCTGGTGCCGATGTAAATCGGGGTCATGTATTCGCCGGGCAGCACGACCACGCAGTCGTTCGCGGCGCGTCCGACCAGCGCATGCGGTATTGTCAGGAAGGGGTTAGCGAGCGTGCCGGCATGTGTCGTGTTGGCGTTGCCTTGTCCGACATACACCGTGCCGCCAGTGCAACTGAGACTATCGGGCGCGCTAGCGGGCGTGGCACTGTTCGCCAAGTTAAAGCGACTATCTGCCAAGAACGCGATACCCGCACCGTAGATATAGTCATAGCCGTCGGGGCTGGTGATGGGCAGCTCAGCGACGCGCGTCTGCAAGTAATCTTCGACCGCTTGGGCGGTTGTGGCGTTGCGTGTGCTCCAGCCGCTCATGCTGGTGTTGCTGCTGTTGGACTTGAGCAGTGCAGCCATGCCTGCGACGTGCGCCGCAGCAGTGCTTGTGCCTTGGAAGCCACCGGCTGAGTTTAAGCCGTCGATAGTGCCGTCGCAGTCGTCAAAGCCGTAGCTGCGCACGACCGAGAACGACACAAGGTCAGGCTTAGCGGTTGTGCGCGTGGCGGGACCACTGGCAGGCGCAGTGCCGCCGCTGCCGTACACCGGCCCAACCGAGCTGTCGGGCAGGAGCGCGAAGTTCGCTTTTGGCACTGTACAAACTGCGCCGATCGCTAAAACAGCAGGGGAGTCCGCAGGACGCGCGATGCTGCCGCCGTTGACAACGCTGGAGCTGGTGCCAAGCGCGACGCTCATGATGCGCACGTCAGCGGTCTGTGTGCTTTCGCTGCTGTGTTTCACAGGGATAAGCTGGACTTGCACGACGGTCGAACCGCTCAAGCTCGACGGCGTAATGGTCAGCGTCAGGTCACACGTTGGGTTGGATGCGCAGCTGCCTTGATTGGGAACGGTGACGCTGGCACCTGCTTGGTTAACGCCGATACGGCTGCCGGTTTGCGGTGTAATGCTGCCACCGCTTAGGTTCAACGTAATGTCACTGGTGTCGCTCCAGCCGCTCCAGCTCACCGCGATGCGATCGCCACGCGAGACGCGCACGGTGAGTGTGGTTGCCGTGCTGCTTGAGGTGGTGGTGTAGGCATAGTAGCGCGCCGCTTTGTCAACGTTGCCAATGTCAGCTGGGTTGCCGCTGTTGCCGGCGGCGGCGATGATGACCATGCCCTCATTGCGCGCGTTTTGCAGCGACGTATAGGGGTTGTTGCCGGTCGGGCGACCCAGACCATCGCCGGGGGCTGCGTCCGCGCCCAAATCTAGCGTGATAAGCAGCACGTCGATGTTGTCAACGCGCGCTTGCTCAACGGCATTGTAGAGCGTCTCGTAAGTGTCGGCTTGATAGAGCCAAACCGAGCTGCTGGGCGCGATGTCGCAAAGCAGCTCAACCATGTTGCGACCGTGCTTGCTGGCGGTGTTTGTGCCGCTGCGCAGCGCAACTGGCGAGTTCAAACAGCTGTATTCGCCGGATTTGGCGGGCAAGGTAGCACTTGTGCCATCACCAAAGCCTACGTCGATGATACCAACTTTAACGCCTGCGCCCATGACACCGTTTTGATGCCAGGCGTGCGCGCCCAGCAGCCCAAATGCTTCTGTAGCTTCTGTGCCGGCGGGGGCATCCAACGTGGACGTGGACGTGGCAAAGACGGCAGGGCGGATGCCGAACACTTGCGCGTGTTCCGCCAACAGCGGCAGGCTCAGCGGGATGACGTAAGCGCGCACCATGCCGCTCTCAACGCGGTCGACCGTGCCGCCGTTGCTCTCGATAAACGCCACAAGGTCTGCACTTTCGCCTTCAGCGCGCAAGCCAATGTCAACCAGCACGCGCCCAAAATCGTCCAGCTTCAGGTTAAACGTGTCGGCAAACTGCGCGTATTCAGCAGCATCCATGCTAAGCAAGGCTTCGAGCGTGCTGTTCATGCGTGCGCTTGGTGCAGGCGCAGCCACGACCGTTGGCACAGGCGCAAAGTCAGCTAGCGCAAGGTTGTCGACAAAGAGCGTGCCGACGCTCTGCAAGGTTACCGTGCTAGCTTCGCTACCAATTGCGCCCGCCAGTGTGGGCTGACCGTCGACCGTCAACGTTAACACGCTGTCACGCACGCGCAGCACAAGTGTGTGCCATGCGTCATCTAGTGCTAGTGTGCCGCTGAAGTTGCTTTCGCCGTGCGCAACCGTTGCGCTCTTGGCGGTGACTGTCAGCGTGCTTGCGCCGTAGTTCAAGACCAACGCCGCATCTTCGCCCACCAAACGGAAGGTGAGCGTGAGTTCAAAGTTCACAAGGGAGGAAGTAGTGCTTGCGCTGCTGCCACCGACTAGCAGCAGTGCGCGGTTGTTGTCGCCGTTGTCGACGATTGCGCCGTTGGTCGTCCAACCGTCTAGCGCGCTGGTGAAGTCGTTAGCCAACGTTCTCACCGGTGTTTCAACGCTGGCGATGGTTTCGCTCGCTGTTGTATCGGCAACCTCGTCAATCGCTTCGCTGTTGTCGGCGGCTTCCGGCGTGGTCTCTGCGTCAGCCACTATGCTGGTATCCTCAGAGGAGGAGGTAGATACCGGCATGGCGGTGGGCTGTGGCGCGACAAACAACGCTTCTTGCTTGACCAGCGTGAGGTTGTCCAGCGCGATGGTGTCGCTGTTGCTCGCGCCGCTGGCGAAGCTCACGACTCCCGCAACAAACGGCAGCTCGGCGACGTAGTTGAGGCGCAGCGTGCCGTTAACCCACACGTTGACCACGTTGGCGAGCATGTCGACCTGTACGCTGTACCAATCGGCTTCGCCGCGTTCGCCTTCGTCAACAGCGGATGCTGCCAGCATGCTGTCGCCTGCATAGAGGCGGCTGTTGCCAAAAGCGTCGAACATGACGCTGTAGCCGTTGAGCAGCAACAGCGCAACATTGCCTTCGCTCACTTTGAGGCGCGCCGTCAGCGTGAAGCTGGCGTGGCTAAAAGTGCTAACGGTGGCAAGGCTGTTGGGTGCGCTGGTGGCAAGGTAGCTGCCGCTTTCGTCGCTGACAACTTCCCACCCGCTGAGCAGCCAAGCGTCCGCCAAATCAGCGTCAAAATTATCGCTGAAGTGGGTGACCTCTTCGGCAGCTGCAACAGGCACAACGCTCTCCGCTGGCTCCGTTACTGTCGTTGTTACTTCTGGCTCTGCTTCCGTTACGCTCTCAGCGGGGACTTCCTCTACAGCTTCGGGCGTGACTTCGGCAGCAGGGGCGGCGGGTTCTTCCGTCGCTTCTTGCGCTTGCATGCTGAAAACGAGCGTTAGCCCAAACAGCAATGCGAGCAGTAGCGTTAGCCGAGAATGACTTTTAGTGCTTGGGTTCATGAACTTGTTCCTCCCCAAAATTGTTTTCATGCTTGTGAACGTTGCATAGAAATGCAAACAAGTCCGCCGCTTATGGCGTACCTAACTCTACTACCGATGATACTTGAAAAAGGTTACGCCTGCGCAAAGGTACTTGTTAAAAATTTGTTGAGAGGTGTTAACGCGGAACGCAGCCTGCCGCTGGCTTGTGTTTTGCGCTACAATACGGGCGATAGGCAGCACCGACATTGGACGCTTAGAGACGATGTGATTTAGGAAACGGCGGCACGTGCATGGCAGATGCTCCACAGACACCAACAGCGCAGCAAACCTTTCGCCGCGAAACAAGAAGGTATGTGTGGCTGCCGTTCGCGCTGCTCATGGCGTTGCTGACGTTGGGCATTCTGCTGGCGTTTGTGCTACCGCAAGACGGATTAAACGGCTTGCGTGCTGCTGCGGTTGGCAATTTCTTGCTAGTAGTGCTGCTGCTTTGCCCGATGGTGTTGCTGATGATACCGCTGTATTTGTTGATTGTGGCACTTGGTTTTGGCGCGCGCGCGCTGCACGATGGCGCGGAACGCCCACTCGCACGTCTTGAAGCGCGCATGAACGACTGGCGTACCCAAATCACTGTTGCTACTGACAAGCTCAATCGTGGTGGCGCACAATGGAGCGTGCGCCTTGCGCCGCTGCTCGCGCTCTTTAGCCTTTTCGACCCCCCAGCACAGGAGAAAACACACGATGACGGACAATCTGCCGACCCCAGCAGCCCCTGAAGACAATTGGAAAACGCGCGTTTACGCAATGGGTGTCATGGTGGGTGCGCTGATGGGCTTTATCTCTGCCTATTTGTTTGCGCGCGCCGCCGAAGAAAATAGCGAAAACGGCAAGCCCCAGCAAATTCCTACCGGCACGCTGTTGGGGCTGTTGCTCTCGGCGATGTCACTGATGCGCCAAATTGCCGAAAGCGGCAAGCAGCCCAAGAAATAGCCCATGTGTGGCAGGTATACGCTGCGCGCTGACGCGCCCACGCTCCAGCGCGCCTTTAATTTGCCCGAGCTGCCCGCTGAACACGCGCCGCGCTATAACATCGCGCCCACGCAGCGCGTGCCGATTGTGCGTGTGAACGGCGTGCGCACGCTTGCCTACGTGCAGTGGGGGCTTGTGCCGTCTTGGGCGAAAGACCGCAGCGGTGCGCATCAACGGATTAACGCCCGCGCCGAGACGCTACAAGAGAAGCCGTCGTTCCGTCAGGCGTTTAAGCTGCGCCGCTGCCTTGTGCCATGCGATGGCTTCTACGAGTGGGACAAAAGTACGCCTGCCAAAACTCCGCACTTCATTCACTTTGCTGACCATCGCGTGTTCGCGCTGGCGGGCTTGTGGGAAACGTGGCTTAGTCCGCAGGGCGAACGCTTAGAAAGCTGCACGATTATCACCACCGAACCCAACGCGCTGATTGCGCCGCTGCATCATCGCATGGCGGTCATTCTCGCACCGCAAGACTATGACACATGGTTGAACCCCGAAACGCCGCTAGAGGCGTGTGCCGCGCTGCTGCGCCCGCATAGTGCGGCGGACATGTGTGCCTATCCAGTGTCACCAGCCGTAAGTAACCCAAATGTCGACACGCCTGACCTGATAGCACCATATCAGCCGCCGCGCCAAGCCACACTTCTTTAATTCTCGTCGTCCTCGTCAGCTTCGTAGTCCACGCCGTCAAGGTCTGCTTCGTCGTAGTATTCGTGTACTGGGCGTTTGGGCTTGCTAGACATCTTCACGTCTTTCATGCGCCCCTCGATGATGCGCTTGAAGGGGTCATCACCGCGTGGGATAAGCACGCGCCGCGCGCGTCCACCGCCAACTGACTCGCCGACCACACCTAGCTCTTCCAGCATGTCCATAATGCGGGCAGCGCGGGGATACCCCAAACCCAGTCGCCGCTGGATAATCGACGCGCTAGCCTCTTGTGTTTCCACCACATACTCAATGGCAGCTTCAAGCATTGGGTCGGTCTCGGAGAGGAACTCGCGCCGCGTTAGCCCGCGCTCCCAAGGACCCGTGAGCATGGGTTCAGCGCGCCCTGCGGCAATTTCCTCCTGATGCCACGCTTTCCAGTGCTGCACTATTTGGCGTACCTCTTCGTCGCTGACGTAGCAACCTTGCACGCGACGTGGTCCCGCCGCGTCTTGCGCGAGATAGAGCATGTCGCCGTTTCCCAGCAGTGCTTCCGCGCCGGTCGTGTCTAAAATCACCCGCGAATCCACCCCGGAAGCCACCGAAAAGGCAATACGGCCCGGAAAGTTTGCCTTGATTAGCCCTGTAATCACGTCGACGCTTGGGCGTTGGGTGGCAACAACGAGATGAATGCCAACAGCGCGTGCCATTTGCGCGAGGCGCGTGATGGCGGTTTCTGTCTCTTCAGGACGGCTGAGCATCAAGTCGCCAATTTCGTCGACCAGCACGACGATGTAGGGCAAATAGTCACGCCCGCGCCGCCGCGTGCCAAACTTGCTGTTGTAGCTGTCGATGTTGCGCACGGCGTGTTCTTCCAACAGCTTGTAACGCCTGTCCATCTCGCGGGTACACCACTTTAACACGCCGATGATGCGGTCAGTGTCGGTCTCAACCGGACCCAGCAGGTGCGGCAGCCCGTTAAAGCGGCTTAGCTCGACCATCTTGGGGTCAAGCATAACCAACTTCACCTTGTCTGGCGTGTTGTTGAGGATGAGCGCGCAGGCAATTGCCGCGATGCACACGGACTTGCCCGAGCCAGTTGTGCCAGCAATCAGCAGGTGCGGAAGCTGCGCGATGTCGATTGCCAGCGGCTTGCCGCCTACGTCGCGCCCGAGTGGCACGAGCAGCGGGGAACTGCTCTTTTGCGCTAGCTCGTAGAACGCCTTGCTTTCGTACACCGAGCGCAGTGTGACGATGCTAGGTTGCTTGTTTGGCACTTCAATGCCCATGTAGTTCGTGCCCGGCACGGGAATTTCAAGGCGCAGGCGTTTGGCAGAGAGCGCAAGCGATAGGTCACTTGCGTAAGAAGCGATGCGACTGAGGCGCACGCGCTCGGTGGTGCCGTCCTTCTTGATTTGATAGGGCTGCACGGCGTAGCGTGTGACGGTGGGACCGATTTGCACGTCCACCACGTCAATATCGATGTCAAACTCTAGCAGCGTGTTTTCGACTAGCACCACGTTGCGGTTGATTTCTTGCTCGTCGGGCGGCGCGGACTCTGTATCGGTCAAAATGTCCAGCGGCGGCAGTATCTTGTCGCGCTTGACGACGCGCTTTTGTTCTTTCATCTGCTCTATAGCAAAATAACGTTTCTCGCGTCCGTCGGGGCGACGCACGATGCGGTGTCCGTCTTCCGTCTTGCGATTGGTCAGCTCGCCGATGATGTTCACGTCCAGCTTAAGGTCGCGTCCTGCTGAAAACAACGGGTGTTTGGTGAGGTCTTCGTCGTTCTTGTTGGGCTGCTGCAGCTGTACGCTGGTGGGTCGCAGTGAGGGTGGTAGCTGGTCGCGGCGCGGGCGAATGCGCATGATAGGCGTGCGCCTTGCTAGCAGGGCAGGCGGAATGGGCGGCGTGTTGGCGGCGGGCGCGACCACTTCGGTCTTGGGAGCTTCGGGGTGCAGCTTTGCGCTCCACGCTTGCAGGCGTTCACCCGTCCTAAGCAGCGCGTGAATGATGTGTGTGCGCCGCAACCCAAGCAGCACGAACACACATAGCAGCAAAATCAGCGCGAACAGGACTTGTGAGGTGCGTTGACCAAGCAGCCAGTAGGGCAGGACGGTTAAGCCCCAGCCTAAGATGCCGCCGCCTTGTCCTTCGCGGGCAAGCGCGCGTAGTTCCCCGTCAGGCGTGTTGAGATGCAGCAGTGCGAGCAGGCACAGAAATGCCACTTCGAGCGCGAAGGTCTTATTCGGCGCAAGGCGTAGGTTCTCGTTCAAGCGTGGTAAGAACACGCTCACGCCAACGACAAAGATGCCCGCGACAACAAGGATGCTGCCATAGCCGAACAGACTGGTGAGCATGTTGCGCCACGTCAGCGCAACCACCGCCTGCTCTGTGTTAATCAACGCCAGAAAAGAGAGCAGGGCAAACAACAGCAGCGCAAGCCCGACGAATTCCGCCAGCCAGGGCGGGGCTGCATCGCGCAAATCCCCCCAAAACGACCCTTCCACAGCCGTATTAGCCTCAGTGCGCTCGGGCGCGTCGGGCAACGCGAGCTGTGGCGTAGACGGCGTTGGTTGTGCCGTTTGCGCTGTGGTGGCCTCTGCAGAGGGTAGGTCAGGGGTTGCTGCTGCCAAATCCGTTTGCGTCACAACGCGGCTTCCTCACAAAACCAAAGGCTGCAATCTTCTTGCCTTAGTATAGATGAGGTTGGGCGTTCTTCACAACTATTTTGCGCGCAAACTTAACCCAAGTCGACGCGCTTTGCCGTCAATGCTCAAAATGCGCGCGCGTATCAGGTCGCCTTCTTTGACCACGTTGCGCGGGTGTAAGAAATGCCCCTCCGCGAGTTCGGAAAAGTGTATTAAACCCTCTAATCCGTCTTCAACGCAGGCAAACGCGCCAAAATCGACCACGTTAGTGATGTACCCTTCAATAAATTGTCCCACGCGATAACGCTGTTCTACCGTTGCCCAGGGGTCAGGCGTGAGCCGCTTCAGGCTCAGAGCGATGCGCGATTGGTCAGGCTCAACGTGCAGCACGTAGGCGCGCACGGTCTGACCGCGCGCAAGCACATCGGACGGATGCCCGACGCGCCCCCAGCTCAGCTCGCTGATGTGGATTAAGCCCTCTACGCCGCCCAAGTCAACAAACGCGCCAAAGTCGCACAGGTTTGTGACGCGACCCTCAAGAATGTCGCCTTGCTGCGTGCGCTTAAGCAAATGCGTGCGTGCGCCGTGTTGGGCTTGCGCGGCGCGCTCAGACAAAATAAAACGGTTTTTCTCGGGATTAAGCTCGATAATGCGCAGCGTGAGCGTGTCGCCAATGCGCTCGCTGAGCTTTTGCTGACGCAGCGCGGGCTTGTCTTCTTGCGGCGCGTTAATCAACTGGCTAGACGGCACAAAGCCACGCAGCGAACGCCATTCCACCAGCAGCCCGCCGCGATTGACGTTGGTTACCGTCAGGCTTAAGGTCTCGTCAGCGTCCATCATGGCGCGGGCAGCGTGCCAATCGGCATGCCAATTTTCTGCTGGGCTGTTGGTGGTGGATTGCGGCGCGGTGGCTTCAGCGACGGTAGACGCGCTAATGGGTGCGGTCTTGGCGTATTCCCCCTCTTGAAGAATGGCTGACCAGTACGATTCATCCATAGGATGCCCTGACAACGGCAGGCTGTCATTGTCTGTGTGGTAGGACATCGTGTTCCCCCATGATGCTAAAACTAACAATAAAAATTCCCTACCTTGAATTTTTAGTATAATTTAATTGTTTTTGCTTGTCAAACGTGCTGATGCTTCCATCTTTAGCAGCGTGTCAGTGACCGTTTCAATCGCTTGTCGCTGCTTACGAAAAAAGTCCGCATCGCTCATGCTCATCATGCGCGCTACGTCGCGCACTTTTTTGCCCTGTAAAAAGCGCGTGGTGAGAATGTTGTAAACTGTCCACTCTGGCGCAACCCACGACCGCTCACCTTGCGGACGCTGCTGCTCAATGGCTTCTTGCAGCAATGCGCGCAAGGCTTGGATGGGCGGTTCGCCGTTTTGTGCTGCCGCGGCTTGCACGATGTGCCAATCCATCAAGCGGCTGCGCGTGATGCCCGGACCACCCCAGTAATGGCGTAAGGCGGCGCGCACTTGGTCGAAGGCTTCTTGACGATTGGCGGCTTTGTCGCGGGCGCGCGTTGGTTCGGCACTTTGCAAGAACTCGACCTCGTCGGCGCGGGCGCGGGTGGTGCTGATTTGCGGCAGCAGCCCCTCCAGCACCGCAAAAAGCTCGGCTTGCAGCAGGATGTCTTCAAGAATGTGTTGCGTGCGCACGATAAACGTGTCAAGCATCTCTTTTTCGGCGTTGATGAGCTGCTGTGCGCTGGCTTGAATGCCTAACGCGCCAATGAGCATGGGTTGGTCACTTAAGCGGCTGCTGAACAGCGGCAGCAGCTGGTAGCCTTGCCATGTGCTAAAGGCTGCTTGGGTGGTGGCGATGCTGTCAAGCTCCTCTTGCAGTGCGCTTGCGTCTAAGTCGCTGGCGATATGCCCGACAACTTGCACCCATTCTAGCTCTTGCCCACGCTTGGCGATGATGAACGCGGTGCTAACGCGCAGGTAGTCACAGCATGCTTCAAGCGTTACCTCCGCTAACTGCAGCAGGTCGCTGCGCGTTAAGAGCCGCTCGCTGAGGTCTTGCAGCTTGGCAAGTTGTTCGTCGTCTTCGCCGCGATAGATGAGCCAGCGTTCTAAGTAAGGGATGGCTAGTGCAATTGCCCACTGCCACATCAACACGACCGCGACCACCGCGAAGGGCAGAAACTGCTCGCCGCGTATGCCCAAAATGCGCGTGGCTTGTGAAGTGAACAGGATAGTTGCCAGCGCGAGCAGCCCCGTAGCCGGACCGCGCAGCAAGAAGTGCAGCAGCTCGGTCTTGACTAAGCGATCGGGCTTATTAGAGCCAAAGAACGACAGCGGATAAGAAAGAAACAGCAGCATTGCCACAACCACGACGTTGGCAGCGATGATGAGCGCGCTTAGCGGCAGCTTTGTTTGTTCTTCCACGCTAATAAGCAGCGAATAGGGAAAGATGCCCAGCGCGGGCGTGAGAATTGCCAGCTGCAGGTAGGTCATGCGCCGCTTCGAGCTGCGCGTAAGGCAGCGTTGGCGTGCGCGCTGTACGTTGATAAACGTGACAACCATCAGGCTGATGAAGAACGTGACGTAAAGCCAAGCCAGCCCACCGCTTTGGATGAGAATGTCGCTGCCTTCAAAGAAGGGACGAATGATGAGGTCGCTTTGGGTTGCGCCCACAAAGAACATAAAACTGAACAAGTACATCAGCCGCACGATGCGCCGCCGCCTGCCGCGTGACGGCAATCCTGTAGTGGCTAACAGGGCATCCGAAAGGTGAAAGAGTGCCGACGGAATGAAGGCAATCCCCAGCCACTGCAGGCGTACCACCGCCAGCGCAATGCTCGGTTCGGGGTTGAGCGAGTTGAACACGTCGCACACATACGCCCACGTGACACAGGCAAGCACTGCGCCCGACGTGCGTGCAATGCGGTTGTGTAGGTCGCGGGTGAGGTTATAGAGCAGCAGCGAAGCCGCGAGGATAACAATGGCGGTGGTCAGAATTTCGTTAAGCAGCTCTAGGGCTGCCGTAAGTAGCAAGGACATGGTATTTTGTGTCATTCCTTACTTACAAGGTCAAACCGAGAAAAATCGCGATGTCGTGGTCGCTGAAATACTGGTCATTATAGCCGCAAAAGCTAAAGCCGCGCCGCTGGCAAAACTGGATGGCGGGGTAGTTCTGGGTTTGTACGACCACGTGCAGCCGCTGTGCGTCGCGCTCGCGCGCCCATCGCTGTGCCACACTCAGCAAGCGCGTGCCGATGCCCGCTTTGCGGAAAGCGCGCCCCACAAGCAGATGGCTCACAGTAACAATGCCGCGCACAGGCTCGTCTTGCATGAGCATATACGCCAGCAACGCGCCGCTTTGCTTGTCAGCGGCAACGAGAAAGCCGTGTGTGTCGGTGGGCAGCGCACGTGCTAATTGCGCACCGTTTTGCGGGTAGGTTAGCTCAACTTCGCGCGGCAGCCGCTCGGCGCGAAAGCTCAGCTGCCAGCCATTTGCTAGCGGTTGGCTGCTCATTTGCCAGACGTGTTCACTGGTGTAACTGGCATCTAGCGCAAGGCAAGCCTCAAGGTCGGCGGGTAATGCGTCACGAATGATGAAAGAGCGTTCTGTCATGTGAGCTATGCGAGGTAAGCATCACCGAACGCGCCGCGCACGCTGACCGCAACAGGCGGGTTGTTGGGGTTGGCATCACGCGGTGCGTAGGTTTGCTCGTCAACTTGCACGAAGCGCGTCGTGTTGACATGCGCTTTGAAGAAGCGTGTGCTGTGCAAGGTCACCTGCACGTTGTAACCTTGTGGCACAAGCACCTGCACGCTGCCGAGCGCGGCGTAAAGGTCAATCGGCTCGTCGCCGAGCAGCTCAAGAGGGCAAGTGAAGCGCAGGTCGCCGAAACCACTGCGCAGGCGTGCGCCGCTTACAATCAAGCCGGTGCAATCCGCTTCAATTTGCCCCAGCGACGCGCTGAGAAAAAGCTCCCAAGGCAGAGCTTGCGCCAGCCCAATCTCCCAATCTGCCCAGTGCAGCCAGCGCGTCTGCGCGCGGTCAAACGTCAGATAGGCTTGTGTACCTTCGGCAACCAGTTGCGGGCGCGCTTGTGGCGCGTATTGACCGGCAACGAGATACTCTTTTGCCTCTTCGGGGAGTGGATAAAGGCGCACGTCAATCTCGCCGCTGTTGACAGCTAGCGTGGCGTGTTCGACGTTGCCGCGTGTGATGCGAAAGGCACGCGCTTGCTGCGATGGCACGAGGTCGCCACGTACTAGCAGCAGCACGCCCAGCACGACCAGCAGCAGCGGCAGCAACGTGAGCAGGTTGATGTCTTCTAGCAACAGTAGCTCATGCAGCAGCAGCATGCCGCCGCTGAGGATGAGCAGGGCTGCTAGCCAAAGCGGCGGACGTGTGCTTTTGCTGGCGGTGCGGCTCAAGCGTGTCTATCCTTCAAACAGGTAATCGCGCAAGATGACATGCGCCGAAGACTGGCGCAAGCGGTTAAGGGCTTGTGCTTCGAGCTGGCGCACACGTTCGCGCGTAACACCAATCGTGTGACCGACCTCTTCCAACGTGTAGACGCGACCATCTGCCAACCCATAGCGCAGGCGTAAGATTTGCGCCTCACGGGTGGGCAGCTTGTCAAGTGCCTGCTGAATTTGTTCTTGCAGCAGGTGGTTAGCAACCTCTTCGGCAGGAGCGGGGCTGTTGGCATCCTCGACAAAGTCACCAAACGTGGAGTCACCGTCGTCGTCGATGGGCGTTTCTAGGCTAACCGGGCGGCGCGAAATCTCGAGCAAGTTTTCGATTTTGTCCGGCGTGGTCTCCATGCTGGCAGCAATCTCTTCAATTTTGGGGTCGCGACCCAGCTCTTGCAGTAGTTGCAGCTGAACGCGGCGCATGCGGTTGAGCTGGTCGCCCATGTGGACAGGCACGCGAATCGTGCGTCCTTGATCGGCGACGGCACGGCTAACCGCTTGCCGTATCCACCACGTGGCATAGGTGCTGAACTTATGTCCACGCTGGTATTCGAACTTGTTGGTGGCACGAATTAAGCCGATGTTGCCCTCTTGAATGAGGTCTAAGAACGGCACGCCGCGCCCGATATACTTCTTCGCCACGCTGATGACGAGGCGGGCGTTAGCGCGGATGAGATGCTCTTGTGCTGCGTCTCCGTCATCAATCATCTGGCGCAGGGCTTGCTCTTCAGACCACGTGAGCGAATTTTCATCGCTGTTTTCTAGCCGTTGGCGCGCCCAGTTGCAGGCTTCCATGCGCTTGGCAAGTGCCACCTCTTCTTCTGCAGTGAGCAGCGGCACGCGCCCCGCTTCTTTAAGGTACAACCCAACCACGTCGTCGGTGTCAATAGCTTGCTGGTAGCCCGCGTCATCCATTAAATCTACGAGGTCAAGGCGCGCATCATACTCTTCTTCAATGGCTTCCAGCTCAAGGTCGCCCGGCTCAACCGCGCCTATCTCATCGAACTTGTCTGACGCATTGGCAGAAGGCAGCACGTCAATGCCTGCCTCAAGGAGTTCGTCCATGAGGTCATCAAGTAAGGCAATATCCTTCTCGATGTTGGGCATCGCGACCAGAATGTCATCATAGGTGATGAACCCTTGCTCTTGCGCTTTGGCGACGAGTTGATTACGCAGTTGTTCTTTCTCGAGTGTTTGTACCATAGGACACACCATCTTGTCTGACTAACCAAACAGTGTTTGTTTGTTAGAACTTATTGTACATTATGACACCAAAACATGAGTTTGACCACAAAACATCACAAATTTCTCATGCATACGCTGTGTAAGACAAAACGAAAACCCGTTCAAACATGAAAGGGCGAAGCGTGCTGGTTCTGTGGTTGTTTATACACGCGCTTATGCGCCAATCCTCAACGCTTGCGCGGTGTTTTGTGCTTGCTGGAATGTTTTGTAACGTGCGATAACAAAATAACGCGAATTCCACCCCTTGTCAAGAGATTGGGTATATCCAATGCAACGCGCGGTATTAAGGCGCGGGTGTAAGTGCTGATGCCGCGCCCTGAAACTGCTGCAAATAGATGCCTAAGTAGTCTACCGCACCGCGATTTAGCACGTAGACGTTAGGCAGCTCGTCGACCAGCGCATAGTAGCCACCGCCTGTAACAGGCGCACGCCGCCCAACCGCCACGGCATGCTGTTGCCCATCGGCTAGAACCACCTGCACCAGCATCCACACGTCGCGCTCCGTTAGACCGAAATTGGCGTACTCGTCTGCTGGAACGTTGGCGAAGATGTCCGTATAGGGCAGGTAGGTAACCGTCTTCGCCAGTTGGTTGGCGATAGTTTGGTCAACGTCGAGGTCAAGCGTGGTGAACGCCCACGTGCCGTCCTCGCGCCGCGCTAACGTTAAGTCCAGTGGACTGCGCGGGTCGTCTAGCCGCAGTGCCTGCACCTGTTCGCTTGTCCAGCCGGTGAAGACGGTGTTGAGGTCGCGGCTGTCGACTTGCGGCGTTGGCGTGGGCTGCGGCTTGGCAAGCTCGCTGCCCTGCCAAAACGCCACGCCTAGCAGCACCGCGAACACGCCTAATAGAGCAAGAACACCGGCATAGGGAGAAGACTTACGCTTTTTCATTTGCGCCACCTTCTGCGAAGATAGACCGCGCCACCCAATCCCAAGAGCAGGGCAGGCATCACGATGACCGTGCCAACAGCAATCGCGTCGAGCTGCTGCACGCTGACAAAGATGAGCGGCGTGGTGACGAAGCTGCGCGGTGCAAACTGCACCACTTCTGTGTAGCCTGTCAGCCAGCCTAAGCTGTCTAAGAAGAAAAGTGTGTTGCCGAGCGGGTTAAACACCTGTCCGTTCATGAGAAAATCGCCGTCGCCTACCAGCAGCACGCGCGTATCCGTCTCGTTGTTGCGCGCCCATGCGGCGGTCGTCAGCGGCGGGCGAATGTCTCGCCCTTCGTCTGCGCTGTACTCGTTGCGGCTGATGACGCGCTCGGTGTCTGTCTCGCCCCAGCTTAGCTCGCTGGTCATGATAATGCTGCCATTCGGTACGGGCGGATTTTGCGATACCAAAATCGGGCGCGCAATGCGAAACAGCGTGGCGGTTTCTGGGCGATTTTCTTGGTTGAGGCTGCTGGCGGCGGGGTGGTCGCTAAACACCACCGCGCTTACGATGTCAAGCGGGCTTTGTGCGCTGCTCTGCATGTCGACGACAATCGCGTCGTACATGCGCAGCCCAAACGTGCGCCACATATAATCGTTAAATGCGCTGCCTTCTGCCATGAAGTTGGCGGCGATGGGGTAGAAATCTGCCGCGATAAACAGCCGTCCGCCGCGCGCTAGATAGCGATCAAGCACGGCAATCTCTGCTTCGCTGGGCTGGCGGCGTGGACGGGCGATGATGACCACCGACGCATCGCGGGGAATGTCCTCGCCGCGTTGTGCCAGCGTAAAAAGCTCCAGCGAGCGCGTCACAAAGCCGTTCGTCTGTAAGTAACCGTTGAGCAGCGACATGCCGTTTTGGCTATCGTCCAACGGGTCTAGCGTTTCGAGGCTGCGCTCAAAGTAGACGATGAAGTTGCCGCTGACGAGCAGGCGCGCCAACGCTTCCGTCATATCTTGTTCCTGATGCTCGCTGCGGTTGACGGGCGTGGTCGTGCGCAGGTCAATCGTGCCGTCAGGGTTGATGAACGACACAAACACGCGGATGCCTTGCGCCAGCGCGTTCTCGAAGGGTGCGGCGCGCGCAGGCTCTGCTAGCGGGTTAATGTACTCGCGGGTGATAAAGCCGTTGGTCGCGCTTTCGTACAGCTGGTAGTATTGGTCGTCTAACTCGCGCTCAAGCAGCTGGTCTGGACGATAGAAGCCGGTGATGCGCACGGGGCGCGTGCTGAGCTGGACGCGCCCCAGCACTTCTAGCGTGCGCGCGTTGAGCGTAAAGCGGTTGTCGATGGTGATGTCTGCCACGAGCGCGGCGCGCTGTACCATCACATAGGTCACGCTGACAATGCCGATGAGCAGCAGCGTGCTAACAATGGTCCAAATGCTGTTGTGGACGTATCGCCAGCGACGTGCTTCCACCGCGCGAATGGTAATAAACAGCATGACGGTCATCACTCCCGTGTAGTAGACGACATCCTCGCCACGCGCTACGCCCACCGCAAACGACGGCGCAAAATGCCCTTGCAACGTCAAATTAAAGATAATGCGCGCGAGGTCAATGTTGGAAACAATATCGCCGACGCTCTCCCCGTAATACAGCACCAACAGCGTGATGCTGCTGCTAAACGCCGCCAAAATTTGGCTCTCGGTCAGCGCAGAAAAGAACAGCCCGACCGCTAGCGTTGCCCCGCCGTACAGCCACACGCCTACGTATGCGCCGATGGTGTGCGCGAGGTCGGGCGTGGTGATTTGTACTAGCACCAACTGATAAACAAACGTCAGCGCGAGCAGGAACGTGTAGTATGCCCACGCGCTCAAGAACTTGCCTAGCACGATGCTAAAGTCGCTCACGGGCGCGGTGAGCAGCAGCTCCAACGTGCCTTCGCGGTTTTCTTCTGCCAGCAGGCGCATGGTCAGCAGCGGCGCGAAGAAGACCATCACCCGCGTGAGCAAGCTAGGAATCAGCGCGGGGTCAACGGGGCGGATGGTGAGCGCGTACAGCACGTCGTTGTTGAACGTGATGCCTGTCAGCAGCAAGAACGCGCCAGCAATCAGATACGCCAGAGGTGACGTGAAATAGGCGGACAATTCGCGGTGGAAGATAAGCCAAATGGCGCGCATAACGTGCTGTCCTATTGGGTAAGCGCAAGATAAACGTCTTCAAGGCGCGCTTCCTTCTTCGTGCGCAGCCGCGTACTTAGCTCGGCGGGCGTGCCTTCCGCTACCACGCGCCCCTCGTGCAAGATGACGACGCGGTCGCAGACCTGCTCCACCTCCGACAGGATGTGACTGCTGAAAAGCACGGTGTGCTGCGCCTTGAGAGCGTGGATGGCTTCGCGCACTTCGATGACTTGGCGCGGGTCAATGCCAATCGTTGGCTCGTCGAGAATGACGATGGCAGGCTGATGCACGAGAGCTTGCGCCAAGCCTAGTCGCTGTCGCAGCCCTTTCGAGAGGCTGCGCACCAGATGGTGGCGACGGTCGAGCAGGTTAAACTGTGCCAATACGGTCTCGACAGCTTGCATGGGCTGTGCTGCGCCGCGCAGCCTTGCCCAAAACAGAACAAACCCCTGCACGGTCATGTCAGGATACACCGGCACACGCTCAGGCATGTAGCCGACTTGCTGCCGCACAGCAAAGGGGTCTACGCTGATGTCGATGCCGTTGAGGCGTACGCTGCCGCTGGTGGGCGGCATAAAACCCGTGAGGATGCGCATAGTGGTGGTTTTGCCCGCACCGTTCGCACCCAGCAACCCAACAATTTCACCTTGTTTGGCGTGAAAACTGATGCCGTTGAGTGCGGTGCGCGCGCCGTAGCGTTTAACCAGCTGTTCTACTTCGATCATGGGATTTGCCTAACTCGTCAGGGTTGGTTAGCTGCTATTTCATCCTAATGCGCGCCTTTGCTGTGGTCAATGACCGTGAAGATTCTTTAACAATTGGGACAAATTGCACAAGAAAAAAGAAATTTTGCATAATCTTTACAAGGCTTGGGGGTTCAACCTTTGACGTGCGCACGGGTTTCGCGTAATCTCATTAGGTGTTTGTTCCATCGCCTCAAGCCTGAAAGAGACAATGACGTTATGAACAAGCAATTTCGCGTGGGTGTCTATGGTGCATCAGGGTACGCGGGCTTAGACTTAGTGGAAATTTTGGCGCGTCATCCGCATGTTCAGCTGGTTTTCGCCACGTCAAACACGTATGTCGGTGCGCACGTGCCGCACACCGAGCTACGCTACATTCCTTCGGAAGATGCACCGCTAGACGGTGTTGACACGGTGTTCTTGGCACTGCCGCACGGTACATCGGCACAGGTGGCGCGCAAAGCGGTGGACAAGGGGCTACGCGTCATCGATTTGTCGGCGGATTTGCGCCTGAAAACCCCGCAGGCCTACAAACGCTGGTACGGTCACGATCACCCGCATCCCGAGCTGCTGCCAGTGCCATACGGGCTGCCCGAGCTGTTCCGCGATACGTTGCGCGGCGCGCAGGTTGTCGCCGCGCCGGGCTGCTATCCCACGACCACTATCTTAGGCTTGTATCCACTGCTGCAAATTCAAGGCTTAGCTTTGGATGCGCCGATTATCGTCGATGCCAAATCGGGCGTGAGCGGAGCGGGGCGTACTCCCAGCGAAAAGACGCATTTTGTCGAAGTATATGGCAACCTCACGCCTTACAGCACAGGCCGCAGCCACCGCCATGTTGGCGAGATAGAGCAGACCATCGCCGCCTTTGGGGGGTACGGTGAGCCGCTTATCTTCACGCCGCACTTGCTTCCCGTCGATAGAGGCTTGATGGCGAGCATCTATGTGACGCTCAATTACAACATCACCAGCGACAAAGTTCACTCGCTTTATACCAACGTTTACGCCGACGAAGTGCTGATTGACGTGCTACCGCTCGGCACGCACGCCACGCTCAAGCACGTCGTCAAGACCAATCGCTGTGCTATCAGCATCACGCCGATTTCCGACCGCTATTTGCACATCACCAGCGTGACCGATAACTTGCGCAAAGGCGCGTCGGGGCAGGCGGTACAGTGCTTTAACCTAATGGTCGACTTGCCCGAAACGACCGCCTTGCTCTAGAGTAGCGAAGAGAGGCACGGCAGCATGCAACCAATGGTCATTAAGCTAGGTGGGCATGAACTTAACGATCATACCTTTTTAACGGACTTTGCGGCGGCGGTGGCACAGCGACGCGAGCCGCTGGTGCTGGTGCATGGCGGTGGACGTGATTTGTCCGACTGGCAAGAGCGGCTTGGCATCACGCCGCGCTTTATCGACGGCATTCGCGTGACCGACGAGGTGTCGCTGGCGTTGGCGGAAATGGTGTTGTGCGGGCTGGTCAACAAGCGCATCGTGCGCTATTTGCTGGCGGCGGGCGTGCGCGCCATAGGTATCAGCGCGCTAGACGCGGGCATGGTGAGCGCGCAGCCGATGACTGCCGATATAGACATGGGTTTTACAGGCGCGATTGTGGGCGTGGACGCGCAGCCGCTGCGCGACTTGCTGACGGCGGGCTTCACGCCGGTGGTTGCACCTGTTTGCTATAGTCCCGCCACGCATTACAACGTTAACGCTGACCATGTGGCGGGCGCGCTGGCAGGTGCGCTGGGCGCGGAACGCCTGACTTTTCTCACCAACGTGGCGGGTGTGCTGGCGAATGGGCGTGTGCTGCCGCAGCTGACCATCGCGCAAGCACACGCCTACATCGCGCAGGGGATTATCTATGGCGGGATGGTCCCTAAGGTGCAAACGGCATTGGAGGCGTTGGCAGTTGGCGTGCGCCAGACGGCTATCACCAACCTTGAGGGCTTACAGACGCATGGCGGTACGGTGTTTCGCCAAGAAGCGACATAACGAGGAGAACGAGCAATGAGCGTAACCGAAGAGACCATTCACCTTGAACAAAACTATGTTGTGCAGACTTATGCCCGCCCGCCGTTTGTGCTGGCGCGCGGTGAAGGTATGACGCTTTATGACACCGCAGGGCGCGCTTACAAAGATTGGGTGGCGGGCATTGCCGTCAACGCGCTGGGTTATGGCGACGCGGGCATTGCCCAAGCCATACAGGACGCGCTGAACAGCGGCATCATCCACCTGAGCAACCTCTATCACAGCGCGCCGCACGCTCGCCTCGCCAAGCACTTGGTCGAGAAGTCGTTTGCCGACCGCGTGTTTTTCTGCAATAGCGGCACGGAAGCCAACGAAGGCGCGATTAAGTTTGCACGGCGCACCGCCTACAATCAAGGCGCGGCGCACAAAGTCCAGCTCGTGACGTTCAGCGACGCTTTTCACGGGCGCACGCTGGGGTCGCTCTCGCTTACGCCTAAAGAGAAGTATCAAAAACCCTTCCATCCCCTGCTTCCGCACGTGCTAGTAGGCGAATACAACAGCGTTGCCAGCGCGGAACGCCTTATCACGGAGGATACTTGTGCGGTTATCCTCGAGCCCATTCAAGGCGAAGGAGGTATCCATCCTGCTACCCCCGAGTTTTTGCAAGCGGTGCGCGCCTTGTGTGACCAGCACGGCGCGGTGCTGATTTTTGACGAGGTGCAGTGCGGCATGGGACGCACCGGCACGTTGTGGGCGCACGAGGCGGCGGGTGTGACCCCCGACATCATGACGATTGCCAAGCCGCTGGCGGCGGGGCTGCCGATTGGTGCGATTTTGACGACGCAGCACATTGCCGACCAGCTGCACGTTGGCGATCACGGCACGACGTTTGGCGGCGGCTTGCTGGTCACGAGCGTCGCGCAGCACGTGCTTGAGCGTGTCAGCCAGCCCGAATTTTTGGCGCACGTCCGCGAAGTCGGCGCATACTTGCAAGAACGCCTTGCCGAACTCAATAGCCCGTTGGTTAAAGAGGTGCGTGGGCGCGGGCTGATGGTCGGCTTGGAGCTTACTGAACCTGTCGACCGCTTTGTCAAGGCGGGGTATCAGTACGGCTTGCTGCTGGTGAACGCCGGCACGCACGTCATTCGCCTTGTGCCGCCGCTTATTGCCGAAAAGCACGACGTGGATGACCTTGTTGACAAGCTGGCGCAAATGCTCGCGAGTGCTTAGTCTATGTCCGACTTAACGACGCTTATTCCGCCTATTAAGGGTTTTCGTGCTGCAGGCGTTCACGCGGGCTTAAAAAAAGACGGCGCGCTGGATATGGCGTTAATCGTCTCTGACCGTCCTTGTGTGGCGGCGGGCATCTTCACGCGCAACCACGCGGTGGCGGCACCAGTGTTAGTTAGCCGCGCGCATCTCGCGGTGGCGGGCGCGCAAGCGCGAGCGGTTGTTATTAACACGAAGTGCGCCAACGCGCTGACGGGTCCAGCGGGCGTTGAGAACGCGCGCACGATGGCGCGCATGACCGCTGCCGCGCTCAACGTGCAGCCCCAGCAAGTGCTGGTGATGTCCACAGGCGTGATTGGCACACACTTGCCCATGCCCAAAATTGAGCGTGGCATCGCGCTCGCGCAGCAATCGCTCGGTAACGATTGGGAGCGCGCTGCGCGTGGCATGATGACCACCGACACGCGCCCCAAGACCGCCGCCATAACCGTGCGCACGCCCGATGGTGAGTACACAGTGGCGGGCATTGCCAAAGGCGCGGGCATGATTGCGCCGAACATGGCGACCATGCTGGCGGTGCTGGTGACCGACGCGCAGCTCACGCTCGAACAGGCACAGGGGCAGCTCAGCGCGTGTGCCGACCGCAGCTTTAATCGTATTGTAGTCGACGGGGACACCAGCACCAACGACACGGTGTTTCTGCTGGCGAACGGCGCGAGTGGCGTGGCACTGCGTGGCGACGCAGACGAGGCGCGCTTTGCCGACGCGCTGGTGCAGGTGATGCGTCATCTTGCGCAGGCGATTGTGCGTGACGGCGAGGGCGCGACCAAGTTCATCACGTTGCATGTTATGGGCGCGCAAGACGGCGCACAGGCGCACGCCATCGCGCACACTATCGCCGCTTCGCCGCTGGTCAAGACCGCTTTCTTTGGGCATGACCCTAACTGGGGGCGCATTATTGCCGCCGCCGGACGCGCGGGTGTGCCGTTCAACCCTGACAGCGCGCAGCTCTGGGCGGCGGCGGGCGAGCAGCTGCCGGAAGAAGGGCGCGGTCTGCTGCTGTTTAAGCATGGTGCTGCGGCGCGCTACGAAGAGGCGGATGCTGCCGCTATCTTTGCCCAGCCCAGCGTTTACTTGACGCTAGACTTGGGTGCTGGTCACGCCGAGTGCGTCGTTTGGACATGTGACCTAAGCCGCGCTTACGTCGACATTAACGCAGACTATCGCACCTAGCGAAGGAGCAAGCATAACGATGAGCAAGGGTGTTTTGGTGCTAGAAGACGGCACCATCTACGAGGGACGCGGCTTTGGCGTGGAAGGCTTGCAAACAGGCGAGCTGGTGTTCAACACGTCGATGACGGGCTATCAGGAAATTCTCACTGACCCCTCTTATTACAAACAGATTGTCACGATGACTGTGCCTCACGTCGGCAACACGGGCATCAACCAAGAGGACATCGAGTCGGCGAAAGTCTGGGTGTCGGGCTTTGTCGTGCGTGCGCTCAGCCCGATGGTCAGCAGCTGGCGCAATCGCGGCGACCTTGATAGCTACCTCAAGGCACAAGGCGTGATAGGCTTGAGCGATGTGCCAACTCGCGCGTTAGTGCGCCACATCCGCGAGAAGGGCGTGATGCGCGCAGTGATTGCGCATGGCGCGGACGCGCGTGACCCGCAAGCGTTGGTCGAGGTGGCGCGTCAGTCGTTAGATATGTCAGGCGCAAACCTTGTCGACGATGTGACCACGCCTGAACCCTACCACTGGTCAGAGACAAGCGACGCGCAGTGGTACGGGAGCAGCGCGCCCTTACAAGACGCGACACAGCCATTGATTGTGGCATATGACTTCGGCATCAAACACAACATCCTCAAGATGATGACCGACAGGGGCTTGCGCGTCATGGTCGTGCCAGCGCAAACACCCCCTGAGCAGGTGCTAGCGCAGCAACCCGCCGGCGTTTTCTTGAGCAACGGTCCCGGCGACCCCGCCGCTGTCACTTACGCGATTGACAACATTCGCCAGCTTTTGGGCAAAGTGCCGATTTTTGGTATCTGCTTGGGACACCAACTTTTAGGGCTGGCGTTGGGCGGCAAGACGGAAAAGATGCGCTTTGGGCATCGCGGCGGCAATCAGCCTGTGAAGAATTTGCTCACCGGGCGCGTGGAAATTAGCGCGCACAATCACGGCTTTGCTGTCACGCCCGACAGCGACTTGCAAGGCGGTGAAGTGACGCACATCAACCTTAACGACAACACGATTGAGGGCATTCGCCACCGTGACTTGCGCGCCTTCAGCGTGCAGTATCACCCGGAAGCCTCGCCTGGTCCGCACGACTCTTTGTACTTGTTTGATGAATTTGTGCGCGCCGTACAATCGTTTACGCCTGCTTCTAGCGAAAAGGGGTAACCATGCCAAAACGCACAGACATTCACACCGTGATGGTGATTGGTTCGGGACCGATTGTCATTGGACAAGGCTGCGAGTTTGACTACAGCGGCGTGCAGGCGTGCAAGGCACTGCGCGGGCAGGGCTATCGCGTTGTCTTGGTCAACAGCAACCCCGCTACCATCATGACCGACCCTGAATTTGCCGACGCGACCTACATTGAGCCGCTCACGGTGGACATTTGCGAGCAAATTATCGCCGCCGAACGCCCCGATGTGCTGCTGCCGACGGTGGGCGGACAAACCGCGCTTAACCTTGCGCTGGCGTTACAAGCGGCGGGCGTGCTGGAACGTTACAACGTGGGCTTGATTGGCGCGTCGCTGATGAGCATTCAATTAGCCGAAGACCGCCAAAAGTTCAAGGACACGATGGCGGAGATTGGGCTGCAATGCCCGCCTAGCAAGGTGGTGAACAACGTTGAAGACGCGCTGGCGTTCATTGAAGAGATTGGCTACCCCGCGCTCATTCGTCCTTCGTTCACACTAGGCGGCAGCGGTGGCGGCGTAGCCTACGACGAGGCGCAGCTGCGTGAGGCTGTGGCGCGCGGCATTCGCCTTAGCCCAGTGGGCGAGGTGCTGTTAGATAAGAGCCTGCTCGGCTGGAAAGAGTATGAGTTAGAGCTGATGCGCGACGCGGTCGGCAACTTTGTGGTGGTGTGTTCTATCGAAAACCTCGACCCAATGGGCGTTCACACCGGCGACAGCATCACCGTCGCGCCTGCGCAAACGCTCACAGATAAAGAACTGCAGCGGCTGCGCAACATGTCTAAGCGCATCTTCGACCGCATTGGCATCACAACTGGCGGCGCAAACGTCCAGTTTGCCATCAATCCCGATGACGGCGAAGTGTACGTTATTGAGATGAACCCGCGCGTGTCGCGTTCGTCCGCGCTGGCGAGCAAAGCGACCGGCTTCCCGATTGCTAAGATTGCCGCGCTTGTGGCGGTCGGTTTCACGCTCGACGAAATCCCCAACGACATCACCAAAGAGACCCCCGCTAGCTTTGAGCCTTCGCTAGACTATGTTGTGGTCAAAATTCCGCGCTGGGACTTCAAGAAATTTGCCGGCGTTGACCCTGTGTTGGGTCCCCAGATGAAAGCGGTCGGCGAGGTGATGGCTATCGGGCGCACCTTTCCCGAAGCCTTGCAAAAGGCGGTGCGCGCGCTCGACATCGGCATACACGGGCTGGGCAGCAAAGAAGAAGCGATTGAATCGACCCTCACGCTGAGCGTGCCGACGGCGCAGCGGCTCTTTCAAGTGGCGACCGCGCTGCTGCGTGACGTGCCGCAGGAGGAGATTGTGGCGCGCACGCGCTTTGATGCGTGGTTTGTTCAGCAGATGGCAGAGACGATGGCCATCCATAAGGCTATCTTGACGAAAAACCTGAAGCTCCAAGACCTTGACGCGGCTGACTTCTTGCGCTTGAAACAGTACGGCTTTAGCGATGCCTATATCGCACAGCTGACGGGCGAGCGTGAGGCAGCGGTGCGCGCGCACCGCAAGGCACTAGGCGTAACCGCCAACTTTTACCGCGTGGACACTTGCGCCGCCGAGTTCGAAGCCTATACGCCTTATCTTTACTCCACCTACGAGCCGAATGACGAGGCACAGCCTACTAACCGTCGCAAGGTCATGATTTTAGGCGGCGGACCCAATCGCATCGGGCAGGGCATTGAGTTTGATTACTGCTGTGTGCATGCCTGCTTTGCCCTCAAAGAGCTGGGGTTCGAGACAATTATGGTCAACTGCAATCCCGAAACGGTCAGCACGGACTATGACACCGCCGACCGCTTGTACTTTGAGCCGCTGACCGCCGAAGACGTGCTGAACATCATCGACACCGAAAAGCCCGACGGCGTGTTAGTTCAGTTTGGCGGGCAAACGCCGCTCAACATTGCCGCTGCGCTGCAAGCGGCAGGCGCGCCTATTTGGGGAACGAGCGTGGAAACGATTGATCTTGCCGAAGACCGCGAACGCTTCAACGCGCTGATGAAGACGCTGAAAATTCCCCAGCCAGCTGGCGCAACCGCCCTCACGCCCGAAGAAGCAATGAAGCACGCGCATGCGATTGGCTATCCTGTGCTAGTGCGTCCTAGCTACGTGCTGGGTGGACGTGGCATGGCGATTGTGTTTGATGACGCTTCGCTGCAGGAGTGGCTGAACAAGCAAGCTGAGTGGACGGGGCATCCGCTGCTGATTGACAAGTTTTTGGACGATGCCTTTGAGGTTGACGTAGACGCGCTGTGTGACGGCGAGCGCGTCGTGATTGGCGGCATCATGCAGCACATTGAAGAGGCGGGCGTTCACAGCGGTGATTCGGCGTGCGTGCTGCCGCCGTATAAGATTAGCCAGTATCACCTTGATGTAATCCGCGATTACACGCAGCGGCTGGGCTTGGCGTTAGGCGTGAAGGGCTTGTTCAACATTCAGTTCGCCATCAAAGATGACGTGGTCTATGTGCTAGAGGTCAACCCGCGCGCTAGCCGTACCGTGCCGTTTGTTAGCAAGGCGACGGGGCATCCGCTGGCACGCTACGCGGCGCAAATTGCGGCAGGCAAGACTTTAGAAGCGTTGAATTTCTTGGTTGAACCGCGCGTAGACGGCTTCTTTGTCAAAGAGGCGGTGCTGCCTTTCCAAAAGTTTCCGGGTGTTGACGCGCGGCTTGGTCCTGAGATGCGCTCAACGGGCGAGGTGATGGGACACGCCAGCAGCTTTGGGCATGCCTTCATCAAGGCGCAAATCGCTGCTAACACCCAGCTGCCGCAAAGCGGGACAGTCTGCATCAGCGTCAATGACTTCGACAAGGGAACGGTGGCGCGCATTGCCCGCGAGCTGCACGAGCTTGGCTTTAACATTGTGGCGACTAAAGGCACGGCGGAATGGCTGAACAAGCTCAACATTCCTGCCGTGCGCGTGAACAAGGTCGCCGAAGGCTCGCCGCATATTGTTGACATGATGCGCGAGGGCAAAATTCAAATGGTTATCAACACGCCTTACGGCGGGCAAGCACACGAGGACGGTGCAATCATCCGCAGCATGGCATATCAGGTCAATGTGCCAATTGTCACCACGATGAGTGCCGCGCAAGCCTCGCTGTTAGGCATCAAACGCCAGCGTGAGAAACCGCTGCGCGTGCGCAGCCTACAGGCGCATCACCGCACCTAGCGCGTCGTCTTGAACGATGTTGTTACGTGGCGTTGCGCGGCGGCTTGGGGTGATAGTTGTCTAGCACCGAGCCGCCAATAAACTCGCGGATGAGCGAGGTGTCGGGAATCATCGCCAGCTGCTGTGGTGTAAACGGCTGCACCCACGTCAAAAACGAGAGCAAACGGTTCGCCTCAAGGTGAGCGGGCGTGTTGGGCTTGACCTGCAGCAGCAGCGGCTCAGCAAATGGGCGCAAGGCAGCTAGCTCATAAACTAATGCCGAGTTAAAAATGGCATCGGCGTGTTCCTGAAAAGGGAAGATGTTGCGCTTTTCGCCCTGCCGCACGCTGCTCCAACGGTTGAGGGTGTCGGCGGCATTGTAGCCGCGTGCGCGCGCGTCGCGCACAATGCGCCGCAAGAGGCGCACGTCGGTGGTCGGCACGCGGTTGTGCAAGTCAATGTTGAGCTGCGTTAGCGCGGACACATAGACGCGGTAAATGGTTTCTGCGTCAATATCGGGCAAAAGCAGGGGGTTCAGCCCGTGAATGCCCTCGAGAATAATAAGCTGGTTGTCGTGCAACGTCACCAGCTGCCCGTTGCTCTGCTTGCCTGTCAAAAAGTCAAACTTGGGCAGCTGCGTGCGTTCGCCGCTCAACAAGCTCTTTACACAGCGTGCTAGCAGCGGCAAATCCAGCGCGTGTAGTGCCTCAAAGTCGTAGTCACCGTTGACATCGCGGGGCGTGTGTTCGCGGTCAACGAAGAAGTTATCCATCTCAATCGTCAGCGGGTAAATGCCTAACGCTAGAAGCTGGATAGCCAACCGCTTGGAAAAAGTCGTTTTGCCCGACGACGAGGGCCCCGCGATGGTGACAATACGCCTGCCTTGCTCATAGGCGTGCTTAATGCTTTGGGCAATTTGAGCAATGCGCTGCTCGTGCAGTGCTTCCGCCACCAAAATAATTTCTTGCACGTCATCGCCGCTGACCAGCTCGTTGAGCCTGCCCACGTCAGGCAAATGCAGTCGCTCGAGCCACTCGTTGGCTTGGCGAAACACCGTGCTAAGTTTGCTATAAGCGGTCAGCGCGCCTAGCTCATTGGGATTTTCTTGGCGCGGGTATTGCAAAATAAAGCCATTATCAGCGTGCAGCAGCTTAAACGTCTTCAGATAACCGGTTGAGGGGGTCATGTAGCCGAAGTAGTAATCTTCGTTTTCGCACAGCCGATACAGCGTTAGGTCTTGGCGGTTGCGATAGCGCAGCAAGCGCGCTTTGTCGAGGTCACCGCGTGCCTCAAAGTAGGCGCGCGCCTCGTCTAGCGGGATGGTGCGCTTTTCGATAGGGTGGTTGGCGGCAACAAGCTGACGCATGCGCTGCTCGAGGGTGTTGAGCATAATCGGCGTAAGCTGTGGGTGGTCGATAAGCTGGCAGAAATAGCCACCGTCTGGCACGGCGTAGTGAACCCCGACCTTAACGCCTGGCCACAGCTGATTAATGGCAGTTGTCAGCAAAAAAATGAGCGAACGGCGGTAGATACGTCCGCCGTCACTGCTAGCGAGCGTAATAGGCGTGACGGTTACGTCGCGTGTGGGCTTGTACGAAAGTTCGCGCAGCCGCCCGTCGCAAATGGCGGCAACGATGGGGGCATCAGGCTTGAGGATGCCCTCTGCTTCGGCGAAGTGAAAAAAATCCTCCAACGTGTTGTTAAATTCCCCGCTTAGTGTATCATGAGAAGAAAGCGTGACTTGCACAGTATCGCGCGGCAACGCTCTTCTTATGGTGTTTTTTGATAAACTCATCGTTATTTTCCTTTATAAAAGTTGTTTGTAAACATGAGAAGACACCTGAAAGCGTTTACATATTTGTTGTTTTAAGATACCATAAGAGCATTGCTTGCTCAGTAGTAGGTTAACGACCATGTCCGACATCGCATCAACAGCACCTTCTATAATGCCACCACAAAACCCTAAAGACGATTCCGAAAACGAGAAACCCGTCGTTGAATCTTCTGAGAACCCCTCTGTAACAACGTCAGATAGCGGCAGTAAAAACAACAATGCCGTCGTCTTTCCTAGTGACCCGTCTATCTCATCACGCAAAAACAGTCGTATTACGTCTGTGCTGCCTGACAAACGCAGCGATGAGGCTGTTCACGGCAAAGATTCAGACGAAAACCGTACAGAAAATACGGGGTCATTAGGCGGCAAGCGCGAGGTCATTTTGCTCATACGTGGCATGGTCGAGCGCATTGTCATCAGCGAGGACACAGTGTTTCGTTTGGGACGTTTTGAAGTAGCCAAAGAAGATCATGACATTGACCTTACACCCTATGGTGCAATCGACCGGGGTGTGTCGCGCGTTCATGCTCAATTTCACCTCAAAGAAGACCGCTTGTATGTGACCGACCTGGCCAGCACGAACGGCACGTTCTTAGCCAACCGCAAACTGCCGGCGTATCAGCCCACTGTCCTGCGCAAAGGCGACGAGCTGCGTTTGGGACGGCTATCTATTCAAGTGTTGTTCCGCTAAAAAGGCTCTCGGTGCACCATTGTCTTTGTTATAATGGGCTTTCTTAACGGATGCCACGACGAAAGCAGGACGATGGAACGCGCCTATCACCGATTTCTCAAAGAAGTGTTGATTGACGAAGCGACCTTGCAAGCACGCGTCGAAGTACTGGGCAAGCAAATAAGCCTTGACTACGCTGATAGCTCGGATTTGCTGCTGGTGTGTATCCTCAAAGGCGGCGTGATGTTTCTTACCGACCTGATGCGTTGGATTGATGTGCCGCACGAAATTGATTTCATGGCAGCGAAAAGCTATGGGCATGGGGTGCGCGCCGCCAGTGGCAACGTGCGCATTGAGATGGACGTAACCGCCCCGATTGCAAGGCGCGACGTGCTGGTTGTGGAGGACATCATCGACAGTGGGCATACGCTGCACTTCGTCATGCAAACGCTGTTGGCGCGTCAGCCGCGCACGCTGCGGCTTTGCACGCTGCTTGACAAAGTCTCGCGTCGTGAAGTTCCGCTGCAAAGTGATTACGTGGGCTTTGAGATTGAAAACAAGTTTGTGTTTGGCTACGGACTTGACCTTGACGAACGTTTTCGTAACTTGCCGTTTATCGGCGTGGTGGATGAGACGGTGTTGTCCTCATGAGCGCGCTCGTGCCACATCCCCCGCGCTATCGTCCGCTGCTCTGGGCGGATGAGGTGCTAGACCTACAAGAACGCTTGTTCGACTTTATGCCCGATGTGCCGCTGTACTTGGTGGGCGGGGCGGTGCGCGACGCGCTGCTGCATCGCCCAGTGCATGACCTTGACCTCGTGGTGCCGCAAAAGGCGGTGACGGTGGCACGCAAACTTGCCAACGCGCTTAATGGCGAGATTTTCGTCATGGACAGCGAACGTGGCGTAGCGCGGGTTTACCTGACGCTAGAGAAGGGGACGCGCTTGGTGCTGGACATCACGCAGTTTCGCGGTGCAGATTTGTTGGCGGACTTGCAGGGGCGCGACTTCACAATCAACGCCATCGCGGTCGATTTTCGCGGCGACATGAGCTTGCTCATCGACCCGCTTGATGGTGAGGTCGACCTGCAGCAAAAGCGGCTGCGCACTTGCAGCGATGACGCGCTGGCGCAAGACCCGCTGCGCGCGCTGCGTGCGGCACGTCTGAGCGCGCAGTTCGGCTACCGCATTGAGGCGAACACACAGGCGCAGGTGCGTGCTGTCGCCCCGCGCCTTGCAGAAGTTTCGCCGGAACGGTTGCGCGACGAATTCTTTAAGTTGCTCGGTCAGCGCAGCGCGCCTGCTGCGTTGCGTGTGGCGCACGCGCTAGGGGTGTTGGCGCACGTGTTGCCGTTTACTGCGCATTTGGCGGCGCATGCGCCTGCCGCGCCTTACACGCAAGACGGCTGGGCGCACACCCTCGACAGCATCGAGCGGTTGCTCAAGCTGCTGGAGGGCATCAGCTATCGGCGCACCGACACCACCGCTACCACCTTTGGCTTGAGCATGCTAGTGCTGCAGCTTGACCGCTTCCGCGCTGCCTTGAACGAACATCTCGACACACAGTGGGCGAATGACCGCAGCCACAGCGCGCTGCTGGTGTTGGGGGCGTTGTGCCAGCTTGCGCATCACGTCGATCCAACGCAAAGCGCGGCGGCACACGGGCAAGCGGTGGCGGAAGGCTTGCGCCTGAGCAATCCCGAGAAGAAACGCCTAAGCGGCATGCTAGCTTATTACGAACGCTTTTTATTTTTGGACGCGACGCAAATTCTAGAAGTTCACCGCTTCTGGCATCACGCCGAACAAGCGGGCGTGGACGCGGTGCTGCTGGCGGCTGTTCACAAGCTGGCGATGCATAGCGTGATGCTTGACCATCACGATTGGTTAGCGTTTGTCGAAAAAGTGGTGATAGTGTTCACTGCTTATTTTCACGACTACGCGCGGGTGGTCGCGCCGCCGCCGCTGCTCAACGGCAACGACCTCATGAACACGTTCGCGCTTACGTCGGGGCGCATTATCGGGCAACTTTTGGACGAAATCCGTGAACGTCAAGCAACGGGCGAGCTGACGACCCGTGACGAGGCGTTTGCGTTTGTGCGCCGCTTTCTTGACCTAAATCAGCTCGGTTAGGCGCTTTTCAGCATCATCAGGCGGCACTTCAAAGTAATTGCTCATGATGGTGGGGTTGCGGTTGCTAGCAGGCAGCCCCAACACCATATCGCGTGGCATAATCAACATGCGCGCAAAGCGGTTTAAGTGGTCTATGTTGTTTTGGACAATGTCGAACAAGCCAACTTCATGTCCCCACGCGCTAGAAGCGATGTGGCGCACAAGCAGGCGCGTTAGCGACATGCGCGGCGAGTAACGGTCTTTTAGGCTGAGAAACGAGCCAGAAAGCTGGGCGGGGTCGACCTCTTCCCACATCTCTCGTCGCGGATGCTGAAGCATTAACTCAATAGGAACAGGCGGGGCATAAACTTCAAAAATGTCCAAAATTTCCTGCGCGATGGCTTCTAGGCGTTCAATCTGGTTCATGTGTGCCGTCCTCGCTCGCGTTAGTGTGTTCGTAAAACCATAGCACCGTCTTACCGTACTGCCTCTCATCGTACCGTTTAAGATGAGTTAGCGCAAGCGGCTCGCGCTCGCGCTTGTCAATCTGCACGATGATGATGCTCTCTTCGTGATACCACGCGGGGTTCTCATCTAGACTTTTGAGGGCTTGTATCCACAAGCCTTTGTACTGCGGCGGCGCAACATAAATATAGTCGTAAGGCTGGCGCGGCGGGCGTTTCAACAAGTCAAAGGCGTTGATATGCGCAATCTCGGCGCGGTCAATCAGCTGCGTGTGCTGCAAGTTGTCGCGGATGACTTGCACAGCAGCGCGCTCCATCTCGACAAACAGGGCGTGTCTCGCGCCGCGACTTAACGCCTCAATGCCTACGCTGCCTGTGCCACCAAACAAATCTAAGAACGTGGCATCCACAACATAATGCCCTAAGATGCTAAACAGGGCTTCTTTGACCCTGTCCATGATGGGACGTGTCGTGTCGCCCGGCACAGGCTTTAACTTGCGCCCCTTAGCACTGCCAGCAATCACTCGTAAAGACATCGGCGTTTCTCATTTCAGGTCATCATAGGCTTCGCGGGCGGCGCGCCAGTGCGAAAGCGGTGTGGTCATCATGCCCGCGCCGTTGCAAGAAAGCAAAAACTTACGTCCACTCGCAAGCTGTTGGGCGCGACGCGCTTGGCTGCGGATGTGGCTAGGTGTGCCGTCGTGCAGGTCAGCAGCACTGTCCAATCCCCCCATCAATGCCCCTGTAAAAAGCGTGCGCGCTTGTTCGAAAGTGACCCCTTTGGCGTGAGCGCGCCAATTGAGGGCATGAACAGGCAGCCGCGCTAGCAACTCAAGCATAGGGTAATCGCCCGCCACACTCAGCACGCACAGCTCCAACGGCGTGTGGACGCTTTGCAGCACCTTGCCGTCGTAGGGCAAGCCGAACTGGGCATACTCATCACGCCCCATTGCGTCGTAGTGTGCGTGTTCGACCACGTAATAGATGCCGTTTACGCCGCTTTTACGCAGAGCATCGACAAACCGCAGCGTGTTGTCGGTCAACACATTTAAGCCCGTCCGCAGTCGTTCGGGCTGCTGGCGCATGTGGCGCAGCAGCGGCGTTTCGCCAGCTAGCCGCCGCGCTTGTGCCAACGGGCTGTAAACCACAGCAAGCAGCGGCGTTTTGTCCTCTTGGCAGCGTTTGCTTAGCAATTGCAACGCGGCGAGGTATTTGCCTATGTCACCGCGCAGCACGTCGAGCGGGCGCAGCTCTGTCCAAGCCAGCGAGTTGTCTATCACTGGCTTCAACACAGCGCGCATGCCGTAAAGGTCACCTTGCCAAGCGTCGGTTAACCCGTAGTCGCTGACGCTGTAATTGCTGGCAGGCGCAGCACAAAGTATGTCCCAGTCAAACTGCACTTGAAAATGCCACACGGCGGCAGCAAGATCGGCGGCGCGCTGCTCGTCGCCTAGCCAATGCCGCCACAGCACGACGGGCGGGCGGTCAACCGCTTCACCGCTTAGCGTGCGTTCAAGGCGTTCGCGCTTGCTGGTCATAGAAGCGCGCTACTTCATTTCTGCCAGCCTCTGCGTAACCATGCGTTTCAGCATCAAAAAGCGGTCGTCATCCGTCGTCTTGATGTTGCTATGTCCCTCGTGCAAATGTCCACTGTAGCCACGTTCAGCCAGCGCAAGAGCTGCTTCAAATGCCTTTACGGCAGCATCACGGTCGCCGATTGCTCGCTGCGCCAGCCCCAAGCCATAGTTGGCATCAAGCAGGTGCATGAGGTCTTGTGTGCTGTTGGTGTTTGCTTCAAGCTGACTTACTAGCTGTTTGAAGACTTGTACTGCTTTGTCGTTGTTTTTGCTGCGGTGCAATTTCCACCCTTCGCCAAGCTGTTTTTTTACTTCGGTGTAGTCCATATGCTCCCTGCCTTTTCTTATGAAAAAAAGAATGTGTCTATGACAGGATTGTACCGAGTGTTAGCGCGTAAAACAAGCACTCTCACGCCGTTGTCGGCGAGCCTACTAGTCCAGCACGAGCAGCATAGGCAGCGTCAACGTGCGCCCGCGTGCTTGCCCTTGCGCGTCGAAAAACTGCACGCTGCTTCCGTCGGGACATACTTGCATGTAGGGCAAACATATCAGCAGGCGTAGCGTTACCACGTATCTGCCGTTGGGCAGGTCAAGCGGCAGCGGCAGCGTGTGCCGCTCTTGCACGATGTCGCCGCGCTGCCAGCGTTTGCTGGGCAGGTTGCCCAAAAGCATCGTGCTGCTTTCCCATGCAGGCGCGCTGCTGGCTACGTCGCGCAGGCTGATGCGGATGAAGTAGTTCTCGCCGGGCGGACGCAGCACGTTCCACTGCGTGTATACGGTTAGCATGCGTCCGAAAAGCGTGCGCTCGCTGCTAGCGTAGTAGCGCACCAATGCTAAGCCGCTGTCGCTGCGCACGATGGGCTGTAAGTTGCTGCGTGTGGGGTCAGGGTTGGGCAGCGCGCCCAACAAGAATGTCCCTACAAACGCCACGAACAGCAGCAGCAGCAACCCAAGCAGCCGTACGCTGTGCGCGTCGAGCAAGCGAAGTCTGAGCAGCGGGCGGACGTGTTTGTGTGCGCCTAGCCACGCGCTGAACAGCAGCACGCTCAGCAGGCTAATCCCGCTAGTTCCCCATGCCAGCGTGCGCAAGGGTGTAGAAACAAGCGCAAGCGTCAGCGTGCCGTTGCTGATGGGCGGCACGTTAAGTTGATACCCGCGCTGGGAACGCTGCTCGAGGGGAAGCACAAAGTCGTTGAGTTTGGCTGTCCAGCCGACGAACGGCGCGACAAGAAACTGCATCTCCAGCGGCTGCCTTATGCGTACTTGGTAGCGGTAGCTCTGGCTGGTCTGGCTTAGAATGCTGATTTGGTTGGTTAGCACGCTTTGCACGATGAGGCGGTTCGGCGCATTTGCCTGATAGCCGCCGACCAGCGCGTTATCGGGCTGATAAGTGCTGGGGACAGGCGCATCTAGCGGCACGCCTAACACACCAAATCCCTGCTGCTCGTGGCGAATGGCGGTCAGCGGCGTAGGTGGCGCGTAGCCTTCTAGCTTGGGTGTGCTAAGCCAGATAGGCAGGCTGCCGATGAGGACACTGCTCACGGTGATAACAAAGATGGCGCGCTGCACGGATGTGTCCACACGAACGAACAGTGCCGTGCTGACGAAGGCTAGCGCAAGGCTAAGCACGCCTACCCATGCGTGTGCGTCAGCATCGACCAGCAGGGCTAGCGTGCTAATCCCCATCAGCAGCGCGCCCAAGCCTGTGATGAACTGCGGACGTGCGCGACGTGCCAGCAGCGTGAACGTTGCCAACACAACAACCAACACGTGCGCGGTGCCAAGCGCGAACTGCGGTGGCATGACGGCGATGCTGGCGCGCAGTGCTTGCGCAGGCTCTAGAAGTTGGGTCAGCGTAACAGGGTGCGGGTTAAGCGTGTAGTACGCTTGCCACAACACGCCTTCTTGTTCAGCATAGGCGGGCAACCAGAAGAATGCTGTCACGGCGACGCTGTGTGCTGTGAGAACGAGCCACCACCACAGCAGCCTACGCTGGTTTTGCTGGTAGGCATGATAACTCGCCAGCACGGTACTGAGCAAAGCAGCTAGCGGCGCGTAGAACGTCGGACTAGTCAGGATGAGCGCGCTGCTGCTAGCAAGGCTTAGCCACCACGTGAGGCGCGTGTGCTGATACAGCCACTTGTCCACGCTCCAAAGTGTTCCCATCAGCAGCGCAAGCCCCATGAGCTGGCTGTAATCGGCGCGTATAAACGGCAGCGTCAGGCTGATATAAGGCGCGGTAAGGGTCATCACGGCAGCGACCAGCGCAGCGTGCGCGTTGCTGTGTCGCAGCACAAAGCTGTAGGTGGCTGCGCCAAGCGCAAGAAATACCAGCACAAAGCCAATGCGCAGGCTTTGCGCAAGGTCGCCAACGAACAGCAGGTCAAGCAGCGCGAGACTGTAGGCAGGTGCGGGCGGCGTGAACTGTGGGATGGGCGCGCCGTAACCTAGCAGCACATGCGGCGACCATCGCGGATAGAGCGTGCCTTCCCTAAACGCGCTGAGCAGCGTGTGCGTCTGGTAGAGCAGTGTCTCGCTGTGGCGCGGGATACCTTCATAGCGTAGGAAAGCCGAGCCGACCAGCACGCTGAGCAGCAGCACGACGCAGATGCCCCAATCAATGCCACGCCGCATGCGGAACATCCAATCGGGCAAATCTTCTGGTATGATAGGTGAAGGCTGTGCTGTCATAACGCTGATTGTATGCTGATTTGAGGCTTATGTCTAACGCACTTGTGATACATCCCACACAGCTGCAAGAGCTGCCCGCGCTAGCGGAACTTTGGTATGACAAGATGGCACTGCTACAAGCGACGGGGCGGGCGGTGCGCTTGCAGCCAGCAGCACGTCAAACGTGGCAGGCGCACTATGCGGACGCGCTGGCGACGCAGGCTTGTGTGGCGTTTAGCGCGTTGCGGCTAGGGCAAGTGTGTGGTGGGATTGTCGCACGCTTGCAGCCATTAGACGCGGGCTTAGACCCCGCACATGGCGGCATCGTGGAACATTTGCTTTTAGATTTGCACGCGCCTAGCCAGAGCGACGCGCTGGCACGCCAGCTTTTGGCAGCGTTGTGCGATGAACTGCGAGCGCGCGGCGTGCGCACGTTGCAAGTGCGCGTTTGGGCGGGGTTAGCAGTCGAGCAGGCCTTTTGGCTTGCCGCTGGCGCACAAATCAACCGTTACGAATTGGGGATGCGTTTGTGATAATACGACCTATGCGCGAAGACGAGGCGGACACCGTCGCCGCACTTTGGGAACAGCTAGTACGCTATCATCAGCAGCTTGACCCCGCCATGCCAGAGCCGCTGCCCGACGGCGCGGTGCGCTACGCTCGGCGCATGGTGGACAGCGTGCATGATACGTACGCGCACACGCTGGTTGCCGAGCTGGATGGGCGCATTGTTGGCTATATCACTGCCATGATTTACGACCTAATGCCGGACGTGTTTGTGTCGGAGTTAGCGGGCATGGTGGGTGACATCTTCGTGTTAGACGAGATGCGCGGACGCGGCATAGGGCGTGCGCTGGTCGAAGCGGTTGAGGGATGGTTTCGCCTGCGCGGCGTGCGCTACTACGAGTGGTATACGGCTACTGCTAATCACGACGGTCTGGCATTTTGGCAGCAAGTGGGCGGGCGTTCGCTGATGCAGCGCATGAGAAAGACGTTACTTTAAGAAAGGGTTGCCAAAGGTGACAGAACTTATTTATCAAACCGATGCCTATGTAAAAACGTTCGAAGCAATAGTCACTGGCGTGGACGAAGCACAAAACGGCGTGTACTTAGACCGCACGGCGTTCTATCCGGGCGGGGGCGGGCAGCCGCACGATGTCGGCACGCTTACGCAGGACGGCGTGGTCTACCCTGTAGTGAAAGTCGCGAAGGGCAATTTGCACATCGTGGAAGGCGCGCTGCCGCCTGTTGGCGCGAAAGTGACGGGCGCGCTGGATTGGACGCTGCGCTATCAACTCATGCGCACGCACACCGCTATGCACATTCTCTCGGCGGTCATTTGGCGCAACTACGGTGCGCAGGTCACGGGTGGCGACATGAGTCCGCTCAAAGGACGTATGGACTTTGAGTTTGAGCGCATGCAAAAAGAGCTTGTCAGCGAGATTGAGGAGAAGATTAACGCTGAGGTGGCGGCGGCGCGTGACGTGCGTGTACAGATTTTGCCGCGCGAAGAAGCCTTCCAAATCCCCGACCTTATCCGCACGAAAGTCAACCTTGTGCCGCCTCATATCAGTGAAATTCGCACGGTTGAGATTGTCGGCTTAGACTTGCAAGCGGACGGCGGCACGCACGTGGCGAACACGCGCGAGGTGGGCAAGCTGCGCATTGCCGATTACAAGAGCAAGGGCGGCATCAACAAGCGCGTTTACTTGGAGCTGGAGGCGTAGCGATAATGCGCGTGCTTCACGCTGTCGGCGCGGGCGAAACGTTTGTGGCGCGTGGCGTTTATCAGCATAGCGAACAAGCGGTGACACAGGCTTGGACGTGGCATGCGTTGGGTGATGAGGCGCGTTTCCTGCGCGTTGACCACGACGAGCGCGCTGTTACCGGCATGAGCCGCCTTGCCGACGTGTTGATAGACGCAGGCGGTCGCGTCGAACGCCTCAACGTGCAGGTGTGGCAAACGCATGCCGCTGCACCCTATCGTCAGCTGCGCCTTGAGTACGTGTTTCTCGACGGCTACGTGCAGGTGATGCGCAAGGTGAACGCGGCGGCACACGAACACCTTGAGGTTGCGCTGCCTGACGATTACGTCGTGCGCTTGCTCGATGTTTACCTGCTGTGGGGCGAAACGCTGGCGCGTCCTTATGACCCGCAGCTGGCGGTCTTTGTGCCGCTTTGGAAGCATGAGGGCGCGGTCGGGCAGGTGGTGCGCGGCGCGCTGCCGCAGGTGGTCGCCGCCGAAGTGGACACGTGGACGCTGCAAGGGCAGCCTGTTGCCGCGACGCGCTACACCACGAAGACTGACCGCGTCATTTGGGTGGACGCACATGGCGTACCGCTTTGCCTGCGCCACACGCGCCTTGACGAAGAGGTTAGGCTAACGAATTATGCACACAGGTGACTATGTTCAAACGCATTGAAGGATTTTTTGGGGTAGAGCGGCTGCGCCTGCTGGCGATTTTGCTCGTCGTTACGGGTATCCTAAGCACTATCTTCTCGTTGATAGATGCTGAGTGGTCAATTGCCGCGCAAACGTTCATGCTGCTGGTATTTTTCATGGGCGTGATTTGGCTGGTTGGCGGGCGGCTGGCGGGCGAACAGCGCGCACAGTGGGTGCTGACACTGCTGCCAGCGGTGGGGTTGGTGCTGCTTGGGCTGCTGTTCTTGCCGCAGTTTATCGCCTTCTTTGTTGGCGGCGCAGTGGGCTGGGTTGTGGTGGGTTTCTTGGTCTTCACGCGCCACCAAGCTCCAATGGAATATCGTGCTGCTGTGAAGGCAATGCGCAAAGGGGACTATGAAACTGCTGTCAAGACGATGGACGGGCTGATTAAGCAAGAGCCGAACGACCCTAACCACTATCGCTTTAGGGCGGAGCTGTTGCGCTTGTGGGGTAAGTTCCCGCGCGCGCGCAAAGACTACGAGAAGATGGCGGAGCTAGCGCAAACACCAGTCGCCCGTGCGGTGGCGTATAACGGTCTGGCGGAAGTTGCGCTGCAAGCCAAGCATCTTGATGAGGCACGCGCCAACGCGCTACGTGCCTACGAGCTTGCCCCTGACGATTGGGTGACAGCGTATAACTTGGGCATGATTTACGACCGTTTGAACGACAGTCCTGCCGTGATTGATGCCCTGACGGTCAAGCTCAAAACGCGCTTGCCCGACGCGCGCCATCGCCAGCTGGTGAACTTGTACTTGGTGCGCGCCTACTGCAAGACGGGGCAGCTTGACCACGCCGCGCAAGCACTCGAGGCGTTGAAGCAGGACAAGCGTGCGCTGCGCGAGTGGGAGCTGCTGATGGCGGACGCGGGCGCGACAACGCTTCGGGAAGTGCTGGCGCAGGACGTGGCAGCTGTGCGTGCCCTGCTAGACGGCACGCTGACCTTAGAAGCACTGGCACAAGGGCGCGCGTCATGAGCCGCCGTCGCGTGTTGGCATGGGGGACGGTTTACGCGCTGAGCGGGCTGGCGGTTTTAGGTTTCTTGGCGTTTGTGGTGGGGGTCGTGCTAGAGTTTTTCAGCACGCGCACGCGCCCCATTACGCCTGACCTGTCGCCCGCCATCCAAATCGCGCTGCTAGGTTTGGGTGTGACCGCGCTTACGATGACGTTGGGCTTTATCTTGGTGGGAATTTTGTTAGCGCGCCAAACCCGCTTGCAGGCACCGGGTTACGGCGATGCCTATCATTTCTTCGAACAAATGCAGTTTAACCAAGCCATTCAAGTCTTGGAGCGGGCGGTGCGTGAAGGGCGCGAAACGCCCGACGTGCTGATGCTGCTCAGCAGTGCGTATGCTTTCGCCGGGCAGCTCGCTAAGGCGCAGGCAACCGCCGACCGCGCCGTGCAGCTCTTCCCAACTGATGCCAGCGCATATGTGACGCTTGCGAACGGCTATCGCTTGCAAGCTAGCTACGCTGAGGCGGCGGACGCGCTTGAACGTGCTGTTGCGCTTGCGCCCGACCAGCCTTTGATTTGGGCGGAGCTTGGCTTCTTGCATGTCATGGCAGGCGAACAAGCCGCCGCGATTGAGGCATTCGAACGTGCGGCGGCTGCGCCCTTGCCGTCGATGTATGCTGTGCGCGTGTTCTATCACCTCGCCGAACACTATCAACAGCAAGGCAGCAGCGAGCAAACCGCGCACGCGCATGCACAGCTTTTGCGCCATCAGGCGGGGCTAGAGAGCTGGCGACCTGTACAAGCCGCGCTATCTGGCACGGCATATGGGCAGTTCTTGCGCTATGAGATTATGCGTATCGAACAAGCTCTCGAGCAGCACGAGGTTTAGGGGGCGGCATGGGCTTGTTGTGGCGGTTTCTCGACAGCTGGCGCGCGTGGGACATGCCTTCAAAAGTAGCATTTGTGCTGGCGTGCGCGCTGCTGTTGGTCGTGGGTGGCTTGCTTTTAGGCGCGGCGGAAAGCATGCGCCCTCTGGTGCTGGTGGGCTTTGTCGGGCTGCTGATTGTGCTGCAGGGCATCGTGCTGTGGGGCAATCGCCACATGGTTACGCCCTACACACAAGCTCAGCGCGCTTTTTTGGCGGGTGATTTTGCGCGTGCTTACGACGTGCTGGCAACGTGGTTGGCAATCGACAAGGGTGACCTCGCTCAAATAGCCCATAAGCACAACGACGGCGTGGTGCTGTTGGGCAACGTGTGCCGCCAGCTTGGTGACCTCGCCCAAAGCGAGATGCTGCTTAGGCAGGCAGTGGTGGCGCACCCAAGCTCGCATTTTGCCTGGTATGGACTAGGGCGCACACAGCTCGCGCTGGGGCAGTATCAAGAATCTTTGACAAGTATTAAGAAATCCTTATCACTTGGCGCACCTTCTGGCATACAATTTGAGATAGGGCATAGCTATGTGCGCTTAGGTGACAGCGCGGCAGCACGCCCTTACTTAGCAGGTGCGCTCGCGGCGCAAGAGGCACATCGTCGTCTTTTGGCGCATTGGTGGCTGGCGCAGCTAGGCGAGCAGCCAATGCCAGCGCATGACCTTGTACAACAAGGTCTGCCGTTTTGGCAAGAAGAAGCCAAGCGGTTTGCCCACACGCCTTATGGGCAGGCTGTTGCGCATGAGGTGCGCGCACTCATTAAGCTCACACAGGAGGGTTAACATGGGTTTTCTTACGAATCGTCAAGGCAATTTATCTTACATTCGCTTGAGCATCCTCATTGGCGTGATTGGTGCGCTGCTGGTTGGCTTTGGCTTTCTGACCTTCCAGCTTGACCAACAGTCGCGCCGTGAGCCTTTTTTCGTCGATTTGCCGCCCAATGCTCAGCAGTGGGGGACGATTGACAAGATACGTCCCGACCGCCAGCGCGTGTTTTACCGTGTAGCAGGCAACGATGTCGACAGCGTCGCCAAGCACTACAATCAGCTGATGGAACGTTTCTACGCGCCTAGCGGTAGCGGCGAACGCTGCCAGCGCAACCCGTCGGTGGGCGCATACACCAACATTCCCGATAGCCAGCGCACGCCCAACGACGGGCTTATTTATCGTGCGAACTTTGACCCTTCCCGTGAGGTGCCGTTCCAATGGCGGTGCGTGTTTGACAGAGGTGGCTTTAACGCCATTCAATCGACAGAAGTGATTATCCAGCCGGGCATCGCTAGCGATGACCCGTTGCGCGACTCTGCCGGCTACGTGGTCATCGTCTATGACCAACGTTGGCAGCCCTAGTGAGGGTGTGAGCGGCACACTGTCAGGCTTGCCTTGCTTGCTGCTAGGCGGCGCGCTGCTGCTCTTCGCGGGGGTGGCGACGTTGGCACTGCTGCCGCCTCTGCTGGGGCTGCTGCTGCCGCCCATGCCGCCTGTGCCAGAGGGCGCGCACCTAAAGACAACGACCACACGTGGCTACGGCGCGGACACGTGGGAGTATGCGCTGGCAATGCCGATTTGCGAGGTCGTCGCGTTCTATACGGCGCATGGGGGAACGTGCGAAGCCGCGTGTGATCTTCCCTACGATACGCCTGCGGCGCAGTGCGTGGGGCGGCTGCCGATGACCGCTTTTGCCGCGCTTTGGCAGGCACAGCTGACTGCCGAAACCCACCAACGCACGCGGCTTCTGCTCGCGCGTGAGGTTAATTGGGCGGGCAACACCTTTCCCGATGAGAGCCTGTGGCAAGCACAGCTGACACCTGCAGCGCGCTAACCTCACCTATCCTAAACTGCAAAACTTTGCCATAATAAACCTCCACATGCTTAGCATGTTAAAGGTTACAGTGTTGCTCACATTCGTCACCAAGACAACGAGGAGGTGCTGCCGTGTTATTCATCGTAACACGTCCCATCCAGCGCGTGATAAAGGCACTTTACCGCGTTTTTACCGTGTTGTGATGTGTTGAAAGACCGACATAAGCTCACTTGGAGTAACAGCATGTTTCATCCCGTAGACTCAAGGGTCGACATTCAGAAATTAGAACAAGAGCAGCTTGAATTTTGGCGTTTGAACCGTGTGTTGCAGCGCACGACCGAAGGGCGCGAAGATGCCCCGCGCTTTGTGTTTTTCGAGGGTCCGCCGACTGCAAACGGGCTGCCCGGCAGTCATCACGTGCTGGCACGGGCATTTAAGGATATGTTCCCGCGCTATCGCGTCATGCGCGGCTATTATGTCGAGCGGCGCGGCGGCTGGGACACGCATGGCTTGCCGGTTGAACTCGCGGTTGAGAAGGAGCTGGGCTTCACCGACAAGCGGCAAATCGAAGAGTACGGCATTGCTGAGTTCAACAAGAAGTGCCGCGACAGCGTGTTTCGCAACATTGCCGACTGGGAAAAATTGACCGACCGCATTGGCTTTTGGGTCGATTTGGACAACGCCTACGTGACGTTCACCAACGAGTATATCGAAAGCGTGTGGTGGGTGCTTCAGCAGCTTTGGAACAAGGGGCTGCTCTACAAAGGTTACAAAGTAGTTGCCTACAGCCCTAGCAGCGGTACGCCGCTCAGCTCGCACGAGGTGTCGCTCGGCTACAAGGAAATTACCGACCCCAGCGTATATGTACGCTTTCCGCTGCGTGACAAGCCGGGCGTTTACTTCCTTGCATGGACAACTACTCCTTGGACGTTGCCCGCTAACGCCGCGTTGGCGGTGGGCGCGGATGTCGATTACGTGCAAGTTGAGGGACCTATCCCCAACAGCGAAGGCACAGAACAGCTTATCCTTGCCGAAGCCTTGATGAGCAGTGTGCTGCATGATCCCGCGTCTTATACGATTGTCAAACGCTTTAAGGGCAAAGACTTGCACAAAGAGCGTTACTTGCCGTTGTACACGTTCTTGCCCACTGAAAAAGACCACAACTACGTCGTGCTAGGCGACTTTGTCAGCACGAATGACGGCACGGGCATCGTTCACATCGCGCCTGCTTTTGGGCAAGACGACTTCGAGACGGGCAAACGCTATGACCTGCCGGTGTTTGTGACGATGACCTCCGACGGGCGGTTTATCGACGCGGTTGACAAGTTTAAGGGCATGTGGTTCAAGGACGCAGACCCTGAAATCATCAAAGACTTGAAAGATCGCGGGCTGATGTATCGTTCGCAAAAACACAAGCACACCTACCCGCATAATTGGCGCGACGGCAAGCCGCTGATGTACATGGTGCGCGACACGTGGTATATCAACACGACCAAGTACCGCGACATCATGATTGCCAAGAACAAGACAATCAACTGGGTGCCGAGCCATATCCGAGACGGGCGTTTTGGCAACTGGTTGGAGGACTTGAAAGAGTGGGCTTTGGGGCGCGAACGCTATTGGGGAACGCCGTTGCCGGTTTGGGTTGACGACCAAACTGGCGAGGCGATTTGCGTGGGCAGCGTGGCGGAGCTTAGCCGCTTGTGCGGGCGCGACCTCAGCGACCTAGACCTGCATCGTCCCTATGTAGACGAGATTACGTTCCCCAATCCCAACGGCACGGGTGGCACGATGCGCCGCGTGCCAGAAGTCATTGACGTGTGGTTTGACAGCGGCGCGATGCCAATGGCACAGTGGGGCTATCCGCACCGCAACCAAGAGGTGTTTAAGCAGCAGTTCCCCGCCGATTACATCTGCGAGGCGGTCGACCAAACGCGCGGTTGGTTTTACAGCTTGCATGCTATCGCGTCGATGTTGTTTGAGGAGGTTGCCTACAAAAACGTCATTTGTTTGGGGCATATCTTGGACGAAAAAGGCGAGAAGATGTCCAAGAGCAAGGGCAACATCGTCGACCCTTGGAAGGTTCTTAACGCCTACGGCGCGGATGCTTTCCGCTGGTATCTTTACACCGCTGCGCCGCCCGGCGAATCGCGTCGCTTCTCGGCGGACTTGGTGGGGCAGGTGGTCACAAAGTTTTACAACACGCTGTGGAATACCTACAGCTTTTTCGTGACCTACGCCAACCTTGACGGCTGGACACCCGACAAGCCGCAGCCGCCTGTTGCCGAGCGCGATTGGCTTGACCGTTGGGTGCTGGCGGCATTGCACAAGCTCATCCAGCAGGTCACGCATGCGCTGGAAACCTACGATGCGGTTGGCGCGACTCGTCCTATCGAGGCGTTTGTCGACCTTCTGAGCAATTGGTATGTGCGCCGCAGCCGCCGCCGTTTCTGGAAGAGCGAGAGCGACATGGAGAAACTCAGCGCATACGCCACGCTCTACGAGTGCTTGGTGACGGTTGCTAAGCTCATCGCGCCTGCCATGCCCTTCTTGAGCGAGGCACTTTATCGCAATTTGGTGGTGACACACCAGCCGAAAGCTCCCATCAGCGTGCATTTGTCGGAGTGGGTACAGGCTGACGAAAGCCTCATTGATGACAAGCTGCTAGAAGAGATGGCGTTGGTGCAGCAGCTGGTCAGCTTGGGGCTGGCGGCGCGCAACAGCGTGGAGCTAGGCGTGCGCCAGCCGCTGGCGAGCGTGTCATTTGGCGTGACGGGCGCGCGCGACAAAGCGATTGTCACCCAATACGCTGACCTTATCATGGACGAACTTAACGTAAAAGCGATTCACTTCCTGACGGATGAAGACGGCATTACCAAGTACAAACTTACGCCTGTGTTCGCTAAGCTGGGCAGCAAGCTCAAGGGCGACATGCAGGCGGTCAAGCAAGCTCTTGCTGATGCCGAGCCTGCGCAAGCTGCTGCTTGGGGACGCGCGCTGTTAGAAGGGCAAGCGATTACCGTTAGCGTCAATGACAAGCAGTTCACGCTTGCTGCTGATGAGGTCGAAGTGCGCCAAGAAGCCAACGAGGGCTTTATCGTCTTTGCCGAGCGTGGTTACGTGGCGGCACTCGATGTGACACTTACGCCCGAATTGGTCAGCGAGCGCATCGCCCGTGAGGTGGTGCGCCGCGTGCAGACGCTGCGCAAGGACGCGGGCTTTGCCATCAGCGACCGTATTGCGTTGCACTATCAAGCCAGTGAACGCATTGTGGCGGCGGTAACGCAGTTTGCGGACTATATCAGCGGCGAGACGCTGGCGGATGTGTTGCAGCATGCCCAACCTGACGACGGCTTTGTTGTGGAAGATTTTACCGAGAGCCTCAAAGGTGACCTTGACGACGAGCGTTTGGTGATTGGTGTGAAGCGGCTTAGCTAAAGTTGACAAAAAACTGGCGTACTTTCAGGCAGGGCGACACGGTTCGCCCTGTTTGTTTTGCTGTATAGTGATATAAAATTCACAAAAGTGCATCTATCGCACAATGTCTCGTTAAGTATAAATCACCAACCAAAGTTCTTTATGCGCCATGCAAAAGGATGAAACAGGTGATGATGGACAAGAACACCGCGCCAATTAAGGCTATTCTACGCTTTGCGCTGCCTTTAGGCACAACGCTGGTCACAGGTAACCCCGACACGCCGATTAGTTGGGCGGTTATGGTGCGCGCGCAACCGCCTGCCTTCCCCGAAGTGTACGGTGGCGAACTGGCGTTGGTGTCGATGGACATCTTGCGCAGCTATGACAATCGTATCACGCTGGTGGAGGTGGTGCAGAGCCTTGCCGAAGTAGGCGTGAAGGCGGTGGCTGTGGCAGGGGAGATTGCGCGCGGGGTCGTGCCTATTGCCAACGAACGCGAGCTGTGCTTGCTCTCGCTGCCGCAAGGCGCAAACTTAGCCAGCACTGAGCGCGCTGTGAACAAGCTCATTCTCAACCAATCGGCGCAGCTGACCGAGCGTGCTATCGACATTCAGCGGCAGCTGGCGCGTCTTGCCGCCGAAAATCGCAACCTTAACAGCTTGATACAGGTCATCGCCCGCGCTACCGACCAACCAGTTGTTGTGCATGATGACGCTGGTGTGCTGATGGAGCAGGTATATCCCAGCGCGAGCAAACGCAGCATGAGCGGGCGTGCGCTGATGCAAAGCCTACCCTATGGTGCGTTCCAAAAATGGCTGGAGAAAGAGTCACCAACCGCCGCCGGCGTGATTGTGCCTAGCCCTATCGGCTATACGACTGTACTAAAAGTGGAGAAGCGCATTGCTGGCTATTTGTCGTTGGTGGGCAAGGGCGAACCCTTAGACGAATTCGACCGTCTTGTGCTGACGTATGGCGCGGACGTGTGCGCGATTGAGCTGGCGAAAACGCGCGCCATTGCCACCGCTGTGGAGCAGACGCGCGGCGACTGGGTGCAGATGTGGTTGAGTGGCACGCCTTCAGACGAGGATGCCCTTTTGGCACGCGCGCAGCAAAGCGGTTTTGATGTCCACACGTCCTTTGTCGTAGCGGTGTTTAAGGCAATGACAGAAAGTGGTCACGTGTTGCCGCTGGAGTCGCTTATGTCGCTTGTACGCGACGACATGGCGCGCCGCCAAGTCAACGGGGCAGTTGGTCAGTATGTCGATGTGATTGTCGCTTTGTATCCGTTGGAGAACGCGGCACATTTGCCGCGCCTGCGTGGGCAGATCGACGAGCTGCGCGTGCAGCTGGCGACGCGCACGCCTAGTGGGTTGGTTGGCGCGGGCATAAGCCGTCCTTGCGCGGGCATTGCGGGCTTGCGTGAAGGTTACCGCGAGGCGAAAGACGCTTTGAACATTGCGCAAGAATTGGGCGAAAAGGACAAGACCACGTTTTACGGCGATCTCAAGCTGTTCCAGCTGCTGCTGGCGTTAAAGGACACCAGTCTACCGCAGCTGCGCCGCTTTCACCAAGAGACGATTGCGGCACTTGTGGAACACGACGCACGCAAGCAAAGCGAACTCATTCGCACGTTAGAGGGGTTCTTTGACGCGAACGGCAACCTTGCTAAAGCCTCGCTTGATTTGGACGTGCATCGCAACACGCTGGTGTATCGCCTTGAGCGCATTGCCGAGCTAACCAACATGAACTTAGACGATGCGGATAACCGCCTTGTCTTGCACCTTGCGCTTAAGATTGACCGCGTGCTGGCGACGGTGCTAAGCGAAAAATGACAGCAGCGCGCCTTTGCACGCTGCTGTCTCCGTTTGCTTTAGTTGACGCGCATGGGCGGCGCGATTTTGACGAAGTGATTTTGTGGACGCTTGAGCAAGGCGTAAAGGTGGCGTACTGCTTCAGCCTGATTGTTGAGTTCGAGCGTTTGGATGTAGAGGTTAAGCAGGTGACGAATGTCCTCCGCCGCGCCTTCGTCGATGGGGAAGATGTCGACGACTGAGCCCGGTGCGATGCGGCGGCGAATGGCTTCAACGGTCAGGTTCATCTCGGGCTGGATGCGTTGATAGACCACGCCGCCTGTCATGCCCGCGCACATCCAAGGACCTGGGTCGCCTAGCACGAGCGCGCGCCCACTGGTCATGTATTCGAACGCATAACCTTTGAGGTTGGCGCGGGTGGCAAGGTTGCCCAGCTCGTCCTGTAGCGGCTGCGTCACTTCCCCGCCAAAGATAACGTCTGCGCCGCTCATGCGGATGCAGGCGCGGGTGTCGGCGTTGCCTTGCACGATGAATAAGCCGCCCTGCGCGCCGTAGGCGAAGCTCTTGCCGACCGAGCCGTCAAGGCGTGCGCCGTTGTGGTTCAAACCTTTGAGGATGATGACCTTGCCACCCTTTGCGCCTTTGGCAACGCCGTCTTGCGCGCCGCCCTCGACGAACACGTTGACAGGCTCGTCAAGGAATGCCGCCAGCCCGTTGCCCGGCACCGCCGAGTTGCTGAACGACAGGTTAAACGCTTCCACGCGCTCCATATGCGGGATTTCGCCACGCTTAATCGCGCCGCAAAGGTGCGTCCCTAACGCTCTGTCCATCGCCATCACCGCTTCGTCGTCGTAGGTTAGCTCATACTCGCCATGCGCAACGTATTCTTGCACGAGCGCGGTGATTTGGCGGCTGACAGTGTTGCGCGGGCGTGAGAGTCTGCGTCCGCCGGGCTGAGCAGCCTTTTTGGGCAAGCGCGGCGCGGGCTTAAGCAGGTTCGACAGGTCGATACGGTCGTGCATGGTGAACTGTTCGAGCAGGTCGGCGCGCCCGACGAGCTGCTGCGGGTTGGTTGCGCCCAAGTGTGCTGTCCAAATGCGAATGTCTTCGGCAAGCATGTTGAACACGTTGACGATGGCATCCGCCGAGCCGCGCTCTTCAAAGGGGCGGAAAGACTTAAACCCTTTGAGTTCGGCCTCCTCGCGGGTTTTAACGTGCGTGGTAATGCCGACGTGACACGTGCCTTCCTGACAGCCGCGACAAATCGTACAGCCGACCGCAACCATCGCCATCGTGCCGAAGCCCGCGCGGTTCGCGCCTAAGCAAATCATCTTGACGACATCGCGTCCGCTCTTTAAGCCGCCGTCCACCCAGATTTCCACGTCGTCGCGCAAGCCGCTCTCCATAAGCGAGCGATGCGCCAGCCACACGCCAATCTCGGCCGGCAGCCCCACGTGCCGCAGGGCGTGCGCGCGCGCCGCGCCGGTGCCGCCGGTGTAGCCCGTGATGGTGATGATGTCCGCGCCGGCTTTGGCAACGCCGACGGAGATGATGCCGATGCCCGGCACCACCGGCAGCTTAACCGAAATCTTTGCCAGCGGGTTGGCGGTCTTTAGCTCGTCAATCAGCTGGGCGAGGTCTTCGATGCTGTAGAGGTCGTGATTGTTGCTAGGCGAGATGAGGTCAACACCGGGTGTGGTGCCGCGCGATGCTGCCACTTGTTCGGTCACTTTGAAGCCCGGCAGATGGCCACCTTCGCCCGGCTTTGCGCCCTGACCAATCTTAATCTCAATGAGGTAGCAAGAGTTCAAGAAGCCGATGTTCACGCCAAAGCGCGCCGAAGCCACCTGCTGCCCGCGATTGCGCGGGTACTTACCCATCATATCCGCCATCTCGCCGCCTTCGCCGTTCACGCAAATCGTGTTGAGCTTGTAGGCTGCTTCGCCGTATGCTTTGTAGGAAAGTTCACCTTGTGAGCCGAACGACATCGCGCTGATGATAATCGGCATGGCGTGTTCGCCGATGCTTAAGTCCACTTGGTCCGGCGTGACGCTTGACTTGACATCTTTGAAGCTGAGCAGATGGTTGATGGTGACGGGAATGCGCCGCTCTAGCTCTTCTAGCTCTTTGGTATATTCCGCCAACCCAATTTCGCCTGTGGCAACGTCTTCGATTTTTTTCCAAATCTTGGGGTAGAAACGGTCGGGGTTGGCGATGCGTGCTTTGGTTTCACCCTTGAAGTCGGCAGCGCGCTCTTCACCCCATGTCTTGAGGTCAGACCACGTCAACCCGCGCCCTTCGCTGCCGAAATAGTTGGGCGTGCCAAAGACCTGTGCCACACCTTTGGACAAGCCAATCGAGCTAAAGCTGTGACCGTAGCCGCGCAGTTCATGACAGCCGACGGTAGAGGTCACTTTCTCCAACCCGCTCTTGAGTGCTTTGAGGGTGTTGCTAAGGGCATTGAAGATGTAGCCGTCGTCGGGTGTGCTGCTCGTGCCTTTGGGCGCGATGCCGATAGCGGTGGCGTAAATGGCGTAGGGGTTGACCGCGTTTGCGCCGAGACTGACGATGAGCGCGATGTCGTGCAGGTCACGCAGCGACCCCGAGCGCACGACGATGCCTGTCTTGCGCCGCAGGTTAGGCACGTCGTCGGCGTTGCGCAGTGCTTTATCGATGGCGGCGGTGACCAGCAGCGGGTCAATCCAGTGCCGTCTGCCGTCGAGCAAGTCGGTGTCGTCTAGTAGCAGGCACTGCGTGCCGTTTTGTACCGCGCGCACGGCGGTCTCTTGCAAGCGTTCCACCGCGCCTTCGATGGTTTCATCAATGGCGGCACTCATGGACAGGATGAGCAGTTTGTCGCCGAAGACTTCGCATAGCTTTTCGATGGTGAGCGTGCCGAACTTGTCTGCGAGCTTTTGTTGCACCTCCGGTGAGCCAAAAGCCGTGTGTCCGCCCAACAGGAAAGGGGTTTCTAGCTGGACGAGAATGTCGCCTTCGGCGTGTGTTGCGCCAATGGCAGGGCGTGCGCCGACGACCATGCGCGTGGAAAACTGCGATTGCTCGCGCTCGCGGTCGATAGCGGGGTTGGTGACGACCGCCACCGTCTCTTTGAAGTAGTCGGCGAGGTTAACGCGCGTGTGGCTCAGCGCGCCCAGCGCGCCGTCCCAGCCCAGCGAGCCGATTTGCTCTTTGCCGCTCTCTGCCATCGTTTCGACGAGGCTCACGTGGTAACGTTCCCAGCCAAAAGCCGCCATCGCAGCGTTGTTGAGCTTAATTTCGGCACTTTGCCACGCTAGCTTGGCGGCGGGCTGACCCGTGCTGGTAGTGGGCGGCAGGTCTAGCACGGCAGCAGCGACGGGGGCGGCTTGTGTTTGCGTTTCGCCTTTCTTGCCGCTGCTGAAGTTAACAGGGAACAGTCCGCCGTTTTTAGGGGCGGGGGTGGTCATCGCCCAAACGGGGGACATCTCACTTTGCGCGGGGTTACGCGCTTGATAGCGGGCATACACGTGCTTTTGGATGGCGGTTTGGTCAAGCACCTCGATTTTATAGCCCGGGGTGATGCGCAGCGCGACTTTTTCGCCCGGCGCAAGCGGCTTAGCACTCGTGACCATCGTGTCAAGGTGGTACACGCCGCGTTCGGACGAGGCAAACCACTCTTTCTCTGTTTCGCCAAACCACAAGGGGCGCAAGCCCAGCGCGTCCACGCTAAACACCAGCAAGTTGCCCATGCGCGCTGTGACAGCGGCGGGACCCTGCGCGTAATGCCCGAACGACTGGCGCATGATTTCGTACATTTGGCGCATTTCGGGATGATTTTGCATGAGGTCATGCTCATAGGGCGGGAAAACGTATTCCATCGCCTCGATGAGGTCAAGCCCGTGTCGGGCGCATAGCGCGTGAATGAGGCGGTCAACGTCTTGGCTGTCCGAGCCGTCTTGCGGCAGCGGGATGTCTAGCATGTTAGCTTCCATGCGGAAGCGTGAAATGGTGTTGAATTCGCCGTTGTGTCCCAGCACGTTGAATGGCTGGGCGCGCTGAAAAATGGGGTTGGTGTTGGTGCTGTAGCGGGCGTGTCCCATTGTCACCGACGACGCATAGTCTGGGTCGCGTAGCTCGGGATAGTAGCGGCGCAAAATTTCCACCGTGCCTTGTACTTTGTACACCACGCTGTGTGACGAGAACGAGGGGAAATGTACGTCGAGGTCTTTTTCTAGCAGCACCTGCAGCTCGAACAGCGTGGCTTCAAGGCGTTCACTTGGCACTTGCCCGTTGATGCCGGCGATTTGCCAGAAAACAGGCTCGTTTTTCTCGGCGTTGGGACCAAGCACCTGACGATTGACTTGTCCGGCACGGTCAAGCAGGATGTGCAACCCTTGCTCGCTGATGACACGGCAAACTTGCTCAACGATGTGCTTGGCGCGCTGGCGGTCGCTGGCGGGTATCATCAAGTGCGCCACCCAGAAGTTGCGGTCGGTGGCGGCAGAGCCAATCATGCCTGCTTCGGTCAGCCACTTCGACCACAGCGCGCGCGGGATGTCAGTAAGCACACCCACGCCGTCGCCTTCGCCGTTGATGTAACCGGTGCGATGCCCCATGCGAGCGAGTGCTTCAATCGTGCGTTTGACGTTGCCATGCGTGGCTTGCCCGCCTTTGCGCACCGAGCAAATCAGTGCGCAAGCATCGCGTTCATCGTAATCTACGCGGTGTAGGTCAAGGTCTTGCGCATAAGCGGGAGGCTGATGCTTACGGTTGTGCGTTATCATAGGTAACTTCCTCCGTCTTGCGTCGTTTTTGGCTAAATTCTTGCAATTTGCACAAGATTTTATCGACGAATTGTGCATTATGTGCGGCTTTAAAGGGGTTTTATTGCGTGAATAAAGAGACTTTATTTGGCTGACCTAAGTTTACACAAGCACAAAATGGCGCGCTATGGATAGAAAAAACGACACTTTTTGGCGAACATGCCCAAATTAAGTGTCGTTTTCCCGTTCAAAAATGCTATTGTGTAAGCCGCACAAAATGTGCGACATGATTTTAGACTTTACTCACAACTTTACGCTTAGTTGAGCATTAGCAGGCGGCGAATAGTCAGGGCAAGGTGCAGCGCAAGACGTGTTTCCGGTCGATTGAGGTCGATGTTAGCAATCTCGTTAATGCGGTTCATCCGATACAGCAGCGTGTTGCGATGCACAATCAGCGTTTCAGCGGTTAGGCTAAGGTTGCCGTGACACTGAAAGAATGCCTCGAGCGTTTTGACAAAGTCACCATTTTGGCGCATGTCATAGTCAATCAACGCACCAAGCGTGCGCTCGCAGAATTCTATCAGCTTGTCGCGGTCAGAGAGCGACAGGATGAGCTGGTACACGCCTAAGTCGCCAATGTAGAGCGGCGTGTCGGTCTGCAGGCGTACCGCCAGCTCCATCGCTTGCACGGCATCGCGGTAGCTGTTGCGCCACTGCCCGATATCGCGTACCGACTGTCCTAAGCCAATTGCCACGTGATTGTTGGGGTATTGGCGGTTAATCTCGCGAGCGAAAACCTCCGCAAGGCGCAGGCTGGTGTCCACAGGGTTGTCGCGGTCAGTAGCGTGGAAGACGACGACTTCGCGTTCTTTTTCGCGCTGCCAAACCAAAGCCTTAGCGCGCTGTACGTCGATAATCGCGTTAATCATCGTCTCAAGGCGGCGGTTAGACGGTTGGTCATTGCCGCGCCACGACAGGACAATCGCAAGGTGTGTCTGGGTCATGTCATGGTCAAAGCGTTCGCCTTGTCGAATGGCTTCCTGCTGGCTTACGTCGCCGATGAGTAGGCGGTCGAGGAACGTGCCGCGCAACCGTTTTTCGGTCTCGCTGACCATTTTTTGCTTTGCCATCTCCAGCGCGCAGGCGGCTGCGCCGTGTTCCGCCACCAGCAGGTCGATGTCGTCGGTGTCGTTGTCTTGCCCAACAATTGTCAGAAAGCCGCGCCCGATGCCGTTGGTGATGATGGGCGCGATGAGGCGCGCCACGTTAGGGATGGGCAGTGATTGCATCTGCACAGGGGAGTCGATGTCCTGCACGCGGTGGCGGTCTTGCATCTCAACGGGTAAGTTTTCGGGCTTCTTGATAAACGCCTCGATGTCTTCCCACAGCGACACAAATTGAGGTTGAATGGTGTGTTCCAGCAAGCGCAGACGCTTATCTTGGACAATCACCGTCTTGTTGGTCAGGCGCGCCATCGCGTTCACTAGCTCGGACATGCCCTCGTTTTGCGAGGAAATTTGCGTGAGCTGGCGGTAGATTTGCGTGCCGCGCCGCTCAAGATGACCTTTGCGGTCGACGAGCAAGCTCACGATGGTCTTTTCAACGGCGCGTGGCTTGCTAGCAGGAGGCAGCTGCAGCAGCGGCAGCCCATAGGCTTTGGCTTCGGACACTGCCGCTAGCGACACATTGTTGCAAAAGACGACTGCAGCAGCTTTGACATCTGCCGCCCAACGCACAATGTCGGTATCGCTGCTGATAGGCTTTGCGCCGTTATCGGGCGGTGACACAAGGATGATCTCGTTGGGCTGCACGTTTTTGCTGCGCAGCTGGTCATCATAGTAAATGACGGTTGTCCATGTCACCGCACGATGCAGCAGCCCGTCGCCGCTGACCACTTTGGTACCGAGTGGTAGCGCGAGTTTGCGTACATCTTCTACGGTAATGGTGTTCGCCGAGTCTGTCATGGTGTCTGCACAATCTGCCTTGCTAAAAAAGTGCCTTACTTTTAATTCAGAGAACGCTTTCTGTCAATATGCACAATGGACATTGGGCAAAACGTGCTAACTTTCGTTGGTGACGATGCCAAGCATCAGGTGGATTACCGTCAACACTAGCGACACGAGCATCGCGTCAATTTGCATAAGATGCCCGTAGAAAGCAAATGCGCCCGCCCCGACCAAGAACAGCACGGCGATAATCCATGACATAGGGCTGACCTTCCAATGGCGTTTAAACTGTTGGTAAATCGATGACCCTAGCAGAATAACGCCGAGCGAAAGTGGCACGACCCATGTGGGAAAGCTCACGCTGCGGTCAAAGCTGGCAACCAGGAACACGGAAAGCATCAGAAACCATGTCGTGCGTTCAACTTTAGCCTCTTTGGCGGTTTTTCTTGCCATGTGCGCGCTCCTTTTGGTTTATATGCTTGATTATAGCTTAGTTTGTCTTAAATTTCTGCAATTGCACATTGGCACAAGCTGCATACAATCAGTCTAAGCAAAGCATACGAGGGAGTGCGGCGTGAAGAGAGGTTGGTTATGGGGCGTGGTAGCGATGTTGCTGGTGGCATGCGCGCAAACGCAGGACGTGCGCAACCCGCGCCTCGTACGCGAGGTGACACTGCCGCCGCCCACCGAGCCGCTGCCCACGCGCTTGCTTAGTCCTACGCCTGTGCCGCGTACGCCCGAAGCCCCGTCGCTGCTGCAGGTTGTGACGGTGGATGCGGCCTTTGTGCTGGTAACGCCCACGCTCCCGCCTAGCAAAACACCGACACAAACCCCGACTTTCACACAAACCCCTACGGCGACGGTTACGCCGACCATCACCGCGACGGCGACCATGACGGCGTTCTTGCTGCCGACCAGCAACATTTTGCCGATAACGGGCGTGGTGGCACAGTCCGCCAATCGCATTTGCGACAGCAACTGGTTTTTTATTCAGCCGCGCCCGCCTAGCTGTCCGCTGTCGTCGCCGAACGCGACCAACGGGGTGTATCAAACCTTTCAGAATGGTTACATGATTTGGGTCCTCAGCCAAAGCGCAATCTACGTCTTTTACAACGACCCTGTTGTGCCGCGCTGGCAGGTCTTTCGGGATTTCTTCCAAGACGGCATGCCGGAGACCTCGCCGGAATTTGACAATGCGCCTGCGCCCAACTTGTGGCAGCCGCGTCGTGGCTTTGGTATGCTTTGGCGCAACAACTCACTGGTACGCGATCGCTTAGGCTGGGCGACTATCCGTGACGAAGTTCCCTACAGCGTGCAGGTGCAGACCGCTAGCGATGGCTCGATTTTTATCAGCGCGCCCAACCAAATGCTGTTTGGGCTGCTGCCAAACAACGTAGGTTGGCAGCTTTACTCTACAGCGGCACAGTACCCCGGCGGTTCAGACGGGTTTGTACCGCTGCCCACCATCGTAGGGGGACAATGAACATAAGGCGTTATCTGCGTTGGCGTGTCAACGGCTGCTTGGCGTGGACGTTTGTTGCGAGTTTGCTGGGCTTGTTGGCGTGCGGTATGCTGCTAGCGGCTTATGTGCTGTTTGCGCCGCCGCCTTTGAACATCCTTGTTGTTGGGCTTGACGCGCGCGAGGGCGAGGGCAATATGGCACGCACCGATGCCATTGTGTTAGTGGGCATACAGCCGCAGCGCGCACGTGTCGGCTTGTTGTCTATCCCGCGCGACTTGTTTTTGCGCGTGCCGAACTACGGCTTGCAGCGCGTCAATACGATTAATGTCTTGGGTGAGTCGCAAAAGGCTGGTGGCGGCATGCCGCTGCTGCGCGCTGCGGTCGCACAAAATTTCGGCATAAACGTGCATCGCAGCCTGCGCTTGAATTTTCAAGGCTTCGTTGACTTGGTGGATGCTTTGGGCGGCGTAGAGGTCGACGTGCCACGTCTGCTGGTCGACAACGCCTTCCCGACCGCAAACTATGGCACGATGACCGTGCGCTTTGAGGCGGGCAAGCAGCGTCTCAACGGCGAGCAAGCCCTTATCTACGCACGGTTGCGCAACGTCGACGACGACTATGGACGTGCGGCGCGCCAGCAGCAGCTGGCACAAGCCATTGGCATCAAGCTGCTCAACCCGCTGACGTGGACATCCGTCGCAAGGGTGCTGTTTTCAGCGGTGGACACCGATTTGACCGTTGGCGACGCGGTCAGCCTGCTGCCTACGCTGCTGCTGAACGCAGGGCGTTACCAACAGCAGGTGATTGATCGTTCGCTCATTCGTGCGGGCGAACGCGGCGCAGAGCCGAACTACGCCGCGCTTGAGCCGTATCTTGAGGCATTTTTTCGCTAGGTATTAGTGGTCTAGCTCCGCCATAAGACGGTCGTAGTTGCCCTCCCAGTCGCTAGCCGTGCGCATTGACTTGTTAATTTCGACATCGGCGAAGTGCGGGAAGAGCTTCATCATCACGTTAGGCAGCTCTGCCCAGTTGTCCGTGCGCAAGATACTCTCCAGCTTTTGGATGATGCCGCTTGTCCAACGCCACTTCTCTTGAAAGTCGTCGGCTTTCTTAAAGTAGTTGCGCTTTTCCCACGCCAGCACCGATTCCTCAACCGTAGCGTTGACAGCGCGCAAGCAGTAGACGATGGTCGCTGCCATGTCCTTCGCCTCTGCGTCGATTTCCTGCTTTTGCCCGAGCTTGCGCAAAATCTCGGCGATGGTGCGCAGCTCGTGGTTGCGCCGCTTGCCCGGGTTGTTGGTGTTGATAATCGTCATCATGCGCTCCTGTTGTGTTTATTCTTCTGTGCTGTTAGGTGCGTAAGGGCGAATGCCTTTGTAGACTTTCGTGCCGCCGAGCGTTTTGAGGATGGTGGTAGCATCGCGTCCTGTGGCAGCGGCAAGCTCACGCGGTGTCTGCGGGTGATTGCCATTTTTCAAAAAGACCCGAAACACGCTATCCACAAGAGACGTTTGCGCGTTGACAAAATCACTCGCTTGGCAAGCCTCTTGGATGGCAAAGCCTAGCTCGTCGACTTGAAAGACCTCGCCCGTTTGTGGGTGAACGTAGTCTATCATCTGCGTGCTTGGGGCTTGGTTGAGCAAGTCCTCGCGTTTTTCGGGCGGCAGATGCGTGAGCAGGTAAAGCCGCAAATCTTCACCGCTGCGCTGCCACCAGTCGTAATCAATGTGAAATTTGGTATCCAGCGTGGGTTTGAGAATGGGGGTCGGTTTGACGGGTTGCATATGGTTTCGTCCTTTGGCTGTGTGGCTTAACTTTGTGAAGCCAGCCGCCAGTAATGTTTGGCGTATTCTTCGAACTCGGCATTAGCGCGCAGCGTGGCAAAAATAGGCCCCGGCGGACAGCGACGCAGCACGTTAACTGCGCTGTAAATGGTGGTGAAATGGACGGCATTTTGATAGTAAAGACGACCTAGCTCGCCGATGATTGCGCGCAAAATCGTGACAAGCGTTTTGTTGCTGTAAAATTTCGCCAGCTCGTCAATGGCGTTGAGGTCGTCTACACCCAAGATGAGCAGCGGGTCGAACGTTGCGCCAATGGGACGTTTCTTCATCTCAAAGCCGATTTGGGTCGTGCTGACCGTAAAGACAGGCAGCGATTCTTTGTGAGCGTTGTGTCCCTCATGCGACAGCAAAATTTCGTTCTCGTGCTCGCCGCGCGCGACGGTGATATACGCGCCAATCGGCAGGCGGTACTTGGTGTAGTAATCCCACAACCCGTACACATAGTCAAACTCATGGACGACCCAACCGTTAAATCGCTGTCCATCCGCGCTGTCGATGAGATGCACAAAGATGCGTGGGGTGCGCGCTTGCGGAAAAATTTGGCGCGTCTTGGCGTTGAGCGGCAGCGTGCCAGCACGGCGGTGTGGATAGATGATGTGCGTGGTCGCTTTGCTGAGCTTGCCCACGAAGTCAATCGCTGTCAGCTCGTCATCTAGCTCGGTTTCTAGCTCCTCCATGTCCTCTGTGAGCAGCTCTTCGTCGTATTGAATTGGCTTGTAGCGCAGCACTTGCGGTGGAGTATATACCGCTTCATGCTCAAAGCGTTTGAGATACCACATCACGCGCCCTAGCGGACCGACCTCGTCAAAGCGGCTGTCTTGGCTCATGGCAAGGTTGAGTGAAAACACCTGTAGCGTCAGCGGGGACGTGCTAATGCCGCCAATTTGCTCGATAATCTCTTCGGCGGTCAAAGGACCGCCATTTGCCATTTCTAGTACCGCTTCAGCGAGATGCAGTGTGCCGATGTTAATGTCTAGTACCAGGTCTTTAGCGAACCAGTAGCCGGCGACCTGCCGCAGCTCCTTGTGTTTGCGCAGAGCTTCTAGCGTGTGCGAGAGAATTTCAGTGGGGTTGGCGTTGAGAATGGTCTCCACGTCTAGCCCATTGTCCTCTTGCGGGATGGTGTCGGCGATGTCGGCGAGAGCGTGCGGCGCGCTGTACTCAGCGGCAAACTCTCTAAAGCCGCGTGGGGCATTATGGTTTGGGTTGTCAAAGACCACCTTAATCACGCGAAAAGGGGGCGTGTTGGGGGCATGTCCAGCGCGTATGTCGGTGACCGCACCGATAGCGTACTCCAAATGCGAGAACATCAGGCGGTCGCCTATCTCGTAAGACTTGCTGGGATTGTAGACTTGCAGGTCTTTGTAACGCGCTTCTGCCTCGCTTTGCTCTTTCTCTAGCTTTTGCTGCACGAGCAGACGGGCAATCTCGCGGGTCGTCAACGGTGTTTCTTTCTCGATAAGATAGTTGGTCAGCCAGTCGATGTCGTCGTTGGTAATGCTAAAGTTGCGCATCCATTGGTTGGCTAGCATAGAGGTAACCTCCTAGAGCGTGGTGGTGGGGTAACAAGCAAGAAACCACTGTGAACAGTGGCGTGGGGTTGGTCTGGCTTGTGTGTGTTGCCAGCTTGGGGCATGTGTCGATAAGTCAAGCAGCCTAACGTAAAAAACCGTTCAAAACGGCAGGATGGGTCAGAAAGTCTCGTAAAGATAAAGTATAGCCGATAGCACTCATTTTTCGCAAGCATGGGTTGATTCTGTGTGCTGAATTGGGTATACTTGCGCGCTGTGATGAGGCAAAACCTACCTAACAGCAGATGCGTTAAAGTCATCAGAGAAGAGGAACAGCATGTCTACTAAACGCACATGGCAACCTAAAGTGCGTCGCCGCAAACGTGTGCATGGCTTTCGTGAGCGTATGGCAACGAAGGGCGGGCGCAAAGTTTTGAAGGCACGTCGCGCACACGGTCGCCACAAACTCACGGTCACCCCGAACCATGTGAAGCGGGTGAACTGGAACGCCTCTTAAACGTGAGGCAGCTGGGGCTGGTGCATGCTGCCAGCCTAGAGAAAGCGCAGCGGTGTGCTAAAACGCCCCTTGCGGCTGCGTCATCGCCGCAACTTCGCGCACGTAAAACGGGTCGGGCGAGTTCGTCAAACGGCTGTGCTGCTGGTGAATATCGCCCCTAACACCTTGAGCAACAATCGCTATGGCATTATTACGTCGCGGCGACTAGGCAATGCAGTACAGCGCAATCGTGTACGCCGTTTAATTCGTGAAGCTCTTAGGCAACAGCCGCCGCAGTTCAAGCAAGGTTGTTACGATGTCGTGATTGTTGCTAAGCCCCCGCTTGTGGGGCAAACCCTGCCACAGGTGCAGGCGCATCTTCAGGCAGCTTTTGCGCTTTTCGGCGCGTTTTTGAAAGTGGATAACGCATGAAATGGTTAGCCCTCAAAGCCATACGCTTTTATAAGCGGTTTATCTCTCCTGTTCTGCCGTCCGCTTGCCGTTTTACGCCTACCTGTTCTGAATACATGTATGAAGCCATCCAAGTGCATGGTCTTGCCAGAGGGTTACGGTTGGGGTTGGCGCGCATTTGGCGTTGCCAACCGATGTACCCCGGCGGCTACGACCCTGTGCCACCAAAGGAGTAAAGGTTGAACGTGCAAAAACGCAGCACGCGCTGGTCATTTGGGCTTGTTCTTGTTCTGCTGTTGCTGGTGGGAACGGCTTGCGCCCCCAGTCGCATTGGCGTGAGTTGGGGCGTTATGGACACCGTCGTGGTCAACGGTGAAACCCGCGTGCTTATTGGCTTTAACCAGCATCTTAATCTGCTTGACCCTGAAAACGGCACAGTTATTCCGCTGCTGAATGCCGACGGTCAGGTGCGCCTTGACGAGCGTGGCAATCCGCGCCGCTGGGATGTCGACGGCACTCAATTCGATAATGCCCAGTTCTTCGCACGCCCTATCCAAATTGGTGACCCCGTGCAAACCTTGATTGTGCCGTCGTATAACAATCGTTTGCTTGAAATCGACGTGCCAACCGCGCGCATTGAAAACCCCAGCGGCATTCCCGTTGAGCAGCACATTTTTGCGGACGTGGCGCATGACGACGCGCGCTATTACGTGCCGCTGGCGATTGGCGGCTTGGTGGCGATTGACAAAGCCTCACGCTTGCCGGCTTGGACGTTGACCAGCAAAAACGGCGTGTGGGCGAAACCGCTGCTGCATGACGGCGTGCTTTACGTGGCGACTGTTGACCATCACCTGCACGCGCTTGACGCAGCAACCGGCGCGCCTGTCTGGGCGCAGCCAGTTTCTTTAGGGGGGCTAGCGGGCGCGGCACCGCTGCTTTACAACGACCACCTCTACATTGGCAGCTACGCCAACACGCTGTACAAAATCACGCTAGAAGGGCAGATTGTCGGTGAGTACCGCGCCTCGAATTGGCTGTGGTGTACGCCCACGCTGTACGACGGCACGCTCTACATTGCGGATTTGGGCGGCAGCGTTCATGCCGTCAACCCCAACACCATGCAGGCGGAATGGTCGATGAAGGTGGCGGAGCGCGGCATTCGCCCTGCGCCACTTGTTACCGAAAAGTACGTTATCGTCGCATCGCGCAGTGGCATGGTCTATTGGCTTAATCGGCGCGACGGCATCACCGAGTTTAGCCGCGAAATCGAAGGTCGCCCCGAAGTGCTGGCGGACTTGTTGCTGCTAGAAGCCAAGCCAGAAGAGGGCTTGGTGGATACGTTAGTGCTGGTGAGTACCATGCAGCCGAGCCACCTTGTGGTGGCGTTTACCCTTGACAATGGGCGCGCCGCGTGGGTTTATGCGCGCTAAACGCCTTTTTGAGGAGCTTGAAACGTGTGGGATTTAATCTTTAACCCCCTGGTGACGTTGCTGACATGGCTTTACGCCATCTTTGGCAACAACATCGTCGTGGCGATTGTGGTGTTGACGCTGCTCATTCGTATTGTGACGTATCCGCTGACTGCACAGCAAATGAACTCGACCAAGCGCATGCAGGAGCTTCAGCCTGAACTCAAACGCTTGCAAGAGAAGTACAAGGACGACCGCGAGAAGCTGGCGCAGGAGCAGATGGCACTGTACCGCGAGGCGGGCGTGAACCCGCTAGGCGGCTGCTTTCCGCTGCTAATTCAGTTCCCCATTCTGATTGGCTTGTATCAAGCGATTTTCTACGCGCTGGCATCCACGCCTTATCAGTTGGTCGATTTGTCGGAACGCTTGCTGCTGCCTACGCTGGACAGCCTCATTCCCTTGCAAAACACGTGGCTGGGCATGAACTTGACGCAGCCGCCTACGCCGCCTGTCAATCCTACCTATTCGCTGGCGTTACCGGTGTTGGTCATGGCAACCACATGGCTGCAGTTCAAGATGACGATGCCCAAAACCTCGCCGGATGCCAATGACCAAGCCGCCGCGATGAACCGCTCGATGGGAACGATTATGCCGGTCATGTTCGGCGCGTTTGCCCTGTCGTTCTCGGTGGGCTTGTCGATTTACTTCATCACGTCCAACGTGATTGGCATTGTTCAGTACGTGCCAGCCGTCAAGCGTTTCTTGGATAGCATCTTCGTGCGTGATGCGGGGGCTAAGAAACCCGCGCCTGCCTTGCAAGCTGTTACTTCCTCCGCGCCTGCTAAGCCTACGCCTGCTGTCACGCGCACGCCTGCCAAAACAGCAAAAACGCCCGCAAGTTCGGGAAAAAGCTATGGAGGCGGCGGCAAATCCAAGAAAAAACGCTAAAATAGCCTTTATACGCTTATCGGTGTGACCGCTTCGGGTTCTGGCTTGCTACTTAAGTGTGCCTGAAGCGGCGCAACCATGCACCCCATCGCCATTTGTCGGATGGGGTGGTTCTTATCTTATAGGGATAGTGTGACGATGGAATCTATAGAGAAGACTGCAGAGACTATTGAACAAGCCATCAAGGAAGGGCTAGACGAACTTGGGGCAGCGTCTCATGAAGTGATGATAGAGGTGCTTGAGGAGCCTAGTCGTGGGATTTTCGGCATTGGTGCGCGCCCGGCAAGGGTGCGCATCATGTTTATGGGCAAACGCCCTGCTCCGCCGCCCCCTCCCGCCCCAGCAGAAAAGTCTGTTACAACGGAAAAACGTGAGAAGGGTGCGCCACAGCGTGAACGCGCTGACAACCGTCAGGAGCGCAGCAGCCGCAAAGAGCGTAGCAAGCGGCGGCGCGGCGGCGCGCGGCGTGATGTCGCCCCTGCTAGCGATGACTTTGACGTGTCCTACGATGACCCCGAAGACCTTGAGCTAACCCCCAGCACGCCTGTTATCGCCGATGCGGATGCGGACGACATCGCCCGCGAGGCAAAAGCGATGCTGCTCGATTTGCTAGCGACGATGACGCTTGAAGACGCGACGGTGACCATTCATCGCGCAGAATCCACGCGCCCGCAAGAGGAGGCGAACTGGGTGTTGAACATTACCGGCAAGCAAGTTAAAGGCTTGGTGGGGCGGGGCGGCAATACGCTAGCTTCGCTGCAATATCTGCTGCGTTTGATGTTGAGCCGCAAGTTGCAGCGGCGCGTCAACATCATTGTCGATGTTGCCGAGTACAAGCTGCGACGTTCGGAGCGGCTGCGTGACCTTGCTAATCGCATGGCAGACCAAGCCGTCAAACAAGGACGCGCGATTACCTTAGAGCCGATGCCCGCCAACGAGCGTCGCATGGTTCATCTGACGTTGCGCGAGCGTGACGATGTTGAGACGAAGAGCGTTGGGGAGGGGCAGGCGCGCAAAGTAACAATCTACCCCAAGCACTCATGAAGGCCCCGATTGATTATCTGCTGCTGGGGCATGTCAGCGCAGACCTTACGGACGATGGTGGGCGTGTGTTGGGCGGCACGGTGTCGTATGCGGCGCGTGTCGCGCAGCTCTTTGGCTTGCGCGTGGGCGTGGTGACGAGCGCGCGTGGTGACGAGCCGCTGCTGGCGGAACTGTTGACATATGCGCAAGTGTGTTCGCATGTCGCGGAGCAAACGACCACGTTTGAGAACCGCTACATTGGGCAAGACCGCCAGCAAACGCTGTTTGGGCATGCGCAGGTACTAACCGCTGCGCATGTGCCTTACGGCTGGCTCAGCGCGCCTTTGGTACACTTTGCGCCGGTAGCGGACGAGCTTGCGCCTGATGTGTTCGCGCTGTTTCCGCAAGCGCGCACGTTGCTCACGCCGCAGGGGCTGTTGCGCCAGTGGGGCGCGGATGGGCGCGTGCGCTTTAAGCGTTGGCTGGACGAGACGGTGTTAGAGCGCGTGGATATGCTGGTGCTGAGCCGCCAAGATATTGCGGAAATGCCGGAGTTGGCGGAGGCGTACGCCGCGCATGCCCGCACGTGCATTGTTACGGATAGCGCGCGTGGCGGCATTGTCTACCATGCGGGCGTACCGCAGCCTTATGCCGCATTTCCTGTAGAAGAGGTTGACCCCACTGGCGCGGGTGATGTGTTTGCTACGTCGCTGCTGGCGAGCTTGCCGCACTATGGCGGGCGCATGGAGGACGCGGTGCGCTTTGCTGCGCGCTTGGCGGCAATTTCGGTGACGCGGCGCGGCACGCATGCCCTTACTTCCGACGACGTGAGAGCGGTTTTTCAGGCGTTAGAAAGGACGTAAGACCAATGATTGAGCGCATTCTTTACAACGGGGCGTTTTACACGCCGCACGCGCAAGGCGTGACCGCGCTAGCGATAGCGGGCGGGCGCATCCTTGCAATGGGCAACGACGACGCGATACGTCGCCTTGCAGGGGCTGCCACCGTGCAGGAAAATTTGGGCGGGCGGCGCGTGATGGCGGGGCTGACTGATGCGCATTTGCATTTGGAATGGGTAGCGCGCGCCATGAAGAGCGTTGACCTATTCGAAGTGCCAAGCCTTGCGGAAGCGCAGGCACGTATTGCTGCCTTTCTGTCGCAAGTGCCAGTGGGCGAGTGGTTGACGGGGCGCGGCTGGGTGCAGGCGTTATGGGAAGGCGGTGCGTTTCCCACCGCGCAAGACCTCGACACGGTAGTGTCTGACCGTCCTGCCTATTTTGCCGCTAAGAGTGGGCATGCTGCGTGGGTGAACAGCCTCGCGCTGCGCGTGTGTGGCATTAACGCGCACACGCCTGACCCCGAAGGCGGGCAAATCGTGCGCGACGCACAGGGTAACCCGACGGGCATTTTGCTAGAGACGGCAATGGCGTTGGTCGCCAAACAAATTCCCTCACCTGCGCCCGACACGCTGGCGGCATATATCCGCGATTGGCAAGCGCAGGCAGTGCGCGTCGGTCTTACGGGGCTGCACGACTTTGATGACCCCACCAGCCTGTATGCTACGCAGCTGCTGCGCGAGCGCGGCGAGCTAACGATGCGCGTGCTGAAGCAGGTGAATCTCGCGTGGCTGGAGCCGATGATTGCCTCCGGCTTGCGCTCGGGCTTTGGTGACACTTGGCTGCGCATGGGCGCGCTGAAGATGTTCGCCGACGGCGCGCTGGGTCCGCGCACTGCCTACATGGTCGAGCCTTACGTGGGCGAGCCTGAAAACTACGGCATGGTGGTGGTTGACAAAGAAGAGATGCACGAGGCGGCGTTGCGTGCTAGTCGGCACGGCATCGCTACGTCAATTCACGCGATTGGTGACCGTGCCGTGCGCGATGTGCTAGACGTGTTTGCCGCTGTGCGTGCCGACGAAGCGGCGCGCGGCGTTGCGCCCCACCAGCTGCGCCATCGCATCGAACACGTGCAACTTATCCACCCTGACGACCGCAACCGCTTGCATGACCTGCAGGTCATCGCCTCGATGCAGCCCGTTCATGCCACGTCGGATTACGAGGTGGCGGCGCGCTATTGGGGCGAAGACCGCTGCGAGTGGGCGTACAATATCCGCCACCAGCTTGATTTGGGCGTGGCGTGTGCTTTTGGCTCGGATGCGCCGGTCGAGCCGTTTAACCCCTTCTTGGGCTTATATGCAGCGGTGACACGTCAGCGCGCCGATGGCATGCCTGCGGGCGGCTGGAAGCCGCATTTGCGCCTGACCCTGCCAGAGGCAATTGCGGGCTTTACAACGGGTGCAGCCTACGCCGCCAAGCAGGAACACGAGCTGGGCAAGCTGGCGGAGGGCTATGCGGCGGACTTGATTGTGCTTGACCGCGACATCTTCGCACTGCCTCCGGAGGCTTTGCTCGAGGTGCAGGTCGTTGGCACGATGGTCAACGGCGCATGGGTTTATGGTGGCGCGTAATTGCTCACCCTACACTCATGCAAATCTCTTAAAATCATGGCAACGTCAATGATAGGTCTTTAACAACTCGAGGAGAAAAACGAACTTATGGGACGCAAAGGCATGATGGTTGGGCAAGTTGAACACCTTGTGAAAGGTGATATGCTCACTGTAGGACAAAAAGCTCCTGACTTTACTTTGCTTGCCAACGACCGCTCGACGCGCACGCTCAAGGATTATGCTGGCAAGGTCATTATCATCAGCACAATCCCCTCGATTGACACGGGCGTTTGCTCGGCACAGACGCGCCGTTTTAACCAAGAGGCGGCTTCGTTGGGCGATGACATTGTCGTGCTGACGGTGAGCGCGGATTTGCCGTTTGCGCTCAAGCGTTACTGCGGCGCGGAAGGCATCGACAAGACTGAAACGCTTAGCACGTACATGGACATGAAGTTTGCTGAAGATTATGGCGTGTATGACATCGATTGGCGCGTGTGCCAGCGTGCGGTGTTTGTCATTGACAAGGCGGGTATTATTCAGCATGCTGAGTATGTGCCGGTTATTGGCAACGAAGTTGACTTCGAAGCTGCTCTCGCCAAAGCCAAGTCGTTGGTCTAAGCGGCGCAAAGCCCCGCTAGAGCGTAACAAGAGCGCGGCAGCCCCCGCGCTTTTTTGTTGTCAAAAGGCGTGACAAAACGTATAATGGTTATGAACACTCGTTCTAATCTCGAAGGTGAACGCGATGCCCGCACTGCAAATCCACTCGCCTTATCGCCCGACAGGCGACCAGCCGCGCACAATTGACGCGCTGGTGCGCAACCTGCAAGCAGGCGCGAAGCACCAAACGCTGTTGGGTGCGACCGGCACCGGCAAGACTTACGTCATTGCCAACGTCATCGAACGCACGCAAAAGCCGACGCTGGTGTTAGCGCACAACAAAACGCTAGCGGCGCAGCTCTTCGCCGAGTTCAAAGAGCTGTTTCCCAACAACGCCGTAGAGTACTTCGTCAGCTACTATGACTACTATCAACCAGAGGCGTATGTGCCGCGCCATGACCTCTACATTGAGAAACAGACGCAAATTAACGAGCAAATTGAGCGGCTGCGCTTGTCAACGTCGGCATCGTTATTTACGCGCCGCGACGTGATTATTGTGGCTTCTGTGTCGTGCATCTATGGCTTGGGCGACCCGCAGAGCTGGCTTAACGCTTCCGTGAAGCTGGAAGTAGGGGCGACCGTCCGCCGCGACAAGCTGCTGCGTGACCTCGTGCGCATTCAGTATGACCGCAACGACACGGTGCTTAAGCGCGGGGCATTTCGTGTGCGCGGCGACACGCTTGAGCTTATTCCGGGTTATAGCGAAACCGCGCTGCGTGTGGCGATGTTCGGCGACACCATCGAGCGCATTACCGAGTTCGACCCGCTGACAGGCGAGATTTACGCGCAGCACAAGACCATGACGGTCTTTCCTGCTCGGGAGTACATCAGCGACACGGAAAACGTCCAAAAGGCGATACGCGATATCGAAGCCGAGCTAGAAGCGCGTCTCGCTTATTTCCGCAAAGAGGGCAAACTTGTGGAAGCGCAGCGGCTGGAGCAGCGCGTGCGCTATGACATTGACATGCTGCGTGAGGTGGGCTTCATGTCAGGTATTGAGAACTACTCGCGGCACTTGGAACAGCGCGCCGAAGGCAGCCCACCCTACACGCTGATTGACTACATGCCCGACGACTACTTGCTGGTGATTGACGAGAGTCATATGACTGTGCCGCAGTTGCGTGGCATGTACAACGGCGACCGCCAACGCAAAGCGACGTTGATTGAGTATGGCTTTCGCTTGCCCAGCGCGTTCGACAATCGTCCGCTTAAGTTCGAAGAAATTGAGCAGCGCATGAACGACGTGATTTATACCTCTGCCACGCCGGGACCGTATGAAAGAGAGCGCAGTACGCACATCGTTGAGCAGATTATTCGTCCGACGGGCATTTTAGACCCTGTCGTCCATGTGCGCCCCATTCAAGGGCAGGTGGAAGACTTGCTGCAAGAGGTTGCCCTGCGCGTCAAGAAGGGGCAGCGTGTGCTGGTGACGACGCTTACCCAGCGCATGGCGGAAGAGCTGGCGGGTTATCTCAACGAGATGGGCATCAAGGCACAGTATTTGCACGCCGAAGTTGAGACGTTAGAGCGCGTTGAAATCCTGCGCGATTTACGACTTGGCGTGTATGACGTGCTGGTTGGCATTAACCTGCTGCGCGAGGGTTTGGATTTGCCTGAAGTGTCGTTGGTGGCGATTTTGGATGCCGACAAAGAGGGCTTCTTGCGCAGCGAGTCCGCGCTCATTCAGACAATTGGGCGGGCGGCGCGCCACGTTGAAGGCACAGTCATTATGTACGCGGACAAGGTAACCGACAGCATGCAGCGTGCCATTGACGAGACTAACCGTCGCCGCACCATTCAAGAAGCCTATAACCGCGAACATGGCATTGAGCCGCAGCAAATCGTCAAACAAATTCGTGACCTGACCGACCGCGTCAAAGCGTTAATGAGCGAAGATATGCCAGAAGCTGAAACCAAGTCGGTCGATATCTACGCGCTGCCTGTTGACAAGCTGGCGAAGATGGTGCGCGAGCTAGAAAGTGAGATGAAAAGGGCGGCACAAGCCCTAGAGTTTGAAAAGGCGGCGGCTTTGCGCGACCAATTGTTTGAGCTACGTGGCGTGTTAGCAGAAAAACAGGGGGCGGAAGGCGATTTGCTGTTGGGTTAGCTAGTGTGTTATTGTGATAGGGCAGTGAGGTGTGACGATGACAGCGACGGATGAGAAGGCGGTGTTGTGGGCGGAACTGCCTCAAGACACGGTTGACCGCAGCGAACTTTTAGACGGCGTGAGGTACGAGAAAATGCCCACTCTCTTGCATGGTTGGCTTGTTCAACTCATTACGGCGGCATTGCATAATTACATGTTGCGTCAGCCTTTAGGGTGGGTGATTGTTGAAGGAC
>CALIEB010000001.1 GCA_938022205.1 uncultured Anaerolineae bacterium | reverse complement strand
ACATCGTTGAGGATACACTATGCTATCACCTATTGAAAAACTGGCGTTCACGCTGCTCGCGCTGCTTGCCGTTGGGGCGACAGCGCGGGGCTTTATGGAGATGTATCAGATTATCAATCGCGGACAGGACAAGCTCTACCTCAACCAGCTGCCGCAGCGCGCCTTTAAGGCATTGCGCGTCTATCTCACGCAGGAGACAACGCTCAAGACGCGCACGCTTGTTAGCCTCATCCACTGGGGTGTTGTCATTGGCTTCACGTACTACTTTTTGGTCAACGCGCTGGACTTGCTGATTGGCATGGTGGGCGGTTTTGAGGAGGTACTCAAGGGATTGGAGGGCTTTCCCGCCACGCTTTACGACGGTTATCGCTTCTTCGGTGACGTGTTGAGCGTGGTCGTGCTGGTGGGCGTGGTCTACTTTATCCTGCGCCGCACGGTGCTGCCCAACAAGAAAGACCTGACCTACCACGACAACGTGCTGCTGCATCCCAAAGTGGCGGCGGGCGGGCAGTTCCAAGACAGTATGATTGTGGCGGGTTTTATTTTGCTGCACGTTGGCGCGCGCTTCGTCGGCGAGGCGGTGCTAGTGGCAGAGGTGGGCAAGCTCGACCCGTTCATGCCGTTTGCGTCGGGCGTGTCGCTGCTGTTTGCGGGCGCGGACGGGCAGACGCTGAATGTGCTGCGGCATTTGTGCTGGTGGATTGCGCTGGGTGGTATCTTGGTCTTCACGCCGTACTTTCCCTACACCAAGCACGCGCACCTGTTCATGGCACCGCTGAACTTTCTGACGCGCCCGCAGCGCACGAGCTTGGGCGAGATGGCCAGCATCGGCATTGACGATGACAGCAAAGAGCAGTTCGGCGTAGCGACGCTGGAACACCTGACCAAGACGCAAATCTTAGACGCTTTCGCCTGCATTCAGTGCAACCGCTGCCAAGACGTTTGCCCCGCCTATATCACGGGCAAGGAGCTTTCACCCTCTGCGTTGGAGGTCAACAAACGCTATTACATCCGCGAACACTTCAGCGCGCTTGCCGACGGCAGCATGACGTTCACCCTGTTGGGCAACGCCATCAGCGAGTCGGCGGTGTGGGCATGCACCAGCTGCGGCGCGTGCATCGACATTTGCCCTGTTGGCGATGAGCCGATGCTTGACATTCTCGACATTCGCCGCAACCAGGTGCTGATGGAAGCCAGCTTCCCCGAGCAGCTGGAGGTGGCGTTCAAAGGCATGGAGCGGCAGGGCAACCCTTGGGGGTCGGGGGATTCGCGCGTAGCGTGGCTAGAGGGCTTAGAGTTCCCTGTGCCGACGGTGGAGGAAAACCCCGATTTTGACGTGCTGTATTGGACGGGCTGTGCGGTCGCTTATGACCCGCGCGCTCAAGAGACAGCGCGCGCTTTTGTCAAGGTGCTGCATAAGGCGGGCGTGAACTTTGCCATTCTGGGCGATAGCGAAACCTGCACGGGCGATGTGGCGCGCCGCGCCGGCAATGAGTACCTGTTCTTTGAGCTTGCCAGCGCGAACGTTGAAACGCTCAACGCCCTCAAGCCCAAGCGCATCGTGGCGACTTGCCCGCACTGTCTGCACAACATCGGCAAAGAGTATCATCAGTTTGGCGGAACGTACGAAGTCATTCATCACACCCAGCTTATTGAAGAGCTGATTGCGCAGAACCGCTTGCCGCGCACTGCCGCGCCGTCGAACTGGAGCAATGTTACTTTCCATGACCCCTGCTACTTAGGGCGGCATAACGGCGTGATTGAAGAGCCGCGCACGGTCTTGGGCAGCTTGGGCGTGGAAATCGTCGAGATGCCGCGCAGCAAGCGCAACTCACTGTGCTGCGGCGCGGGTGGTGCGCAGTTCTGGAAGGAAGAGGAACACGGCACGAAGGCGGTCAATCTCGAACGCTACGAAGAGGCGATGAAGACCGGCGCGCAGATGCTCGCTGTGGGTTGCCCGTTCTGTATGCAGATGTTCGAAAGCGCAAAAGCCAACGTGAACAACGAGGGACCAGCCATTAAGGACATCGCCGAGCTGATTGCCGAGCGTCTCGGCTAAAAAGCAAGCGACCCCTTGCGCGCGAACGGGAGCGTGGCGATGGTGCGTAAACTGCTGCTGGTGGGCGCGTTGGCGGTGCTTTTCGCGCTTTATGCGTGGGGGCAAAACGTGGGCGAAACGCCCCGCGTGCTGGCGCGTGCGTACGAACGGCTCTACTTGGCGTGCTATGACAGCGTGACCGTGCTGGTCATGCTGGCGACGGGCGGGGCAATTGGGCGCAGGTTGCTAATACGGCTGGCATGGACGGGGCTGACCCGTCCCGAGCGCATCGCGCTAGAAGCCGCGCTGGGCTGGGGCGTGCTGGCTGCGCTGCTGCTGCTGATTGGGCTGGTCGGCTGGTTTGAAGTGTTTACGTTCGCGCTGCTGTGGCTGCCGTTGCTGTTCCTGTTCGGGCGCGCGGGGGTGGCGTGGAGCGTGGACGCGCTGCGCGTGGCGCGTCGGGTATGGTACGTTGACACAGCATGGGAGCGACTGCTCTTGGGCGTGGTGGTTGTCTGGCTGCTGACCAGCGCGCTGGTCGCGCTTGCGCCGCCGACGGCTTGGGATGGCATGACCTATCATCTCGTTGCCCCCGCACGCTATTTGCAGGAGAGGGGGGTGCGCGCGCATGCGGACAACTTCTTCATGGGCTTCCCGCAAGCCGCCGAGATGCTCTTCAGCGTGCCGATGGCGTTGGGGCGTGACCATCCCCCTGCGTTGCTGCACTGGAGCGCAGGCGTGTTGGGTCTGCTGATTGTTGGCGGTGCGCTCTATCGCCATGCCAACCGCGCGACTGGGCTGGCGGCGGCGGTCTTCTTGCTAACGGGCGCAAGCACGTGGCGGCTGTTCGGCGCGCCCTATGTCGACCTGTTTATGCTGCTTTACGGTGCGGGCGCATTAGTCAGCCTGCAGCAGTGGCGCGACGGGCGCGGTGCGGGTTGGCTGCTGCTGGCGGGCGCGCTGTGCGGCGTGGCGGTCAGCGTGAAATACACGGGCGCGCTGCTGGCGATAGCGTGTGCGCTGCTGGTCTTGCTCACCGACAAGCGCGGCGCGCTGCGCAACCTCGCGCGGCTTACGCTGAGCGCGGGCGCGGCATTTGCGCTGTGGGGCGTTAAGGGCGCGCTGCTCTACGGCAACCCCTTCTATCCCTACGGCGGCGGCTTGGCGTGGGATAGCATTCGCGCCGCGACGTTTAACATGGCGGGCGAAGGCTTCTTAGCCAACCCCGCTTATCTCTGGCAGTTGCCGCTACTGCCCTTTACCGCGACGGTTTTTGGCGTGGAGCAAGCCGCACCCTACAGCTACAGCGCGGGTGTGTGGCTGCTGACCGCGCCGTTTTTGCTGCTGTGGGGGTGGCGCGGGCTAAACGCCAGCCAACGCGAGCTAGCGCGCACGGCGGGCGTGGTGGCGGGCGTGTTTTGGGCGGCGTGGGTGCTGCTGGCGGCAACCAGCGGCATCGGCGCACAGCCGCGCTTGCTGCTGGCGGGCGCGCCTGCTGCGCTGATACTGGGCAGCTTGGGGTTATACGGCGTGAGTAGACTGCCCAAACGCATGCTTAACGTCTTCTTCATCGTGCAAGCGTTGGTGCTGTTGAGCGCGCTGCTGGCGGGCGTGTTGCTGGTCAACACGTTCACGCGCGGCGGTGCGGTGCGCTACTTAGTGGGCGACATGACACGGCACGAGTACTTAACGCGCAACTTGGGCGTGTACGCCGATATGACCTACCAGCTGTACACCTTGCCCCGGGGCGGCTCGCGCGTGCTGTTTCTCTGGGAGCCGATGAGCTACTACTGCCCGCAGTTCTTGCGCTGTGTTGGCGACGTGCTGCATGACCATTGGGAACACCCGCTGCAGACAGGCAGCACACCGCAAGACGTGTTTGCCGCGTGGCGCGCACAAGGGATTGACTATGTGTTGGTGAACGGGCTGGATGGGCGCGCGGACGTGGGCTATCGCTTCTGGCTGAAGATGCGCCCTGCCACTGCCGCCTATAACGCGCTGTTCCCTGCCGCATTGGACGACGCGATGACGCAGATTTGGACAGATAACATCACCTATCGTCTCTACACATGGAAGGATTAACCGCTGTGGAACTCGAAACGCGATACATCAAGACCAACGGCGTGACGCTGCACGTCAAGCTCGCAGGTGACCCCAACGGCAAGCCCTTGTTGTTCTTGCACGGTTTTCCTGATTTTTGGTACGGCTGGCACCAGCAAATTCCCTACTTTGCCGAACGTGGCTACCGCGTCGTTGTCCCCGACCAACGCGGCTACAACTTGAGCGAAAAGCCTAAAACGGTGGAAGCCTACAAAATCAACACGCTGGCACGTGACGTGGTCGGGCTAGCGGACGCGCTGGGCTATGACACTTTCGCGCTGGTGGGGCATGACTGGGGCGCGGCGGTGGCGTGGTGGGTGGCGACCATGTTCCCCGAACGCCTTCAGAAGCTGGTCATCCTCAACGTGCCGTACCCCAGCATCATGCTCAAGCACTTTCGCAGCGGCAATTGGGCGCAGCTGCTCAAGAGCTGGTACATGTTCTTCTTTCAAATCCCCGCGCTGCCGGAGTTCTTGATGAGCTTGGGGGACTTCAAGCCGTTTGGCGAAAGTCTTAGGCGCACCGGCACGCCGCGCAGCTTCTCCGACGCTGACCTCGCGCTGTATCGTGAGGCGTGGCAGCAGCCCAACGCCATCACCTCGATGGTCAACTGGTATCGCGCCATGCTGCGCACATCGCAAAACTCACTCAAGCCCAAGCCCGCCGGCAGCAAGCCCTTCAAAATCAGCGTGCCGACGCTTATCCTGTGGGGCGAGCAAGACAAGTTCTTGGGCAAGGAGCTGGCGCAACCCAGCCTTGACCTGTGCGAACAGGGCGAGCTGGTGTTCTTTCCCAACGCGACGCACTGGCTGCAGAACGACGAGCCGGAGGCGGTCAACGCGCACATCGAACGCTTCTTGAGCGCGTCTAGCGTATTGGCACAAGCAGCGAGATGAGCAGGGCATCGTCGGTGAAGGTCACGTTGTCGAGGTCGTGCCTGCCTTCGCCGAGTCGACGGTTGAGGATGTCGTTAAAGGCGTTAAACAAGGCAGGCACAGCGTCTTGATACGCCACCGCCACGAAGCCTTCGCTGGGCGGCAGGTCGTTGTTCATTTGGAAAAGGTCGGGCGTTTCGGCGTACACCACGACGAAGTTGTCAAAGCCTGCCTGTGACATCTCAAAGCGCACGAGAAACGCGCCGCTGCTAATGACCCCGTCCACGCGGGCATCCAACGCGAGGCGCACGCCTTCGGGCGTGAAGTTGACGCGCACGCTTTGCACGTTGGCGTTGCCAGCGAGAATGCGGTTGATGTCTTCCTGCATTTGCTGCTCGGTGATGACTACGTCCGCGATGACTTGTGGCGTGCCTGTGGAAGTGGGGCGTGCTAGCACGCCGGCAGGCGCGGGTGTGAAGGTCGCCAGCGTGGGAGCTTCGAGAATGCGCGCGGTGGCACTGGCGCGTAGCGCGGCGGCGGCATTGGGGGTTGGGCTGGGCGTTGGCGTGCGCGTCGGCGTGCGCGTTAGGGTTGGCGAGGGCGTGTCCGTTGCGGTCGGCGCGATGGTCTCGGTCAGCGTTGGCGACGGGGTGACCGTTTCGGTTGGTATAGGCGTGTCGCTAGGCGTTGTGGTCGGTGTGGGCGTGTCGCTGGGTGTTTCGCTGGCGGTGGCACTGGGCAAGACAGCGAGCGTCGGCAGCGTGTCGGGTTCTTCGGGCGTAGGTTGACAAGCGGCGATACCCGCTAACAGAAGCAGCGCGGCAAATAGGCGTTTCATCAGCGTCTCTTTCTTAGACATAGGCGTTTAGTGGCTTAACGACACGCCGCGCGTTAGGTTACGCCAGATGTTGCAAGCGCGAGATGTCGATGTTGCCGCCGCTCAAGACTAGCACGACGTTGGTTTGCGGCGGGAAGGTCAGCACTTTTGCCAGCAACGCCGCCAGCCCGACCGCGCCCGCGCCTTCGACGAGCAGGCGCGTGGCTTGTGCCAGCAGCAGCACCGCTGCGGCGATGGTGTCCTCGTCGACGCTGACGACTTGCTCGACCTCTTTGGGGATGATTTTGAGCGGCTTATCGCCCGGGTGCTTGACGCGAATGCCGTCGGCGATGGTGTAGCCGCTGGGCTTGGCGTAGGTGGCATGAACTCCGTAGACGCGCACGCGGCGCGTGCTGGCGTGCGCCGCAAGGGCGATGCCGCTAATCAAACCGCCCCCGCCCACCGGCACGAGAATAACGTCCGTTTCAGGCAGGTCTTGCAAAATTTCCAGCCCGACCGTGCCTTGTCCGGCGATGACCCGCCAGTCGTTGTAAGGCTCAATGTAGGTCGCGCCGCTCTGCTCGGCGGCGGCATGCGCTAGCTCGCTGCAGCGGTCATACGTGCCGTCGACTAGCTCGACGTTGACCTCAAAGCGGCGCGTGTTGTCGATTTTGGTCTGCGGCGTGGTCTGCGGCATGTAAATTGTCGTTTGCTGGTGGATGCCAAAGGCGCGGGCGGCGTAGGCAACACCTTGCGCGTGATTGCCCGACGAGGCGGCGATGAGTCCACGCGCGCGCTCTTCGGGCGTGAGGGTGGCGACTTTGTTGTACGCGCCGCGAATTTTGAACGAGCCGGTCTTCTGTAAGTTCTCGGTCTTGAGGAAGATGTTGACCCCCAGCATTTGGCTGAGGCGTTCGGAGGGCAGCAGCGGCGTGTGATAAACAATCGGGCGCAGCCGCTCGTGCGCTTGCTGAATGTCTTCGCCCGAAATGGGCAGCGCGTGCGTTTGTATCACCAGCGTTCCCTCCTTAGGTTAAGAGGGCATGGCGTGTCCATGCCCTGCGTATTGGCGTTACTGCCAGCTCTCTAAGAGCTGCTTGACCTCTGCCACAAAAGCATCCGCGCTCGCGCCGTCAATCAGGCGGTGGTCAAACGAGAGCGATAGATAGGCGCACGGGCGAATGGCAATTGCATCGTTGACCACTTTTACGCGCTTCTCAATCGCGCCTACGCCTAAAATTGCGGACTGCGGCTGGTTGATAATCGGCGTGGCGAAGAGGCTACCGCTCACCCCGTGATTGGTGATGGTAAACGTGCCGTCGCGCACTTCATCGGGCAAAAGCTGACGGGTGCGCGCGCGTTCAGCGAGGTCGTTCACTTTGCGCGCTAGCCCAATGAGATTATAGTCCTGCGCGTTCTTCAGTACAGGCACAATCAACCCGTCGGGCAACGCGGTCGCCATGCCAATGTTGGCGGCATGCTGCACGACGATGCCCTCGTCCGTCCAGCGGGCATTGAGCATGGGGTGGTTAAGCAACGCGCGCGCGCACGCCCACACGAAATAGGGCGTAAAGGTTAGCTTCACGCCTTGTTTGGCGAAGGCGGCTTTGTTCGCGTCGCGGTGCGCCACCACTTGCCCTAAGTCAACCTCGAAGATGGTCGTGGCATGCGGGGCGATGCGCTTGCTCTGCACCATGTGGTCGGCGATGCTGCGGCGCATGCCAGTGATCGCGAGCAGCTCGCTGGGGATGCTGCTCGACACAGGCGCGGGCGGTGTGGGTGGTGCGACGGGCGCGACAGGCGCGGGCGGTGTGGACGGTGCGACGGGCGCGACAGGCGCGGACGGTGTGGGCGGTGCGACAGGTGCGACAGGCGCGACGGGTGCGACAGGCGCGGACGGTGCGCTGGGCAGCTCGTATTCTACAGCGGGCTTGAACAGGTCACCACTGCCCGGCTGCTCCCAAGGGGCTAGGCTGCTGGCGGGTGCGGGCGCGCCTTTGCTCTCCAGATACGCTAGCACGTCCTTCTTGGTGATGCGTCCATCGCGCCCTGTGCCTTTGATGGCGTTAACGTCCAGCCCATGCTCGGCAATCATGCGCGCCACCACCGGCGTAACGTGTCCAGTGTAGCCTTTGTCGACAGCAGGCGCAGGGGAGCTGGCTGACGGAGCGGCGGGCGCACTTGCCATCGGCGCGGGCGCGTTGGCTGGCGCAGCGGTGGGCGCGCTGAGTGTGGCGACTTGCTCGCCTTGTGCGCCGATTTCACCTAGCACCACGCCTGCGTTGACGGTGCTGCCCTCTTGCACGTAAATGGCAAGCAGCACACCCGCCACCGGCGAGGGGATTTCCGTGTCGACCTTATCGGTGCTGACGCGCACAATCGGCTCGTACTCGCTGACCGTGTCACCAACCTTTTTCAGCCACTCGCTTACAGTGCCTTCGACGACGCTTTCGCCCAGTTGGGGCATGATGATGTTAGTTGCCATGCTGCCCCCTTAGTACGCGGCTAGGTCGCGGATAGCGTCCGCGATTTTGTGCGGGTTGACCATAAAGAACTCCTGCATGTCGTGGCTGAACGGCACGCCCGGCACGTCCGGACCAGCGAGGCGGCGGACCGGTGCGTCCATATACTCAAAGCCCTCGTTGGCGAGAATAGCGGCGACCTCCGCGCCGTAGCCCATCGTCAAGTTGTCCTCGTAGACAATCAACGCCTTGCCCGTCTTCTTGAAGGAGTTCAGGATGGCTTCTTTGTCCACAGGCAGCAGCGTGCGCAAGTCCACGACTTCGGCGGCGATGCCATCGCTTTGTGCCACCATCTCGGCGGCAATGGTGGCGTAGTGTGCCATCATCCCGTAAGCGTAGACCGACACGTCCGTGCCGACGCGAGCGATGCGCGCGGGACCAATTGGCACGGTGTAATCGCCTTCCGGCACGTCGCCTTTGATAGCGCGGTAACCCTTCTTCGGCTCGAAGAACATCACCGGGTTGGGGTCGCGCACCGCGCTCTTGAGCAAACCCTTCGCGTCGTGGGGCGTGCTGGGGATGACCACCTTCAACCCGGGCAGGTGCGTGAAAAAGGCTTCGACGCTTTGGCTGTGATACAACCCGCCGCTGATGCCGCCGCCGTAGGGCGCGCGAATGACCATCGGCACGTTCCACTGTCCGTTGGAGCGGTAGTACATCTTGCTGGCTTCGCTGACAATCTGGTTAAAGGCGGGGTGGATGAAGTCGGCGAACTGAATTTCGCAGATGGGGCGCAAGCCCGCCACCGCCGCGCCGATGCCAATCGCCACAATTGAAAGCTCAGCGAGTGGCGAATCGACGATACGGTCTGCGCCGTACTTGTCAAACAACCCCATTGTGGCGCGGAACACGCCGCCGCGCGGTCCCACGTCTTCGCCTGTGATAAACACGCGCTTGTCGCGCGCTAGTTCTTCGTCCATCGCTTGCGTGATGGCTTGAATCAGCGTCATCTCTGCCATAATTAGCTCTCCAGTGGCGCGTACACGTCGCCAAGCGCGGCGTGACCGGGTGGATAGGGGGTTTCTTCGGCGCGTTTTTGCGCCTCGTCGACGATGCGCTTGGCGCGCGCTTCCATCTCGTCGATGTCCGCCTGCGTCAGCAGCCCCGCCTCTGTTAGCACTTTCTGGAAGCGCAGGATGGGGTCTTTGCGCTTCCACTCTTCGACTTCCTCGCGGCTGCGGTAGCTGCGGTCATCGTCATCCGACGAGTGCGGCACGGGGCGATAGGTTTTTGCCTCAATCAGGGTGGGACCCTCGCCGTTGTAGGCGCGCTCAACCGCCTCACGGGTGACATGATACATCGCCAGCACGTCGTTGCCGTCGACAACCACGCCCTTGACCCCATAGGCAGCGGCGCGGTCTGCCACGTTGGGAACGGCGGACTGCTGGTCGAACGGCACGCTGATGGCGTAGTGGTTGTTTTGCACGATGCAGATAAAGGGCAACTGATGCACGCCCGCCCAGTTCATGCCCTCGTGCCATTCGCCTTGACTGGTGCTGCCTTCACCAAGACAGACAATCGCAAGGCGCGGCTGGGTGGGGTCGTTGGGGTCTTGCAAGCCGACCTTCTGGCGATACTTGATGGCAAACGCGCTGCCTGCCGCGTGCGGCACTTGCGTGGCGACGCTGGCGGACTGCGAGACGATGTTCAGCTTCTTGTTGCTCCAGTGGCTAGGCATTTGGCGTGCGCCGCTGCTCGGCTCGCCTTCTTTGCCGTATACGCCTAACATAAAGTCCAGCGGGGTCATGCCAATCACCAAGCACATCGCAAGGTCGCGGTAGTAGGGGTAAGCGTAGTCTACGCCGCGATTAAACGCGAACGCCGCGCCAACCTGTGCCGCCTCGTGACCAATCGCGCTGATGTGGAAGGCAATCTTGCCTTGTCGGTGCAGCATCCACGTGCGCTCGTCAAGGCGACGCGACAGCAGCATGTACCAGTACATTTCCCGCTGAAGCTCGGGACTGACGGGGGGGGCTTGTTGCGCCTTTTGCGTTTTTACAGCCATAGTTGCCCTCTTTTTCGTTTGATGCGGTTGATTGTTAAGAGTATAGCGCGAAACGCCCAGCTTATGCAAGCAATCCGTTGTGTATGTTGCACTATCAAAGCCTATCTAAATTTATTCATCTTTCACTAATGATAGCTTTTGCGCGTTGTCGACAGCTTTTGCGCGCCTGTCTTCGCGGCGTGCGCGTGCGTGTTGTATACTAGGCGCGACGGTTGGAGACCACATGAAGGACACACAGCATGAACACCCCCACGCCGCTAGTCGGCATCATCATGGGCAGCGACAGCGACCTGCCCACCCTGCAAGGCGCGATAGACATTTGCCGCGAGTTCGCCGTGCCGTTTGAGGTGCGCGTCGTCTCGGCACATCGCACGCCCGCCGATATGGCGGACTATGCCCAAACGGCGCACGTGCGCGGCTTGCGCGTGATTGTGGCGGGCGCGGGCGGCGCGGCGCATTTGCCCGGCATGGTCGCTGCCTATACGCCGCTGCCGGTGATTGGCGTGCCGGTGCCTTCTAGGCAGCTCAATGGGCTAGACTCGCTGTTGTCGATTGTGCAGATGCCCAACGGCGTGCCAGTGGCGACGGTGGCGATTGGCGCAGCGAAGAACGCAGGGTTGTTGGCGGTGCAAATCTTGGCGACGGCGGACGCGCAGCTGCAGGCGCGCTATGTGGCGTACAAGCAGCGCATGGCGGCGGAATCGCGCGCCAAGAACGACACGCTGGCGTATTAATCCAGCGACAAGCCTGCGACAGGTAGCGCGTTGCGCGCCAACAAACTTGCCAAGCCTTCGTGCAGCCGCTTGGGCGCGCCGTCTAACGTGCAAGCGTGACTTGGCACGTCGAGCGCGTCCATCAGCGCGGGGTCGCCTAGCAGCGGCACGCCGTCCTTGACCACTAGCGCAAGTTCGTGGCGGCGCGGTGTGCTGTCGGGCGTGCCTGCCCATAGGACGAAGTCGGCGCGCGCGCCTACCTCCAGATGTCCCACATCGTGCAGCCCGAAGGCGCGAGCGTTATGCGCTGTCCACTGCGGCAGCGTGCGCGGGTCGTACGCGCGGGCGTGTGCCACTTCATCCAAAAAGTCACCGTCGGCGGTCAGGCGCGAGTCGCTGCCCAGCGTTAACGCCGCGCCCCAATCCTGCGGCGCAAGCGTTGCGCCTAGCAAAAAGGCGTTGCTACTGGGACACCACACGACGCGGCAGCCGTGCGCTAGCGCGTCGGCGCGGTCGACGGCACTCATGCCGACCGCGTGAATGAGTACCGTGTTCGCGCCCACGCACCCCAGCCGCTTGAGCGCGGCGTACTCGGCGCGGGCGGTGTCATCCGTGCCTTCTGCGAGGTGGATGAAGAACGGCACCCGCCCCTTGCTAGCACGATAGGCTTTTTGGATGTCGGCGTGTGGCGTAAAGTGTAGAGTGTGCGCCCAAGCGTAGGGTCGCAGCACGCGTACGGGTAGCGCGCGGCGGAAGAGCGTGGGGTCGGCGCGCCCGTGCTGGATAACGGTCGTCACGCCCGCCAGCAGATTCTTCATCGCCCCCACTAAAATCTTGTCCCAATAGGGGTGTTGGCGCAGCGTCTTGTACGGCTCGCTGTCGAGCTGGGCGTTGACCGCTTCGCCCCACTGGTGCGCATTGTCGTAGCGCGGTGCGAAGCGGGTGCGTGGGTAGTGGTTTAGCTCAAGGTGTTCGTGGGCGTTCACGCCGCCCGCTAGCACCAGCCCCGCCAGCGCGAGCGTTTGCGCGTGACGCGGGCGCGTTGCCACCACGCGCCCGCCCTGTACGTAGAGGTCGCGCATCTGCACGCCCGCCGCCGTCCAGACATGCGCGGCGCGCAGGTGCAGCGGCGGCGCGCTAGTCGTTATCAAGGTTCAGCGTCGGTAGCTTTTTGACAGCGTCTTCGCCGAACTTGGCGACGAGCTTCTTGCGCAGCTTGGGCGTTTCTTCCGCCCATTTGGCGCGCAGCTGCTCTTTGGTGGCGATTTTCCCGTCACCGGCATGGGTCAGCATGCCGCCGGCGATAGTAGGCGCGCTGGTGATGCGCTTCTGCAGGCGTGTGCTTTCGCATTGCGGGCAGTCGCGCGCCGCGCCGTCAATCTCATGGAACTCTTCCCACTCATGCCCACAATCGAGGCAGCGATAGTCATAGAGCGGCATAGGCGGTATCCTTCCTGATTATTTGGTAAAGCGTGCGCTTCGTTTTATAATAAGATGCGCCATCTTTAGCTTATTTTACCGCACTTTTCAAATCGTTAATGGTTATGGCACGCTGTGTTGCGGCAAGCGCGTTCTAAGGCTGCCCTCACACCAGAATCCTCTCCAACGCTGTGGCGACGGAGAGTTCCCGCGCGCGCAATCATGCAGCCATCGCATGGAGGATAAGCATGCTCACCTATCAGACCATCATGAGCGCGGCGGTGGCGGTGTGCCTGCTGTGGGGCGTGGCTAGCGCGCCTGCGGGCAGGCGCGCACGCACGGCGGACGCGCTGCTGTTGGGGTTGGTGGCGGGCGTATTGTTGGGGCGCGCGCTGCACGTGGCTCTCTATTGGGTGTATTTTGTCGCGCACCCTGACGAAATCACGCGCTTGCTGGCGGGCGGTCTCGACTGGCGCGGCGCAACGTTGGGCGCAGTGGGCGGTGTGCTTTTAGGCGCACGCTTGCGTGGTGTGGACGGGCGCGCCTTATTGGAACGGCTCGCGCCTTGTGTGCCGCTATTGGCGGCGGCGGGCTGGCTGGGCTGCGCACAAGCCTTGTGTGCGGCGGGCGCAGAGCTTGTGTCGCTGGTTGGGCTGCCGGCATGGCTGGCGGCGGAAGGGCTTGACCTCTACGGTGCCGAAGCTCCGCGCTGGCAAACCCAGACCGTCGGCGCGGCGGCAGCTGGGCTTTGGGGCGCGCTGCTGTTGCTGGCGGCGTGGCGTGGCAGCGCGCGTGGCAGGCTCTTCGGCATCGGGCTAGCGGGCGTTGCGCTGCTGATGTTCGCGTTAGGTTTCTTGCGCGGCGACTATAACCCTGTGCTGGCGGGATTACGCGCCGACCAATGGCTTGACGCTTGGCTTTTTGGCGTGGGGGTGGTCTATGCACTGCGCCAGCATGTGGTATAATTGGCGTGTGCCGCTTGGATGCCTAAGCGCGCTTTTTATCGACCCTTGTAAGGAGCAACGGTTCATCTCAATGGACGTGGACAGTAGTCACCCTAAGTTATTGGCAGATGTGCCTGTGCTTCCTCGCTAACCCCCTGTTGTAAGCCGCCTCTTTGGGCTTGTGCGCGCTCACAGCAGTGTAGCGTGTGGCACAAGCGCGAATGCCCCAAGTTTTTCTAACAATCGCATATCACTAACCCTAAAAGAGGAGGCAACCCATGCTTGCACATCAAGTTGATAGCGTTTTGCAGCTGATTTCTGAACACAAATGGCAGGCAGTGCGCGATTCGGTCATCAATTTGCCTGAACCCGAAATCGCCGAGCTGTTGTTTGACCTTGACGACACCGAGCGCATGGTGCTGTTTCGCCTGCTGCCGCGCGAGCTTTCCGGCGAGGTGTTCGCGCAGCTGGAGAAAGACCAGCAGAATGCGCTGTTGGCGGCTCTTAACCAAGAGGAGACGCGCCGCTTGCTGGCGGAACTCACGCCCGACGACCGCACGTATTTGCTAGGGGAGCTGCCCGGTCAGGTGACACAGCGGCTGCTCAACCTGCTTAGTCCGGAAGACTTGAAAGAGGCGCGCCAGCTGTTGGGCTATCCGCCCGAGAGCGTAGGGCGGCTGATGACCCCCGACTACGTGGCAGTGCGTCCGGAGTGGACGATTGCGCAGGCTCTCGAACACATCCGTACAAAGGGGCGCGACAGTGAGACCGTCGACACGCTCTACGTGACGGATAAGGCGTGGAAACTGCTCGATGCGATTAGCTTGCGCCGCGTCATCTTGGCAGAACCCACCAAGACGATTGCCGACCTGATGGACTACCAGTACATCGCGCTGCAAGCGACGCAAGACCGCGAGGAAGCTGTGCGCGTCATGGAGCGCTACGACCTCGCTAGCGTGCCAGTCATCGACAGTGACGGCGTGCTGTTGGGCATTGTCACGTTTGACGACGTGATGGACGTGGCAGCAGAAGAAGTGACCGAAGACTTTCATCGGGTTGGCGGCATTTCGCCGTTGCGAGAGAACTACCGTGATGCCAAAATCTTCGCCTTGTACCGCAAGCGCATCGTTTGGCTGGTGGCGTTGGTCGTTATGAACGTGTTCTCGGGCGGGGCAATCGCTAGCTTTGAGGATATTATCGCCGCCAACGTGGCGTTGGTCTTCTTCTTGCCCCTGTTGATTGACAGTAGCGGCAACGCGGGGTCACAGTCGGCGACCTTAGCCGTACGCGCGCTGGCAACGGGCGAGGTCAAGCTGAGCGACTGGCTGTACTTGGTGCGCAAAGAGCTGCTGACAGCAGCAATGCTGGGCGTGACAATGGCATTGGCGGTGTCCGTGATTGGGGTGCTGCGTGGCGGCGCGTTGATTGGGTTGACGGTCTCCCTGACAATGGTCTGCACGGTGATTTTTGGCAGCGTCATCGGCATGCTGCTGCCCTTTTTGCTTAGCCGCCTTAAATTTGACCCGGCTGCCGCCAGTGCGCCGTTGATTACCACGCTCTCGGATATTTCCGGCGTGTTCATCTACTTTACGATTGCCACGCTCATTTTGGGCAGGTCTTAGGCGGATTGTAAAGGCAGCAAAACGTGAAACGCCGCGCCTTGATTGATGCCTGCGCTCTCGGCGGTCAGCGTGCCGCCGTGCGCTTGCACAATCTCGCGGGCAATCGCCAGCCCCAGCCCGGTGCCGCGCTGTGAGCCGCGCGCCTTGTCGACTTGGTAGAATCGCTCGAAGATGCGCTCAAGCTCGGCGGGCGGGATGCCCACGCCGTTGTCGCGCACCGTCAGGCGCACGCTTTGTCCCTCAGGCACCAGGCTAACCAGCACGTGTCCGCCCGACGGCGTGTACTTGATGGCGTTGCTAAGCAAGTTGGTGACAACCTGCGCCAGTCGGTCGCCGTCGCCGTAGAGCGTTGGCACGCTGCTTAGGTTGGTGCTAAGCGTGAGGTTCTTGCGCTCGGCGACAACGCGCAAGCGTGTGACAATGCCCTCGACCAGCTCGGCAATGTTCAGCGGCACGCGCTGGAAGGGCATGCTGCCCGCTTGTAGGCGGATGAGGTCGGTGACCTCGCTTACCATGCGGTTGAGACGCGCCGCTTCGTCTTGGATGATGCGCGCTGCTTCGGCAGGGTCGTGTGCCACGCCCTCGTAAATGGCTTGCGCGTAACCTTGAATGGAGGCGAGCGGGGTCTTGAGGTCGTGCGAGACGTTCGCCAGAAAGTCGCGTTGGGCGTTCTGCGTGCGCTGGACTTCGGCACGCATGTGGTTGAAGGCGCGGGCAAGCGCGCGCACCTCGCGCACGCCTTCTTCCGGCACGTCGTGGTCGTACTGCCCGCGCGTGACGGCGCGCACCGCGCTCACTAAGTTTTGCAGCGGGCGCGCCACGCTGCGGCTGATGAGCAGTGCCAGCACAAACGCCACCAGCAAGCCGATGCCGGCGGCTTGCAGCAGCGGCGGCACGATTGCGCCGTAAAACTGGCTCAGCACGTCTTGCAAGCTGGCGGTTGGCGCGGGTTCAGCCAGCAGCAACGTGTTGATGACTTCTTGGCGGCGCGGCGTGGTGAACGTTCGACTAACCCCGCCAAACAGCCACACGCTGCCGTCAGGGTTTTGAAAGCTGCCGTAAAGTTGGCGCGCGTTGCCACCCAGCGTGCGCTCCAGCGCGGTGCTAAAAAACCTGTCATCGGTGATGACGAGCGGGTGATCGTCGGCGAACGTGCCGCTGCTGTCGTGTAAGATGAGCTGACGTTCGTCCGCTTGCACGAGCCACAGCACGCGCACATCGCGCGTCTGGGCGAATTCGTCCAGCACGTCGCGCACCTGTTCAACGGCACGTCGCGAAGTTTGTTGCGTGGGCGTAAGGCTGCGCAGCACGTCGCGCACGTTCAACGCCTGCACGAGAACCGCCAGCCGCTGGAACGTGGCTTGCGGTGGCGCGGCTTGGCGGCTGAAAAATAACAGCAGCGTGCCGCCTAACACGAGCAGTGCCACAATCAACAGTAGCATGTACGAGGCAAAGAGCCGTGTGCGCAGCGTCATGGCACGAACTTATAGCCCACGCCCCACACGGTCTCGATGGTGGGAGTCATACCTGCCAGCTTGTGGCGTAAGTGTGCGATGTGCATGTCGACGGTGCGCGTCTCGCCTGCGAAGTTATAGCCCCACACGACGTTAAGGAGCTTCTCGCGGTCGAAGACGATGTTTTTGTTCTCCGCCAGCGTGAGCAGCAGGTCAAACTCCTTCATGCGCAGCTCGACGATGCGTCCATCCACGCGCACTTCCCGCGAGGGAACATCAATTCGCAAGTTGCCGAAGACCAGCGGTGCGTCGCCTGTGGGCGCAGCCTTGCGCTCACTGCGGCGTAAAATCGCTTTGATTCGCGCGACCAGCTCGCGAGGGTTAAATGGCTTGGTCAAATAATCGTCCGCGCCCAGCTCTAGCCCGACGATTTTGTCGATGTCGTCGCTGCGGGCGGTGAGCATGATAATTGGCAGGTCGCTTGTGGCAGGGTTGGCGCGCACGCGGCGGCAAACTTCCCAGCCATCCAGCACGGGCAGCATCAAATCCAGCACCATGAGCGCGGGCGCGTGCTGGACAATACTTTCGAGCGCGCTTGCGCCGTCCAACGCAAAGCGCACGGTGAACCCCTCTTGCTCAAGGTACATGCGCGCCAGGTCAATGATGCGCTGTTCGTCTTCCACCAGTAAAATCGTCTCGCTCATGGTGTGCCTGCCTGCTGCTGCCATGCTTATTATGACATAGCTTGGGCGTGCCGTGTGTAAACAGTGTGTAATCTACCCCAAATAGCCTAAGGTGTGTAGGTTTGGCTAGCACTTCTTCACTGTAGGCGGCTGCATTAGGTGTCGTCTCATTTGTGAAATGTGGTTGTGTTGACAGTTAATTTAGTGCTAGAATAATCTCAAATATTTTGTGCATAACCGTTAAGGAGAAAATCAACCTATGTTTCTTATCCGTTTTTTTGTTGTTTCTATCATGGCACTGTTGATGCTGGTTCAGCTGACTGTGGCGCAAGACCAGTCGCTTACACCTGAAGAAATACGTGCGATGGTGCCGATCGCTTTCATCGATGGGGATGACTATGCCAACGTAAGTCCTGACGGGCGTTTTGTCGTCATTAAAGCCTCGAAGTCTCCAAGCGTATTTGACGCGACCGTTATTGACCGTCTTAGCGGCGAAACGCTGCTCACTCTGCCCAATACTTCCCAAGTTGTCTTTGTTGACAATACCACACTGCTATGGTTAAGCTCGATAGACACTCAGTCGGCACGTCTCTACCGTCTGCCAGAGGCGAGCGAGTTAGGACGCTTCTCGCTGGGCATTAAACCGAGTCTGCTTTCGTCGGGTTCTGGCTATCTTTATATACAAGGGTCTTCGGTGTTCTATCAACCCGCTGACCTGAACCAAGCAGCCGTTCGACTGGCATCTGGACTGAATTACAGCGAGTCTTACCAGGGTACGCAAGTCGAGTTTCCCGATGGGAAGCGGTTGTTGATTGCGGGACAAAATGGTGCCATCATCTACGATTTAGAAACTCAGAGCCAAGTTGGCAACCTTAAGTACCCACTCATGCGGACAGCCGAGTTAAGCGCAGATGGGCGACGACTGTCGGTAGTCACCAACTATGACCCTTACAGCAGCGGTTCTAGCACCTGGCGCGTTTTTGACCTTGAACAAGACACGCAGCTCATTGAACTTTACGCACGAATGGGGGCGCATGGCACTATCAGCCCAAGCGGTCGGTATGCCGCGGGCGCACAAATTGCAACATATTCTAGGCGCGGTAATTTGCGTGTCTACGATTTAGACAGCAAAACAGAGATTTTCCGAGTTGATGGTGTTGACGTTGGTCCAATTGGGTGGGGTGGCTTCAAGTTTATCGGTGAAAACCTAGTTTACGCACAACCCACCAGAGGTCAATACACCAAAGTGTTGATTTATGTGCCAGCGAGTAACCAAGTTATCGAAACTAATATTGAAATTTGGGGGAACTTTTTTATTCCTATCAACGAAAGGCTTGTTCTCTGCTATTTTGAAATTGAACCGGCGTTGCGCATGGGGTTGTTTGACGCACAGACGGGCGAGCTAGTGCGCAGATTTCCGCTGAATGTATCGGTATGGGAAAATCTCAAACAACTGGTAGTAGGCAATGTCGTTTATGGTTTAGCTAGCGATGAACAACCCGCGCTACCTTCGGTCACTGGGCGAACTACCGTGTCGGGGGTTAATGTGCGTGCCAACCCATTTCCCAATAGCAGACGTATTAATGGCGTTTCGGGTGCTGTCACTGCGATTGCACGCAACGCGAACAGCACTTGGGTTTATATAGCCGAAGCGGGCGGTTGGGTTTCGGCTGATTTGATTGCTTTTGATGGTGATATTACCGTGTTGACCGTTCGCTAAGCCCATGCGCCCGGCACTACTCCAAATAGCCTAAGGCGCGCAGGTTGGCTAGCACCTCCTCACCGTAGGTGGCGGGCATGGTGGTGGGCGCGGCGGCGGCGTGCTGTGCCTGCACAAACGCCGCGAGCTTGGCGGCAAGCGGGCGCACGTGCGCGGCGGCATCTGGCGTGGGCGCAAGGTCTTGCGTTTCGGTGGAGTCTTGCGCCACGTTGTAGAGTGCCTCGAGCTGTTCGCCGCAGATGAGCAGCTTATAGTCACCGTCGTAGATAGCGCGGCGCGTTTGTGTCAGCGCGAGGCGGGCGACGAGGTCGGGTGCGCGTTTGTGCAGCAGCGTGAGCAGCGTTTGCGGCGGCACAGCTTCGCTGAAGGCGGGCGCGGGCGTGTCGATGCCCAACGGCAGCGCGTCCGCGTCGTGGCTGGCGGGCGCGGGCTGTCCCGCCCACGCCAAGAGCGTGTGGAAAACGCGCCGCGTCGAGACGTTTGCCGTGTGCTGCCCGCCTGTGAACTGTTCCTCGTCGCGCACGAGCAGCGGCACGTGTACCAGCTCATGATGGACAACGAAGCTATGTCCAAAGTGGTTGTGGTCGCCCAAGCCCTCTCCATGGTCAGCAGTGACAATCACGCGGGTGTTGGGCGTGCGTGCCAGCAAGGCGAGATAGCGCGCAAGGTGCGCGTCTTGTTCGACAATGCTCGCGTCGTAGTGTGCCAGCACGGTCTCGCGCTGCCAATCTGCCAGCGGTGCGCGCAGCGGGCTTATCCAACTTGCGCCGTCGCCGTTGTGTTGTGCCATCCAGCGCAGCGCGGCACGGCTTTTGGCGATGTCGGGCGCAATGCGACGCAGCGTTGCAGCGGCTGGTCGCAGCGGCATGTGTGTTCCCATGAGGTTGAGATAGACGAACAGCGGGGCATCGCCGCGCTGCGTGTGCGTTTCCCAATAGGCGCAAAGGTCGGCGATGCTGCGGGCGGTGCTGCCCTTGTAGTTAGCGAAGCGCGTCCAAAGCGGCGTGAACCACGCCTGCAGCCCCAGCTCGAACAAGAACGCGCTGTGGGCGAAGCGGTTCGACACAGCGCGGGCGAAGCGGTTGAAAGCGGCATAGGCTTGGGTCAGCAGCGTGGCGGGGCGTGTGCGTGGGCGATTGGGCGACGCGCCCGCGTAGTTGTAGAACTCGGCAAAGCCGCGTTGCAAGCCGTTGTCCAACACGCCCACCAGCGGGTTGTTGCAAAACGCTGCTGTGCGATAGCCTGCCAGCTGCAGCAGTTCCGCCAGTGTGACGTGCGTTTCGCTCAGCACGTCGAACGCTTGGGTAAAGCCGTGTGCGGTCGGGTAGAAGCCGGTGAAGAGCGAGCCGTGCGCGGGGATTGTCCATTGGGCAGGGGCAATCGCACGGGTGAAGACGGTGGCGCGCGCGGCGTAGTCGTCCAACGCCGGCGACGTGTTCACCGTATGCCCGTAGAGTGATAGGCGGTCGCGCCGCTGTGTGTCCAGCACAATCAAGACGAGATGAGGAGCGTTCATAGGCGTTTCGATGCGTTAGTGGGTGTTAGGATGCACGTGGGCTAGCCACGCTTGCAGGAGTGCCAGCGCGTCGTCTGTGCCGATGGCTTGCAAGGCTTGCGCGATGTAGCGGTTGAGCATGGTATCCTCAAATGTCAAGGCACGCTGCAATTCGAGCAGGGCGCGACCGTCGGGCTGCGACCACAGCGACGTTATCGCGCTGCTCTGCACCAGCATGTCCTCGTGATTCATTGCGACGAGCAGCCACTTGAAGCCTGTCTCGTTGCGTTCGCGCCGCCAAAGTGCGATGCCCGCACCCAGTTTAACGCGCGTGTTGGCGTGGGTTAGCGCAGCATACAGCGGGCGGTTGGCAGCAGTGGGCAGCTTGGCGAGCGCGCCGACGGCTTGGCTCCACACGCCGCTGTCCGCGTCTTCTAGCGCGGCGATGAGGTCGTCGGCTGCTTCGGCGGCGTGCAGCTCACCCAGTAGGCGGGCGCACTGCTGACGCACGCGGGCGGGCTTGGCACGCAGCCCTTCGCGCAGGTGCGGCACCGCTTCTTCGCCCAACGCCATGAGCGCGTTAGCGGCTTCTTGGCGTGTTTGCGCGTCGGGGTGAGCGAGAGCGCGCACCATCTCGCGGGTGCGGTAGGGCGCGAGCAGGGCTTGCGCGCGCGGTCGCCACGCCTCAACGGCGGCGCGGGCTTCAGGCGTGCCAAGCTGCCACAGGGCTTCGGCGGCGTATTGGCAGACGAACACGTGCGCTGAGTTGTCTCTGACGACAGCATTGTCGTCTAACAAAGCCAACAAGGCGGGCAGTGCGTCCGTGTTGCCTGTGCGCTCGCTCAGCGCGCCCAACGCCCATGCGGCTTTGGCGCGCACGTCGGGCGCGTCGTCGCGGGTGCAGGCGACGAGGTCATCCAGCACGTCCAAGCCGCCGAGTTCGCCCAACGCCCACGCACTGCTGCCGCGCACGTCGGGGTTGGGGTCATGTAGTAGCCGTCGCAGCGACGGCACGGCGTGTACCGCGCCAATTGCCCCCAATGCCCATGCCGCTACGCCTTGCGTCGACGGTTCGGGCGCGTCCAAAAGCTCGAGCAATGCGTCGGCGGCACGGGGGTCGCGGCTTGCGCCGAGCAGGTAGGCGATGCGGTTGGTGACCCAAACGCGCTGTCCGTCGAGCGCGTCGAGCAAGAGGTCAACGGCGCGCCCGCCGCCGATTTGCGCAATGGCGACCGCGCAGCGTTCGCGCACGCCGTCGTTGTCGTCGTGACGCAAGGCGTGTGCCAGCGCGTCTAGGGCTTGCGCCTCGCGTAAGTTGCCCAGCGCGGTGGCGGCTTCGGCGCGTGCAGCGGCATCCTCCGCCGTTAATTGGGCGAGCAGCTTGTCCTGTGTCATGAGCTAAACCTTTCGAGGATTATCGCCAGCGCAAGGCGAAGGCGCGCTGTGGGTTGCGCAGCATCACGGTGTTTTGTGCGGCGATGTTGTGCGCGACGACATGCCCAAGCACGTGGCTAAAACCAACGACCCACGCGCCATCAGGCGAGAGGTGCGCATCGCTGATGTAGCCCGCGTCGGCAAGCAGGCGCGGCGTAGGGTTGTTGGCGGCGGCTTGCCAGACCTGCACGGTGGCGGGCGCGTCACCTTGCAGCAGCAGGCGCACGCTGCCGTCGGGCAGGCGCAAGAAATCGCGCAGTGGCGCGCCCGTCTCAAGGCTGACGAGCAGGCGCGGCGGCGTGTCCAGCTGGGTGACATCTAGCCCGTAAATGCCGTACAAGCCGAAGCCTTGCGCTGTGCGCGGCGTGGTGACAAAGCCAACCGTCGCGCCGTCCAGCCAGCGTGCCATATTGCCCGCGATGGCGAACTTCTCGCCCGTGCTGGCATCCACTAAAAAGGTCGGCACGTCGGGGCTGCTGCTGCTGACCAGCAGCGCGTTGACCCGCGAGGCGGGACGTGGGTGCGTGTAGCGCGTCTCGCTGTCATCGCTCAAGAACGGGTAAATCACGCCGCTGGCAAGCTCAACGCGGAAGATGCCGCGCGCCGCGCCCGCGCCCTCGTAAAAGTAGAGCGTCTCGCTGTCCGCGCTAAAGACCGGCGCGCTGTCTTGCGGCGTGCCGAGCTGGTCGGTCAACACGTAGCGTTCGTTTGTGTCGAGCCGCTGGTAGACCAGCTGGCTGCCCGTGACGTAGGCGATGCGCCGTCCGTCGGGCGCGAGCGCAAACGCTGACACGCTTTCGCTGACTTCGGTGAGCTGCTTGGGCGGTGTGCCGTCGGCGGGGATGCGCCAAACCTGCGCTAAGCCGTCAAAATCATACCCCAGCACCCCCGCGTCGCGCGGCAGCTGCACGCCGCTGACCGCTTGCGGGTAGCGTACGCCCCAGCCATACGCCGAAACGAGCGGCGTGGGCAGCGTGAAGCCCTCGCCTGTGCGGGGATTGACTAACGCCAGCACGCCGCCGCGCAGCGCGACCAAGAACGCGCCGTTGGGTGACCAGCGCAAACCGTTGAGGTCAAGCGCGCTGCTGCCAAGCGTTTGCGTGCGGCTCACGCCGTTGACAATCGTCACTTCAACCAGCGTGGCAGCTTCTGGGCTGCCGCTGAACAGCCACACGCGCCCATCCTCCCACTGATACGGCAGATAGTAGCGTTGGCGCGCGTCGAGAATGGGCGTTTGCGCGTTGCGGTCGGCAAGGTTCATCGCAATCAAGCCGCCGTCGCTGGGAGTGAACGCCAACAGCGCGTCTTGCACCCAGAAGATGCTGGATGCGCTGGGGATAGCACTCGTCAGGCGCAGCACTTCTCCTTCGCGGCGAAAAATCCACCACACGTTTTCCTGCGCGCCGATGGCAAGGTAGGTGCTGCGGGGCGACCACAGCAGCTCTTGTAAGCCCGCCACGCCTAGCTCTTGCGTGCGCCCGCTGCGGAAGCGCACGCGCCCGTTGCCCAACGCCGTGAACGCCAGCACGTCGCCGTCGTGCGACCACGCTAGCGTCGCGCCTTTGCCGCGTATTTCGGGGAAGCTGGCGATGGTGCTGTCTAGGAGCAGTGTGCTGGCAGCGGTGGGGTCATGCAGCGGGCGCAAGAATAAGCCCTCAGGGGTACGATAGGCCAGCAAGTTGCCGTCGGGCGCAACGGCAAAGTCGAGTAAGAAGGCATCGGCGGGGCTAACGCGCTGCACGCCGCTGCTGCCTAAGCCAAAACGGTCTAGCGCGCCGTCGTTGCGCAGCACGTAAAGTTCAGTGGGCAGGTCTAACCCATCCTGCGCCCAAGCAGGGGTGAGGGTAGCCAACAAAAATAAGCATAACAACAAGACGCGGCGCATGGTTACGCTCACGCCCGGCGGAAGGACTGCAGCTGCACTTCGTCCATCGCTTCGATCGTGTCCTGCAAGCTCGACACCTCATCTTGAATTTCGAGGCGCAGGCGTTGGGCGCGCGCGCTGTCGACTTCTTTGGTGCCGAGCAGTGACATCTGCGCGTAAATTGTCCCTAACGAGGACAGCGTGCTTTCGAGCTGAATTTCGGCGCGTTTGATGCTGCTGATGGTGGCTTCAAGGTTGCGCCGCTGCTGCTCAAGCTGACGCAGCTGTGCCTCAAGTTCTTCGCGCACGCGCTCGTCTTTCTCTTGGCTGATGCGAATTTTGACCTTTTCGATGCGTGCCGGCACCTCGCGCATGTCGCGCTCGACCAGCTGATTGCCCTCAAAGGCATCGATGTGCAAGGCAAGGTTGTGCATGTGCGCAATCCAAGCGTTGATGTCGTCAACAGTCTGGCGCAGGCTGACGCGCATCGCACCTTCGTGGCGTTTGACCAACTTAAGCATGTTGCGGCGGTACTCTAGCGCGGCATTTAAGCGTTCGCGCGAGACGCGGTTGCGAATTTGCGCGAGGTCATACTGCGCTTCGAACTCTTTTGCCATCGCTTCGGCGGTCTCTTCGGGGTCGGTTATCGCGCTAATCACTAGGGAGGCTTGCGCCACACCGCCTAAGACCAGCCAAAACCACTGCTGCCAAAAGGGAAGTTCTAGCGGCACGAAAGCGAACAGCACAAGCGTGACCACCAGCGTGACGGCAGTTTCCCAGCGCAGCAGGGCATTCATGAGCAGCGTGCCGAACACCCGTTGACGCACTTTTGAACGTTCTTGCATGGCGTTTCCCCACTCTCAAACAAGCGTAAGGGCAAGCGGTGGCTGCCCTTACGCAATGGGCGCGTTGCGACGTGCTTACTCTTGTTTGCCACCCAACAGACGACGGCGGCGTTCTTCCAGCTGCATGTCAATTTCGCTGCTGCCAACAGCATCGGCGATTTCGTCGGCGATTTTGCGCGTTGCCAACTCGAGGCGTGCGTCTTCGCGGTCGAGGCGCGCGCGAATTTGCTGGCTGAGGCTGTCGATTTCCGCGTCACCCGTGTTCGCTAAGCCGTCGAGGCTCTTGATGGTCTTGACCGTTATCTTCTTGGCTTCCGCCAGCTCGATGAGGGCGCGCAAGCGTTCGCGCTCTTGCTTGATGGTCGTCAGGCGTGTTTCTAGCTTCATGCGCATGTCGAGCATGGCTTGATACTGCTTTTCTTGCACTTGCCACTGCTCGTAGTATTCCTGCGCTAGCTCTTGCTTGGTGTTGAGTTCGGCTTGGGCAGCGGCGGCAAGGTCGTTCTTGCCCTTGATGATGAGCGTGTCGATGTCGCGGTCGAGCTTTTCGGTGGCGGCAGCAAACTCTTCGTACTTACGCTTGAGCGTGCGCACCGTGCCACCAACCGTTGCGGCGGAGTCTTCCAACGCCTCAAGGTTGCGTTCGACTTGGCGGATATATTCATCCATGACCTTTACCGAGTTTGCCTCAAGGGCGCGGTCGACAATGCCGTGCAGATTGGCACTAATTAACGTCTGTACTTTCTCAAGCAACGAAGCCATAGTGAGCTGCCTCTCTCATGATGTCTAATGAACAAGTTTGCCGCTAGTATAACACGAAGCGCGTGATTTTTGCGCCACTTGTTTCTACGTGATTTTGTCTTGGCGCGTTGCACCAATTGGCAGGAAGACGCTGAACACGCTGCCTACCCCTTCCGTGCTTTCGACAAAATAACTGCCATTGTGCAGCTTAGCAACGGCGGCAACGATGGCAAGCCCGCTGCCCGCGCCTTGATCTTCGTAGTGTTCGCGCTCAATTTGGTAGAAGGGCTTCCAGATATTTTCTAGTTCATTGGCGGGGATGCCGCGCCCTTCGTCTTCCACGCGCACCAGCACGCCGCCTTCGGCAGGCAGCACGCGCACGGTAATCGTGCTGTTCTTGCTGGAAAACTTGGCGGCGTTGTCCATTAACTCGCGCAGCAGCACCGTCACTGACACGGTATCACAGAAAATAGTGGGCAAGTTAGGCGCAATGTCAAACAAGAAATTGCGCGGGCGTATGTCTGTCATAGCAATCTGGCGGTGCGCGTCCTCCACCAAGTACCGCCAGTGCGGGCCCTCAAGCAAGCGAAACCGCCAGGCAAACGTGTTGTTCTCTTGTGCGTTCTCGAGTTCGACAATCATGATGAAGTTTTCGACAAGGCGGCGCAAGCGGTCTGCACCGCTGTTCACCCCTTTGAGAAAATTTATGACCTCTTCGGGAGACATTTTCTCAGGGTCAAACTCTTTCAGCATCTCGGCGTACGCCACGACCAACGTCAAGGGCGTGCGAAACTCATGGTTGAGGATGGTCATAATCTTGCGCTTGACATCGGTTACTTCGGTTTCGGTCACACGCTGGATGTCACGGTTGCGCTTGAGCAACGCTTCGACAGTGACAATCAAATCAGGTGCCTCAAAAGGCTTGGTCAGATAGACATCCGCGCCCATGAGGCTGCCCTTATGGCGGTCGTGGCGTTCGCTTTTGGCAGTAAGAAAGATAAACGGCACTTTGACCCAAGCGTCATTGGCACGCACGTGTTCCAAGAAGGTAAAGCCATCCATCAGCGGCATGGTAATGTCGGAGATAATTAGGTCGGGCGGCATTGACTGCGTTTGCAGCACTTTTAACCCTTCTGTGCCGTTGATTGCTGTAAGAACCTCGTAGCCTTCCAGCTTCAAAATGTCGTAAATGCCCGAGAGCAAGTTCACATCGTCTTCGACAACTAACACCTTGGCTTTTGCCATACCCGCTGTCCTATGCGCTGATATACGTCCTTAATTAATGATAGCCTTAAGGCACAAATGCGCAAGTCTAACGTGACTATCCCCCGCAGCGCATCGTGACAATCAGCGTTTCGCCCGCCCGCGAGCTAAGCGTGACCGAGAAGCGCGTCTCTTGCTCAAACGTGTGTGTGAGGCTGGCGTTGTCGCCCGACTGCGCCACTACGCCTTGCAGGCTGTTGAGCTTGATGAAGCTGCCGATAGTGGGCTGGAACGTGCCGCCCAAGACGGTGATGGTCACGCGCGTGCCAGCGGTAGCTGTCCACACGCCGCCAACGTCCGTTGAGATGCCCACCGGCGCAGCGTTCTCGCTCACACTCAACCCCTCGTCGGTGCAAATTTCGCCATACACCGACGACACCATGCTGCCGCTAACGACGGGTGCGGCGGACGTAGGCTGCGGTGTTTCGGCGGGCGCGGCACTCACGTCAGAGCTGTCGGCGGGCACGGCACCTGTATCCGTGCCAGCGGCGGGCGTGGGCAGCAGCACGAGGCGCGGCAGCAGGCGGGCGGGCAAGTACGCTAGCAGCGGTGAGCTGGTAAAGTCAGCGATAGGCGCGCCTAGCGGCGTGAGGTTGTCGCTCATCTGCACGATGCCGTTTTCGTTAGCAGAGACGTTGACGCGCCCTTGCGGCGTTTCTAGCGTGGTGTACCCCTCGATGACGCGCACGGTCATGCGTCCTGAGGCTTGCGCTTGAATGAAAAGCGTGCCGCTCATGACGAAGCGCACGCCGTTTACCTTGAAAAGCATCTCCTCAATCTCGTTGTCGGGCGATTGGATAAGCACGCCGCTGTCAGGGGTGTTCGGACAAGCGGGGTTGGTGGGCGCGCTGACGAGCTTAAAGGCTTGCATGGTAGCGTATTCCACTTGCGGCGGCGGTGGCACAGTGGGGCGCGGCGTGTTCACGTCCACAATCGGCAGCGTCTCCGCGCCGCCCGCCACGTCGACATAGTAGCCGTACACCCAGCCCGCGCCGCCGTAAAAGCTGGGGATTTCGATGCGCAGCCACGTTCTATCAGCGGTGATGCCCGTTACTTGGATTTCTTCGCCCGCGCTCAGTTGCCAGACGACCACGCCGCTTGGGTCGGGCGTACGCCGCACGACCAGCCCGCGCTCCGCCAAGACGCGCCCTGTGCGCTGTCCTTTTGTGTCTAACGCCTGCGGGCGTTCGCCGTCGTCCACCAGCGTCACATCGCCGAAGACCAGCATGTGCGCGATGAACCGCCGTCCGCCCGACGAGCGATATTCAGGGCGCGCGCGCACCACCGCCCAAATGGCGTTTTCGGTGTCCAACGTGCGCAGCCGCAGCTCCGCCAGCGTGCTGAGGTTGGCGCGGTCGGCGGGCTGGCTGAACTGAAAGTTGGCGATGTTGCTGTGCGGCGTAGCTTCCACCACGCCGTTGCCGATGCAAGCGGTGTTGTCACCTACGTTGGTGCAGATAAGCTCGGTGGCGGTAAACGCGCTGTCGACTTGCACGGGGCAGCGTTGGCTCAAGGTTATCTGCGCGCCAGCGGCGGCGGGCGCAACAGGGGTCACATCAGAAAGGGTGGGGACGCTTTGTGCGACGGCGGTGCTTGCTAACAGCAGCGCACAGCCTAGTTGAACGATTTGTTGGCGCATCTTTGCCTTCTCTCTGCTGATTGCGGTGATTGTTTGACTGTATTATAACAACGCCTGTCAAAACAAACACAGGGCAATCGTGGCTGCAGAATACCGCTGACAGACAGCCCAGCGTAGTGCAACCGTTGCGCACTCATGTATAATGAACACCATCGGCGAGGACAACAAGCAAGGGGGCGCGGCAATGAACAAGTGGCTCAAGGGTTGCGTGGTAGCGATGTTGCTGTGGGGCGCGAGTGCGTGCCAACCGACAAGTGACGCGCCGCTGCCAACGCTTGCCAACCTCGAAGCGATTAGCACCGAGCGCGCCCCGACCGCTACCGCCACCAGCGCGCGCGCCACGCTGCCGCCGACGTTTACGCCGACCGCCACGTTTACGCCCGAGCCAACCGAGCCACCGACCGCCACGTTCACGCTCACCCCGCGTGCCAACAGCAGCATCTACTACATTTACAACGACGACGCGATTGTCGCCGTGACCAACGACGGTGAACGCAGTGAGCTGGTGTTCACGTTTGGCGTGGGGCGGCGCATTGCCCAGCTTACGCCCTCACCGGACGGCAAGCTGCTGGCGTTTGTGGGCGCGGCCGACGGCGTGACCTCTGAAGTGTACGTGATGAACCGCGACGGCACGTACTTGCAGCAAATTTCTTGCTTGGGCTTTGCTGACGTGCGTGACCCGCAGTGGTTGGGTGACGGCGTACTGCTGGCGTGGTATGCTGCGCCCACCTTGACGGCGGCAGGCGCGATTTACACCGCCAGCTTTGTCGGCAGCAACCTCTGCCCGACCGCTAACAACCAACGCGCTGTCTTGACCTTTAGCACGCCGCTTTACAGCGGGTTTACCTTCAATCGCCTCGCTGACACGCTCTACTATAGCGAGGGCGATGACCTGATGGCGTATGACCTTGCCGATGACACCGTGCGCGTGGCAGCGTTTACGCGCAGCTTTGGCGCAAACAGCCGCCCTCAAGCCCGCCCCAACGCCGATGAGTTGGTGTTCATGTCGTTTCGTCGCACGGACACGGGCATCACCACCACTGCGCGCTTGCTAGCGGACACGACGCGCGGCGCGTCGCCACAGCCGATTGCGTTGGGCGTGCTGGACGGCTTGCAAGGCGTGACCTACAGCTTGGACGGCGAGGTGATGCTGCTACGCTATCCTAACGCGCTGTTCTGGCGCAACAATCGCACGGGCAATCTCATCGAGCTGGTGAGCGACCTGACGCAAACGCCCGAAGCAGCGGTAAGCCCCAACGGCGCGCAGGCGGTCTATAGCCTGACCAACGCGGCAGGCATCATGCAGCTCTTTGTTGTCGACACGACCACGCGCCGCCCACGCCAATTGACGCGCAACACCGAAGGCACTATCGCCAGCCCGGTTTGGCTAGACGGCGGTTGGTGAGGCTATTCCTCTGCGTTGGTGCTTTTGCGGCTGGCTTTGAGCTTGGGCAGCTCGCGGCGCAACAGCTTGCCCGCCTCGCTGTAGGGTAGCTTGTCGACGATGACATACTTGCGCGGAATTTCGTAGGCTGCCAGATACGGCTTGCAGTAGTTGACGAGGTCGGCGGTTTTCACGCTCTCGCCCTCTTTTAACACAATCCAGCCCTGTACCGCCTCTTCACCGACGACTTTGGGATGCGGCACGCGCCACACGCCCGCGTCGGCAATGGCGGGATGTGTCTTTAGCACGCGCTCGATGACCGCCGGATACACGTTGAAGCCGCCGATAATTGCCATGTCTTTCTTGCGGTCGACCAAGTAAAAATAGCCCTCTTCGTCCATGTAGCCGACATCGCCGGTGTACATCCAACGCTTGCCCTCTAAGTAGCGCAGCACTTCGGCACTTTCTTCGGGCTTATTGTAGTAGCCGAGCATGACGTTGGGCGTGTGGAGGATGATTTCCCCTGTTTCGCCGACCGGCAGCACCCGCGTGCCAGTCTCAAGGTCGACGACGCGCACCTCTACATCAGGCATTGGCACGCCGATGGAGTTCATCTTCGCGGGCTTGAGGATGGTGTTGGCGTGGTTGCCAATCGGCACTTCGCTCATGCCATAAGCGTCGACAAGGTTACGCATGCCGGCATCTAGCACCGACTGCCAAACCGTTTGGTGCAAAGGCGACGCTGCGCTGATGCCGATGCGCACCCAACTAAAGTTCATCTCGCCGGACTTAAAGCGCGGGTGGTTGACCAGTGAATACCATAGCAGCGGCACGGCGCACAGCACCTCCGGCTTGTACACGTCGAGGATGTCGACCAGCGTGTTGGTGTCGCGGGCATCGGGCACCAGCACAATTTCCCAGCCGCAAACAATCGACTGATTCAGCACAATCACCAACCCGAAGACGTGGAACATCGGCAGCGCGACCAGCGAGGTGAACTTGCTGCGGTCGGTGCGGTCTTTGTAGACTTGGGCGTATTGCACGTCTGTCCACGCGGCAACTTGCTCGGTGCTGAACGCGAGCATACGGTGCGTCGCCATCGCCCCCTTAGGCAAGCCGGTGGTGCCGCCTGTGTATTGTAAGAAGGCGATGTCATCCGGCAGCACCTCAACGTCGGGCTTCTTGCCCCTAAACCGCTTGAGCATGTCTTGAAACCACAGGTCTCCCTCTTGCAAGGCATCAAGGGCGTGTCCGCCTTTCTTCTCTTGTGTGGCGGTAAAGGCGGCGCGTGCCAGTGGCGCAAGGTACTCTTTGATGTTGGTGGCGACGACAGCGCGCACTTTGGTGCCACTTTGCACGTCCTTGAACGTTTGGTAGAGCGCGGTAATCGTGATGACCATGACCGCGTCGCAATCGTTGACTTGGTACTGAATTTTGCTGGGGGGATAGGCGGGGTTGACCGCCGCCACGACACCACCTGCCTTGAGGATGCCGTAGTAGGCGATGACAAACGCGCTGATATTAGGCATGAGCAAGCACACCGTTTGCCCCTTCTGCAGCCCCCAATCGACTAGCGCACAGGCAAAAGCGTCGCTCAAGCGGTCAAGCTCGCCGTAGGTGATGACGTGCTTTTGGTGCCCGAGCATCGGCAAGCGCACGCTGGTGACCAGCGCGGCGCGGCGCGGGCGACGTTTGGCAGTCTCTTGCAGGTAGGAGTGTACGGTGCGTTCGGGCGTGCCGCCCAGCGAATACGGCACGCCCTCGTCATAATGTTTCAGCCAAGGCTTGTCGGCATACGTAACCACGTCAAAAGCTCCTAAGGGATTTTTTCAACAAACACACACAATCTATTTAGGCAGGCGTGAGGTCGTCACGCCCGCCAAAGTATAGCGCATTTGCCGCGTTTGCCGTAGTGCCGAGTGCGAGGCTTATAAAAGGCTAGTCGTCATCGTCATCGTCATCATCGTCGTTTGTTGGACTTGCGGAAGGATGTCGCGGCGTGTGAGGCGATTCGCGGTGCGGCGGCATAAGGGTTGGCAGAGGTTGTGGCGGCATAAGGGTTGGCAGAGGTCGCGGCGGCATAAGGGTTGGCAAAGGTCGCGGCGGCATTACGGTTGGTATAAGGCGCGGCTCACGGGTGGGCAAGAATGCTGGGCGCGTGGCGAGCGGGTTGATGGGTGCGCCCAGTGTGCCGCGCAGGTCTTGCAGGTTCTCGCGGATTTCGCCCATCCGCTCGCGCGCTTCGCGGATTAGCTCGTGGGCGTTTTGCCCCCAGTGCGCGCCGCTCGCCCAGCGCAGGTTGTCGCGTAGCTCTTGCGCGCGGTGGTAAAGGGGCAGCGTCTCGCAGCGCGGCAAGAGCGGGCTGTCTTCGGCACAGGGCGGCTTGCCCTCGCGCAGCAGCTTGTGCAGCTCGGCGAGTTCTTCTTCGTTGAGCGGCGGACGCGCCTCAATGCGACGTTGCAACGCTCGCAGGGGCAGCGCGCTTAGCACTTCCGAGCGATATGCTACGGGCAAGTCGGGCGCGTTGATGAGCTGTAAGTTCTCGTCCATTTTCATGCGCGCCCAGGTGCCGGCAATCACAGGGAACAGCGTGTCGCCAAGCTGCATGACTGCCGCGCCTTCCAGCGCGCTGACGGTCATTTCCGCGCCGGCTTCGGCGCGGAACAGGATGGTAGACCCCATTTGCACGTCCACGCCGTTGACGTTGAACGCCACCGTTTGCGCGCCTTGCGGCGTTTGCACAATTAGCCCGCTGGAGGGAGCTTCGGCGCAGGGTGCGTCGCCAATGCCTGTGCGCAAGTAAAAGGCTTGCATGGGCGCGCTGTACGCGTCGCCTGCGTTAGGGTTGGGCGCGATGCTAACATCACCGAAGAGCAAGAAAGTGACGTTTTGCCCGGGCGCGCTGTCGGGCAAATTGGCTTGCAAGCGCATCAACGCCACGCCCCACACGCCTTCCGCTTCGTTCATGGGCGCAAGGTCAAGACGGGCAATGTCGGTCACGCTGACGATGTCGCCAACCTGCGTAAATTGAAAGTTGGATGTGCCATCACGTGCTTGCGCGAGGATTTGTATGTTGCCGTAGCACGCTTCGTTGCGTCCCGCCTCTTGACAAAAGGCATCGACCGCGTCTAAAGCCGCGTTGACGATGGCGGGGCAGCTGTTTTGTGCCGTGCTGACCGCTAGCGAAAGCACGCCTACCCACAGCGTCCATAACCAACGTTTCATGTTGTGTTCTCCCTAGAATATATAAGCGTCTAACAAGGTATTATAGACAAATTTTGCGTTGTGAAATGACGATTGCTTGACGGTTTGGACGATACCAAGCATTGCAATTGCCCAACCGCGCGCGGGCGTGCTACAATGGGCGGACGTTCAACAAATTGCAAATGGAGCGATGATTATGACAGAAGCCCCGGCGCGCTCGACGGGCGCAGAACAAGTAGTTTGGGATTTAAGCGTGCTTTACAGCGGCATTGATGACCCCCAGATTGCCCAAGACACCGAAGCCGTCAAGGCGATGACACAGGCGTTTGTGGCGGCGTATCGCGGCAAGGTTGCCACTCTCACGGCGGCGCAATTCGTACAGGCGTATCATGAGATGGAAGCTCTCTACGACCTGATGCTCAAGCAAACGACCTACGCCAGCCTGAACTTTTCCACGTTTTCCACCGACCCTCAGTGGGGCGGCTTCTTGCAAAAGATGCAGGAGTTTGCCTCACAAATTCAGCAGCAGCTGGTGTTCTTTGAGTTGGAATGGAACGCGCTCGACGACGACCACGCCGCGCGCATCTTAGCAGACCCCGCGCTTGGCGGCTATCGCTATCATCTCGAAGTCGCGCGCCTCAACAAGCCCTACCAACTCAGCGAGGTTGAGGAGCAGCTGCTGCTTGAGAAGAGCGTGACCGGCAGCAGCGCGTGGACGCGCTTCTTTGACCAGCTGATGGGCGCGCTGCGCGTGGCGTGGGAAGGCGCGCAGCTGCCGCTGCAGCAGGCGTTAACCCGCCTCTACGACAACGACCGCAGCGTGCGCGCGCGTGCGCAGCAAGCTATCACCGACGCGCTGGCAGCCAAAAAGATGGAGCTGACTTACATTTTTAACGTCTTAGCGGCGGACAAAGCCAGCGACGATAAGCGGCGTGGCTATCCCTCGTGGATTACGCCGCGCAACATCAGCAACAAAGCCCCTGATAGCGTTGTCAACGCCCTCATTCAAGCGGTGACCGCCAATTATGCGCTGGTGGCGCGCCACTATCGCCTCAAGCGCGCGCTGTTGGGCTTGGATGAGCTGTTTGACTACGACCGCTACGCCCCGCTCAACCTAAAAGATAGCGACAAGTTCTACACGTGGGAAGAGGCGCGCGGCATCGTGCTGAACGCCTTCCAACGCTTTAGCCCGCGCATGGCAATGGTCGCTGCCAAGTTCTTCGACGAAAATTGGATTCACGCGCCGATTATCTTGGGCAAGCGCGGCGGCGCGTACGCTAGCTATGGCACCAAGTCCACGCACCCGTTTGTGTTTGTCAACTACGATGGCAAGGCGCGCGATGTCGAGACGCTGGCACATGAGCTGGGGCATGGCGTGCATATGTACCTTGCCAAAGAGGCGCAGCCGCTCACGAGCATGTTCACGCCGCTCACCACCGCCGAGATGGCGAGCACTTTCGCTGAAATGGTCGTATTCGATGACCTCATGGCGCGGGAGAGCGACCGCGAGGCGCAGCTGGCGATGCTGGTTGGCAAGGTCGAGGGCAGCTTCGCCACGATTTTCCGCCAAATCGCCATGAACCGCTTTGAGGATGCCATGCACACGGCGCGCCGCAGTGAGGGTGAGTTGACCACCGAACGCCTGAACGCGCTTTGGCTCGAAACGCAGCGCGCCATGTTCGGCGACAGCGTCACCATGACCGACAACTATGGTTTGTGGTGGTCGTATATCCCACACATGCTGCACACGCCCGGCTATGTCTATGCCTATGCCTTCGGCGAGCTGCTCGTGCTGGCGTTATACAACATCTACAAGCAGCAAGGCGAGAGCTTCGTGCCGAACTATGAAGCGGTGCTAGCGGCAGGCGACAGCGACTATCCCGACAAGCTGCTGGCGCGCGTCGGCGTTGACCTCAACGACCCCAACTTCTGGGCGGAAGGCATTAAGCTGCTCGAGGCGTTGGTCAGCCAAGAGGAGAGCCTCGCCCGCGAGCTTTACCCCGAAAAGTTCGCTTAAACCGACACAAAGAGGGCGCGAGCGCGTCGCGCCCTTTAGTGGGGCGACTATTTGAGCAGCAGCGGCACAGGACTAAGCGCGAGCCGTTCGCCAGCTTGCGCGGTTTGCCACGCGAACGCGCCGCTTGTGTTGGCGACGACGCGCGCGTACTGGCTTACGCCTGACGGCACGACGTAGCCGCCGCCGCCCCACACGACGTACTTGGTTGCGCCGTTGGCGGTGGTGATGCGGTAGGCGTTCACCCCGCGCGGGTCGACGTTGAGAGCTTCAACGCGCGCAAACGGAATAAGCTCTTGCGCGAATAGCTTGTAACTGTGGTAAGCCAGCGACGGCGTGCTGTCAAACTGGCGAACGCCATAGCCGCGCCAAGCGTTGGCAGGAACGTTGGGCGAATCGACGAACGTGTGCCACAGCACGAGGCTATCCCCATAGCCATACGCCAGAAGCGAACGACGAAACACGTCGGCGGCTTGTGTTTGCGCGCTGTTGGGGTAGTTCGTGCGCTGTGTGAGCGTTGCGTCGCGTGTCACGCCTGTTTCGGTTAGCCACACGGGTTTGTCCGCGATGCCGTGCCGAGCTAAAAAGGCGTTTAAGCTCTCGCGCTGGCGGTCAAAACTTTCCCACGAGCTGTAATGGTGGTAGTTCACCACGTCGAACCAGTCGGTGCCGCCGCCCTCGATAACCCCCGCGAACCACGTGTTGAGGATGTCGTCGTCCAGCCCGCTCATGCCGGGCAGCACAATCACCGCGTCGGGGTCGCGTTGGCGAATGAACGCGGCAGCCTCGCGCAGGAACGCGCCTTGTTCTTTTGGGCTATAGCCGCCGATGGGCGCGATGGGCAAGCGTTCGGCGGGCGCGCCTTGCGGTCTGCCGCTGTTGGGGTCGGCGGCGCGCCAATGATCCATCTCGTTGCCAAGCTCCCAATAGGTGACGACGTGTCCATAGCGGGCGATAACCGTCTCAAGGTAGCGGCGCGCGTCGTCGCCAAGCGTGCGCTGGAAGGCTTCTGGGCGTTGTTCCCAAGGCGGCGTGGGCGAGGCGTATTGCAGGGCGAACAGCGTCACAATTGGCGTGACGGGCAAGTCCGCGCGCAGCAGCACCGCGTCCGCCGCCGTGAATTTCCACTGGTTTGGGCGCGGCTCAAGGTTGTCCCACGTTAAATCAGCGGTGGTGAGCTGGCGCATGACCTGCGCGCCGAGCGCGGCGAAATCCGACAAAATCCATTCGGGCTGGCGGTGTGGCGTGGTCGTGTCGAGTACGCCGCGCCGTGCCGCCTGCACGTCGTCGTTGACGAAGAAGCCGATAAAATTAAGCCCGAACTGTGGCGCAGGCTTAGCCGTCTGCGCCACAACAGTTGCCCCCAGCACAAAGCACATCAGCACGAACCCAACAAGGCGTTTCATCGTATCCCCCTTTATTGTGGCGCAATACTTTGTAGGCTGCGCCTAAACGTGTGTGCGCAGCCTAGCGTTGAGTATACGCCTGTTTTCGGGGCAAATGGGCAAAATTAGCGGGTGTTTTGCTGCATTGCTGGCGCGTCGTCATCTAAAAGCAGTATTTCTTCGTTCTTGCGCTTTTCGTCATCGTCGCTCTCGTTGTCCGACGCGCCGTCGACGGTTTCTACCGCCAAGATGTGCTGCACGTTCTCGAGATAGTAGACGCGCAGCTTGCCCAGCGCGTAGTCTTTGAGCGCGTTGGCTTGCTCAGGCGTGAGCTTAAAGGCTTGGTCTTTGACAATCAGCAGGGGCGTGCGCGCCCAGCCGCCGCTCACCGCTAGCTTTGCCTCGCCAACCACGCGGCGCGCGCGCGGGTTGTCTAACGCGGCGCGCAGCTTGTTCGTGCGGCGTGTGCTGAAGAGCCACAGCAAGCCCAGCATCACGCCGCTGCCGACCGCCAGATAGAAGCTCTGAAAGCGCGTCGACCCCAGCGTGATGATAGCAATGACCAGCGTCATGCTCAAGAAAATCATCATCATCAGCCAAAGCGCGTCGTTTTCGTTTTTCAGCGTGCTGGCGTAACGTTCGCGTTGGGCAGTGGAGGCGCGCCCCATGACGTTTTGGTTGAGGTCACTGATGCCGTAGTCGAACACGTCGCGCAGCAGGGCGTTGGTGACGGGTGGTGCGCTGTGTGGCTTGCCTTCCGGGTTGGCGAGTTCTGGCAAGATCTCTAGGTCGCTCATGGTGTCCTCCTCATGCTTTTGTCTTCATGATGACGCAAAGCGCGCGCGGGAGAAACCCCTAATCTTGCAGGGTTTTGCGCGTCTAAAGGCGTTCCGCCGCCAGCAACGCGCTCGTGTGCGCTGTATAGTACAGGCGGTAGCGCGCTTGGTGTGTGAACGCCTTGAAGGTCTCTTTTTCTACCGAGAAAGCCCGCTCTCCCACGCGCAGCACGTAGTTACTTACGCGCCCGTAGGGACGAACAACGCGCTCTACGCTGCCCTCGACGCACTGTACAGGTGCTTCATCGCGCAAATCCGCCGTAAGCCGCAGCCACTGCCGCGCGCTGTAGCCTAGCAGCAGCGCGTTGCACATCGTCAAGAACACGCCAATCAAGAACAAAATCGGCGAATGGTTCTGCTGTGCGCCGAAAAAGCACAGCGTGGCGGCAAACGCCAACGCTAAGAAAAGTACGCCACCCACCCACAACGTGCGGGTTGCTTGCGCCTTTAGGCGGTTGCGTTGTGCGGGGCTGAGCGCGGCGGCGCGGTTGTGTGCGAGGTCGTCCTTGCTAAACGCTAGCGCGTCGTACAGCGTTGGAACTTGCGTCATAGGCTAATCTTTCTTGTAAGGCACGCGCGTTATGGGCTATTTCTTGCCGAAAAAGTCCTCAGTAACGTCCTCTTCGTCGTCGCCGATGGCGCGGCGGAATGCCTCTTCACCGCTGCGGTTTTCGATGTACAGGCTTTGCGAGGGGAAAGCGAATTGTAAGCCCAACCGCTCGACAATTTCAATCACGGCGAGGTTAATCGCTTCTGTCTCCATCGCAAACGCTGTCCAATCGCGGATGAGAACGTTGCAGATGACGCGCACGTCCAGCGAGCTGTCGTTGAGCTTGACCATGTACACGGTGATAGAGTTCTTCTCCACCAGCGGGCGTGTCATCAACATGGCTTTGATTTCGGCGATAAGCCGCCGCAGCTGGCTGAGCTTGGTGCCGTAGGTCATTTGCACCGTAAAATCAAGGCGGCGTTTGCTCAAGCGCGACCAGTTGACAACGGCGTTGTCGGTGAGCTTGCTGTTGGGCATAATCACCAGCGACTGGTCGAGCTTGCGGATGCGCGTGGTGCGTACGCCCACGTGTTCTACCGTGCCGTCGAAACCCTGCGTGCTAATGTAGTCGCCGACTTGGAAGGGGTTGTCGCTGACGATGGCGGCAAAGCTGAAAAAGTTGGCGGCGGTGTCTTTGGCTGCCAGCGAGAGCGCAAGACCAATCACGCCCAACGAAGCAATCAGCGCGGTGACATCCACGCCGAACTCTTGCAGCACAATCAGCGCGCCCACCACGAAAATCGCGCCCTTGATAATCGTGCGAATGAAGGGCAAGAGCCGCTTTTCGACCTCAATGCCGGTGAGTGCTTCCAATGTCTTCACGTTGTCAAACAGCACGTCGACGATGCCATAGAGTGCGACGAACGCCGCGACGAACAAGATGGCGCGCGCAACTGCCAGCGCGAAGGCTTCCACCGCGCCGAACTCAAACAGCGTCACCGTGATGGAGATGCCGATGCTCAAGACCACCAGCCGCGAGGGGCGTTGAATGGCATCCAGCACCACCGGCGTTAGCGGCGACTGGCTGTAGCTGAGCAGGTTGCGGATGGGCTGAAAGATGACCCACTTGATGACGTTGCGCAAAATCCAAATGATAATCAGCGCGATGACCAACAGCAGCAGCTGGAGGATGATGTTGCGTATCTCAGGCGGGAGCTGGCTGAGCAGGGGCAGTTGTTCGCTGATGTCCATAAGACACTCCTTCTCACGGCTTTGGCGTGCCCCTATCATACCATGCTGCGCCTCATTTTGACGGGGTAAACTGTGTTTTAACGGCTTACCTCTCTGTTGTATAACGAATTCTTAACACGATGTGACTTGCCTGAAGCGGCGGATGGGGCGATAATATAAGATAGTTCCTAAAAATAGTGCTTGTTCTATGAAACCTTTGACGCTCATTGTTGAAGACGACAGACAAAACGCTCAGCTCATGCGCACCATGCTCGCCAGATTGGATACGGAAGTGGTGGTAGCGCATGACGCGCACAGTGCGCTTAAGTTGCTGAATGGCATTACCCCCGCGCTTGTCATCATGGATTTACGCTTGCCCGGCGAGCTGGACGGCTGGCAGCTCACCGCGCGCTTGCGCAGCTATCCCGCCTTGGCACGCACACCTATTATTGTCGTGAGCGCGTTCTCTTCGCCGAGCGACATTCAGCGCGCCAAACAGCTAGGTTGCAACGAATACCTCACCAAACCCGTTCGCGCAGCTCATTTCCTTGCAGTTGTAGGTGGTCACCTCGAACCCTATATCCCTGCCTAACTCTCCAGCTGCAGCGTGGCGAGCGTCACGAAGTCGCCGCCTGTGGTGGGCAAGCGCTGGGCGGGATTGTTTGCGTCATAAAGTCCGACAATTAAACGATACGCGCCAGCAGGCAGCTTGCCCAGCTCCAGCGCGTGGTGGTCGATAACGGTCGTATTGGGTTGCCACGTTGTGGTCGGCGCGAGGTTGCCCATCGGCTCGCTGTCGCGCTGCGCCACGAGCGCGCCGTCGGCGTTGAGCAGCTGCACGAACACTTTGTAGCGCGTTGCCAGCGGCGCGTCGGTTTGCCAGTGCAGCGCGACAAACAACGTGTCGTCGGGCTTAAGCGTCGTAGCAGACACGCCCGCCTCTTGCAGGGTGATGTGGTCGCCAAAGCGCGCACCGTGCGGCTGTATCGTCACGCCCAGCGGCGGGTTGGCGTAGCGCACCGCGCGCAAATCGCCCCACCATGTGTCAACAATCGGGTAGGCGTGCATGTTGAGCGTGCGCTCGATAACGCGGTTTGGGTCTTGCTCTTGCTCGCCGTAAAAGACGGCGAAGACGCGGCGGCTGTTGCTGATGACGCTGAGGGTGTTTTCGCGTGGGTCACCGCTGGCAGGCAGCCCGTAAACCGTCGCCAGCCCGCGATAGTAGTAGCCGAACACGTCGCGCAAGCCCGCCGCGCTCAAGATGACGCTGTCTGAGGGCGTGGCTTGGGTGGCGATGACCTGCGCCAAGCCGCGATAGTTGTCGCGCTGATAGCGTGCGTCGTCGTAAAGCGGCGGCAAGCCTTGCGCCATCACCACCCAGAACGCTGCTACCGAGAAAACCACTGCCACGCGTGGCAAGAAGTGCGCCACGCCGCGCCGTTCGCGCGTTTGAATGTGCCACAGTACCCACGCGCCGCGCCCAATCCACAGCGCAACCGCTAGCTGCGCCGGCAGCAAGAAGCGTAAATAACGCGCGTAAAGTTCCTGCCAGCTGTACAGCGCGACCGCCACCAGCACCCACACGACCGGCACGAGCATGTACCACCAGCTAGCTTTGCGCTGGCTAGGCGGCAGCGTTAGCCCAAACAGCAGGAAGAAATAGGCGACGATGGTCATGCCGCCCGCGTTGACTTCGTAGGTCTTGCCAAAAGTGAGCCAGCCGAAGAGCAGGCGCACGTAGTCCGGCGTGGAGAGCGCGTCGCTGATGTTAGGCTGCGCGCCCGTTTGGCGGATGGCAATCTCCAGCCAAGGGAAGAAGAGCGCGATGGTGATGAGGTTGACGACGACGTATAGCAGCAAGGCGCGCAGAGCAGTCCCCAGCGTATAGACAGGCTGAAAGCCTTCTAGCGGCGGGGCGGGGGCAAAGAGCGCGCCCTTTGGCGCACGGCGCGGCACGCTCGCCACACGCCAGCTGCCGACCAGCACCGCCAGCAGCCACAATACCGCCAACACGCCTTGTGCCACCATCGTGAGCGCGTAGCTGAAGTGTGTGTACATGCCTAGCGTGTTGGTGGCGGCGAGCAAAATAGCCGGCGCGAAGCTGTCCTCTTGGCGGTGATAGGCTTGGATGAAGCCGACAAACGCCCACATTGCGCAGGCACTGATGGCGGCGAGCATGGCGTACATGCGCGCCTCCTGTGCGTAGTAAACGCTGAAGCTGTTGAGCGCGACCACGCCCGCCGCGACCACGCCCGCCACGTTACCGTACAGTCGTTTGCCTAGTGCAAAGCTAAACGCCACGCTCAGCAAGCTGAACAGCACGGAGAGCGCGCGCAGGCTGAACTCGGACGCGCCAACCAAATCCTCCCACAACGCCAGCGCGCCAAAGTATGCCGGCACGTGGACGTTGTTTTGTAGCAGCGGAATCATCTCGGCTAGGCTGCGCAGGCTGTGGCGATAGGCAACGCCCTCGTCATACCACAACGACTGCGCACCCAGCGCGTGCCAGCGCGCTGCGCCGGCTGCCAGCACAATCAGCGTTACAAAAAGCGTTAACCCTAGTTTGCGCATGCGTTCTCCTCGCCTAAAGCGCGCGCGGGCGGCGCGTGTGCCATCCCCACGCCAGCACGCCCACAGCAAACACGCCCCACGCCGCCAAGACAAAAGTTGGCAGCCCTACGTTCGCCCACGTGTTGTCTTCGACACGCACGCTGTCCAGCCAAAAAGGCGCGTCGCTGGTCAGGGTGATGGCGTGCGCCGCAGCGGTGCGTCCCGCAACGAGCGGCACGCTGACCCACGCGCCCGACGGCACGTCTAGCGGCTGCGGCGGCGCGTCACCAACCGTTAGCGTGATGCGCCCGCCGGCTGTTTTGATGCGCGCGCTTACCGTCGACCCGTGCGCTAGCCAGCTGGCGCGCGTGAGGCGCAAGGCGGTGTCGAACTGCGCGCCGTCGATAGGGACGGGCTGCCCGTCTTGCCTGTCGATTGCCCAATGCTCAGCCTGATGTGTGCCGCGATAGAGCGTCGGCGTGAGCGTCGTCAGGTATGCCTTCGCGCTCTCGTAGACGGGCAGCGGCGTGAATGTCGGCTTGTCGGGCTGATAGTCTGGCTCAACCATGCGGAAATAGTAGAACGACTGCCCTTGTTCGGAGGGGTCGGCGCGGGTGAAGAACCAATAAAACACGCCGCCCACCCACGACCACTCTTCTTGGGTGCGTTGGAAAGCAATCGGCAGCCAGCGCGCCGCTTCGTCACGGGTGGCGATGCCAAAGCGGTCGTAGTCGGCGATATGTTCGGGTGGCAGCGCGGCATCTTCGACGGCGTTCCATGCGAATTCGCTAATCCAGATGGGCTTGTGCGCGTCACCGTTGCTGACCATGATGTCGCGATAGAAGGTGTGGCGCGCGAAGTTCACCGTAGTGGCGCGCAGGCGACGGTCGGTGGGTCCGCTGAACAGCCCGTAGCCTTGCGCCGACAGCACGTCAAAGCAGCGTCCCGCGCCCAAGTCGTACAAATTTTGCAAGTAGACGAGGTCTTGATAGCCAAAGTAACCGTCCAGCGAGATGGTCGGCGCAATTGCCGCGCTGACGACGACGATGTGCGGGTCAACCGCTTTCAGCGCGTCGTAGGTGCGGCAAAGCATCTCGGCGTAGCCTGCGGGGGAAACAAACTGGTTGCCCCACTCCGGGTAGATATTCGGCTCGTTCCACACTTGATAGTGGGTGATGCGCCCCTTGTAGCGTGTTGCCACTGCCGTCGCGTAGTTGACGAAGTCTTGTAAGTCGTCGGGCGGCGCAAGGTCGCCGATGTCGGGGTTGGCGCGCGACCACGCGGGCGGGTTAGAAAGGCGCACCAGCAGCCGCAAGCCGTGCGCTTCTACCAAGTCGACGATGCGGTCATATTTTAGCCAAGCATCGATGGTGTCTTTCACGCCGTCGCCGTCGTAGTCGTTGCGCGTGTCGGTGAACTGTCCGCGTCCGTCGACTTCCAAATCCTCCCAAGGGAACTCTTGGCGCAGCCAGACAAAGCCCGCGTCGCGTATCATCGCCAGCATGGCGCGCAGCTTGTCCTCTTCAACCTCTTTTTGCAAGAAGGTGTTGATGCCAAAGGGGTAGTCGTGCGCGTGTTGAATAGGCGCGAGCGGGGCGGTGTTGAGCTGTGGGCGAATGAGGTTGCCGAGTAGCTCGACCATGCCGCGCACTTGCCCAAGCGGCTGCTCTTCGCCCGTTTGCGACCAAAAGAACCACCAGACTGCGCCGCGAAATGCCAAATCAAGCGACAAACCAACGCCTGCCGCCAAGATAAAAGCGAACGTGAGGTAAAGCCATTTGCGTGCCATGCGCGCCATTATAGCAGCATGCCCGCACAAAAACGTAGGGGCGCGTGCCGCTAAGCAGCAAACACGCGCCCCGCCTCATATGCTAGCGTGTCCAGCTGTATTGTACGGTGTAGGTGATGGTCACCTCACCACCGGCTGGCACGGTGACGCGGAACTCGGCGGTGTAGCTGTTGGTCTTGGTGTAATCGTGCGAAGCTCTGAGAATTTCCCAATTGCTCCACCGCTGCATGACTTCCGGCACGCGGATTTCGACGGCTTCGGCTGCTTTGCGGTTGCGCAGCGTGATACTGTAGCTCTCTTGGATAACGTCGCGGGCAATCATGCGGAAGTCGGTTTGTGTGCGCTCGCCGACAAGGTCAAACGCATTGCCCAGCAAGAAGCTCACCGTTTCACCTTTGGGCGTGTGTCGGATAGCGTTCTCGCCGATGAGCAGCGCGCTGCCGTCCACGTCCTGCTGATAGACACGCACGCGCCCGGCGGGCAAATCCGCGCCCAAGCCGTTCTCTTCGCCCGTGCTGAACTCGATGTAGGTTTGCACTGTGGTGATGTCGGTCTGTCCGTAGTATTGGTCTGTGATCGGGTTGTAGTAGCCGTAGAAATACGGCACAGTTTGATAGACGTAGTAAGTGTTGGCTGGCACGTTTACGCCGCGCACGAACTCAATTTGCTTGGTTTCGTTGTTGCCCAACGTGACCGGACGTGCCACTTCATATAGCTTATACTCGAAAAAGTCGCGCTGTTCCACCCCCATATTATCAGCGGCTGCCGCCATCTGTTCGATCGCCATCATCTCCCGCTTCACGGAGATTTCGGGCAGGCGGTTGACATCGCCGGCGATGAGCTTGATGGTTGCGTCGCGGTAGGTCGTGCCGCTACGATTGGTCACTGTCACCCAGCCGTTGAGGTCAAGCGCGCCTTGCCCCAGCAGCACGACATAATCTGCCGACCAGTTGATACCACCCGCTAGGTAGGTCAGCTCGACTTGCTGCGCGCCGCCGTTTGGCACGTTGAGCAGCCAGCGCAGTGTTGGGCGCGTAATCAACCCGTCGGGCAGCTCAGGAAATTGGATGTTGCGGATGTTGGCGGTGGTGGTGGTGACGACTTCGCCACCTGCGAGGCGCAAAATCACGCTATTGCCCACGCCGCTGAGCAGCACGCCCTCGAAGACGGTGCCGTCTGTCGTCGTGACGCGAATGCTCTGGTCGATGTAGCGCGCCAGCAGCGCGGCACTGTCGACGAGGTCATAGCTGTAGCTTTGCTCGAGGACGGTGGTCGCGGGGTCGGTCACGCTCTTAAAACCCACCGACGTGGGGTCGATGGTGGCGGCAACGTCAATGAAGTTCAGTGGCACAATGCCTTGCGCCAGCGTGAAGGTGCGGCTATCGCGCACGAGTGCTGTGCCTTGATTGTAGATAGCCAGTGCAAGGCTGTCCGACGACGGGGATTCTTGGGCAGTACCGACAAAGGTCATGACAAGCAAACTTCCTAGTAGGCTAAGTAAACGACGCATAGAAACGCTCCTTAAAATATGATGATGGACATTGTGTAGACGACGCAGCGGTGTAGTTTGTTCCGCAAAGCCCCCTAATTCATGGGGGATTAAACATCTTTCTAATATCCCTATGGTATACTCAGAGTAGTTTTTAATCGATTATGACTTGGGAGCAAACGCATGAACGCTTTTAACTCGATTTTACAACTGCTCGCGCTTGGCGGCTTTGTGCTGGGCGTGCTGGGCATTGCGCTAGCGATAGGCGCAAGCTCGCAAGGGCGCAACGCACGCGGCGGCGCGCTGCTGGCGTTCGTTGGCATCGTTTCTGGCATTGTCTTTAGCATTATCGCACAGGGGTTGCTAATTGTCGACACGACGCAGCGCGCCGTTATCTTCAACGTGCTGACGGGTGAGCTGGAGCAACCGCGTGGACCCGGCATCTCGATTGTTATTCCCGGCGTGCAGCAGCCGTTTATCTACCCCATCAGCCAGCAAACGCTAACGTTTTCCACCCGTGAAGGTGTTGCGTCTACGCTCAGCGATAGTGCCATCCAAGCGCGCTCGGTGGACGGTCAGCAGGTGGAAGTCGATTTGACGATTATCTTCCGCCTTGACGCGACCGGTGACCGCATCAACCAAATTCACCGCGATTGGAGCGCGCAGCCCGGCGGCTACATCGAAGGCTTAATCCGCCCTGCCGTGCGCAGCATTGTGCGCGACGTGGTGGCACGGCTGGAAGCGGAGAGCATCTACGGCATTGGGCGTGAGGGCATGCAACAAGACATCAGCGAACGCTTGACGACCAGCTTAGGGCGCGCGGGCATCAACGTCAGCGAGGTTCTCGTGCGCAACGTGAACTTCACCGAACAGTTTACTGACGCGATTGAGCGTAAGCAAATCGAGCAGCAAGAGCTGCAGCGCGCCCAGACCGAAGCGACCCGCGTGAGAACGCAGGCGACGGGTCGCGCCAACGCTGCTATTGAAGAGGCGACGGGGCAAGCGCAAGCCATCCTCATCCGCGCGCAGGCAGAGGCAGAGGCACTGCGCCTGATTAGCGAGCAAATCGCCGCCAATCCCAACCTCATTCAATACACCTACATTCAGCAGCTTTCCGACAACGTGCGTTTGATTATGATTCCGTCGAACTCGCCGTTTTTGTTTGACCCGTCGACGTTTGTGCAGCTGGGCGAAGACTTCAGCGCGCCTGCCGTGCCGCAAATCGAGGGCATCCGCGACCGCCAACAGGACGGGGGCGGCAACTAAGCCGACGCGGCGTAATGCTGACAAAGCCTGTGAGCGTGCCTCACGGGCTTTTTTGTTTAGGTGCGCTCGTCGAGCGGCAGTCCCAGCGCGAGCCGCAGCCTGCCCTCAAGCTCGCCGAGCATGGCGGCGGTCGCGCCCCACACCTTATGACCTTGCACGGCGTAGTACGGCACTTGCACGCTGTAGCCTTGTATCGTGCGCACCTCGTGCTGTTTAGTGGTGGGGTCGAGCAGAGCCTGCAGCGACATGCTGAACACTTCTGCTACCTCATCAGGGTTGGGACACAGCGGCGGCAGCGTCGTGAGCCAGCCCACGCTGGGGTACACGTCGAAGTTAGAGGGGGGAATATAGACCTTGCTCAGCTGCCCGAGCAGGGGAATGGGCTGGCAAATGCCCAGCTCTTCGCAAGTTTCGCGCAGCGCAGTGTAGGCAAAGTCCGGATCTTTGTCGTCGTACTGCCCGCCCGGGAAGCTGACTTGTCCGCTGTGTCCGCGCAGGTGGTCGGTGCGGCGCGTGAGCAGCACGTGCCAAGCGTCAGGCGCGCCTTGCGGGAACAGCAGCACCAGCACGCCCGCCTTGCGCGGCGGCACGGACTGCGCCAGACCGTTGGGGCGCGGGGTCATGCGCTGGCGGATAGTTTGCACCTGTGCGTCCGGCAGCGCGAGGGCGCGGCGAATGTCGTCTAGGGTGATGTTTCTAACCATGCGTGTAAGTAGTGATGACGGCGTTCGTAGAGCTTGCCGTGTGTGATGTCGGGTTTAGGCTGTGTTTTAGGAATGAGGCGCAGGCGCAGCAGGTGGGCATTGGGGCGACCGCTGGCATCCCACGCATCAAGTGCCTCTTGCATGTGCAGATAAGCGTCCGAGCCGCCGAAGCAGTGGCATACGCCCATCTCATGGTAGGGGACAAAAGCAGCGGCGGTGGGCATAATCAACGCCACGCCGCGTTTTTCTAGCCCATAGGCGTTGCGGTCTTCGCGCACCGCGTACAGCACAAAGTGCGTGTTGGGGGGGATGTTCAGCATCAAATAGAGTTGGAAGCCGTCCCAATACTGGCGCGGGCTAAGGCGGCTGTCAAGGTTACAGATGCCGCTGTCGTCGCTGAGCAAGGTGTGCAAGCGCACGGTGTCGATAGCTTCGACCGCGTCGGAGATAATTGTCAGCGCGCTGCTAGCGACTTGGCGGCGCATGTCGGGCATAGCGTCCGCGCCCTGCATGTACACGAACGCGCAGCCGCGATTGTCCTTGCTCAGCAGCGTGCCGTCGGGTTGCTTGGTGAAGCACGCGCTCATCTGCACGCCGTCAATCCAAATCGGCGCGACGATGCGCCCGCTGTCCTTGAGCTGTTTTGTCCACAGCGGCGGGATGTCCCACACGCCGACAGTGGCAATGATGTGGTCATAGGCGGCGCGCGGCGCGTAGCCAACCGCGCCGTCGGCGTGGACAACTTTGACCTGCCCCATGTTGGCACGAATAAGGTTGCGCTCCGCCTGCTCGGCGAGTTCTTTGTCAATCTCTATGGTGGTGACATGTCCACTGTCGCCCACCAGATACTGCATAATCGCCGCGTTGTAGCCGCTGGCGGTGCCAATTTCCAACACGTTGTCACCCGCCTTAAGCTGTAGCTGGTCGAGCATGATCGCCATCATAGTAGGCTGGCTGACGGAGGCGGTGACCATGCCGCTGGCGTTGGTCTTAAGCGGCACGGAGGTGTCCTCATAGGCTTTCTCGACCGGCAAGTTGGGTAAGAAGACGTGGCGTGGCACTTCGAGGAAGGCATCACGCAGCTTAGGGGTGGGCACTGTGCCTTCCTTCCATATAGCGCGAATCATTTGACTGCGCAGCTGCCGCGTCTTATCGTCCATACCAAGCACGCCGTTTGCGCAGCGATACGCCCGCGTTGGGCCCGCTGCTGCTGGCGGTGCGCACGCGCCCGCGCGCGTCGATGTGAACTTGCCCAGCCTTTTGCAGCCGCGCGAACTCTTCGGGCGTTATCATCGGTGCGGGTTCGCCGCCCAACCGCTCAAGGCGGCTGGTCATGCCCTGTGCGTCGTCGGGTGTTTGGCTGGTTAAGCGGTCAAACTTGTCATCGTCGTCGTAGGGAAATCGGTTTCTTTCGCTCATGGTGTGCTTGTCCTTAAGCCATTGTTGCTACTAGTTTCAGTATAAGAGAGATAGCAACTCGCGTCAATCAAGCGCGCTAAGCCTCATCTTCCTCAAAGACAACGCCGCTGCTGTCCGCTAGCGCGTCGAGACTTAAGCGTTGCGCGGATTCATCGGCGAGGCGCATGCGGTCGCCGCACACCAGACAATCGGGGTTGCGCTCAATGTTCACCCACAGCGCGGTGTGCGGGGCATTGATTTCGCCCTCCATGATTTCTAGCGCGTTGTTCGCCAAGATGAGCGTGTTGGCGGGCATGACCTCATGCACGGACGTGCCGCGCAGTAGCTCGTTGAGGATGAGGTCGGTTTGCACGCTAGCTACCTTGACGACGTGCGTCCAAAGTCCGGGCTCGGCTTCTAGCGTGCCGTCCGCGCCAATCATGCCGTAGTCTAGCTCTTGCGTGTTGGGGTCTTTGGTGATGCGCGCGCCGCCGCGCAGGGCTTCTGACCAGCAGGCGTAACACGGTCCGTCGTAAGGGCGGATGATGACGACATCGCCGCCTTCGCCGCGCTCATACACGCCGGCGTAGACCGCCGTCAGCCGCAGCCGCAAGCACATCTCGTTGAGGATGTACTTGGTGTTTTCGCCGTCCACGCCCACGACCAAGATGTCCAGCCCTTTAAGCGCGTCCTCGTGAGCCTGTACGCGCTCGGGGATGACGGTCACTTGGGCGTTGGGGTTGCGCTGGCGAATGAGGTCAGCGACCGCCTCCGCCTTGTTCATCCCCAAATAACGGCGGTCGGCGACGTGGCGCACGATGTTGACCTCTTCCAGCACGTCGTCATCGACCAGCACGAAATGTCCTACGCCGCTCATGGCGAGGCTGAGCGCGACGAAGCCACCGCCGCTGCCCAAGCCGACTATGCCTACGCGCTTTTCGCGCAAGAGCTGCAAGTTGTCTTTGCCAAACAGTTTTTCTACGCGCTGCCATGTCATGGCGTGTCTCCTTCGGGTTTTGGTTCGGGCTGGTCTTCGCTGTCAACCTCTACAGGGATTTTGACCACAGCGGGAGGAATATCTAACACGTGCGCCACTGCCTTCACCGCGTCAGCGAGAAAAGACTGGTCATTCCACGTGAAGTTTGCGGGCAGCGGCACGGGCGTGCCGTGTTCCCACAGCATCTTGAAGATGTCGAAGATGTACATGTCGGCGCGCACGTTGGCGAACTCTGCCACGCGTACCTTTGGCGCACGCTTAGGATGGTCCCAGTCGGTGGCGAGCAGCAGCACCTTGCGCGTTTGTTTGTGCGCCACGATAAAGCCAATTTCCAGCGGCAAATCGCCGTCAAGCTCAATGATGACGTTGGTGTCACCAATGAGGAAGAAGCCCTCTTCTTCGAGAATGCCGCGTTCTTCGTCCAAGAGTTGGCTGTCGACGATGTGCCAAGGGTAGGGCGTGAGGGCAGGCAGGTCTTTGGCTGGGACGATTTGCGGGATAATCGGCTGAAAGAAGCGGCTGTCGCGATGGATGTACCACCAATCCATGCGCAAGCTGGTGCCGTCGGGCTGTGGCACGGTAAAATAGTTGACGCGCACGCCCGCCTCTTGGGTGACATTGTCATGCCCCAGCGTCACAATCGGCACGAGCAAGAACTCAAGGTCGTTTTCCTCGTCCGCCATAAACTGCAGCGCGGTCATCAAGTCGCCTCCGCTAGGCTGAACCATGTAGCCGGGCTGCTTGTGCCAGTCGCCGACGTGGCGCAGCGGCACGCGCCATTCGGGGCGGATGGGCGCGCCTTTCATGTCCTTACCCAGCTTCAAGTACGCTTCCCAGTTTTCCAGCAGCCACACGAAGATGTCGCCTTGCAGGTCGTCGCCTTGTTCGAACATGTGTGAGCGGCGGATGCTGCTTTCGTCGGGCGCGATGGTGTCTAGCACGACAATGGTCGGCATGGCTTCGGGCGCGTCGTTGGCTGCCAGCAGCAAGCCGACCATTGTTTCGCCTGTTTCGTCCTCAAGGTGCTGCTTGGCGGCTTCCAGCACGCGGTCAACCACCTGCTGCGACACGATGAGGTTAGGTACGATACCGCGACTAATCATGGCTAATCCTCTGATACGTTTGCCGATAATGTCTAGTCCCTCAAGGACGTTTTGCCAGAAGCGTGGCTCGTTCATGGTTGCTTATTCTTACCTGCGTTTGTCTGAATCGGGCAAAATGCGCTCTTCGATGCCGGGCCAAACGCCCGTCGCGCGCCACGTGTAGTAGGCATAGAGCCATTGCACCGCCCAACCTGTCACCGTGACGGCGGTGGACTTGCTGGGATTCCAGCCGTACTGTTCGCCGTCTTTGGGGTTGAATAAACACAGCTGCCCGTCCTCATATTGGTGCTTTTCGCTGTAGATGCGCGGGCGCACGCAGTATGCTTCGGCGGGACGGTTGGGGTAGTCTTTGGGATAGACGATTTTGAGCGTGTGTTCGGGCGTGGTCAGCACCGACAGGTTAATCTCTACCGTGCCTTCCCAATAGAGCAGTCCGCTAAACGGCGGCACAATCAGCTTAAATGTGCTACCAAATGTGGCTTTCATCGCCTCAACTTCCCAAATCAAACGCGCGGATACTTCTTGACGTGTCCCCCACCAATTGGTCACGACACACTCTCCACATTCAATCATTCATACGTTTTTTGGCTGCGATGGTTGCAAGCTGTTTCCATCTTACCACAGGAATGGGCAAAACGCGGTAGAAAAGCGGAGAGGATTGCCGCCTTGTCCCCTCGCCAACGCTGTGGCGAAGGGTGCGGGATGAGGCTCGCTAGGGGGAAGCAGCCCAATCGGCGGTGTCGAGCAGGATGGTCACGGGGCCGTCGTTTTGGATGTCGACGTGCATCATCGCGCCGAAAACACCTGCCGCGACGTGTGCCACACCCGCCGCGCGCAGCGCGCTGATGTAGCGGTCGATGAGCGGCGCGGCAAGTTCGGGCGGGGCGGATTGGGTGAAATCGGGTCTGCGCCCGCGCCGCGTGTCAGCATACAGCGTAAACTGCGAGACGACCAACACGCCCGCGCCAATGTCTAGGGGCGAAAGCGTCATCTTGCCGCTAGCATCGCTGAAGACGCGCAAATGCGCCGTCTTGTGTGCCAGCTTGTCAGCTTCGGCGGCGGTGTCGCTGTGGGTCACGCCGACCAATGCCACGAAGCCTTGTCCAATCGCGCCGACGACCTCGCCTGCCACTAGCACGCGCCCGCTGGTCACGCGCTGTAGCACAGCTCTCATGCCGAGCTGCCTCCGCGCCCTTTGCCCTGCGCAAAAGCCTGCGCGCCCGCCAACGTCTCGCCGCTGGCGATGGTCTGTGCGCCGTACTGCGCTTCAATTCGCAGCGCGTCCGTCAGCGGCTGCCCGAGCGCGGCGTACAGCGCGGCGCGGTCGTTGCGCAAGCACACTTGCGGGAACTGTGCGATTTGCTCGGCAAGCGCAAGCGCGTGCGCCAAATGCTCGCCGCGTGGGGTCAGCGCGTTCACCAACCCCCAACGGTACGCCTCTTCGGCGGCAATCGCACGCCCCGTCAAAATCATCTCAAGCGCGCGCCCAACGCCGATAATTTGTGGCAGGCGCACCGTGCCGCCGTCAATCAACGGCACGCCAAACCGCCGCTCGAAGCAGCCAAACACTGCCGTGTCGTCGGCAACGCGCAAATCACACCAGCATGCTAGCTCCAACCCGCCCGCCACGCAGTAGCCGGCGATGGCGGCAATGGTCGGCTTGCTGACTTGCAAGCGCGTGAAGCCTAAGGGGCCATTTTCGCCTAACACGTGCGGCGTAAGCTCGTGCGCGGCTTTGAGGTCGGCACCGGCGCAAAACACGGCATCGCCGCCTGTGAGAATGCCGACTTTGGCGGTGTCGTCGGCATCAAACGCTAACCATGCCTCGCGCAGCGCGTTGGCGGTCTCAAGGTTGACCGCGTTGCGCGCTTCGGGGCGATTGATGTGAACGATGAAAGCCGCGCCGCTGCGCGTGACCGTGACGGGCGGCATCAGCCAAGTGCCTTTGCGCTTTGCGCCATGCTTGCCAGCACGTCAGCGGGCGGGTCGAAGAAGCGCGCCCCCCGCGCCAAGAAGTCCGCCGCGCTTTGGCGATACGGCGTGTCCTCACAGGCACAACCCGGCTGGTCAAACCAGTAAAACGTGCGCGTGTCAGGGTCAAGCTGCGCTCCTAACACGCCACCGCTGGCTTCGTCTTGCCAAATCCACGACGTTTGCATCAGGATACCTCCTCACCGAACTCAAGCAGCCGCTGCCCACGCTCGACCACTTGCCCCTTTTGCACCAACACCTGCTTGACCACGCCGTCGCTGGGGGCGGTCACGCGCAGCTCCATCTTCATCGCTTCCATGACGACCAGCACTTGTCCGGCTTGCACGCGGTCGCCAACGTTGACGCGCACTTCAAGGATTTGGGCGGGCATTTGCGCGGTTAAATCGCCGCCACCACCGCCGCGCCGCCGCGCGCGTCCGCCGCGTTCCGCCACGCCCAGCGCGTAGTGCTGCCCGCGCACGTGAACGTGGCGCGCCCCAGCATCACCTACCACCGTCGCCACCGCCCGCGCGTCGTCCTTGACAAGCAGCCAGCCGTTTTGCGCGATAGGGCTGGCGGAAAACAGCACGGTGCGCCCGTCAATGTCCGCTTCATATTGTCCATCAGGGCGGCGCGTGATGCGCACGTTTACCTGCCGCCCGTCGTAGTCGTATACGTACTGCATGCTTATTCCCCTGTAGGCAGCGTGTGTGACAAGAAGGCACTGTAGCCGGTCTCGGGGTCGTTGCGAATCACCAACACGCGCGCCCCGCCAACGTGGTTTACCCCGCCAATTTTGTAGGCTTTGGCAGGTTTGCCCTCGCTGTCCAGCCGATTTGACCAATAGACAAAGTCGCCGCGCTGCCAAATGTACAGCACCGGCACGCCATCAATGATGACCTCGAGGTGACGGCGGTCAAACCCATCGTAAAGTGGCGGGTCAAACCAAGGAATCCACGCCCCTGCTGTTTGCGCCGTCTTCAGCGACACCGCCGACTGCGCCAAAATGCGGCGGTTGTCTTGTGGTGTCTCGCGGTTGATAAACTCCACTACCTTGTCTGTCGTGTTAAATACGCTCGCAATTTCAGTCACTGGCATAGCGTTCCTCACAGATGATACGCTGTTGCTAGCAGCGTTGACGGTGACACTTGCACCTTGTCCAATAAGCTCAATCGTCTTACCGATGCCCTTGCCAACGGTAAAAAGAACCTTCCAAACGGTGATTTCATCGCCCATAGCTTGCCGCCTTTTCGGTTAGTTTAACACGGTTTACGCGCCGAAGGTGTATACTTTCTTCAGTTGTTAAGTCTATTACGCGCTTAAATTGCCTCACAGCCGCAAGGCGCGGTGTCTACGCGCGCAAGGCGCGGTGTCTACGCGCGCAAGGCTTTCACCGGCTTGGCGGTCGTGGGGAAGCCAGTTTACCGCACACGTTTCTAGTTTAATATACGCACCCACAAGTCGCAAAGTTCCGCTATAATACAAGGGACACCCCGATACAACACAAGCTCGCGCCCCGCAACAATCACCACAAATTAGCGAGAGAGTGTCAACGCTTATGACCAACAAGCAAGTTGAGCAGCTTACGGGGATGATTGACCGCATTACCTACCATAACGATGACAACGGCTATACGGTGCTGCGGCTGCTCCCTGAAGGACAGGTGCCGATGTTCGCCCGCAGCGGCGACGTGGTCACGGTGGTGGGGGTCATGCCCCAGTTCAACGAGGGCGAGCGCGCTCAGTTCGGCGGACGTTGGGTGGAAGACCCGCGCTATGGGTATCAATTCAAGTGTGAAACCGCTGTGCCGCTGCCAGTCGAGACCGCCTACGGCATCGTGCGCTACTTGGCAGATACCGTGTTTGGCGTGGGCGAAGCGACCGCTAAGCGCATCTACGACCACTTCGGCAGCAACACGCTCTACATTCTCGAAAACAACCCCGAACGCATTCACGAGATGCGCTCGCTCAAGCCCAACATCCGCGAGAACATCATCGAGGCATTTCAAGGCGAACGTGAACGGCGGCGCGTGATGGTCGCGCTGCAAGGCTATGGCATCAGCAGCAGCTTCGCGCGCAGAATTTACGAGCATTATGGGCTGGAAGCCATCGCGATTGTCCGCGACGACCCCTATCAACTGGCAGACAGCGAAGACGGTGTGGAGGGCATCGGCTTCAAACGCGCCGACGCTATCGCACGCAGCGTGGGCATTCCACACGATTCGCCCAAACGGCTACGCGCCGGCTTGCGCTACACGCTGGCACAGCTGGCGTTGGACGGACATACGTTCGTCCCGCGTGAGATACTGCTGCGCCATACCGCCGAACTGCTCGACGTGGAAGAGACCGACACGTTGGCTGAGCTGCTCAGCGAGCAAGTGCAACAAGAGACACTGCGCGTGGAAACGCTGTTCTATCAAGACCGCAAGGTCGACGCGGTGTACTTGCCCATGTATCATCATTGCGAGACGATGGTGGCGTACAGGCTGCGTCAGCTTAGCCGAGTACCATCACGGTTGATGGAAATCGCGACCAAACGCGATTGGCGCAAGCTGCTGGCACACCTAAGCCAAAAGAACAACGTGAGCTTGTCCGAGCAACAGCAAGACGCGGTGCGCGCTGCCCTCACCAGCAAAGTTAGCGTCCTCACCGGTGGCCCCGGCACCGGCAAGACGACCACGCTGCAAATGGTCATTCACGCGCTAGAGGCACTTAAATGTAGCTACGCGCTGGCAGCTCCCACCGGTCGTGCCGCCAAACGTCTCGCTGAAGCCACCGGCGAAGAAGCCAGCACCATCCATCGCTTGCTCGGCGTGACCTCAGAGGGCTTTGAGCATGACCATGAAAACCCACTGCCCGTCGACATGCTCGTTCTCGACGAAACGTCCATGCTCGACCTGATTTTGTTTCATCACGTGCTAAAGGCGTTGAAACCCACGACGCACCTCATGCTCGTGGGCGACGTTGACCAGCTGCCCAGTGTAGGCGCGGGCAACGTGCTGCGTGATGTCATTCAAAGCGGCGTGGCACACGTCACGCGCCTCAAGCAAATCTTCCGCCAAGACAAGAAAAGCTACATCGTGGTCAACGCGCACCGCATCAATGACGGCGAGATGCCCTTTACCGATAACCAAAGCGATGACTTCTTTTTCTTCAGCGCGTCTTCCGCCCAAGAAGCCGCCGCCTTGGTGGTCGATATCGTCAAGAACCGCCTGCCCAACAAGTTTGGCGTGAACCCACTGGACGACGTGCAGGTTATCGCGCCAATGTACAGGGGGGCGGGCGGCGTGGACGCGCTGAACGCCGCGTTGCAGCAGGAGCTGAACAGCGGCTATGGGCTGGCGGAGAAACGCATTGGCGAACGTATCTTCCGCAAGAACGACAAAATCATGCAGACCAAGAACAATTACGAAAAAGAGGTGTTCAACGGCGATATCGGCAGAATTTACAGCATTGGCAACGACGGCTTGGCTGCGCTCATTGACGGGCGCGCGGTGGAGTATTCGCTGGAAGAGGCGCGCGAGCAGCTCATCCACGCCTACTGCATCAGCACGCACCGCTCGCAAGGCGCAGAGTACCCGGTGGTCGTCATGCCTATCCTGACGCAGCACTACATGATGCTACAGCGCAACCTGCTCTACACGGCGATTACGCGAGCGCGCAAGATTGTCGTGCTGGTCGGCGACCGTCGCGCCATTCAAATAGCGGTGCAAAACAACAAAATCGCCACGCGCTACAGTGGGCTGCTGGCGCGCCTGCTCAACAAAGTTGACGAACAGGCGCAGCCCCAGCTCTTTGACGAAAACGACACGCGGTATTAGCCGCCCAAGCGAAAGCTGTCGGTGGCGTTCCACGGGCTGTAAGGGTCCCCGTCGTGCGGCGTGCTGACCGCTGGCTTGGACGCTGTGCCTTGCCCGTTGAGGTCGTGCAAAGCCGCCGCCAAGATAGCGAAATCGTCAAGCGCAGGCAGCGGCGGCAGCAGCGTGTCGAGCTGCGCGTCAATCGTCGTGGTGTCAATTTCGCCGCGCGCGAACGCCTCGCTTTGTAACAACGCCAGCAAGAAATCAAGGTTGGTCGTCGTGCCGAGAATGACCGTGTGCCGCAATGCTTGCACCATGCGGGCGATAGCACCCGCGCGGGTGCTATCGTAGGCGATGATTTTGGCAATCATCGGGTCGTAGTGAATGGTGATGCTGTCGCCGGACTGGATGCCGCTGTCGACGCGCACATTGGGCATGTGTGGCGGGGCGAAGTGCGCCACTGTGCCGATAGCGGGCAAGAAGCCGTTGCGCGGGTCTTCAGCGTAAACGCGGCACTCAATGGCGTGTCCCTGCTGGCGCAGGTCGGCTTGCGTGAACGGCAGCGGCTCGCCCGCCGCGATAGCAAACTGCAGCTTGACGAGGTCAACACCTGTGACTAGCTCGGTGACGGGGTGTTCGACCTGCAGGCGCGTGTTCATCTCGAGGAAGAAGAACTCGCCTGCGGGCGTGGCGATGAACTCGACCGTGCCGGCGTTGACATAGCCCACAGCGCGGGCGGCGTTGACGGCGGCTTGCCCCATCTGCTCGCGCAGCGCGGGCGTGAGCAGCGGCGAGGGGGTCTCTTCGATAATTTTTTGGTGGCGACGCTGCGCGCTGCACTCGCGCTCAAAGAGGTGAACAGTGTTGCCGTGCGCGTCCGCCAACACTTGCACCTCGATGTGGTGTCCGCGCTCAATGTAGCGTTCCAAGAACAGGCGCGGGTCATTGAAGGCTTTTTGCGCTTCGTTGCGCGCGCCCTCCAGCGCGTCGCGCAGCGCGGCTACCTCGCGCACGATGCGGATGCCTTTGCCGCCGCCGCCGCCTGCCGCCTTAACCATGAGCGGGAAACCGACTTGCTGGGCGGCGGCTTGCAACATTTCTAGCGTGGCGTGGTCGTCTTGATAACCCGGCACGACAGGCACGCCTGCCGCTTGCATGAGGGCGCGCGCGGTGGTCTTTACGCCCATTTGCGCGATGGCAAACGGCGGCGGACCCACCCATACCAGCCCCGCGTCCAGCACGGCTTGCGCGAACATCTCGCGCTCGCTCAGGAAGCCATAGCCGGGATGCACGCAGTCGCAGCCCGCTTGGTGTGCCACGCTCAGCAGCGCGTCGCTGTTGAGATAGCTCTGCTGGGGCGGGGCTTCACCGATAAGATATGCTTCGTCGGCAAGCTGCACGTGGCGGGCGTTGCGGTCGGCGGTGCTGTAAACCGCCACCGTGCGGATGCCCAGCTCTTGGCAGGCGCGCATAATCCGCACGGCAATTTCGCCGCGATTGGCAATCAAACATTTCTTGAGCATGTGTTTCTCCTATTCCCAAGCCAGCACGAAGCGATAGCGCACGTCGTTGCGGCGCAGTCGCTCCAACGCTGTGTTGACTTCACTAAAGGGCAGCAGCTCGGTTTGGGCGACCACGCCGTGCTGTGCCGAGAACGCCAGCATCTCACGCATCAATGCCCGCCCGCCGATGCTGCCGCCAGTGAGCTGCCATTGGTTGCTGATGAGCAAGCCAATCGGCACGCTGACGCTGTCGGGTGACGCGCCGACAAAGCACAACGTGCCGTTTCTGCGCAGCGTCTTGGCGTATTCCAACCAATCCAGCGGCACGGCAACGGTGACAATCAGCAGGTCGATGCTGCTGCGCACGCTTTTTAGCGCGCCCTCGCGGGTGGTGATGACGGCGCGGTCTGCGCCCAGCGCGTGCGCCTCTTTGGCTTTGGCGGGCGTGGTCGTGAACGCGGTGACGTGGCAGCCCATCGCACGGGCATATTGTATCGCCAGATGCCCCAAGCCGCCGATACCCACTACGCCTACGCGGGTGGTGGCGTTCGCGCCATAGCGACGCAGCGGCGCGTAGACCGTGATGCCCGCGCACAGCAGCGGCGCAGCGTTCACGCTGGCGAGCGCGTCGGGGATAGGGTGGCAAAAGCGGCTGTCAAGGCGAATTGCCCGCGCAAAGCCGCCGTAATGCTCCTTACAAGTGGCTTGCGCGGCGTGGCACAAATTTTCTTCACCACGTAGGCAGTACTCACAGTCGAGGCACGTGCTGCGCTGCCAGCCGATGCCGACGCGCTGCCCCAGCCGTGCGCGGTCGACCGCGCTGCCGACCGCGCGAATGACCCCGATAATCTCGTGTCCAACCACTTTGGGGAAGCTGCCGCCCCACTCACCGTCGACAAGGTGTAAATCGCTGTGGCAGATGCCGCAGTGCGTGATGTCAACCTCGACATCCAACGCGCCTAACGGCTGTGGCTCGTATTGCCACAACGCCAGCGGCTGGCGCGCTTCGTGAACGGCGTAGGCTTGAATGCTCATGGTCTCCTGCGCTTTCTGGTGCGTTAAACTGTGCCAAAGCATAGCACAGATGGGGTAATCGGGCAATGTGGCTACCCGAAAAGCTCATGGTTTGCGTACAATTGTGGCACGTTTATTTCACCGACAGGCAAACCGACCATGTCTCTGACAAAGATGCTTTTTACTGCGTTTCTTCTCCTTGTTCTTAGCGGCTGTGATGGGCTAACGCCGACAACGACGGGCGGCACGACGACCTCGCAGCGTCCTGCGGGCGCGCCCAACGAAACAGGGCGCGTGGTGCAGGTGATAGATGGCGACACGATTGACGTGGAGGTCAATGGCGACCGCGTGCGCGTGCGTTACTTAGGCGTGAACACGCCCGAACGCGACGAGGCGTGCTACAGCGAGGCGACCGCCGCCAACCGCAGCTTGGTAAACGGACAGACCGTCGCGCTCTACAAGGACAAGAGCGAGACCGACCGCTTTGGGCGGTTGCTGCGCTATGTGTTTGTCGGCGACGTGTTCGTCAACCGCGAGCTAATCGTGCAGGGCTACGCCGAGAGCGTGTTGTATGAGCCAGACCGCGCTTACTTCGAGGAGTTTGCCGCGTTGGAGCGCGAGGCGGCACGGGCGGGGCGCGGCTGTCATCCGACGGGCATCTTTAACGACGGCACGCAAACCCGCTAGCAGGTGCAAGCAACGGAGCGCGGCATTTTGCTTGCTCGCTTGGCGGGAGCTTAGTAAGCACGCTCTTGGCGTGACGTTTGCTTGGTTAGGTAACAATAAAAAACAGGCGGCACACGCTGCCTGTTTTAGCTGTGGACTTGAAGGGATTCGAACCCTTGACCTCGTCAGTGCGATTGACGCGCTCTCCCAACTGAGCTACAAGCCCAAGAACGACCAGCATTGTAGGCGAGCGGGGCGCGGCTGTCAAGGCGCAACCCAAAGCGCGCCCTACCCGCACGGACAAAATCGCGCTATGGTTGTGCCAACGCACAGCACAGAAGGACAACGCACCATGCAATGCACAAGCTCGCAAGGATGGGGACGGCGCGCCGCGCTGCTGCTGGTAGTAGGGTTGCTGGCGGCGTGTGGCGCGCTGCCTTTGCCCAATGCCGAAGGCGCGCCCGCACAACCGCTTTTTGCCGTTGTCAACATGAACACGCCCGAAGAGGTGGCGCGCAGCTTTTTGGACGCTTGGAACACGCAAAGCTACGAGGTGATGTACGCGCTCGTGCATCCGCTGTCGCAGGAACAATACCCACTAGAACGCTTCAAAGACCGTTACGCCGTTGCTCACAACGCAATGGGCTTTAGTGGCGTGACCTACACCATCGAAGAAGTCACACAGCAGGGACAAAGCGCGGCAGTGCGTTACAACGCCACGCTGCGCTCCACGTCGTTTGAGAACATCGTTGACCCCAATCGTACGATGCGCCTTGTGCAACATGGCGGCGCGTGGCGCGTGGCGTGGTCGCCGCTGGACATCTTAGAGGGGTTATCGGCGGACGTGCGCGTCGAAGTGAGCAACAGCTTCCCACCACGCGCCAACATCTATGACCGCAGCGGCAACCTGATTGTGCAGCAGGGTGGGCGCACGGCGTGGATTGCCGTCATCAAGCAGGAGATGCGCAACGTCGACGAATGCATCACGCTGTTGGCGGAGGTGCTGCTGCGACCGCGTGCGGAAATTGCGCGCCTCTTCACCAACTACAACCCTGACACGTGGTTCCACGTTGGCGAGCTAGATTTGGACGTGTTGGCGCGCTATCGCGACGCGCTCGACAACACATGTGGGCTGGGCAGCAGTAGCTCGGGCTTTCGTAAGGTCGGCGAATATAGCACGCGCGCCTATTGGGGCGTGAGCGCGATGACACACGTCACAGGCTTCATTGGGCGCGTGCCGGGTGACCAGCTAGCGGTGTGGCAGGCGCGCGGCTACCAAGCCAGCGACCTGATAGGCTTGGCGGGCGTGGAGGCTAGCTACGAGAGCGTGCTGGCGGGCAAACCCAATCGCACGTTGCGCATGATTGAGGGTGGTGGCGTGGTGCTGCGCGAGCTGGGCGGCACGTCGGGCGCGCCTTCTGCGCCTATCCAGCTGACGATTGACCGCGACCTGCAGTATGTCACCGCCAAAGCGATGAACGACGCTTTCAACTATGCACAGCAGAACTGGGCGAGCGTTGCGACGGGCGCGGCGGCGGTTGTCATGGATGTCAACACGGGTGCTATTCTCGCGCTGCACAGCTTTCCCACCTTTGACCCTAGCTTGTTCAATCCGTCGAACTCTTACACGGACCCGTTGCCGCTGATTGCCGCGCTCAACAGCAATCCGCGCCGCCCGCTGGCGAACAAGGCGGTTGCTGAGCAGTACACGCCCGGCTCGGTCTACAAGGTGTTTACGGCGTTGGCGGTGACCGACACGGGCATTTGGTCGCCCACGACCATTTTTGACTGCACACTGGAGTGGGAGGGGCGCAAGTTCGGCGATACCGTCGCGTTACGCCAAGATTGGCGCGTGGCGGACAATCTGCCGCCGGCGGGGGAGGTACGCACGGCGCAGGCTCTTGCCACGTCCTGCAACCCCTTCTTTTGGGAGATGGGCGGGCTGATGTACCAGCGCGACCCCAACCTGCTGGTGCGCTATTCAGACTTGTTTGGCTTGGGGCGCAGCACCGGCTTGACTGCGCTCGGGCGCGAGGTGACCGGCAGCGTGACCGTGCCGCGCAACGCTTCTGAGGCGATTAACAACGCGATTGGGCAAGGTGACGTGCAACTTACGCCGCTCCAGCTCGTCAGCGCGGTGGCGGCGGTGGCGAACGGCGGCACGCTCTATCAGCCTTACCTTGTCAAGCAAGTCGGTGGCTTTGACGGGGTGGAGGTCATCGAAACGATTCAGCCTACCGTGCGCACGCAGATTGAGGTGATTGACCCGCGCTCGTTCGACGTGGTGCGCGAGGGCATGTGCCTTGTCACGACGGACAGCACGTTTGGCACGGCGTTTCGCGTGTTTCGCAACGCGCCCTACAGCTCGTGCGGCAAGACCGGCACGGCGGAGACCGGCGTGCGCGGCAGCGGCAGCCCGCCGCATGCCTGGTATATCGCCTTTGCGCCTGCCGAAAACCCACAAATCGCCACTGTGGTGGTGGTGACCAACAGCCGCGAAGGCTCGGAAGTGGCGGCACCGATTACGCGCCGCATCCTTGACTTTTACTTTAACGCCCGCGTCGAGCCGTTTCCCAAGTGGTGGGAAGAGCCGTATGTGCCGCTGCAGCCGCCCGCAGGCGTGGCGGGCTAGCGGCGGTTATTCTGCGCCGCGCATGCGTGGGTCAAGCGCGTCGCGCAAGCCGTCGCCGACGAAGTTGAAGGCGAACATGGTGAGAAACAACGCCAGCGCGGGAAAAAGGGCTTGGTTGGGATAGTCACGAATGGCGACCGCGCCCTCGCTAATCATCGCGCCCCAGCTGGGTGTGGGCGGGTTGACACCGAGTCCGATGAAGCTCAAGAAGGCTTCGTAGGAGATGTAGCGTGGGATGGTGAGCGTTTCCGCCACGATGATGGGGCCCAAAATGTTGGGCAGGATATGGCGCAACATGATTTTCGTGGGGGATGCGCCTAGCGAGCGCGCCGCCAGCACGTACTCCATCTCGCGCACGCTCAGCACTTGCCCGCGCGTTAGCCGCGCCATCTGCATCCAGCTGGTGATGCCGATGCCGACGAAGATGAAGAGCATGCCGCCGGTGCTGCCGTCGAGGCGGTTGAAGAAGTCGCCGATGCTGCCCGGCTCGAAGCGTCCGGTTGTCGGGCGGAAGAACGCCATCAGCAGGATGATGAACAGCAGCGTCGGGAAAGCGTAGAACACGTCGGTTAGGCGCATGATGATGTTATCGACCCAGCCGCCGAGATAGCCGGAGATAAGCCCAAGCGTGACACCAATCAGCAGCGCGACGATAGGACCGACGATTGCCACGAGCAACGACACGCGCGTGCCGTAGATGACGCGCGTCATGATGTCGCGCCCCAAATTATCTGCGCCAAAGAAGAAGTCTTCGTTAATCTTGACGTAGCCACCTTCGCTGATGGGAATCATGGTCGGAAAGAGCTTGGTGACCCACAGCGGCGCACTGTTAGAGGCGGCGAGGACTTGCGTGCGGAAGTCGCGGGGTGCGATTTGCTCGGCGAAAATAGCTAGCAGCGCGAAGAACAAAATCACAAAGATGCCCATGACGGCGAGGCGATTGCGTATGAGACGCTTGAACGCGGATTGCCAGAGGCTTTGTGGCTTCGGCAGGTCGGCGGCTTCAAGATAGGCGATTTTGTGCGAGCTTTTGGTTGCCATACGCGCCCCCTAGTGTAAGCGAATGCGCGGGTCGAACAGCGCATAGGTTAAGTCAACGATTAAGTTGGCGACCACGAGGAACATGGCGTACAGCAAAACTGTTCCCATGATGAGCGTGTAGTCGCGGTTGCCGATTGAAAGCACGAACGACCTGCCCAAGCCGGGAATGCCGAACAGCGTCTCGACAACGAACGTTCCCGTGAGCAAGGCTGCCGCCAGTGGACCCAGCACGGTCACGACCGGGATGATGGCGTTCTTTAGCGCGTGAACGCCAATGACGACGCGTTCGGACAGCCCTTTGGCGCGCGCGGTGCGGATGTAATCCTCGCGCAGCACTTGCAGCAAGCTGGCGCGCGTCAAGCGGGCAATCAGCGCGGACTCGGTGAAGCCCAGCGCGAACGCCGGCAGGATGAGGTGATTAATTGTTCCCCAGCCTGTTGTGGGCAGCACTTTTAGGGTAACGCCGAAGATGTATTGCAGCAGCGGACCCAGAATGATGCTGGGGATGGAAACGCCTAAGATCGCGACGCTCATGCTGAGGTAATCCCAGCCTGTGTTCTGGCGCAGGGCGGCGATGGTGCCAATGGGAACGCCGATGACGACCCCTACCAGCAGCGCGGCAATTCCCAGCTGCATGGACGTGGGCAAGCCGTCGCGGATGATGCCGGTGACGGTTTGGTTGCGCTTGGCCAGCGAGGGTCCGAAGTTAATCCAGCGCAGCGCGACCCCTTCGCCCAAGAAGTCCATCGGGATGTTGATGATGTAATCTTCGACGACGCTGCGGCGATAGGTGCGGTCTGTCAGGCGCGGCACGAGCAGCCCTTGCATGTAATCGATGTATTGCTCAACCAACGGGGCATCGAGCTTGTAGCGTTTGTTGAGAGCTTCGACGATGGCGGGTGGCACGCCGCGTTCGGTGTTAAAGGGCCCGCCCGGCACGAGGCGCATCAGCACAAACGTGACCACACTAATCGCAAAAAGCACAAAAAACATCCAAAAAAAACGTCTTGCAATATAAACGCCCATCTTTGACTTGCTTTCTATAACACGGCGTAGGGTAGAAAATGGGGTGGCGTTTGCGTCACCACCCCAAGAAGATACCCGCTAAAACTTAGCGGTTAATGTCCCACTTTTCGTAGTATTCGCGCCCGATAACGCTGTAGGTGCGCTCAACGTAGGGCTTGGTCATGTTCAGCGCGACGTAGTAGTAGATGGGGGCGATAGCTGCCGCATCGCGGATGAGCAGCTTCTCTGCTTGGGCGTACAGCTCACGGCGCGCGTCGGTGTCGGACAACACTTGCGCTTGTTCGACGAGGGCATCGAACTCGGCGTTGTTAAAGCCGGTGTCCGGGTCGTTGGAGCTGTGGAACACGTCGAACAGGAAGTTGTTCGTGTCGGGATAGTCGTACAGCCAGCCGGCGCGGAAGATGTCAGCGTCGCGGCGCGTCGAGAGATACGTGCCGAAGTCCTGCGCGGTGATGTTGACCGACACGCCTAAGGTCTCTTTCCACATCTGTTGGATTGCCTGCGCAATCGCCGCGTGCAAGCTGCTGTTGTTGTGCAGGATATTGAGCGCGAAGTCGCTGGATTTCTTGCCGGTGTCGGCAAGGTACGCTTCCCACAGTGCCTTAGCTTCTTCAGGGTTGTAGCTTACGGCGATGTCCGGGTGCGTTTCGCTGGTGGGTGCGGCGACGAGCGTGGGCGAGCTGAAGAAACCAGCTGGAATTTCACCACGACCGGTGATATTGGTGGTGATAGCTTCGCGGTCAATGGCAAGCGAGAAGGCTAGAACTGCGCGCGGGTCGTTAAACGGCTCAATGCGCACGTTAAAGCCGTAGTAGTAGGTGCCTGAACCGGGGTCTACGTGCAACTGCTTGCTGAGTTCGGCATCGCTGCGGATGCGGGCAATTGCCGACGGCGGCACTTCCGAAACGTCCAACTCGCCAGCTTCATAGGCGGTGAACTGTGCTTCTACGTCGAGGAAGCGGAAGACCACTTCGTCAATCTTGGCTTGCGGGATGGCGTTGCTGCCCGGGAAGTGCGGGTTCTTGACCATCACAAGGCTGCCACCTGCGTTTCTGTCCCAAGACTTGATGGCGAAGGGACCGTAGGACACGATGTTTTCCGCCTCAATCCAGAAGTCACCGAACTCTTCAATCACCCACTGCGGCTGTGCCACTGTCATCCACATGGCAAAAATGGATTCCACGATGGGCGAGGGCTTGCTGGCGGTCACTTCGAGCGTGTAGTCGTCGACCACTTTGATGCCAACGGCTGCCTTGAGAGCTTCTAGGTCAGCCCCTTCGCCCGCTGTGTTGTACTCTTTCGCGCCGGCGACCCACTTCGATAACACGCCGCCGTAGTAGCTGGCGAGGGCGGGGTCAAGCGAGCGCATCATGCCATAGGCAAAGTCGGCGGCGGTGACATAGCGCGGGTTGCCGTTCTCGTCGGTCACCACGACGACGCTGTCGCTGGCGGCATCATAGCGCACCCAAGGCACTTTGGGCGTGATGTTGAAGGTGAACACTAAGCCGTCGTCGCTGATGGAGACGGTCGCCATGCCGTCCTCGTTGGCTGAAGTCAGCTCGTTGGCGCGGACGAGTTCGGGGAAGATTTGGCTGATGACCTGAATAGAAGGCACGTCTTCGGCGACGGCGGGGTCGAGCGTGGGAATGTCATCCGGACCCATCTGACGCGAAGAGTAAATGACCTTCTTGCCTTGTGCTTGCACTGCGCCCATCATCACAAACGTGAGGATGACCACGAGCGCAACGATGCGGTGTGTTGCTTTGAACATAACTCAACTCCTAAACACTATAGTTTGGGTAAATAAGACATGCCGACTTTATGCGGAGCGAACACGTCTTAGACTAATATAGGTCACACGTATTGTAGCGCAAATAACCGTTTTCACCAAAGTCTATACGGACAAATTGGGCATTTTTAACCAAGTTGAAGCTCTTTCAGTCTTTCCTTATGGCTTTTGCCCCGTTAGAATAAGAACACTTGTTCAAAAGGAGATAGGGCATGGCGAAGGCGCGGGTTATCTACCAGTGTACAGCGTGCGGGCGGCAAGCTCCCGCGAAGATGGGACGCTGCCCGAACTGCGGCGCGTTTAACACAATGGTCGAGGTCGTTGAAGTGGCGACAAAAGCCGCGCCGCGTGCCACCTTGCGCCCGCACAGTTTCACCAGCACGCCGCAGCGGTTGCACGAGGTCGGCACCGAGCAAGAAGACCGTCTCTTTGTGCCAATCGAGGAGTTCAGCCGCGTGCTAGGCGGGGGCTTGGTGGCGGGCAGCATCGTGCTGATTGGCGGCGAGCCGGGCGCGGGCAAGTCCACGCTTTTGCTGCAAACCTCCGCGCTGCTAGCGAACGTGCATGGCACGGTGCTTTACGTTAGCGGCGAGGAAAGCACGCGCCAAATCAAGATGCGCGCCGACCGCCTGAAAATTGATGCGCCGGATTTGTTCTTGCTTACCGAGACCAATCTTGACGCGATTTTTGAGCATGTCATGCGCATTAAGCCGGTGATTTTGATTGTCGACAGCATTCAGACCGTTCACAGCGACAGCGTGGATGCCTCGCCGGGTCTGGTGTCGCAGGTGCGCGAGTGCGCCAGCCGCCTACAGCAGTTCGCCAAGACCAGCGGCGTGACCGTGTTTTTGATTGGGCATGTCACCAAAGAGGGCGCGATTGCGGGACCACGTGTGCTGGAACACATTGTGGACACGGTGCTTTATCTAGAGGGTGACCCGTTCCAGTCGTTTCGGCTGCTGCGCAGCGTTAAGAACCGCTTTGGCGCGACTAGCGAGGTCGGCGTGTTTGAGATGCAAGGCGTGGGCATGGTCGAAGTGCCGAACCCATCAGAGGCGTTCCTTGCTGAGCGCGCGCTCAATGCGTCGGGCTCGGCGATTGCCGTGACGATGGAAGGCACGCGCCCGCTGTTGGTCGAAGTGCAGGCACTTACTAGCCCGACCACCTTCGGCAACGCGCGCCGCACGCCCAACGGCGTTGACCTCAACCGCTTGCTGCTGATTAGTGCGGTGCTGACGAAGCGCATGGGGTTGCGGCTGTTCGAGCATGACATTTTCGTCAACGTGGTGGGCGGCATGAAAATCACCGAACCCGCCAACGACTTGGCGATGGCGATGGCGATCGCCAGCAGTTACTTTGACAAGCCTATGCCGGCGGATTGCGCGGTCTTGGGCGAGATTGGCTTGAGCGGCGAGCTGCGCGCCGTGTCACAGCTCAGCGCACGGGTCAACGAAGCCGCCAAAATTGGCTTTCGCAAGGTTGTGTTGCCCAAGATGCGCCGCCGCCTTGAGGACGTGCCGCAAGGCGTGCAGCTCATCGAGTGCCGCAGTATCGCCGACGCGCTGCGCGTCATTGGCGTGTAGCTTACTGCCCGCCGCTGGGGTTGGGATAGGCGTGTCCGCCGCCATAGCCTAAGAAGGGCGTGGCGGTGGGGCGCGGCGGCAGCGGCACCTCATAATCCACCGGCAAGAAGCTGATGACCGACTGCGTCTCGAGCGTCACCAACGCCAGCCAGCCTACTGTGCCGTTGGCGTTGACTTTCACCCACGCGCTGTAAGGGCTGCGCTCCAACAGTTGGACTTCCGTGCCGCTGGGCAGCGTGGTGATGACCCCGAAAGATGTGTCGGGAGCTTGGCGCAAGTTGCCGCCTTGCGGGCTAATCACCTTAGCGCGCGTGCCAAGCCCGCCGTAACGCTGGGGCGGCAGTGGCGTAGCATCGTAGGTTATTTCAATGCTGCCGAGAAACTTGTTGAGCAGCTCAGCGGACATCCAACCCGTTTCGCCATTGCCCAAGCGCACGTGATACCAATCGCCCGCGCTGTTTTGCGCCAGCACGCTTAAGACTTCGTTGGGCGGCACTTGAAAGAGCAAGCGCGACGATACCGACGGCGCGGCGCGCATGTTGACTTTGACGCTGGTGGTCACGTAGCCGCTTTGGGGCAGCAAGACCGGTCTGTCCATGATAGCGACCGGCAGGTGCGCGATGAGCGACCACGTAAGCGGCACGGGGTCGGGCGGCATACCGAGCGGTCGCGTCCAATCGCCGGCGTTGTACGCCACGTTCAGCTGCTGTCCCGGGAAAAGGCTGCGCGGCACGCCGTTGACAGTCAGGCGCACCAAACCCTCGATGGCGACAAAGTGCGTGGTCTGCTCGACGGTTTCGACCACGACTGTGCCGTTTAAGTCGACCGACACGCCGTTGATGACAAAGTTTGTCGGCTGCCCGTATAAGCCTTGCGCCACAAACAGGCTCTCAGGTAAGCCCTGACAGGGATGTTGCTGTGGGCGTGTCTCAACCGTGAAGGACTTCCACTTAGGGAAGCCCATATCAAGCGGCGTAACGTCGCGCATCAGCACATCGCCCACCAGCAGCGCGTTAATCACCACGCGGTCGCGCAGGTGCAGCCACATCACGCCGCCGCTGTTGTGCGTCATCAGGGGCGGCGGGTTGACCGCGTCGATAAGCTCGGCTTCGACCAGCGCGCCGACGTTGGCTAACGAATGGGCAATTGCGCCCGCTGGCTCGACTTGGGGCGGCAGCCCGCCGTTGCAAAAGTATCCGCTCGGCGCGCCGAGACACGCCTGCGAGGCGGCACTGAATAGTTCGTCAAGGCGCGCCTTGCACTGCGCTTGCAGCTGCGCGCTGTCGAGCGTGGGCGTAAGGCTGGGGGCAGGTGTGGGCGTGCTGCTCGGCACGAAAAGCTCTAGCGTGGGAATAGCGGTGGGCTGGGGCGTGGGCGTGACGAAAATGACCACAGGCGTGCGGGCAGGTTGGTCATCCACGAGGCGCACGCTCGGCGCAGGAGCTTGGGGGACGCATGCCGCCAGCAACGCGCCTAGCGCGCACGTGGCGCGCACGCCCCATGTCGTTACCACCATGCCTACGCCTCGTTGTCCAAAAGAGCTTGTGCTTGCGCCGCCCATGTCGCCATGCTCGGTGACTTGCGCCCGCCGCCCGCACGGATAATCGCCAGCAGTTCGTCCTCGCTCAGCGCGGCAAGCTGGCGATAGGTCGTGATGCCCGCCGCGTACAGAATAGCTTGTGAGGCTTCGCCAATGCCGTTAATGCGCGTGAAGTCATCATAGACCGTTGGCGCGTCTTCGCTTTGTGCGGTGTCTAGTACTGCTTCGGCGGCTTCCTGTGCTGTTTGCTCGAGGCGTTCGCGCGCGGTTTCGGCGGCTTCTTGTGCGACTTCCGCCGTGTGTGCCAGCGTTTCGCGGGCTTTTTGTGCCGCTTGCTCAAGGTTGTGCTGCGCTTGACGCAAGCGGTCTTCGGCTTTGCTGGCAAACTCATTTGGCGTTTGGCTATCGTTACGGCTTAGCCACCACCAAATGACCACTGCCGCCACGACGAACGCGAAAAACCAGAACATGCCGTCACCCTCCCTCTTGTGTGTTTCCTGCGCTGTCATCGAGGAACTCGCCTCCCTTTGCCCTGTGAGTGCTTACAGTATAACACACCTTGTGGGATAAACTTAAGCTGGTAGCACGCCCGCGCCGCTCACTGCCACGAAGCTGTAGACCACGAAGGCGGTGTAAGCCCCTAACAGCAGGGCGGATTCTCTGAACGAGATGTGGTTGTTGATGGCGAAGGGCAGCAGCAGCAGCGCGAAGCCGTTCATGACGGCAATCTCAAGTGCGCCCACGCCCGTGACCGCAAACGGCTGGATAACGGTGGTCATGCCCAGCACCAGCAGCAGGTTGGCGATGTTCGAGCCGACGATGTTGCCCACCAAGATGTCGTTTTCGCCGCGTCGTGAAGCCACGATGGTCGTCACGAGCTCGGGCAGCGACGTGCCAACAGCGACCATCGTCAAGCCTATGAGAAACTCGGGGATGAAGAGGGCGCGGGCAATTGCTGTCGAGCCGTTAATTAAGGCTTCTGACCCGATGAAGAGCGCGACAATCGACACCCCCACGCGCGCAAGCTCCAGCGGCACGTTGATTTTGGCGGGGTCAATATTTTCGTGCGGGTCTTCGTCGGTTAATTCGCCGCCTTTGCGTGCGTCCTGCGCTAGCCAGTAGAACAAGCCCGAAATGGCGACAAAGCCCGCTACCAAAATGAGCCCGTCTAGTCGCTGCAGCTGCCCGTCTAAGATGAACAGCGTTCCCAGTGCGGTCACACCGATCATCATGGGGATTTCGCGGCGCACCAACGTTCGTTTGACGTTGATGGCGTGCAGTACGCCGCCAATGCCTAAAATCAAGCCGATGTTGGCGATATTTGAGCCGATGACGTTGCCGACTGCAATTTCGGGGATGCCGCGCAGTGCCGCCTGCACGCTGACCAGCAGCTCGGGCATCGATGTGCCGACCGAGACGATCGTCAGCCCGATGATGAGTGAAGGCACGCGCAGCCGCAGCGCGATGCGTCCTGCCCCTTTAATGAGGAATTCGCCCCCAAAAAACAAGCCAAACAAACCACCTATCACCAACAGTACGTTTTCCATAGGTGCAAACCTTCTGATATAAATACGAGGCTGGATAAAGAAAAAAACGGCGTATGCCGCTGTGCGGGCATTAGTATATACAACTGTTGCTCTCGCAAATACCCCTTTTTATTGGGGGTTTGCGCGTGCTATGATGGGGTCTGTTGCATTGTTTTGAGCATTTAAGGATTTTTGCATGACACCTTACCAAACGCTTCTTCAGCACTACCGCACGCTTGTTGACCTGCGCGCTGCTGCGTCAGTGCTGCGTTGGGACCAGCAAACGCAAATGCCGCCGGGCGGGGCGGCAGGGCGCGCGCGCCAGCTCGCCACGCTATCGCGCATGGAGCATGAGCTGCACACTAGCGAGACGACCGCGCGCTTGCTGGAGGCGGCGCGTGATGCGGCGGATCCTGCCAGCGACGAGGCGCGCGCGGTGGCGGTTTTGCAAGAGGACTACGACCGTGCGACGCGCTTTCCTGCGGCGTTTGTGGCGGAGCTTACCCAGCTGGTTGCCATGTCGCACGGAATATGGGCGAAAGCGCGCGCCGAGAGCGACTTTTCGCAGTTTGCCCCCGTGCTGGCGCAGCTTGTCGCGAAGATGCAGCAAGCGGCGGAGTACATGGGCTATGACGAACACCCCTATGACGGGTTGCTCAAACGCTATGAGCGGGGCATGACCACCGCCGACGTGACGCGCATCTTTGACGGGCATCGCGCGCGTTTGGTGGCATTGGTGGACACGCTCAGCCGCCAGCCACAGGTCGACGACAGCTTCCTACACCAGCCGTTTGACAGGGACAAGCAGCGTGCTTTTGCCCTCGACATCGTGCAGAAGTTTGGCTTTGACATGTCGCGCGGCGTGCAAGCGGTGTCGGTGCATCCTTTCTGCACCAGCTTTGGCGTGAACGACGTGCGCATCACGACGCGCTTTTACGACGACTTCCTTAATCCGGCGTTGTTTGGCATGATGCATGAGGCGGGTCATGCCATGTACGAGCAAGGCAGTGCGCAAGAGCTGGACGGCACGCCGCTAGCGGGCGGCACGTCGTTGGGCGTGCATGAGTCGCAGTCGCGCCTTTGGGAGAACATCGTCGGGCGCAGCGCAGGCTTCTGGTCATGGGCGTTGCCCCAGCTGCAGCAAACCTTTCCGCAGCTGGCGCGTGTCTCTTTAGAAGCCTTTGTGAAGGGCATTAACAAAGTGCAGCGGTCGTTTATCCGCGTGGAGGCGGACGAAGCTACTTACAACTTGCACATTATGCTGCGCTTTGACCTAGAAAAGGACATCTTGACGGGCAAAATTCGTGTGCAAGACCTGCCTAAGGAGTGGAATGGTCGCTTTGAGGAATACTTAGGCATCACGCCGCCCGACGACGCGCAAGGTGTGCTGCAAGATGTGCATTGGTCGTCGGGCTTGATGGGCTACTTCCCCACCTACGCGCTGGGCAATTTGCTTTCGGTGCAGTATTATAACGCGGCGTTGGCGGCGCATCCCAGCATTCCTGATGACATCGCGCAGGGCAAGTTTGACACGCTGTTGGACTGGCTGCGCGTTAACATTCACCAGCACGGGCGCAAGTACACTGCCGCCGAGCTGACCCAGCGCATCACCGGCGGCGACATCGACAGCACGCCCTATATGGACTATCTTGAGCGCAAGTTCAAGAGCATATACGGTTTGTAGGCTGCTCCTCTAGCGTAAAAAACGCGGTGGCGGGCGCGTCTGCTGTAACCGCTGCCGCGTCGCTGATGTGCCACCCTTCGCGCAAAATCACCGCCGCAATGCGCCCGTTGACTTCTAGCAGCGGCACGCGCGCGCGCACTGCTAGCGGCACTTTGTGGTCGATAAACCACTTTTTCAGCGTCTGTTTATGTCCGCCCAAGCCTTTAGGTTGCCAAGCGTCACCCGTTTGGCGGGCGCGCAGCCGCACCGTCACCCCTGCGGGCAGATGTAGCTGTGCGATGGCGTTGGGCTGCGGCGCGGCGTGCATGGTCAGCGTGTGTGCCGCCAAGCGCACAGGCGCGCCATACGTCAGCTCCTGCGGCGCGTGTCCTTCGGGAAGCAGCACCGCTGCAAACGCAGGCGGCGTGCGTTCGACACAGAACATGCTTGCGCGCACGCGCACGCGCACGCCTGCTGGTAGCTCGACGACGCGGTCGCCGCGCCCTTGTGCCGCCAGCGCGAGCGCACGCTGGACGCGCTCATGCCCTAGCTCGGCATCCGGTGCTAGCGCGTAAAAGGCACGTTGGACAAAACGCGCTTGCACAGCGCGCGCCCACGCGAGGAAGACGCGGCGCGGCACACGCCAGCCGTCTTGTGCGCACACCGCATGTATGCGTAGTGCTTGCTCAAGCTGTTGGTCGACGGCGTGCTGGGCATCGCGCGCGTTTGCCGCCAGTCTAACCAGGGCTTGCGTCACGCTGGGGTTGAGCTGGGCGAGCGCGGGCAGCACCTCGTGCCTCAGGCGGTTGCGCGTGTAAGCGAGGTCGGCGTTGCTGCTATCCTCGCGGAAAGGCACGGCGTGCCGCTGCTGATAGGCGTGTAGGTCGGCGCGCGCCAGCGACAGCAACGGGCGATAGAGCGTGAGGTCGGGCGCGAACGGGCAGGGTGCAGCCTCCGCCATGCCGCCCAAACCGTCCAGCCCTGTGCCGCGCACGACGTGCCACAACACTGTTTCGGCTTGGTCGTCGGCGTGGTGAGCGGTCACCAGCGCGGTCGCGCCTTGCGTGCGTGCGGTGGCGGCAAGAAAACCATAGCGCAGGCGGCGCGCGGTAGCTTCGATGTTCTCTTGGCGCGCGGCAGCTTCGTCGCGCACAGCTGCCGTGCCAATAGTGCAAGGGATGTTGTGCTGCGCGCACCACGCCGCCACGAACGCCGCGTCGGCGTGACTTTCGGCACGCAAGCGATGGTCGAACGTGGCGACGTGCAGCGTGAGAGCTGCCTGCGTTTGGATGGCGTGCAGCGCGTGCAGCAGCACCATTGAATCCCTGCCACCGCTCACCGCCACCACGACCCGCCGCCCACGCAGCGCGGCAAAGCTAAGCAGTTGCTGATGAAGCGGGTCTGGGCGCATGGCGATATTCCTTGACGTGCAATTTGCTGTTATAATTTACCTTTGTTTACGGCATGGGGAGACATTTGTGGCTAACCCATTAGACTACCTGTTTGGACTGTTCTCGCTCGACATCGGCATTGACCTTGGCACGGCGTATACGCTGGTGTATGTGCGCAACAAGGGCATTGTGCTAAACGAGCCGACGTTCGTTGCGTTAGACAGACGCACCAAAACGCCGATTGAGGTGGGCGCGCGTGCCAAAGAAATGTGGAACAAAAACTCCAAAGACATCCTGATTGTACGCCCCCTGCGCGACGGTGTCATCAGCGAATACGAGGTCACGGCACGCATGCTGCAATATCTTATTCGCAAAGCGCACGAACAATTGTGGGTGCCCATTCCACGCCCCCGCGTCGTCGTCGGTGTCCCCACCGGCGTGACCGAAGTCGAGAAGCGCGCCGTTATCGAAGCCACGCTCGATGCGGGCGCACGCGAGGCGCACCTCATCGAGGAGCCGGTGGCAGCGGCAGTGGGCGCGGGCTTGCCCGTCCTCGAAACGCGCGGCAGCATGATTGTCGACATCGGCGGCGGCACGACCGAAGTCGCCATCTTCTCGCTAGGCGGCGTGGTCATCAGCCGCTCTATTCGCATCGCAGGCGACGAAATGGACGAGGACATCAAACAGTACATGCGCCAGAAACACAATCTCAACATTGGCGAACCGACCGCCGAGCGCGTGAAAATTGAAATTGGCAGTGCCTACGCCCTGCCGCAAGAGCGCGTCATGACGGTTAAGGGGGTCAACCTAATCACCGGGCTGCCGGACAGCGTGGAAGTGAGTTCCATTGAAATCCGCGAAGCCATCAGCGGCTCGGTCAACATCATCCTCGACACGATTAAAGACGCGCTGGACGACACGCCGCCCGAGCTAGTGGCGGATTTGATGGAGAGCGGCATCACGGTGGCCGGCGGCGGCGCGCAGCTGCGCGGCATCGACCAGCGCATCACGCGCGAGATTAAAATCAAGGCGCAGGTGGCGGAAGACTCTCTGACATGTGTGGCGCGCGGCGCAGGGCGCATCCTCGAAGACTACAACAACCTCAGCCGCCTGTTGGTCGGTCCCGAGCGCAACAGCACGAAGCACTAGGGGGTGCAAGCGATGCGCGGTGGCTGGCGTAACAACCGATGGTCGGGGCTGATGGTGGCGTTTGTGCTAGCGGCGGGGCTGCTGCTTGTCAGCTTGTTGGGCTTGACGCGCCCGTTGGAAGACCTGTTGGCGGCACCGCTTAATGCGCTTACCCGCCTTTTGACACAGACCAGCCGCACCATCATCACGGCTAGCGAAGCTCCCCAGACAATGGAAGAACTTTTACAACGCAACGCTGACCTCGAACGCCAGCTCGCCGCGCTCACGGCGGAGTTGCTGCAGCTGCGCGAGATTGCCAGCGACTATCAACGCTTGAGCGGCTTGCTGAACTACACCAACACGCGCCGCGACCTGCGCACGTTGGCGGCGGATGTCATCGGCGTGGAGCAGCAGAGCTTGCTGCGCAGCCTAATTATCAACAGAGGCGCGCGCGATGGGGTGCGCGTTGGCATGCCGGTGATTACAGACTTAGGCTTGGTCGGGCGCGTCTTCCGTGTAACTGCCAACGCCGCCCAAGTGCAGCTTATCACCGACCAAAACAGCGCGGTGAGCGGACGCTTGCAGACCAGCCGCGCCGAAGGCACGGTGTTAGGGCGCGGCTTGCTGACCGGCAGCTTGCGCATGCTCTACATTCCGATTGATAGCCAAGTTTTGGAGGGTGATTTGGTCGTAACCTCCGGCTTGGGCGGCAACTTCCCGCCGGATATCGTCATCGGGCAGGTGACAAGCCGCCGCCGCCTCGAGTTCGAGCTGTCGCAGGAGGCGGAAATTCGCAGCTTCATCAACTTCAACACGCTGGAGTTTGTGCTGGTCGTGACCAACTTTGAAGCGGCGGACATCAACGTGTTTGAGCCGCCGCAGTAGCCGAAAAGAAGACGAGCATGGTCTGGTATTACGTGGGAGGCGTAGCGTTCTACGCGCTGCTAGCAGCAGCACAGTCCAGCGTACTGGTGTTCGCGCGCCTCAACAGCGGGCAACCTGACCTTATTTTGCTGTGGACGTTGGCGTGGGCGGTGCATGCCAACCGCAGCGAGGCGTTGTTTTGGGCGTTCGTCGGCGGCATCTTTCACGACCTGCTCTCGATTGCGCCGCTCGGCACGTCAGTGCTTGCGCTGCTGGCGATGATTGGCGTGGTGCAAACGCTCAAGAGCGAACTTTACAGCTTCAGCCCGCTGTTGCTGCTGCCAATTGTCTTCTTTGGCACGCTGCTGCATCACCTTGTTCTCTACACGCTGCTGGCGGTCGTAGGCTATGGCGTGGACTTTGTGCCGACGGTTCGCTATTTTCTCCTGCCAACCTTGTTGTATCATGTGGGGTTAATTCTGCCCGTGTACGTGGCGGTGCGCGTTGTGCAGCGGCTGATTGGTGCGCCGTCCGCGCTGCGCTGACCCTGTCAACCCCTAGTTTGAGGGAGTAAGACGATGAAAAACCGTCTTTTGCCGTTTCAGGGCTGGCGTTTGACCTTTTATCAAGCGATTATCTTCGGCGTGTTTGCCTTGTTTGGGCTGCGTCTCTACGAGATGCAGATTGTAAACTACGCGCGCTACAACGCGGCAGCAGACGAGAACCGCTTTAGCACGCTGCCGTTGGCTGCGGCGCGCGGCGCAATTCGTGACCGCAACGACCTGCGCTTGGCATACAATGTGCCGGCCTACAACGTGACGATTATTCCCGCCGAAATCCCCGGCAACCGTGACGCGGCGTTAAGCGTGTTCAACCGCTTGTCGGCGTTGGTGGGCGTGCCGCCAACCCGCGAGATTGCCATTGCATCGGGCAACCGCTTTGTGCGCAGCATCGAAGAGCTGGTGGCGGAGGGCGCGGGCATTGCGCCGTTTCGCCCAGTCGTCGTGGCGCAAGACATCCCTCAGCGCGTGATGATGCAAATCTTAGAGGAGCGCATCTACATGCCCGGGGTCAACATTGAGGCGGTGGGCGTGCGTGCCTATCCCACAGGGGCGGTGACTGCGCACATCGTCGGCTATATGGGACCTATTCCGGAGGAAGAGGCGCGCGCGCTGCGCGAGCAAGGCTACAATCCCGCCTTTGACCGTATTGGCTACGAGGGCATTGAACGCTTCTTGGAAAATCGGCTGGGCGGCACACGCGGCGCACGCCTGCGCGAGGTCGACGTGGCGGGCGAAGTGCTAAACGTCGTCAGCGAGGTCGCGCCGATTCCGGGGCAAAGCGTGCAGCTCACGATTGATGCGGAACTGCAGCAGGCGGCACAGGACGCGCTGGAACGCTGGATTGCTTTCCGCAACGCCAATCCCGCGCCTGCCGATAAGGGGTTAAGCACGCAGGGCGTGGTGATTGCGATGGACCCGCGCACGGGCGAGATTTTGGCGATGGTCAGCCTGCCGACCTACGACAATGCGCGCTTTGCTCGCGCTATCGACGTGCCGTACTATCTTGACATTGCTGAAGACCCCGCGCGTCCGCTAGTCAACAACGCCATCAAGGGTTTGTATCCGCCCGGCTCGGTGTGGAAGCTCATCGTGTCGGCGGGCGTGGCGCAAGAGGACATCATCGCGCCGGAAACGACCTTGCGCGACGAAGGGCAGCTCTTGCTGGAGAACCGCTATGCGCCTAACGACCCCGCTGCCTCGCAGCGGTTTGTCTGCTGGTTGCGCAACGGACACGGCGCAGTGAACTTCGTCCAGTCCATCGCGTGGAGCTGTGACGTTTACTACTATCAAATTGGCGGCGGCAACAACAACATCTCACCGCAAGTGCTTAAGCCCGGCGGGCTGGGCATCGACGGCTTGTTCCGCTACGCCACCGCCACAGGCATCGGCTCGCAACTGGGCATAGAGCTGCCGTTTGAGAACGCCGGGCGCATGCCTGACCCGGACTGGAAGCGGCGCAACTACGGCGAAAATTGGTCGACGGGCGACACTTACAACGCGGCGTTCGGGCAAGGCTATGTCACCGTCACGCCGTTGCAGCTGCTGGCGCAGGTGGCGGCGATTGTCAACAACGGCACGCTGTACCAGCCGACGCTCATTCGCACCTTTTTGGACGCGGAAGGCAACTTGCTTGAGCCGTTCCGTCCTAAAGTGCTGCGCACGCTCAACCTTGAGACCGTGCCGTCCAACGAACCACTTACGCTGTTGCTGCTAGAAGACATGCTCATGAAGGGTCCCACTAGCCTTGCCTGCACGTGCGAGCGCACCAGCCCCTATTACGACCCGCTGCGCTGCGACCCGCAGGGCTATCGCAACACGGTCAACGTGAGCGGCGACGACTTTGCGCCGGTCTTGCGCGAGTATAAAATCCACATCCCGCTGAACTACACCTTTTCGGGGCGGGTGTGCCAGCCGATACGCTTCCGCACGGCGAACAACCCCTATCGCCCGCCTTTCACCAGCACGCGCTCGCTGCAGTTGGTGCGTGAAGGCATGTTGGCGGCGGTGACGATTGAGGGCGGCACAGCACGGGCGGCGCGGTTGGACACGGTGCAGGTGGCGGGCAAGACCGGCACAGCGGAATACTGCGATGACGTGGCGCGTCCGTTGGGCTACTGCGTGCCGGGACAGTGGCCCGCTCATGCGTGGTATGTGGGCTACGCACCTTATGAAGCTCCCGAAGTGATTATCATCGCCTTTGTCTACAATGGCGGCGAAGGCTCGCGCATCGCGCTGCCTATCGTGCGCGAAACCATGCAAGCCTACTTTGACCTAAAAGCCCAGCGCGAACGCCGCGCCACACCCTAAGGATGCTGCCCTATGAGGTTGACGCTTTCTCTCGAGCAACAGCGGCGCGTGAAGTTCTGGTTGCCGCCGCTGGCGTGCGGTCTCGTGGCGTGGCTGGTGCTGGTGGGCGTGGGGCAAACGCCGCTGGTGCGCGCTAGCGGGCTGGCGTTGGTCATTGTCGGCATGGCTGCCGCGTTGCGGCGCATGGGCAGCGTGCTGGCGTTCATCGGTGGCTTGACGCTGGCGTTTAGTCCCTCGTTCTGGTTGCAAACGGGCGGCGGCGAGAGCGCGCCCGCCACGATTGTCATTGCTGCTGTCATCGCTAGTGGCGCGGTGCTGCTCACTGTGCTGCTGAGCAAGCGTCCTGCCATCGCTATCGGCGTGGGCGTGTTGGTCTTCGCGCTGCTCTTCTCTAGCCAAATCGGCACGCCGCGCAGCTTGCGCTTGACGGCTTTGGTCGTCAGCTGGCTGCTGTATTTGCTCACGGACATGCTGTTGACGACCAACCCGCATCCTGCCGAGAACGCGCCGCGCATCTTGCAAGAGGGCGAGAACGGCGTGACCGCTTATCACCGTTGGGGCGTGCTGCTCTTGTTCGGCGTGGGCGTGCTGAACGATTCGCTGCTGTTGTTCCTTGCGCCGGCGTTAGTGCTGGCGTTTTGGTTGGCGCGGGTGCGGCTGGCGTGGTGGTACTGGGGCGTGTTTGCGCTGCTGTGCGGCGCGGGCGCGCTGGGTTTCGTGCGCGATTACTTGCAGGCGCAAGCGCATGTCATGGTCTTGGGCGAGTGGCGCAACGCCGAGCGCTGGCTGCTGATGGTCAACTTCGTCGTTGGGCAGTACAGCGTGCTAGGCGTGGCGTTGGGCGTATTGGGGCTGGCACGCCTTTCACGTTGGTATCCACCCTTAGGCACGGTCACGCTGGTTGCTTATGGGTGCTACACGTTTTTCGGGCTAATTTACGCCGCACCCCAGCGTGCTATCTTGCTGCTGCCGCTGCTGATTATTCAAGGCGTGTGGATGACTTACGCGCTGTTTGCGCTGGGCGAATGGGCGCACAACGCACTGCCGCGCCTGCGCCCCTATGCGCGCTGGGGGGTGCGCTTGCTTTATGGCGTGCTGCCCGCGCTGCTGCTGTGGCGGCTGCTGCAGCTTTAGCCTACTTGCGCAAAAAAGTTGCCAGAAAAATAGCGCACTGTTGAAAAACAGAGTAAGATTAAAAGCGTAGAGGCGTGTGATAGTGCCAAACGGGTTAGATGGAAAATGAGCAACGACATCATCAACATCAAAGGCATGAGCAACGGCTTGCTGATCAGCCTTAGCCCAAGCGAGGAATGGCAAACCATCACGCAAGAGCTGGCGGCGCGCCTTGACGAAAAAGCCAGCTTCTTTGCGGGGGCAAAGGTTATCGTCGACACGGGCGAACGCCCCGTGCCGAAGTATGAGCTTAGCTCGCTCAAAGCCTTGCTGGAACGCCGCAACATGAGCTTGATGGTCGTGCAAAGTGCCAGCCAGACAACGCTGGAATCCGCGTTGGCGTTGGACTTGCGCACGCAGTCGACCGCGCCCGACAAGCCTATCAGCGGCGAGCAAGACGTGCCGATTAGTTCGGAAGAGAGCGGCACGGTGGGCGTGATGATACGGCGCACGCTGCGCTCAGGGCGCACGGTCACCAGTCGCGGGCATGTCGTCGTTTACGGCGATGTCAACCCGGGCGCGAAAATCATCGCCGAAGGCGATGTGGTGGTTTGGGGACGGCTGCGCGGCACGGTTCACGCGGGCGCAAACGGCAACACCGACGCGATTGTCTGTGCGCTGGACATGAACCCCAATCAGCTGCGCATTGCGCACTACATCGCGACCTCGCCCAGCGACAAACGACGCAAAGTCGTGCCAGAAGTAGCGCGGGTGCGCGACAATCAAATTATCGTGGAAGCGTGGGAATAAGCTCATGCGAAAGATGACATACCGACGAGAAAGGTGTTGGCTATGGGGGCAAGGGTAATTACCATCACGAGCGGCAAAGGCGGCGTGGGAAAAACCACCACCACCGCCAATCTGGGCGTAGCACTCGCCCGTATGAACAAGAAAGTTGTGTTGATTGACGCTGACATTGGCTTGCGCAACCTTGACCTTGTGATGGGGCTGGAAAATCGTATCGTCTATGACCTCGTCGACGTGGTAGAGGGACGCGCGAAAGTGCGGCAGGCGATGATTAAACACAAGATGTTCGCCGACTTATACGTCATTCCCGCCGCGCAAACCCGCGATAAAACCGCTGTCAGTCCCGCCGACATGGTCAACATCTGCAACCAGCTGCGCGATGAGTTTGACTACATCCTCATCGATTCGCCCGCAGGCATCGAGCGCGGCTTTCGCAATGCCGTTGCGCCCGCTGACGAGGTGCTGATTGTCACCAACCCGGAGGTGTCGGCGGTGCGCGATGCCGACCGTATCGTCGGCTTGCTTGAGGCGGAAAACAAAGGGCCCGGCAAGCTCATCATCAACCGCATCAAGCCCGAACAAGTCCGGCGCGGCGAGATGCTCTCGGCGAATGACGTGCATGACATTCTCGCCATCAAGATTATCGGCATTGTGCCAGAAGACGAAAGCGTGGTGCCAGCTAGCAACAGCGGCGTGCCGGTTACGCTCAACGAAGGCTCGCGGGCGGGCGTGGCGTTTCGCAATATCGCACGGCGGCTGAACGGCGAGGATGTGCCGTTCATGTCGTTGGATGAGTCCGGCGGCTTTTTCCAACGGCTTGCTAAGCTGTTCGGCGGTCAGGGATAGAGGGGGCAGGCATGGCAAACTTTTTCGACAAGATGCTGGGGCGCGGCACAAAGGGCAGCGGCAGCACCGCCAAAGAACGCTTGCAAGTGGTCTTAATTCACGACCGCTTCAACTTGCCGCCCGAAAAGCTGCGCGAGATGAAGGAGGAAATTTTAGCGGTCATCTCCAAGTACGTGGCGGTTGACCGCGACAGCGTCGACATCTCCCTTGAGCAGCGCGACCGCACGAGCAGCAAAATTCGCGCTGAAATCCCGCTCACGCCGACACGGCGCGTGGCTGACCCCGACGAGGACGTGCCAGACTTTGTTACTGCCGCCACGCTGGCGGCTACCGCTAAAGCGGCTGCCGCTGACACGCCCGAAGCCAACACATCCGCCGCCGCTGACAAGTCCGAAGCCAGTGGCGCGGCTCAAGACAAGGACAAGCCCGAAGCCGACGACGTGAAGACGGACAAGCCCGAAGCCTAGCGACATCCCCGCGCGCTTTCTGCTATAATGGCGGGCGATCTGTCCATAGTGTGGAGCATATGCCCATGCTGAAAAACGACGCAGGCTTTTTTCAGCGTTATGACTTCGTGTTGTTTGGCGTGACCATGACGCTGATTGTCTTTGGCATCATGGTGATTGCCAGCGCGACGCAAGGCGCAATTGACCCCGACCTCATCAGCCGCGTGCCAGACCAAATCAACTACGCGATAATTGGCTTGATAGCTATGACGCTGCTGACGTTTTTTGACTACCGTTACTGGATGGGCTTAAGCAGCTATCTTTACTTGGGCAACTTGGTGCTGTTGGGCTTGGTGCTGGTGTTTGGTGTGGAAGGCGACGCGGGGGCGCAGCGATGGCTCAACGTCGGCATCCGCATTCAACCCTCTGAAATTGGCAAAATTTTGCTCATTCTCACGCTTGCGGCATTTCTCGCCGAGCGTTATAAAGACCTTGATAAGTTTTCCACGCTGATTAAAGCGGCGATCTTCGCCGCCATCCCGATGGGCTTGGTGTTCGTCCAGCCCAATTTGGGCATGACGCTGGTCTATGCGGTCATCACGGCAACCATTTTGTGGGGCGCGGGCTTACGCCTCAAGCACGTCTTAATCCTGCTGCTGATAGGAACGTTGATGTTCCCGTTGGTCATAAGCCAGCTGCGTCCCTATCAACTGTCGCGCATTACCACCTTTCTGAACCCCGACAGCGACCCCGACGCGCGCTACAACGTTGACCAAGCCGTGATTAGCATAGGCTCGGGCGGGCTGCTGGGCAAGGGCTACACGATTGGCTCACAGAATGCCGGGCGTTTTTTGCGCGTGCGCCACACCGACTTTATCTTTAGCGTGATTGCCCACGAGTTCGGCATGGTGGGCGCGCTAACGACGATGGGGCTACTGCTGGTGGTGATTATGCGCATCTTGCGCGGCGCACGCCACGCCGCCGACCCCTACGGCGCGATGATTTGCTACGGTGTGGCGGGCATGATTTTCTTCCAAACCTTCACGTCTATTGGCATGAACTTGCGCTTGCTGCCCGTGACAGGCTTAACGTTGCCGTTCGTCAGTTCAGGCGGCACGTCGCTTTTGTTTACCATGATTGGCATTGGTTTGGTGCAGAGCGTCATCTTGCGACGGCGGCGGCTGACTTACTAGCGCAGGGTGTGATACACGCGCAGCGTCGCCTCAATCCAGCGTGTCATGCTGAAATGGTCGCGTACGCGCACGGCAGCGGCTTGCCCTATACGTGCCGCCAGCGCGTCGTCGCTGAGCAGCGTTGTTAGACGCTGCGCTAGCATTTCTGTTTGCAAGGGGTTGACGACGTAGCCTGTGCTGCCGTCTTGCACAACCTCGCGTCCGCCGCCAAAACAGGTTACAACGGTGGGTTTGCCCGCCGCGCCCGCTTCAAGCGTCATGGTCGGCAGCGGGTCAAGGTACACGCTTGGCACGACGACGGCGCACGCCGCTGCAAATGCTGCTTGCAGCGCGTCGCCTGTGCGCCAGCCGCCGTTAATCAGTAGGTCGGCGAACTCTTGCCGCTCGGTGGGCGTAAGCTGCTGGTCTAATGGGCGCGCCGACAGCAGCAGCACCGCCACGTTTGTCACGTCGCGGCGTACCAAGCGCAGTGCCGCTAGCAGTTCGCTCGTACCTTTCTCACGGGTAAGCCGCCCACCGAACAGCAGCACGCGCTTGTTGGCTAGGTTGAGTTCGTCGCGCAAGGCGGCAACGTGCGCCGTGTCTACCGTTTGCCAGCTTGCCGTGTCGATGCCGTTATGCAGCACGGCAAACGGCGGCAGACCGTTGGCGTGTAGCGCGTCGGCAAGTGCTTGCGAAACCGCCAAGCGGCGCGTCACACGCCCTAAAACGCGCTTGATGATGGGATTGCGCAAAGGGTTGTAGCGCAAGCGCGCCCGCTTAAGGTTATGTAGTGGTGGCAGGCGATAAGCGGCAAGCGGCACGTCGCAGTTGTCGGCACGCACGAAGTGGGTTAGCTTGCCATAGGCGAACGGCATCACGTCATGCGCGGTCAGCACGGTGGGGATGCCTAAACGGCGCGCCACCTCAAGGCTGTAATAGCTCAAGTGTGTGTGGACGTTGTGCGCGTGGACAACGTCGGGCTTAAGTCGCGCGAGCAGGCTCTCTAAGGCGGGCAGCACTTGGAGGTTGTACAGCGACAGATAGGCGCGCCACCGCTCGGGATAGCGGCTGTGCAGCGTGTGGACGACGATGCCGCCGCGCGTCTCTTCGTAGGGTGCGCCGTCATGCGTGGTGATGACGTGAACGGTGATGCCCGCTGTGTGCAGCCCCTCCGCCATACGCCACGCCACGATTTCTGCGCCGCCTTGATGGTGCGGCGGCACGCGGTCAGCTAGCACGACCACCCGCAGCGGCATAGGCTACGCCTTGTTGTTGCGTACGCTCGCCAGCACATCGAGCATCAGCGGGTGTAAATGGGGGTTGGCGGCAACGTAACGACCGTCCGTGCCGTCTTGAGGGCGCGCCCCGCCCATGTAGTCGCTGACGATACCGCCCGCTTCGCGCACCAGCAGCATGCCCGCTAGGGCATCCCATGACTTGAGGGCGCGCTCCCAATAGCCATCGAAACGTCCGCACGCCACGTAACAAAAATCGAGCGCGGCACTGCCAAAGCGGCGCAGCCCGCGCACCTGCGGCACGAACGCTGACCACTCGGCGGCGTTGTTGTCGGGGTTGGTGCGGCGGTCATAGGCGAAGCCGCTGGCAAGCACGCTCTCGACCAGCGTGCGCTTGTCTGACACGCGGATAGGCTGCCCGTTGAGCGTCGCGCCCGCGCCGCGCGCCGCGCAAAACAGCTCGTCTGTCATCGGGTGATAGACTACGCCTAATAGGGGTTCGCCCGCCGTGTCTGTCTTGGCAATGGACACCGCGAAATGCGCGATGCCGTTAGCAAAGTTGACCGTGCCATCCAGCGGGTCGACATGCCAAACGAAGCTCGCGTCTGTCGGCACGACTTGCGCGCCGTTTTCCTCGCCAATGATGAGGTCGTCGGGGAAGCAGGGACGCATGACCGACAGCAGGTACGCCTCGCTAGCTTGGTCGGCGGCAGTCACGATGTCGACCACGTCGGACTTGCTGCTTTGCGTCAGCGGACGGCGGAAATAGTCGCGCAGGATGTCACCTGCCTTGCGTGCAAGGTCACTGACGAACAGCAGTTGGTCGTTCATGCCTGCTCCTCTAAGCGCGCCAACGCCTCTTGGGCAAAGCGGCGCACGCCTACATCGCTGTCTTTTGCTGCCACGCGCAGCGCGTTCATCGCGTCACGGTCGCCAATTTTGCCCAGTGCCTTTGCACTGGCGCGGCGCACCGCCACGTTGTTATCAAATAGCGCGCGCACTAAGCCGGATACTGACGGTCGACCGATGGCAATCAGCGCGCCCGTAATTGCCATGCGCAAGAAAATGTCATCCGCACGCAGCGCAACCAGCAGCGTCGGCACGGCACTTTCTGCCTCGTCGCCGATTTTGCGCAATGCCATTGCCGCCAAGTAGCGCGTGCCTGGGTCGCTCTCGCGCACCAGCTCGCACAGCATCGGCACAGCGGGCGCGTAGGCATTTTCGCCCAAATATTCGATGGCGCGGGCGCGCTGTGTCGGGTCACTGCCTTTCAACACGGCAAACGCCTCTTCCACGCTGACAAACGTCGCCATACAACGCTAGACCTTTCCGCTAATCAGCAACACAATGAAGGACGACATGGGGTTAGCCATGCCGTCCTAAAGGGTTTTCTGTCGTTACGCAATAAGGCGCAGATGGACAATCTACGCTTCGCTGCTTTGGCTGCCGCGCGCTGCCTTGCGGGCCAGGGCGGCTTGGCGTTTGGCTTCTTTGTCGGCATTGCCACCGTTAGCAGCGGTCTTAGTGGCAGGCTGCATGTCGCCGCCTTCCCCGAGCAGCTTGCTGCTCAGCGTTTGCATCGCTAGAGCGCGCTTTTGCCACACTTGCGCCGCTTGCGAGCTGTCGATTGCGCCAAAGGTGGGGTTGACGTTCTCTTTCGCGCCAAAGTAAATGACCAGCACGACCGAGCTAAACGTCAGGATAATCACAATCCCCATCACAACTAACCCTAAGCTCATGGCTACCTCCTTGTTGTCCTTGCTGCTTGCGATTCTCTTAGATTATAGCAAAAGAATGCGCTCACGCCTATGCGAATCCCAATCCCGTTGGCACATTGTTATGTTTTTAGCCTGTGACGTGTGCTATAATCGGCGTAAAATTGTGCCACATCTGGACAACAGAAGGGGATTGCTGTGTCACAACCACCTGCTTTGACGCTTGAGGACGTTCGTGCCATTGCCGAACTGGCAAAACTCGACCTCAGCGAAGCCGAATTAGCGACCTACACGGCGCAGTTATCGCAAATTTTGGACTATTTTCGCTTGCTACAAGAGGTAGACACTTCCCATATCGCCCCGACGGCTTCCGTGCTGCCGCTGCATACCGTGCTGCGTGCAGACACGCCTGCACCTGCGCTTGCGCCGGAAGTGGCGGTGAAAAACGCTCCCGATGCCGAAGAAAATCAGTTTAAGGTCAACGTCGTGTTGGGAGATGAGTAATTCCCTTAAGGAGACGCGCTTATGGCACAGTATCGCTTGCTTCTGGTAGAAGACGATTTCGACGTGGCGGAAATGCTGCTGATGTACTTCCAGTCCATCGGCTACGAGGTGCTGCACGCGGACAACGGCGCGGACGGCATTGAGATCGCCCGCACCAAATTCCCCAATTTGATTTTGCTCGACATCATGCTGCCCGACATGAACGGTTATGACATCTGCTTTAGGCTGCGCAACATGTCGCTGACCAAGTACATCCCCACCATTTTCCTGACGCAAAAAGACGAACGCTCCAGCATCGTCAAAGGCTTGGAGCTGGGGGCAGACGACTATATCACCAAACCCTTTGACATTGATGAGCTGCGCTTGCGCGTGGAAGGCTCTATCAAGCGCGCCACCCGCGAGAACTTGCACGAGCCGCGCACGGGCTTGCCGACCGGACAGCTGGTGGTCGAAGAGGTGACAGCGCGTGTCCAGCGCGGCGCGCAAGTGTTATACTTCGACCTTGAGGGCTTTGATGCTTACACCGACACGTATAGCTTCATTGCGGCTAGTGACGTGCTGTACCATGCGGGCAAGACGATCCGCGACGTGCTGTCAGAACACAGCTCGGACGATTTTGTCGGCATTAACGGGCAAACGTTTGTGGTAGCGACCGATAGCAAAGACCTCGACGCGCTTGAAGCTAAGATTAAGCAGCGGTTTAACGAGCAAGTGCGCGCTTTCTACACCTTCACCGACGCGGACAGAGGTGGCATCACGCTAGACGTTGGCACGCCGCAAGAGCGTTTTGTGCCGTTGATGGCGTTCAAAACCAAGCGCGAGGCGAGCGTCTAAGTGGATGACCTGCGCACAGGCGGCATCGCCATTCTCGATTACGGCTCACAGTATACCCAGCTTATTGCGCGGCGCGTGCGCGAAGGCGGTGTGTATTCGGAAGTGTTCGCTCACGACGCGCCTGCCGAACACGTCAATCGCAATGCTCCTTTGGGCTATATCTTGAGCGGCGGACCCAACAGCGTCTACGAGGACGGCGCACCGCAGCTGCCCGACTATCTGCTGGCCAGCGGCAAGCCAATCTTGGGCATTTGTTACGGCTTGCAGGCACTGGTTCACGCACTGGGTGGCACGGTTGAGGCTTCGCCCAAGCGGGAGTTTGGGCAAGCGGACATCACGCACTACCACCCTAGCCCGCTGTTCGACGGGTTGCCGCCGCAGCTAGCGGTGTGGATGTCGCACGGCGACAAGGTGACACGCCTGCCAGAAGGCTTTACGCCTATCGCTGAAAGTGCCAACTCGCCCTACGCCGCTATTGCCGACATGACACGCGGCTATTACGGCGTGCAGTTTCATCCTGAAGTCACGCATACCCCACAGGGCGCGCAGCTGCTAGCGGCGTTTACCCAGCGCGTTTGCGGCTGTGTGCCGAAGTGGACACCCGCTGCGTTTATCGAGACGACGATTGCGCAAGTGCGCGCGCGTGTCGGCGACGAGCGCGTGCTGCTCGGTTTGAGCGGCGGCGTGGACAGCGCGGTGGTCGGTGCGCTCTTGCAGCGGGCGGTTGGCGCGCAGCTGACGGCGATTTTCGTCAATACGGGCTTCTTGCGTCTTCATGAGGCTGAAAACGTGCTGCGCGTCTTCCGTGACGAGCAGCACATGAACGTCGTTTACAATGACGCGACCGAGCTTTTTCTCGATGAATTACAGCACATTCGCGAGCCAGAAGCCAAGCGCAAGCGCATCGGCAAGCTCTTCATCGACGTGTTCAGCGCGGAGGCACGCGCCCTTGAGGGCGTGCGTTTCTTGGCGCAAGGCACGATTTACCCGGATGTCATCGAGAGCGCGCAGAACAGCAAGGCGGCGCACGTCATCAAGAGCCACCACAACGTGGGTGGGCTGCCCGATGACATGCACTTTGAGCTGATTGAGCCACTGCGCGACCTGTTCAAGGACGAGGTGCGCAAGGTGGGCAAGGCACTAGGCTTGCCTGATAGCATCGTCTACCGCCAGCCCTTTCCCGGTCCCGGCTTGGCGATACGCTGTCTGGGTGAGCTGACGCTGGCGCGCCTCGACAAGCTGCGCCACGCCGACGCGATTTTTTTGGAAGAGTTGGAAAAGGCGAACCTGCTGGTGGGCGACACGGCGCAGTGCTTTGCGGTGCTGCTACCCGTGCAGGCGGTGGGCGTGATGGGCGACCAGCGCACCTACGAAGAGGTGGTCGCGCTGCGCGCCGTGCAAACGGACGATTTCATGACAGCGGATTGGGCGCGTCTGCCCTATGATTTACTGGCGACGGTTAGCCGCCGCATCGTCAACGAAGTGCGCGGTGTCAACCGCGTCGTTTACGACATCACCAGCAAGCCGCCTGCGACCATCGAGTGGGAATAGTGGCTTGCTAATCGCTCAACGCAGAAGAAGTAGCAGCGTATGATACCTAAGCGATTAGAAATGAGAAATTTTTTGCCTTACCGCGACCCCGCGCCGCTGGAGTTCGACGGCATTCATCTGGCGTGCTTGTCGGGACAAAACGGCGCAGGCAAGTCATCGATTCTCGATGCCTTGACGTGGGCAATCTGGGGCAAAGCGCGCGGCAACCTGATGAACGACCTCGTGCATCAGGGGCAAACCGAGATGAGTGTTACGCTCGATTTTGAGCATGAAGGCAGGGACTATCGCGTCAAGCGTACGCGCACGACGGCGGGCAAGGGGCAAACGTTTCTTGAGTTTTTCGTGCGCACGCCTGATGCCAAGTGGGAGCTGCGCAACGACGTGAATCTCAACGCCACGCAGAAGCGCATCGAAGAGCTGCTGCATTTGGACTACGACACGTTTATTGCGACTGCTTACTTACAGCAGGGTAAGGCGGATGCTTTTACGACCAAGACCGCCGCCGAGCGCAAGCGCGTGTTGTTTGACATTTTGGGCTTGGAAGTTTGGGAAATCTACCGCGAGCGCGCCAAAGCCAAGATAGACAGGTTGAACGCGGAGGAGCAGTTTTTGCTGCTGCGTTTGCGCGAGCTAGAGGAGGAGCTGGGGCGTGAAGCGGAATATCAACGCCAGCGCGACGACGCGCAAAAGGTGTTTGATGACGCAGAAGCGCGCCTAAGAGAGGCGGAAGCGGCGCGTGAACTCGTCAAGCACGCTCCGCGCGAGTTAGAGTATGCCAACAAGAAATACGAGGAAACTAGCCGTCGCATTGTGGAATACGCGCGCAAGGCAACGCAAGCTCAGCAGCACATCGACAAGCTGCAGGCGAGCATTGCTCAATACCGCGCCACGCTTGCGCAAGCGCATTCTATTGAAGCGGGCTATGCGGCACTGCAGGATGTGAAGGCGCAGCGTGAACGTCTTGCCGAAGATTTGCGCGTCGTGCGCTCGCTCGAAGAGCAGCAGCATGACCTTAAGCAGGCGATAAGCGCGGCGCGCGCGGCACTCGAGCGTGACGCGGCGGCGGTGCGCGCGCGCATGACTCAGCTGACGCAGCAGGTGCAAGCCGCTGATGATGCGGCGTATGCCGCGCTTAACGCGCAGATTGCCGCACTGGAGGCGCAAGATGTGCGGCTGAACGTCCTGCAGGAGCAAATTGCCGCGCAGAAAGAGCAGCGTGGTGGGTTAAAGACGCGGCAGGACGCGCTGAGAGAGGAGGGCGAAAAACTCAAGGCGCACATTGCCGAGCTGCAGACCACCGATGACGCGGAATGTCCTTTGTGTGGGCAGCCTTTAACACCTGAACATCTGCAAACGATCTTGCTTGAGCGCAATGCTGAGCTGGAGCAAAAGCGGCGCGAGTGGCAAGCGGCGCAAGAAGCCTACAACACGCTGGCGAGCGCGCTGCAGCAGGCGGAAAAAGAGGTTAAGACCTTGCAAAAGGCGGTGAAGCCGCTGGCGGAGCTGCGCACCCAGCGCGGCAAACTGGAGCAGCTGCAGCAACAGGCGCAGGAGGCGCGTCTTGCGCTGGCGGACGCTGAGCGCGAGCTAGCGGGGTTAGAGGCGCGCTTGGATGCCGAGGATTACGCGCACGCGCAGCGCGCTGAGCTGGCGCGGCTGGCTGCCGAGCTGGCGCAGCTGGCCTATGACGACAGCCAGCACGCGGCGTTACAGGCGCAGCAAGCTAGCTACGAGAAGTTTGACGCTGAGTATCGTTCGTTAGAACTTGCCAAATGCATGCTGCCGCGAGACGAGGCGACGTATCAAGAAGAGATGGCGCGCTTTGAGGAGTGGCAGCGTGCTATCGAAGAGCTGCGCGCCGAGCTAGAGGCGTTGAAGGGCACTATCCGCGAGCTAACCGAAATGGCACAGGAATACGCCAAGCGTGATGCCGAATACAACGCGCAGCGCACGCGCTACGAAAACGCCCGTGACGGGCTCTCGGAGGCTAAACAGAAGCTCAACAGCTTGGTGGATGTGCGCCAACGCAAGCAAGAATCCCTCGCAGAGCGCGCAAACCTGCGCGTTCAAATAGCTATGTACCAAGAGTTGCAAATGGCGTTTAGCAAGAACGGCGTGCCGGCGATGGTTATGGAGACTGCCATCCCTGAACTCGAAGCCCTTGCCAACGATTTGCTGGCGCGCATGACGAGCGGACGCATGCACTTGCGCTTGACCACGCAGCGGCTAACGCACAGCACCGACACCCTGCGCGAAACGCTTGACATTGAGATTTCCGACGAGCTTGGCACGCGCAGCTACGACCTCTACAGCGGCGGCGAAGCCTTTCGCATTAACTTCGCGCTGCGGGTTGCGCTGGCAAAGCTGCTGGCGCGGCGCGCCGGTGCGCACCTACAAACGCTCATCATCGACGAGGGCTTTGGTACACAGGATGAGGAAGGACGTGCGCGCCTTGTGGAAGCCATCACCCAAGTGCAAGAAGACTTCAAGATGGTGTTGGTGATTACGCACCTTGAGGATTTGCGCGACGCTTTTCCTGTACATATCGTCGTCGAAAAGACCCCGCACGGCAGCCGCCTGAGCTTGCGCTAATGGACGAGAACCACATCCCACCTAATCCTCCGCAAGAGGGCTATGACGCGCGCGGGCTAATCGACCAGTACGCCCGTTGGAAGCGCAAGGCGGCACTGCTCATCTGGGCAGCATTAGGCGTGCTGCTGCTTTTCACACTCGTTTTTGTTGCTTTGGGCTGGATAGGTTAGAATAAGCGCAGCTCGGCTTTGTTTTATTCGAAAAAACTTGTTTAGGAGAGTGCGCTTATGTCGGAAAAACCTGCGCTGCCTTTAGGCAAACAGCTGCTTTACGCTGTCGGGCAGTTGGGCTGGTCAACGCTGTTGAACTTAATCGGCTTGCAGCTGGTCTACTTTTATTTGCCGCCCGAAAACGCGGGCATCCCCTACTTCATCACGCAAGCGACTTTCTTGCTGGTGCTGAACGCGATTGTGCTGATTACCGCTAGCGGACGCTTGCTTGATGCCATCACCGACCCCATTATCGCCAGCTGGAGCGACCGTTCCACCAACCCGCGTGGCAAGCGCATTCCGTTTATGGCGATGGGGGCGGTGCCGGCGGCAGTGCTGTGCTTCTTGATGTTCGTGCCGCCTGTGCGAGGCGAAAGCACGCTCAACATTGTCTGGCTTTTTGTCATGCAAGCCTTGTTCTATATCGCTATCACGTTTTACGTCACGCCTTTTTTCGCGCTGCTGCCCGAGCTTAGCCGCAACGAAAAAGACCGCCTCAACCTCTCGATGTGGATTTCCGTCACTTATGCGCTGGGCTTAATTGTCGCCTCGCAATCGCCCGCGCTGGCGGGGGTCTTTAAAGGCTTGTTCAACCTCAACGACCGCGTGCTGGAGCTGCAAATGGCGTTCGGCGCGACGGCAGTTCTGGCGGCAGTGCTGATGCTTGTCCCCGTGTTCACGCTGGATGAGCGCACCTACAGCAACTCCCAACCTTCAACCGTGCCGCTCATGCAAGCCCTGCGCCACACCTTCAGCAACCCGCACTTCCGCTTTTATGTCGTGGCGGACATGGCGTACTTTACGTCGCTGGCGATTATCAACACCGGCTTTCTGTATTACGTCACCGTGCTGCTCGAACAACCAGAGGAGATGGTGGGCGTGCTGCTGCCGCTGACGGTCATCCTCGCACTGGCGTTTTATCCGGTGGTGACGGCGTTGGCGCAGCGCATCGGCAAGAAACGCCTCGTTGTTTTTGCGTTTAGCGCGCTAAGTGTCGTCTTTTTTGCCGTGTTCTTCTTGGGCAACGGCATTCCGTTTGTCCCTAAGGACGTGCAGGGCTATGTTATCGTGATTATCTACGCCATACCGGGCTTGGGCTTCTTGGGCGTGTTGCCCAACGCCATCTTGGCGGACATTGCTACGCATGACACGCTGCAAACTGGCACGGCACAAGAGGGGATGTTCTTTGCGGCGCGCACGCTCTTGCAAAAGTTTGGGCAAACTTTCGGCGTGGTGCTGTTCGCCATTCTCACCAGTTTTGGGCGTGACATTGGCAATGACTTGGGCATTCGCTTGAGCGGGGTGTTTGGCTTTGCGCTGTGCGCGCTAGCGGCGTTCATCTTCCTGCGCTACCGCGAGCAAACGGTGCTGGCGGAAATTCAGCAGATGCAGCAGGCGGCAAAAAGTGGAAAACAATAGGGTTTTTTCATGACAAATGGCGTAACGCCTTGTGGGGTGGGCAGTTTATACTAAGGGATGTTGGTTTAGTTATCTCAAGAGGGATTGCTTATGAGCAGCATTGGTACGTCCGCCCATCCCCTTCGCGTGGCGATTATTGGCTCCGGACCTTCGGGATTTTACGCGGCGGAATACTTACAGAAACACGTTGAGGCAGTGTCGATTGACATGTTCGACCGCTTGCCCACGCCGTTCGGATTGGTGCGCGGTGGGGTCGCGCCCGACCACCAAAAAATCAAGAGCGTGACAAAGGTCTACGACAAAATTGCCGCGCACCCTCATTTCCGCTTCTATGGGCATGTGAACTTTGGCACTGACCTGACACTTGCTGACTTGCAAGCGCACTATCACGCTGTGATTTTCGCGGTGGGCGCGCAGACCGACAAGGCGTTAGGTATCCCCGGCGAAGACCTGCCGGGTAGCCACGCCGCCACCGAATTTGTCGGCTGGTACAATGGTCACCCCGATTACAAGCACTTGCAGTTTGATTTAACGCAAGAGCGCGTGGCGGTGATTGGCATCGGCAACGTGGCGATGGACGTGACGCGCATCTTGGCGCGCACGCAAGAAGAGCTGAACTGCACGGACATTGCTGACTATGCCCAAGCGGCGTTAGCACAAAGTCGCGTCAAGGAAATTTACGTGTTCGGTCGGCGTGGCGCGGCACAAGCCGCCTTCACCAACCCCGAGATTAAAGAGTTGGGCGAGATGGAAGGCGCGGACTGCCTTGTGCTGCCCGAAGAGGTCGAGCTAGACGACGTGAGCAAGGCGTATCTAGCGTCTGACAAAGCCGAGAGCAAAGACGCGAAGAACGTCGAGATTTTGCAAGCCTATGCCGCGCACCAACCTACTGACAAGCCCAAGAAAATCTACATGCGCTTCTTGTGGTCGCCTGTGGAGATTTTGGGCGATGGGCGCGTCGAAGCGATTAAGATGGTCAAAAATAAGCTCGTGATGGACGACAAAGGCAACGTGAAGGCGGTTGCCACCGACCACACGCAAGTTTTCCCCGTCGGGTTGGTGTTCCGCAGCGTGGGCTATCGCGGCGTGCCGCTGCCGGATGTGCCGTTCAACGAGCGCAGCGGCACGATTCCCAACGTGGAGGGGCGCGTGACGGATAACGGCGCGACGGTGACGGGGCAGTACGTGGTCGGCTGGATTAAGCGCGGTCCTAGCGGCATCATCGGCACGAACAAGCCCGACAGCCACGAGACGGCGGCGCACCTCGTGGAAGACGTGCGGGCGGGCGCACACTGGCAGCCCGCACGCCCTGAACCGGAGGCAATGGAAGCACTGCTCAAGGCGCGTGAGGTGACGTTTGTGACCTTTGCCGATTGGCAGAAGCTGGACAAGCTGGAGACCGAACGCGGCGCAGCGGAAGGCAGACCGCGCCACAAGTTCACCGACATTGACGAGATGTTGCAGGCGGTGCGCTAAGCCACCGTCGGCTGGGTATCGCGGGCGCGCACGCGGCGGAAGAACTGCCACAGGGCGCGCCCGCCCAAATAGAGCAAAATCAAACCAATCAGCACGCTGGGCGCGTAACGCTGTATGGTTTGGCGTGTGTTCAGCGCGTAGATAAACTCCAGCGCGGACGTGTCGGCGGTGTTGCTGAGCTTGACGTATTGCAAGTAGCGTTCTTCCGCCTGCACGTGGTCGCCCATCTCCATGTAAATGTCCCCCATGAGCTTATATGCCGCAACGAACGACGGCATGACCTGCACGACGCGCTGTAGCTCGCGGATGGCTTCGGGGTACTGCTTGCGCTTGTGGTAGAGGTTGGCGAGATTCCAGTGGGGGAAGTGCGGCGGGTCATGTCCAAGCTCCGCCGCCATGTTGTAGTCGGCGATAGCTTCGGCGAAGTTGCCGCGTGTCTCGTAGGCGATACCGCGATTGTTATACGCGCGCGAGAAATTCGGGTCAATCGCCAGCGCGCGGTTGAAATCGTCAATAGCTTGCTGCAGGTTGCCCATGCGCAAGAAGGCAAACCCACGCCCGTTCATGGCGATGATGTCGGTGGGGTCGGCATCGATGACCAGCGTCATGTCTTGGATGGCGGCGAGGTAGTTGCCCGCGCTGATATGCACCGCGCCGCGCTGGCGATAGGCGAGCAGCGAAACGCTGTTTTGCGCGATAGCACAGTCAAAGTGGTACAATGCCTCTGGTATGCGCCCCAAGCCGCGTTGATAGCCGCCCTCTGTCATGTGGTAGATAAAGCCGTCCAAGCCTGTGCGGCAACCCATCGCGTCTTGCGCTTGGGTGAGTGCTGCCATTATTAGCAGCCCTAACAGCATCGTCAAGGCACGCCGCCAGCGCATCGTTAGCACCCACCTGTTGCCAGCTTATAGCCTTGCGAGCGGCTGTTGTTGGTCTCGTCGGTTTCGGCGATGGCGTTGTTGGGGTCGACAATGACGCGGATGGTCTGGTCTTCGTCGATGTTGGTGCTAACGGTGAGCGTTAGCGTGACCTCTTGGCTCTCGTTTGTGCCTAGCCCGCGCACGGTGGTGGTGGCGGTGGTGTTGACGTTGCCGTTGTAAATGTTTTGCGCCACAACGGCGGCTTCGGGTGAAGGGTTGCTGCCGGTGTTGACAATCGTCACGCGAATCGTTGAGGCTTGGTTGCAAACCAATGGCAGCGGGTCAATCGTCATCGCTGTGATGCTCAGGTCAATGTTGGCGGTAGGTGTTTGTGTGGGTTGTGGCTGTGGCGTGGCGGTGGGCGCGGGCGGCGGCGGTCCCGCGTCGACGGGCAGACTGCTGATGTTGCCTAGCACCTCAACGGTTTGCGCGGACACCCAACCAAAGCCGTTGTAGTACTCAATTTTGTACCATTGGCGGTCGGGGCTGACGGCGACGATGTTGGCGGTCGCGCCGCCGGCTAGGCTGCCAATCGGCGGATTAAACACCAGCCCGGGCCCTGAGCGCACGTTCGCCCCTTGTAGGACGCGCACCTGCGGGCGCGTGGGCGCATCGGTCGGCGCGGACAGCGGTGTGGGCAGGGCTTGCGTGGGCGACGGCGTGTCGGTCGGCACGGGTGCGGCGGCGGTGTCGTCGCTGCTTTGGCTGGTCGCGCTGTCGGTCTCTTCTGCTTGCGTGTCTTCAACGACAGCAGTAGGTTCGGGCGTAGGCTCGACTGTCGGCGGCGCAAGCACAACCACGCGCACGCTGGCAGAGCCTGTGATACTGCTGTCTGCGCGCACCGCCAGCACGGTGAGCGTGTGGCTGCCTGCTTCGGTCGCCAGCCAGCTGTTGGTGATGGTGAAGGCGGGCGCGCCGCCTGTGTTGGGGTTGTCTGCCGTGCCGAGCAGCTCGCTGCCGCGATAGAGGTCAATGCGGGCGATGTCCGCGCCGGCATTTTCGACGCGCGCGAGAATGTTCACCGCTACGCCTTGCTGATAGGTGTCGTTCTCCAGCGGTGAAGCGATCTTAACAATCGGTTCGCCAACGTAGACGGGCGCGGCGGCGGTGTCGTTGACGGTCAGGCTGCAGCCGCTTATCAGCAAGGCACCCCACGCGCACGCGAGGGCGAGCATAGATTTCAACATGACAACGTTCCTCCACAAGGCGCATTCAAGACGCGCTAAGGGTGTTTTGGCGAGATTTTCTTGTATCATAGCTAGAGACGTTGTTTTTACACAAGGTAGAGAACCTGATGATTGACCAACGCAACGACCGCCGCACGATGCTGTTCACGACGCTGCTATCCTTTGTGGTGGTATTCATCATGTGGGTCGACCCGTTTGAGTGGGGCGTGTTTGAGGTGCTGCTCTATCCACTGCGTTTGTTCGTCACTTACGTGCATGAGATGGGACACAGCCTCGCGGCAATTGGCACGGGCGGGCGTGTCGTGGGCTTCTTGGTCTCGCCTGACGGGTCGGGGTTGGCACGCACGAGCGGCGGCAACTCTATCGTGATTTTGCCGGCTGGCTATTTGGGTGCGGCGTTGTTTGGCGCGTTGCTGTTCTTCTTGGTCAACCGCTTGCCGCGCCTTGCGCACGCGCTGGCAGGCTTCTTAGGCGTGTTCTTGATTGGCTTTAGCCTCATGTTCGCCCGCCCTGACGAAAGCGGCGCGCCGCTGGCACTGGTGCTGGGTGTGGGCATGGGGCTGCTGATGTTGCTGCTGGCGTGGCGTGCGTCGTTTTTTTTCACACAGCTGGTGTTGAACGTGCTGGCGGTGATCACCGCGCTAAACGCCGTGCTGGACTTGTGGTATCTCACGCGCTACAGTGACGCGACGCGCGGCATCGTGCAAAACGACGCGGTGCAGTTCGCGCAGCGTTACGCGCCGCTGCTGCCCGCCTCAGTTATTGCGTTAATTTGGGCGGCGATAGCGGTCGGCATGCTGGCGTTGGCGATTTGGTGGGGCGTGTGGCGACCGCTGCGTCGCGAACTGGACGAAACTTTAGAGCGCATCGCCGAGCGCGAAGACGCAAAGAGAGGACTGTGGGACTAACGATGGCAGATGTAGACCGCGAACAACAAGGCTGGTGGCGCAGCATGGGCGCGCCGCAACCCGCCCCCGCTTGGGGCATAGGTGACGTGCTGGCTAGCCTGCTGGTGCTGGCGTTGGCGATGCTTATTTTGGCTTCGGGCATCGCCAGCGCGTTGGTGGGCAGCCCGAACTTTTTCACGGCGGGTGCGCTGGTAGCGGGCTGGAGCATTGGCTTGCTGGTGGTGGCAGGCTATGTGTGGGCGGTGCGCCGTCGTACTGCGCAAGAACGCGCTGACCTTGCGCTGGGGCGCGGGCTACTGCCGCAGCCGTTTATCCTGCTCTTAGGTGTAGCGTTCGGCTTGACGCTGGATTTGACGGTGGCGTTAGCGGGTGGTGGCTTTGCGCGGGCGGCGGAACTGCGCGGGCTGGCGTTGGACGTGTGGGGCGTGTTGCTGGCACTCGTCCTCATGGTGCTGGCGCAGCCGCTGGCGCATGGGTTGCTGTTCACGGGCGTGTTGCTGCCGCGCTTGCGCGCTAGCTTGGGCGCGTGGGCGGGCAACCTTGCTACTATGACGCTCTTTACGGTCTATCACTTCGCGGTGTACGGCGCGAGCCTGCCCGCCGAACAAGTAGGATGGTATGGCATCTTCCTGCCGTTCGGGCTGATGTTTTGCTTGGTTATGGTGCGGCTGCGCACACAAAGCACCCGCGCGGCTGTTCTCGCACACGTGGGCGCGGGCTTGGTTGCCGTGCTTGCCATGCTCTCGTTAGGCTAGAGCAAAATCGCCTAACATGTGCAAATTGTACCTATATGGTCTTATCTTTTTTTCATAAAATAGAACCGTAGTGGCGCACATGGTGCGCGCTTTTTTATCCTCTATTGGCTACTTCGCGTAGGAACAACATGGCTACCCTTAGCAACCGCATTGAGGCGAGTAACTATCATCATCTCGTGATGGACATCGCTTGGTTTGGCATTTCCTTTGCCACAACCTCTCGTTTTCTGCAGTTTTTCGCGCTGCGCATGGGCGCAACCCCAATGGAGCTGGCGTGGATGACCTCGCTGCCGTCGTTGGTGCTGGTGTTCGCCACGCTGTTGTCAGCATGGTGGCGCAATCGCTACGAGACCACCATGCAAGCGATTTGGTATCCTGCGATTGTTTATCGGCTGATGTTTTTGCTGCCGATGTTTGCGCCGTTTTTTCCTGAACACTTGCGCGTCGTGTGGCTCATCCTTTCGGCGGTGCTGCCCGCTATCGCGCAGGGCATTGTCTCCGCTATTTTCTTGATTATGATGCGCGAGGCGGTCTCGGAAGAGACGCTGTCGCGCTTGTTCACGCGCCGCCATTTGGCGTTTCACATCACGTTAATTTTGGCAGCGGTTGGCTTTGGCTTCATGCTCGAACACATCGCCTTTCCCACCAACTATCAAATTATGTTTGCGTTAGGCTTTGCCTTTTCGCTGGTCAGCCAATGGCATCTTGGCAAGGTTATCCCGCGCGGCGACGGCAGCGAACGCCCCAAAGCCTTGCCCAAGCGCACGCTGCGCGCGCTCTTCGCCGACACCAAATTTCAGTCGGTGGCGTGGGTGACGTTCATCGCTTATCTCACGTTTTACTTCTCGTTTGCCCTCATCCCGTTGCACCTTAAAGAGACTTTGGGCGCGACGGAGGGTTTCTTGGGCATCTACGGTGGCGTGGAGATTTTCTCGGCATTGCTAGCGGCATTCGTCATGAACCGGCTGTTCCAACGCTATGGCAACCGCGCGATGATTACGTGGGGGCTGGTGGCGAACGGGTTGGCGGTCGTGGTGATTGCGCTGGCACCTGACATGTGGTTCACGCTGTTCGGTGCGACAGTGACAGGCTTGGCGTGGTCGATTATCAGCGTCGCCGTGCTGGGCTTCTTTGCCGAACGCACCGCGCCCAATGACATGCAAGCCTCTGTAGTCTTTCACCAGATTTTGTTCACAGCGACCGTTGCCGGGCCATTGTTGGGCAATGGTATTGTAAACGTAGGGTTTAGCGTGGTGTCGGTGCTGCTTTTAGGCGCGGGTTTGCGCGTGTTTGGTGGTATACTGACTTGGCAAGGTCTGCGCGTGTTCGGCAAGAAGCGCGTCGAGCCTATCTACAAGTAAAGGTCAGTGATGGAGCAGTTTGACACAGATGCACGCTTTAGTGTGGCGGACAGTTGCAGCGGTGCTGTTGGCGGGGGGCATGAGCCTTGCTGCGTTGGCGCAGGCAGGCACGAACACGCCGCCAGAGGCTATCGCGCTTTCGGCGGAGGGCAACCGCCTGACGCTCTCGCGCCTTGCGCTGTTGGATGCGACGCGCACGGCGGCGTTTAACCCGCGTGACCCGTCTCTCGTGGCGCGGGTCGATTTCTACGGTGCAGTGCGTTTTACCCCCTTAGGCGGCACGCAAGAAGGCGTGTACAGCTTTGCGCCCTACTTTGAGGGCTACTTGGTGCAATCTCCTGACGACAACAAATACTTCGTCCGCACGCTGGCGTGGTCGCCGGACGGCGAAAAGCTGGCGTTTATCGTCGCGCAACCTGCACATAACGACGTGGCGCAAGGCGTTTGGTTCTGGCAGCCGCTGCGCGAGCTAGCAACTGACCCATCCTACCAGCTCTTGTGTCACTGCCCACCGGCGTGCGAGCTGGTGAGCAACCCGCAAGGGTTACAGTGGCGCGCGGTCTCGCTGGCGTGGGCGGCGGACAGCGTGCGCGTGTTGGTGGGGCTGGAGCTACCTGCTGAGGGGCGACGCGCCTACACTGTGCGCGCGGCGCAGCGTGACCCCGACAACGCCATTGCCAACACAGGGTTGGACGTAGTGCTGCGCTATGAACGTGCTCATTGGGCAAATGACGGCAGCCGCCTGATTGTCAGCGGCGCACTGAGCGGCGGCAGCGGCTATGGCACAGTCAGCACGGATGGCAGCGCGCTCAATTGGGTTAGCGCGGAAACACTGGGGTTGGCGTGGGTTGAAGAAGCCTATCAGGCGCAAGACGGCGCGATTTACCTGCTTGCCTCGCGCGAAGGGCGTGGGCAGCCGTTGCAGCTCTTCAACGCCGATGGACGTGCGCTCACGCCGCTGCTCGGCACGCGCCCGCCTAACCAAAGCCTATGGCGCGCCGACGGTCGGGCAGTGCTGCTGCGCGATGGTGCGAGCGCGCTGGTGGCATTTGTGGACGGCACGGTCTACGACGTTAGCGCGTGGCTCGGCATTCACCCTAACGTGGCATGGGCGACGAGCGTGCCGCGTGGCGCGCAGCTCTTAGCCGTGCCTGACGCGCTGCCGCAACCTAGTCCTACGCCTGCTCTAGCTCGCCAACCGCAGTTGGGCGAGCTGTGGCGCGTGCAAGGCGAGGCGGTCGCGCTCTACGCCGAGCCAAACGCGGCGGGCAGCTTGATTGTGGCGGTGATTGGCGCGGGGCAAGAGCTAATTATCACCAGCGAAGCACAGCGCGACGACGCTGGCACGCTCTGGTGGCGCGTGCAAACCATTGAGGCAAGCGGCTGGCTGAGCAGCCTCGACGGGCTGGAGCTTGTCGAAGACGAGTAGCGATGCAAACGCAAAAGCGCGTGACGAGCTAAAGCCACGCGCTTTTTGTTTTGGCTTTTGTTAGTCCTCCAGCACTTCAGGGCGCAGCATCTTGACCGGTTCAACCCAGCCCTTGAGCAGGCGTTCCATGGTCATGATGTGCGTGCTGATGCCGTGCTGGGCGAAATAGGCGGACGTTTGGTTGTCCCACACGCCGTTGTGGTAGGTGATAAGGTGTTCTTTGTTGTCGCCGCGAAACGCTGCCGTAAACGAGATGATGCGGATGCGTTCAGGCTCTTCGCTGTAGCGTTTGCTCTTCTTCACGTCGCTGACGATGTTTTGGTTGCCGCCGTAGGGCAGTGGGTCGCGCTTCAGCATCGGCTTGAGCATTTTCTCCAGTGCCATGATGTGCGGGCAAATGCCGTTCATCTGGAAGCCCGGGCAGCTGCATGACCAGCCATCAGCCGCGAGAATGACCGTGTAAGTGTCGTTGTCCCCCTTGAACTCCAGTTCAAGCGTGTGAAACGTCACGCGCTCGGGCTCCATCGCGTATTCTTTGGACTTCTGGATTTTGTTAATCAAGCTGCTATCCATAGTAACACACTCCTTAAGAAAAAAGGTCGATAAACAAACACGCGACAAGGTGTGGCACGTTGTCGCGTGTGATGATGTGACAGGATTGCGGTGGCTTGTACTTTCACCGTGTCGTTAGCCCCTTCTCCGACCATACCTAGAGTTTAAGCCATTGTTAACAGCTTGTCAAATGAAAAGGGCAAATCGTCATCGATTTGGTGTGACCATTTGCCCCTTGTTTTGGCGCGGTGTTAGCGGCGAATTTCCACGCGCACGATGCCGTCGTAGCCGCCGTTGGCGTGGCTGACCACCAGCACATACTCGCCGTCGGCGGGGATGCTGAAGCCGTCAATGAGTGCATCGTAATTGCCGCCAAAGTCGTCATCGCCCGCTAGCGGCACGTTTTGCGCGTCCGTCAGCACGATAAGCGGGTCAACGTTCACGCCGTCGCGGTCGCGTGCGCTCAACGTGAGCGTGTCACCTGCACGCGCGCGGAAGGTGAAACGATAGACCGCGCCGTAGCGCATCTCCACCTCGTAAACTGCGCCGATTTCGCTCGTCTTGAGGAAGGTTTCGCTCTCTAAGATTTCGATGCGGCGCAAGAAATCCTGTCCTGCGCCGAGCAGGTTACCAGCCTCGCGACGGGCAATGCCGCGCCCAAGATAGGGGTCGTGCATTTGCGGCGCGATGTCAGCAGCAGCACTGTAATCCTCTTGGGCGCGTTCAAGGTTGCCGTTGAGATAGTTCACCAAGCCACGATTGTAGTAGGCTTCTGCCAGCGTGCGATTGCGCGTTGTTGCGCCGTCAATGGCATCGCTCAGGCGCACAATCGCGCGCACGTAGTCGCCCGCCTCATAGGCTTCTAAGCCCTGCGCGATCAGGCGGTTGAGCGTGGCGTTGGCGCGGTCGCCCAAGCGGTCGTAAAGAAAGGCGCGGTTGCTAAAAGCGCGGGTGTAGCGTGGGTTTAGCTCAATCGCCTTGTCAAAGTCGGTCAGAGCTTCGCCTGTTTCGCCCTGCGAAAAGTACGCCTCGCCACGAAACACGTACAGCACCCAATCGTAAGGCACAATGCCGATGGCACGGGTGAAATCGTCAATGGCAAGCTGATAGCGCAGCATGTTGTTGTGGGCTACGCCGCGCAAGAAGTATGCCTCGCTGTTGGCAGGGTCGCTGGCAAGCACACGGCTAGCAAGTTCGACGGCGCGCCCGAAGTCGCGCGCATTGAGCGCATCGAGCGTTTCGCTCAGCAAGCGCGATACCTCGTCAGGCGTTAGCGCACCGCTGGCGGGTGTGGGTGTGGCAGCAGGTGGCACGGGGGTAGGCTCGCCGATGGCGTTCGTCGGCAGCACGCTCAGCGCAAACAACAGCACAAAGGGAACAAGTCGCTTGAGTAAAGTCATCTTAGGTCTCTTTTCTCGTGGTTATGGATGGACTGACTTTTATCTTACACCACAATTGGAGAAAAACGCCTAAAAACGCAATGAGGACAGCCACACACAAGCCGTCCTCATCACATCACACACACATCACACAAGGAGAAGGAGAGAAAATTGTTTGTTCATCCTATGCTTATAAGCATACGCCGTTTTACGCCAGACTTCATCGTAGAAGCCTCTAAAGATTAGCGCGCTGTTTTTGTACACAACGACCAAAAAGCGCGCTAGGAGGGCTTTTCTTCGGGCAAATGCACGCGAATGCATAGCTCCTCAAGCTGCTTGGCTTCGGCGGGCGTGGGGGCGTGTGCCATGATGTCCGAACCGGTTTGTGTCTTAGGGAAGGCGATAACCTCGCGGATGTTTGGCTCGCCCGCCAGCAGCGCGACCACGCGGTCAATTCCCCACGCGATGCCGCCATGCGGTGGCACGCCGTACTCAAATGCCTCAAGCATGTGTCCGAACTGCTCGAGGGCGTGTTCCAGCGTCTGTCCGATGAGCGGGAAAATCTTCTTTTGCAGCTCACGGTCATGGATGCGGATGCTGCCGCCGGCGACTTCAAAGCCGTTGCACACCATGTCATATTGGCTGCCGCGCGCTGCACCCGGGTCGCTGTCCAGCAGCGCGATATCTTCCGGCATGGGCATGGTGAACATGTGCTGCGAGGGGTCCCAGCGTTGGTTCTCTTCGTCCCAAAGGAACATAGGGAAGTCAATCACCCACAAAAACGCCAGCGTGTTGGGGTCAAGCAGGTTGAGTTCCTTAGCAAGGTGCGGGCGCAGCGTGTCCGTCACGCTCCACGTCACCTCGCGCTTGTCGCTGATAAACAGCAGCAGGTCGCCACCTTGCGCCTCCATGCGCTCGAAGAGCGCGAGCTTTTGGTCGACCGTGAAGAACTTGCCAATAGGACCCTTGACCTCTTCCGCTTCGTTGACTGGCAATGCCATCCACGCCAAACCCTTCGCGCCCGCACCCTTCGCCAGCTGTTCGAGCTCAGCGGTGAAGTTGCGCAGCCACTGCCCACTTTTGCCGTCGGTGATGTTGGGGACGCGGATACACTTGGTGACCTTGCCCTCCTGTGCGTTGGTCACGAACACCTGAAACCCGCTCTTGGCGGCGATGTCGCTCACGTCGATGGCGCGCATGTCATAACGAATGTCAGGCTTGTCGCAGCCGTAAAACTCCATCGCGTCCTTGTAAAGCATGCGCGGGAAGGGTTTGTGCAGGATTTTCTTGTCAGGCGTGACCGTCTCAACCAACGCGGTCATCAGCCGCTCGTTGAGCTGCATCACGTCCTCGCGCTCAACAAAGCTCATCTCAAGGTCAAGCTGGGTGAACTCGGGCTGACGCTGCCCGCGCAGGTCTTCGTCACGAAAACAGCGCGCAATCTGGAAATACTTCTCGTAGCCGCCCACCATCAGCAGCTGCTTGAGCTGCTGCGGCGACTGCGGCAGCGCGTAGAACTTGCCGGGCTGTAGGCGGCTCGGCACGAGGAAGTCGCGCGCGCCTTCAGGGGTCGTCTTGAACAAAATCGGCGTTTCAATTTCGACGAAGCCCTCGTTGTCCAAGAAGTCGCGGATGAACTTGACGGCGCGGTGGCGCAAGATGAGGTTGTGCTGCATCTTGGCGCGGCGCAGGTCAAGGTAGCGATGCTTCATGCGCAGCGTCTCATCGATGGTCTCTTGGTCGCGGTTCATGTAAAACGGCGGCGTTTTTGCGGCGTTGAGGACGCGCAGCTCGCGGGCAATCACCTCAATGTTGCCGTTGGCTAGGTCGGGATTTTCTGACCCCTTCGGGCGCAAGCGTACCTCACCCGTGACTTGCACCACGTACTCATTGCGTGCGGCATCGGCGGCGCGGTGCGCGTCGGGCGTGGTGTCGCGGTCGATGACGACCTGCACGATGCCCCAACGGTCGCGCAAATCGATGAAGATGATGCCGCCTTGGTCGCGGCGGCGATGCACCCAGCCCGCCAGCGTGACCGTTTTCCCTGCGTGTGCGTCCGTCAGTTCCCCGCACGTGTGAGACTTCATCATGTGCTGTTCGCTCCTGTGAGATTGCCGAGAATTGCGTTGCGCCATTGTACCTAAAAAGGCTACACTTATGAAGGGACTGCCAAGAAAGGGAAGACACCATGACGACAGCCTACGTAACCCACCCGCGCTATGCCGAGCATCGCTTGCCCGGTTATCAGCATCCCGAATGCCCTGACCGTGTCCATAGCATCTGGGAGCTGTTTGCGCAAAGCGGTGTCATCGACCGCCTGCTGCCACTTGAGCCGCGTTTTGCCACGCGCCAAGAGCTGGAAGCGGTGCATACCCCTACGCTGCTGGACACGCTCGCGTTGCTGGCGACACAGAACAAGGCGGGGATGCTCACTCCCGACACGTACGCGATGCCGACTTCGTTCGAGATTGCGCGCCTTTCGGCAGGTGGCGCGCTGCGGGCGGTCGAAGCAGTCGTGCGTGGCGAGGCGGACAACGCGCTAGCGGTCGTGCGTCCGCCCGGTCACCACGCCACCGCCGACCGTGTGATGGGCTTTTGCCTGCTCAGCAACGTGGCGATTGCCGCGCAATACGCGCTGGACGTGCTGGGGCTGCAGCGCGTGCTGGTGGTTGATTACGACGTGCATCACGGCAACGGCACACAGGAAATTTTCTACAGCGATGACCGCGTGCTGTTCGTCTCGACGCACCAGTATCCGTTTTATCCGCCCAACAGCGGCGCGCTCGAAGAGATAGGCGAGGGCAAGGGCGAGGGCTATAACGTCAATATCCCCCTAGTGGCTGGGCATGGCGACGCGAGCTACAAGGCGGTGTTTGAGGAGATTATCGCCAAAGTGGCGCACCGCTATCAACCGCAGCTGGTAGTGGTTTCGGCGGGCTTTGACGCGCATTGGGGCGACCCGTTGGCAATGATGCGCTTGACGCTGACCGGCTACGCTTGGATGACGCGCCGGTTGGTCGAGCTGGCGCGCGCGTTTTGTGACGGACGCATTGTCTTTGTGCTAGAGGGCGGTTATGACCTCACCGTCGTTAGTCACGGCATGCTTAACGTGGCGTACGCGCTGCTAGGCGAGGACATCATCAGCGACCCATTGGGCGGCTTGGGCAGCGAAAACCTGCCAGTTGCGCCGCTCATCGCGCGCATTGCCGCGCTTCACGGGCTATGACGCAGGCGCAGCGTGAGCTGATAGGCTTGGTAGAGCAGCGGGCGATAGGGCAAATCCCACGCGCCCACCGAGCGCACGACGCGCCCGCCCCAGCCGCGCTTAAAGCCGTACACGCCCCACAAGCCGTCATTGCGCGCCTCAAATTGCGCCTCTAACTCGGCTTCAGGCGCGTCGGGAATGCCCCACATGTCGTAATAGCGGCAGCCGCGCGCCCGTGCCCACTGCATCGCCTGCCACTGCACGCCATAGCTTGCCATGAGGTTGCGCTTGTGGTCGGCAGACGCGCCGTAGAGATACCACGCCGTGTTGCCTAACGCGAACACCATCACGCCTGCCAGCGTGTCGCCCTCGTGTTCAGCGAGAATGAGCGCGGCGTGCGACGGCACAAACAGGCGGTAAGCGAGCGCGTAGTAGTCGGGTGCATGCACACCAAAAGCGTTGCGCGCCCCTGTGGCTTGCATCAACGCGGTGAACTTTGCCACGTCGCTGGCTTGTGCCTCGTAATAGCGGATATTGTGCTTGAGCGATTGGCGCACCTTGCGGCGCGTGCCTTGATTCATGCGCGCCAGCATCGCCTCGTCGTCGTCGAGCGCGACGTAAATCGTATTGGGCGGCTGCACGGTTTGTGCGCTAGGACGAAAGCCCCACGCGGCGAAATCGGGCGCAGGTGCTTCGAGATAGCAGCCCGCCTCCCACTTGAGCAGGACGCTGGCGCGGCGGCGCGCCGTCTGGCGCACGGCTTGCCAGAGCGCGTCCCATTGGCTCTCGTCGCTGACATAGCCGCCCATCGGCAGGTACGCCAGCGTGCCAAGCCTGAACGGCAGCGGCTTGAACAGCAGCTGCGCGCCCGCTGTGATGCGCCCCTGCGCGTCAGTGAGCGCGACACGTTCGGCAGACCAGCCGAACGCGCTCTTAAGCTCGCCCCACGCGCTGAGCTGTAGGACGTGGGCGCGCGGATGTGCGCTGACAAAAGCATCCCAAGCGGGTGCGTCGGGGCAAATCACGGACATGAGCGGCTGCTTTCTGTGTGAACCTAGCATTTGCACAAGTTGCTGATGATAATGGCGCAGATGACGACCTTCAATAGAGGAAATAGCGACGCATGACAGCAAGAACACTGCGCCCTGCGGGGCTGATATTGCTTGGGATTGTGGCGGCGGCAGCGGCGATGCGCTGGCTGTGGATTGATAGCGTGCCTGCGGGCGGGCATGGCGACGTGTCGTGGTTGGGCATCAACGCGCTGGATTGGGTGGACAAGGGCATCTGGCAGTTTTACATCCGCGAGATGCACTCCCCAGAGTTTTTCCCTGTGTATCTTATCGGGCTGCTGCTGCCCTTTACGGGCGTGTCTCATCTGCCACAGCGGCTTATCACCACCGTGAGCGGGATTATCTGGGTGCTGGTGCTGTTCGGCACCGTGCGCGAGCTTTTGGCGCACGAAAGCGAGCGGCGGCGCACGCTTTCGGCGTTGTTCGCGGCGGCGGCGGGCGCATTGAGCGTGCATATCACCTATTTGCAACGTCTTGGCATGGAGTCGCCACCGTATATTTTGACGCTGACCGCGCTGGTCTGGGCGACGGCGTGGGCGTATCGGCGCGGCGGTTGGTGGCGGTGGGCAGTGGCGGGCGCGCTGCTCGGACTTAACCAGTATATTTACTTGGCGGCGCGCTTCTTGCCGATTTTGATGGCGGCGTGGGTGCTGTTCGGTTGGCTGGCGCACCGCGACAAGCCCATCAAGCAAACGTTTGGCGGGTGGGTGGTGATGGCACTTGTGAGCGCGCTGGTGACGCTGCCCGCCATTTTGCTGTTTCTTGACGCGCCCAAATCCTTCTCGGCGCGGGCGGACTATGGCGGCGCGGACACGGGCGGCTGGATTTGGCTGTACGACACCAGCGCGCACGGCGGCATGTTGGGCTTGGTGGCACAAAAAGCCGCACAAACGGCTGTTGGCGTGGGCATCGGCTGGGAGGGCGATTACACGCTGTTCGGGCAGCCCATCTTGCCGCCGCTCTTCTTCGTCGGCTTCTTGGCGGCGGTGGCGGTTACGCTGCGCCGCTGGCGTGAGCTGGCGTGGGGCTGGTCGTGGTTGGGCATCGTTGTCTTGCTGCTGCCCGACTTTATCAGCGGCGCGTTGCCCAAAATTCACGCCCTGCACCAGATGGGTATCCTGCCGTTTGTCGTCATCTTGGCGGGCGTGGGCGGCGGGCTGCTGCTGGATGCCGTGTGGGGGCGCGTGTCGCGGGCGGGCGTGCTGGCGGTGCTAGGGGTGGCGGCGGTGCTGCCGTCGTTCGCCGCGCTGCATCACTACTTTACGGTGTACACGCCCGCGCAATTGGCGCACCCCGAATACTATTGGCGCGGCGAGCAGGGCGACCTTGACCTTGCACGCTATATGACGGCGCGCCGTGAGCAGGCGTTCTTGTTGCCTCTGGCGGAATACACGCGCCCCGACGTGGCGTGGTTCTTGGCGGAGGGCTACCGCTTGCGCCGCAGCGCGATTGACGCGGACGGCGTGCTGCGCGTGCCAGACCTGCCCGATACGCTGGTGGTCGTCGTGCCAGCCGACCCGCTGCGCCCGCGCCATGATGCCTTTGTGACGCATTACAGCACGCGCCAAATGGTGCTGCTCTGGCAGAACACCGTCTACTTGCTGCCCTTGTTGACCGAAGCAGAAGATGACGCGCTGCGCCTCGCCATGCAAGGCGGCACAAGCGACACGCTGATTGACCTTGCGGGCGTGACGCTGGCGCAGTTCGTCACCGTCACGCGCCCCGACAACGTGCTGGCAGCGCGGCAGGTGGTGGCGTACCCTGCGGATGCCGCGTTTACGGACGGGGCGCGCCTGCTCGGCTACGACATCAGCGCGAGCGATTTGCCGTTGGGCGAGCGCGTCGACATCACGCTCTATTGGCGCGCCGAGCAGCCGCTTGCGCAAGATTTTGAAGTGTTCGCCCAGCTTTGGGACAGCAACCAGAACGCCTACGCACTGCACCACGAGTTCCCCTATGGCGGCATGTACCGCTCGCGGGCGTGGGCGGTGGATGAGGTCGTCCCTATTCATGCGTGGTGGGCGATTCCTGAGGGGCTGGCGGTCGGGCGTTATGACCTTGTGGCGGGGCTATATCGCTATTTGCACGACGAAACGCTGCCCGTCAGCGGGAAAGACGGCTTTGTGGAACGCGGCGTGGCGCGCTTGCCCGACCTGCGCCACCCGTTGCCGCCTGCCGATGATGCCGACCTAGCGGGCGCGCATCGCGTGAGCTTTGGCGAGACGCTTGCGCTGTTCGTCTTGGGCGCGGGCGACAGCGACACCCGCGAAGCCCGCGCAGGCGAGACGCTGACGTTGGAAGTGGCGTGGCAGTCGCTGGGGCGCGCCGAACACGATTACTCGGTGTTTTTGCACGTGGCGAGCGCGCCCGACCAGCCGCCGCTGGCACAATCCGACGCGCTGATACGCGCCGACTATCCCACGCTGGCATGGCGGGCGGGCGAATTGCGCCGCGATAGCCTGACGATTGCGCTGCCAGAGAGCTTGCCAGCGGGCGAGTATGACCTGATTGTGGGCGTGTATTTTTGGAAAACAGGCGAACGCTTGCCCATTTTAGAAGAGGGCTTGCGCTTGCCCGACGCACGCGCCCGCCTTTTCCGTTTAATAGTACGTTAAACTTGTTGGCGTTTTGGGCGTGCTGTGCTAAAATGCCAACTTGGTGCGGGCAGAGCTTGGGCAAAATTCCCCGTCGCAATTGCCTAACTGCCAACAAGGTGTTATACTTGCCGCTTTGTGAGAAATAGCGCAAAGTAGCAGCCCTTTTTACTGACACTGAATTGTTCTGCAACCTTTTAGCGGGGAGTACGACTCCATGAATGTACTAAACGAGTGGGCATTTGTTGGGATTTTCGCGGTGCTTGCGCCCGTTTTCCCGATACTGCCGATTGTCATTGCGAGCATCTTACGCCCGAAGATGCCCAACGTGCTGAAAAGCCAAACGTACGAGTGCGGTGTGGAAACGATTGGCGACACGTGGGTGCAGTTTCGCGTCCAGTATTACATCTATGGCTTGGTGTTTCTGGTCTTCGACGTGGAGATTGTCTTCTTGCTGCCTTGGGCGTTGGCGTATCACCAGCTGGACTTGTTCGCTTTCGGGGCGGGCTTTTTGTTCATCTTCTTGCTGGCGGATGCGCTCATCTATGCGTGGCGTAAAGATGTTTTGGCCTGGAAATAATCCGCAAGGACAGGGGAGCTTGAGCTATGGATTGTGTAGGACTTTGTGACGTATTGGCGCAAGCGGGATGGGACAGGGGGCTTGCGCAATTTTTGTCTTTGTTCGTTGGCGTGATTTTGGTCAGCGGGCTGCCGTTGGTGACGGTGATTTTCCTGATTTGGGTGGAACGCAAAGTGGCAGCGCGCATCCAAGACCGCCTTGGTCCCAACCGCGTGGGGCCCTTCGGGCTACTGCAAACCTTCGCTGACCTAATCAAGCTGCTCATTAAAGAGGACATCACCCCAGCGGCAGCTGACCGTCTGCTTTACAACGCTGCGCCCATCTTGTCCTTCGCCTCAGTGGTGCTGATTTGGGCGGTCGTGCCGTTTACCCCATACCACATCGGCACAGACCTCGAAATTGGCGCGCTGTACTTTGTGGCGGTGGCGAGCTTGGGGACGCTGGCGGTGATGACGGCAGGCTGGGCGAGCAACAACAAGTACGCCCTGCTAGGGGCATTCCGCGTGGTCGCGCTCTTGGTCAGCTACGAAATTCCGCTGGTTTTCGCGCTGATTGTCCCCGTGCTGCTGGCGGGTAGCATGAGCATGATGGACATCGTTCACGCCCAAGCGGGCATGTGGTTCGTCTTCATGGCACCATTAGCAATGGTGCTATTTTTTGTCTCCTCGCAAGCCGAGACCGGGCGCGCTCCCTTCGACCTCATCGAAGCGGAGTCCGAGCTGGTGGCAGGCTTTAACATCGAATACAGCGGCATGAAGTTTGGCATGTTCTTCGCCGCCGAATTCTTGCACGTTTTCACCAACGGCATCTTACTGGCGGTGCTGTTCTTCGGCGGCTGGCAGGGACCTCTCGCCAACGAGCCGCTGATTGCGTTTGTCTGGCTAGGTATCAAGGGCAGCTTGCTGTACTTTGTCTCGCTGTGGATGCGCAACACGCTGCCGCGCCTGCGCATCGACCAAGTGATGCGCTTTAACTGGTTCTTCCTCGTGCCGCTGAGCATTGTGCAGCTGCTGGTCATCGCGGGCTTGGTCATGATTCTCAAAGAGATTGGACTTGTGCCGCTGAACGCGCAAGGGCATATCGACCTCGCTAGCGCGAGCTTCTTGTCCATGCTGCCGATGACGCTGGTGCTGTTTTTCGCCAACGTCTTGATTGCGCTGCCGGTCGTGCAGTGGCTGCGCGAGAACGGGCGCAAGCTGCGCGAACGCGACGAACAACGCACGCGCCGTGCCATCGCGGCGAACGCAGCAGGGGCTGTTGGCGATTAACGCGGCGAGACCGCACGTTGAAGAAGGTGAGAGAGACATGCTTGAATTAAACTTTGTGACGGTGGCGTTTTTCGTCTTCAGCCTGATTACGCTGGGCGGGGGCTGGGGTGTCGTCACCAATAAGAACTTGTTTCGCGGCACGATTTGGCTGATGGTCAGCTTGTTCGGCGTGGCAGGGTTGTTCTTGACGCTCAGCGCGCCCTTTCTGGCGGCAGTGCAAATCTTGGTTTACATCGGCGCAATTGCCATCCTGTTCACTTTTGCGGTGATGCTCACGCGCAGCTTGACCAACTTGCGCGAACGTTACTACCGCACGTGGGTGAACGTTTTGGGCGCGGGCGCGCTGTTCCTGCTGTTGGTGCTGGGCGTGATTGCACCCGTCTGGATAGCCAACCCCGACCGCGCGCTGCCTGTCTCTGACCAAGTGGTGCGCACGGTAGACTTTGGCGTGGCATTGGCAAGCGGCGAGGGCTTCGTTCTCCCGTTTGAAGTAGCATCCTTATTACTGACAGCGGCGATGATTGGCGCAATCGTCATCGCGCGTGATGCTGACGAAGCATAAGGGGGCGTTCATGGTTCCATTGTGGATGTACTTGGTGGTCGCAGCGGCGTTGTTCTCGCTCGGCACGTTTGGCGTGCTGGCGCGGCGCAACGGCGTGGCGGTGCTCTTGAGCGTGGAACTCATGCTCAATGCGGTCAATATCAACCTTGTGGCGTTCTGGCGGTATAGCGCACCGACTGAGATAGGCGGCTTTGCCTTTGCCGCGTTCGTCTTCGTCATCGCCGCCGCAGAAGCCGCCGTCGGGTTGGCGATTATCATTTCTATTTATCGTAGTCGGCATTCCGTGATTCCTGAAGAAGCCGACACACTGAAAGGGTAGGGACGGTTCTATGAGCATTGACTTTGCTGACCCTAACTTCCTGCCTTGGCTGGTGCCTGTCGGTCCGTTGTTGGCGTTCTTGATTATCACGCTGGCGACCAACCGCGCAAAGCTCGTTCCTGCCACAAGCCATGAGTACGGCGGACATCATCCTGACTATGACGGGATGCTCGTCCCCGTCGCCACGCACTGGAGCCGTGTGCTGAGCATCACGGTGGGTCTCAGCGGCGTGGTGATGGCGTTGTTGGCTAGCTGGAACTTGGTCTTTCAGGGCATTGGGCTAGGCAAGAAGTTCGGCACCGAAAAAGTGTTCACCAGCAGCATCGAATGGCTGGCGACGGGCTTGGGCGCGTTCAACATCGGCGTGCTGGTCGACCCACTCAACGCCACGATGCTGTTTATGGTGCCGCTGGCGGTGCTGTGCATCTTCATCTACAGCATCGGCTACATGGCGCACGACCCGCGTCAATCGCGCTTTTTCGCCCTTATTAGCTTGTTCGCGGGCGCGATGCTCATCCTGACGGTGGCGGACAACCTGCTGCTGCTCTTCGTCGGCTGGGAAGTGATGGGCTTGTGTTCTTATAGCTTGATTGGCTTCTGGTTCGAGAAGCGCAGTGCCTACCGCGCCGCTATCAAAGCGTTCACCGTCACTCGCGTTGCCGACGTGGTCATGCTTTTGGGTATTGTCTACTTGTACGCGATGACCGGCACGCTAAACTTCCGCGACATTCTTTACAACCCCGCCGTGCTGGAGCAACTCGCTGGCACGGAAGCGATCCTCTTGAGCAGCTGGGGCTTGAGCGCGGCAGGCTTGATAGGCGTGTTCCTCATCGTCGGTACGATTGGCAAGTCGGCACAGTTCCCGCTGCACGTCTGGCTGCCGGACGCGATGGAAGGTCCCACGCCCGTTAGCGCGATGATTCACGCCGCCGCGATGGTCAGCGCGGGCATTTACGCCATCCTGCGCATGTATCCCCTGTTCGTCGGCGCGGGCGATGCGTTTGGCGCGGCAGACCCGCATCACGGCGTGTTTAACGCGCCGCTCACGCTGATGGCGGTCGTCGGCGCGTTTACCGCGCTCTTCGCCGCCACGATGGCGGTCGCCCAAAACGACGTGAAAGCCGTGCTAGCCTACTCGACGATTTCGCAGCTGGGCTTTATGATGGCGGCTCTGGGCATTGGCGCGTATATCGCTGCAACCTTCCATCTCATTACGCACGCCTTCTTCAAAGCTCTGCTCTTTATGGCTTCGGGGGCGGTCATTCACGCGATGGAACATGGCGAGCATCACGTGCATGAGCATCACCACGCACACGACGACGACCACGCGCACGACACGCACACTGCGCACGACGACCACGCGCACGACACGCATGCCGCACATCATCACGAAGAAGAGGCGCACGCGCCGCACTTTGACCCGCAAGACATGCGCAACATGGGCGGCTTAGCCAAGCGCATTCCCGTCACGTTTGTCACGTTTGTGATTGGTGGCTTGTCGCTGGCGGGCTTCCCCATCATTACGGCGGGCTTCTGGTCAAAAGACGAAATTCTGGCAGATGCATGGCTCGGCACGTCCGAAGGCTTTGGCTTGCACGCGCTGGTGTTCTTCATGCTAGCGATTGCCGCTTTCCTGACCGCGTTCTACACCATGCGCCAGATTGCTCTCACGTTCTTGGGCGAACCGCGCACGGAAGAGGCGAAGCACGCCGGCTTGGGCGGAGCGCGCAATATCATCAGCCAAACGATGCAGCTGCCGCTCATCATCCTTGCTGTGTTCGCGCTGTTCGCCGGCTTTGTTGGCGTGCCGCCTGCCTTCCCCATCTTGGGCGCGATTTTCTCCCCCAACGGCAACCCCTTCTTCGACTTCGTCAAGCTCTCGGTGCTGCCGATTGAAGGCATCGCGCCGGTTAAGCCGCCGTTTAACTGGATACCTGTGCTGACCTCGTTCGGCGTGGCGTTGGGCGGTCTCTACTTGGGCTGGCTGGTTTACGGGCGCAAACCGCTACAAGCCGGCGAAGAAGACCCCATGATTGCCGTTCTCGGTCGCCCGCTCTTCACGACGCTACAGCGACGCTACTACTTCGATGACCTCTACAGCCTTGTGTTCGTCAAGCCTTCGCAGTGGCTGGCACATCAGGTGAACGTCTTCCTAGACAAGGGCGTTATCGACGGCACGCTGCACGCCATCGCCCACTTCTTCACGTGGCTGGGCGACCTCATCAAGGTGCTGAACAGCTGGCTCATCGACGGCGTGGGCGACGGCATCCCCAAAGGTATCTACGCCTTCGGCGGCTGGCTGCGCGGCTCGCAGACCGGGCGCATTCAACAGTATTTGCTCATCGTACTCGTGGCTGTGCTGGTGATTGGCGTGTTGCTCGCGCTGTCATCGGGCGCAGTAACGGCGCAATAAGGGAGATGCCGCGATGAATTTTTTCGGGATTGACCCGCTTTCGTTTTTAATTGTCGCGCCCGCGCTGGCAGGGCTGATTGTCGCCATCTTGCCACAGAACAAGTGGCTGGCGCGCGTGCTTTCGCTAACGTTCGCCACCGCTATTGGCGGCGTTGCGCTGGCGGTGTTCCTGCTCTATCAGCAAAACGCGCCGCAGGCAGGCGCAGACCAGTTCCTGTTTGTCGTCAAAGTGCCGTGGTTCCAGCTGCTCGATGCCTCATGGCACGTCGGCATCGACGGCATTAGCGCGACGATGGTCTTGCTGACCGGCTTGCTCACGCCGCTTGCCGTTCTCATCAGCTGGGAAATCGAAGAGCGCGCCAACATGCACCTCGCACTGTTGCTGCTTTTCGAGACGGGCTTGATGGGCGTGTTCGTCAGCATGGACTTGATGATTTTCTTCCTGTTCTACGAGCTGTCGTTGGTGCCGATGTACTTCGTCATCAACCAGTGGGGCGGACCCAACCGCTTGTACGCCTCGAACAAGTTCATGATTTACAGCATCGGCGGCACGCTGGGCATGCTCTTGGCGACGCAGCTCATCGGCTTCTCGACCGGCACGTATGACATCGCCAAGATTACCGCGCTCTGGCCCACCTTCGCCAACGACGCACCCGCCTTCTTGGGCATCGACGTTGGCACGGTCAAGGCGTTGGCATTCGTCGGCTTCTTCGTCGCTTTCTGCATCAAAGTGCCAATCTGGCCTTTCCACACATGGCTGCCCGACGCGCATGGCGAAGCCCCTACGGCAGGGTCGATGCTGCTAGCCGGTGTCATGCTCAAGTTGGGCGCGTATGGCTTCCTGCGCCTCGTCGTGCCGTTCTTCCCCGACGTATGGATTAGCCAAGTGCCGCTCTTAGGCTTTGACGTGGCGACGCTGTTTGCAACGCTGGCGATGCTGGGCATCGTGCTGGGCGCGTTCGCCGCGTTCGGACAAAACGACATCAAACGCCTCGTCGCCTACAGCTCCGTCAACCACATGGGCTTTGTCGGCTTGGGACTGGCGGTCATGGCAAGCCTTTACGGGCAGGCGTGGCTGCTGGCACAGACGGGCGGCGGGCTGGTGAGTGATGCCACGCAAAACGCCATTATCGCCACCAACGGCGCGGTCTTACAAATGTTCAATCACGGGCTTTCCAGCGCGGGCATGTTCCTTTTGGCAGGTGGCATCTATCACAAGACGCATACGCGCAACCTCGACGAGTACGGCGGCTTATGGGTCAAAGCCCCCATCTTCGGCGTGGTGTTCATCTTCACCAGCATGGCAAGTTTGGGGCTGCCGGGCTTGAACGGCTTCGTCGGTGAGTTCTTGGTGGTGCGTGGCGCGTTCCCCGTCTTCACGACGCTGACGGTCTTGTCCATGATTGGCTTGCTCTTCACAGGCAGCTACATCCTCAAGGGCATTCGCGCCGTGCTGCACGGACCCTTTAACATGCACTGGCGTGACTATCACCTTGAAATTGAGCTGCGTGAGTTTGTGGCGATTGCGCCGCTGCTCGTCCTCATGCTGGTGACAGGGCTTGCGCCAAACTGGATTTTGTCCGTCATCAACACCAGTGTCACCCATATTTTCATGAACGGGATGGGATAAGACGATGGATTTAGGTTTCCCGATTCTTAGCGCGTTAATCTTTATTCCTGTGGTGGCGGGTGTGCTGCTGCTGTTTATGCCCGCCACCAGCCGCGATCTCATACGCGGCGTGGCGATTACGGCGGCGGTGGTGACGCTGGCGTTGTCGGCTGTCGTCTTCTTTGGCTACAACAACCTCGTGTTCAGCGAGAACGGCGTGTTTTCTAGCACGCTGCGCATCGACGAAAGCGTAGGTAAAACGGCGGCAACACAAGCCTTTACCGAAGCCCTCGTCTTTGAGGAGTACGTGCCTTGGGTGCCAAGCGCAGGCATCGCCTATCATCTGGGCGTGGATGGGTTATCGGCACCGATGGTCTTGCTCACTGGCATGGTGGCGGTGGCTGGCGTGTTGATTAGCTGGAATATCGCCGACCGCCTGCGCGAGTTCATGAGCTTCTTCATGCTGCTGGTGGCGGGCGTGATGGGCGTGTTCATCTCGCTGGATTTGTTCCTGCTCTTCTTCTTGTACGAGCTGGCGTTGTTCCCCATGTACATCCTGATTGCCGGCTGGGGCTGGGTCAAGCTGCGCGAGTACGCGGCGATGAAGCTGACGCTCTATATCTTGATTGGCTCGGTCGTCGCGCTGGTCGGCGGCATCGCCATGTACTTCGTGGCGGGCAGCTTCTTCAGCGGCGAGGGCGCGACCGTGCTACAGGCTGCCATTGACAGCGGCTTCTTGCCCCGCGACAGCCAAGCCTACAGCTTCAACATCGTGCAGCTGACACTAGCGGCAGAAAACGGCGCGTTTGACGTGAGCGGCTACTTGGGCGCAGAAGTCTTGACCTTCGCTAAGTTCTGGTTCCCCTTCATCTTCATTGGCTTTGGCATTCTGGCGGGCGTGTTCCCCTTCCACAACTGGTCGCCTGATGGTCACGTGGCTGCGCCTACTGCCGTGTCGATGATTCACGCCGGCGTGTTGATGAAGCTGGGCGCGTTTGCCGCGCTGCGCGTGGGCGTGCAGCTGCTGCCCGAAGGCGCGCACGTTCATCTGCCTTGGATTGTTTTCTTAACGCTGGTCAACGTCGTGTACGGCGCGCTGATTGCCTTCCGCCAGCGTGACTTTAAGTACGTCATTGGCTTCTCGTCCGTCAGCCACATGGGCTTGGTGAGCATGGGCTGGGCGACGATGAACATCGTCGGCATGACAGGCGCAGGCTTGCAAATGTTCAGTCACGGCGCGATGACCGCGCTGTTCTTCGGCTGTGTCGGCATGGTCTACGACCGCGCCCATACCCGTGACATCCCCTCGCTGGGCGGCTTCATCAAGCGCATGCCTTGGGTGGGCGTGGCGTTCATCGTCGGCGGCTTGACCAGCATGGGCATGCCGGGCTTGAGCGGCTTCATCGCCGAGTTCCCCATCTTTCAAGGTATGTGGACAGCCAGCGAAACGGTCACGCTGCAGATTGGCGGCTTCACCCTGGCGAACTACTACTCGGTCATCGTGATTGTAGCGGCTATCGGCATCGTGGTGACGGCGGCGTATGTCCTGCGCGTCACGGGGCAGGTGTTCTTCGGCGAGTTCAACGAAACGCTTTACAGCGACGTGGGGGACATCGCCATCACTGACCGCGTGATTTTGCTGCTGCTGGGCTTGCCGCTGATTGTTATCGGCTTATACCCCAGTATCATGGCACCGATGATTACTGAAGGTCTCAAGCCTGTTATCATGCTATTAGGGGGTATGTAACGGTGGCTGAATTTAACTTTTTGCAAAGTTTGCCGTCCGTTGCGGCGGCACTGGGACTAACCATCTTGGCGGCGGTCATTCTGCTGCTCGATGCCTATCTGCCTAAAGACAAACGCCCGCAAATCGCCTACGTCGCCGCGTTCGGCATGCTCTTCGTGGCGTTCACGCCTATCATCTGGTCACCGCCTGCTGAGGGGCAGGTCTTCTGGGGCGGCATGATTCGCTTCGACGGCGTGGCGCAAATCTTCCAAGTCATGGTCATCTTGGGCGGCGCGCTCACCGCGCTGATGGCGATTAACGACAGCGGCACGAAAAATCGCGGCGAGTTCCACCTCATCATCATCATCTCGACACTCGGCGGCTGCCTCTTGGTCGGCGCAAACGACCTTGTCATGCTGTTTGTCGCGCTAGAAACGGTTTCCATCCCGCTCTATATCCTTGCGGCGTTCCGTCGCCAAGACGGCGGGCGCAGCGCGGAAAGCGGCTTGAAATACTTCCTGTTTGGCTCTTTTGCCAGCGCGATTTTGCTCTACGGCTTGAGCTTGCTCTACGGCTTCACAGGGCACACCAACATCCCCGCGCTGGCGCAGACGCTGGTCAGCGGCGGCGGCGCGCTGGGCGACAACGTCGTGCCGATGCTCGCGGCTCTGCTGTTGGTCATCGTGGGCTTTGGCTTCAAGATTAGCGTCGCGCCTTTCCACTTTTGGACCCCCGACGTGTACGAGGGTGCGCCTACGCCTGTGACCGCCTTCGTCAGCGTCGCTAGCAAGGCGGCGAGCTTCGCCGTGCTGCTGCGCTTCTTGCTGGCGGTCTTTCCCGCTGACCTCGTGCTGGAAGGGCAGTCCATTCAGGCGTTTTGGGTCAACCTGCTGGTGGTGATTAGCGTCGTCTCGATGACGCTGGGCAACGTGCTTGCGCTGCGCCAGAGCAACATCAAGCGCATGCTGGCGTATTCCTCGATTGCACAAGCGGGCTATGCGCTAGTCGGCATCGCCGCGCTACAGTCGGCAGACCCCACGCTGGGCGTGTCGAGCGTAGCGTTCTACATGTTCATGTACACTTTCTCCAACTTGCTCATCTTCGCGGGCGTGGTGCTGTTCAGCGAAGCGACAAAGAGCGAGAACATCCGCGACCTAGCCGGCTTGCAGCGGCGCAGTCCTTGGCTGGCGTTGGCAATGACGATTAGCTTGCTGTCGCTGGCAGGCTTCCCGCCGGCAGCGGGCTTCTTCGGCAAGTTCTTCCTGTTCCAAGCGGCGGTGGAAGCCAATTTGGTCGGGCTTGCCATCATCGGCGTGTTAAATTCAAGCGTGGCGTTGTACTATTATCTGGTCGTGATTAAGGTCATGTACGTGGATAAGGGTGTCGACGAAGACCAAGCGATTGCTATCCCGCGTCCGTATGCGTGGGTGCTGGGCATTGCCAGCGTCGTGGTGCTCCTGTTGGGCGTGCTGCCGACGCAAATCATCGACTGGGCGCGCAGCGGGGCGGAAGCTATGCAGCACGTGGCACGTCTCATAAATGGTTTATAAACGTTTGGCAATTGCGACGTGTTTGTGATAAAATGCGCAGTCGCGCAAGGAAGCGCGCCGTATGGCTGCTCGTAAGCCGTCGCGCCTAAGAAACTTAACACTGGCTGGGATTTCTGCGTTGACCGGTTTCGTCGCTTTGGTGGTCGTGCTGGTCGCGCTCATAGTCGGGTTGTGGCTAGACAGCCTCATCGAACGGCGGGGATTAATGACGATTTGTCTGCTTATCCTCAGCGTGCCGATAAGCCTCTATCTCATGACTCGGCTGGCGTTGGCGGTGGTGACGCGCATTCAGCACCCCACGCCGTCTGATTATGTGTCTGATTCATCACAGAAGGAGGATGAGTCCTTTGGGTAATTTGGTGCTTATTCATCGTAGAAAGGAGAGAACGCAATGACCACAAACCAACGCGGCTGCGTGTCCTTACTGGGCTTCTTAGTGTTTGTGTTCTTCGGCTGCATTCTCTTCCCGTTCATTCTGCTGCCGCAGGCGGGGACGGCGGTCACGCTGCCCGTCATTAGCGTGCCAGCGGAATATTATTTGAAGGACTGGCCCAGCAAAGATTTCACCATCGTGAACTCTTTGGGCGGCGCGCTGATGGCCACCATCATCGTGCTGTTGATTGCCGTGTTCGCGCGCCGTGCGTCCAACAACTGGACACGCGAAGTGCCGACCCGCTTTCAAGGCATGGTCGAGGTCATCGTCGGCGGGCTGTGGGGCTTGACCCAGTCCCAAGCGGGCAACAAGCCCAAAGTGCGCAACCTGCTCTTCCCGCTGGTGGCGAGCCTGTTCCTCTACTTGCTGGCGGGCAACTGGGGCAAGCTGCTGCCGGGCGTGGAAACAGTGGGCGTGTTGCACTGTGCTGCCTACGAACCTGTGGCGTTCAACGGCTTCCCCGTTCAGGAGACCAGCGCGTTCGGCAGACCGTATTTTGTGCTGCGCAGCGAGGCCCCGCTCAACACCGGCATCGCCGGCACCTACGAAAGCTACCACCGCTGTGAAGCCATGTTGGGTATCACCAAGTACGCCAAGTATCTGCCCACCGAGCTTGACCCCTTCTTGGACAAGGCGGTGCTGCATACCGTAGCAGAGGGCGACACGCTGGCCAGCATCGCCGCCAAGTACACCGCGCAGGCGCAAGAAATCGCACAGGGCGAGCTGCCCAAGCTGAGCGAGTACGTGACGGTGAACTACAGTGGCTGGCAGTCACTGACTTTCACGCCTGAGATGATTGTGGCAGCTAACACCAGCGGCGGCACCGTCAACATCAAGGCAGCCAGTGGCACTGCCAAGCCCGCCGAAGACGGACACGGCGATGGCGGACACAGCAAGCCCAACCTGAACGCTATTCAAGCCGAAGGTACAGCCACGCCCGAACCCGCGCATGGCGACGCACATAGCGAAGAAACGCACGGTGAAGCGGCGGCAGTGGCGATGGGCGGCTTGACCGCAGACACGCCCCTCGAGGTCGGACAGACGATTGTCGTGCGCCCCGAACGGCTCGGCTACGATGCCACCACCTTCCACAATCAACTGTTCACCGTCGCGCCCTTCGTGCGTGGCATGGCAACCGACCTGAGCTTCACGCTAGGGCTGGCAATTCTTGCCTTCTTGGTCATTCAGGCGTTTGGTGTCTCGGAGCTAGGGCTGGACTACTTCCAGAAGTTCATCAACGTGCGCGCCATCGGCAACGTCGGCAAGAAGCCGCTGGGCGTGATTGACTTCGTGGTCGGCATCTTTGAAATTGTCTCCGAGTTGGGTAAAATCATCAGCTTGAGCTTCCGTCTCTTTGGCGCAATTTTCGCGGGGACGGTGCTTTTCGCCGTGATTATGTTCTTGACCGGCACGACCATTCCCGCCGTCATTCTCTTGCTAGAAATCATCGTGGGCGGCGCGCAAGCCGGTGTCTTCGCTATCTTGACGCTGATTTTCTCGGCGCAGGCGATGGTCAGCCACCACCACGACGAAGAACACGAACACGGCGAACACGCCGAAGCGCATCACTAAATTGGGGTAACCGTGCGGGCGTGGTTGCCGCCGCGCCCAACGCACTTTAACTTTTTGTATAGCTCACAGTGACAAATTCTCTAAGCTAAGGAGAGGGTAAACTCATGGAAGGTCTCGACGTAGGTTTGAAAGCAATTGGTGCGGGTCTGGCGATTCTAGCGGCGTTTGGCCCCGGGATTGGCATCGGCTTGATGGTGCAAGGTGGTCTGCAAGGCATTGGTCGCAATCCCGATGCCGCCGGCGCAATCCAAACCAACATGATTTTGGGTATCGTGTTCGCTGAAGCTGTCGCCATTTACGCCTTGGTGGTCTCGCTCGTTATCTTGTTCGTTCTCTAAGCCACGCAACGGGAGTAAACACCATGCGGAAAACTCAACTCAACACGCGCTTTCTGCTGGTTGTGCTGGCAGTCATGCTGAGCGTGGCTCCGATTGTTAGCGCAGCCGAAGAAGCGGTCGCAGAAAGCCCCCTCACGCCGCTTGGCATCAACGCGGGCTTGCTGTTCGTGCATACCTTTAACTTCCTGTTGGTGGCGTTTTTGCTCACCTTCTTGCTGTGGCGACCCGCTGTGAACTTCTTGGATGCGCGTGCCGCGAAAATTCAGAAGGGTTTGGAAGACGCGCAGCAAGCTGCCAAAGCCCGTGAGAACGCTGAACAAGAAGCCGAGCAAATCCTTGCGAAGGCGCGCGCTGACGTGAACAAGCTCATGGAAGAAGCGCGTCAACGCGGCGAAGAGCTGGTCAAGCAAGCCCAGGCACAAGCCCGCGCTGAAGCCGAAAAAATCAAGAGCGATGCCCGCGCCGAAGCCGAAATGCAGCGCAATGCCGAACTAGCTGGCTTGCGCGACAAGGTGATTGACATCAGCGTTGCTGTCGCCGGGCGCATCTTGGGTGAGACCATTGACAGCAAGAAGCAAGCCGCGCTCGTCAGCGATTTCTTCAGCAAAGTGCCCGCTGAAGCAAGAAATCTCGGCGGTAAGGTCGAGGTCATCAGCGCGATGCCCTTGAGTGAAGCCGAGCAAAAGAACGCCAAAAGCACGCTCGGCGCGGAAGACGTGGTCTTCAGCGTTGACCCCGCCATTCTCGGCGGTGTCATCGTGCGTTCGTCGGACAAGATCGTTGACGGCAGCGTTCGCAGCGGGTTGAGCAGCCTTGCGGCGCGCTTGAATTAAGCAGCATTACCCGAAGCACGACACATCAAAAGGCGCGACCTCCGCGCCTTTTTTGCGTTCATTCGGGCGTGTTCCACTCGCGACGGGCGTTGGTCTCCAGCTTGGCGAGCGTCGCTGCGGCAAGGTCAACCCCGTTCAGGCTTGCCAGCTGCAGCAGGTATAAAAACACGTCGGCTAGCTCGCTGGCGAACGCCTCTTTGTCCTTGACGGTCTCTGACCACTGCACATGCTCGAGGACTTCGCTGGCTTCCAACACCAGCGAAATGGCGAGGTTGCGCGTCGTCTGCGGGTGCTTGCTGTCCGCCGCGTACCACCCCTTGCTGGTGACAAAGCGGTGCATGGCTTCTTCGAGGGTTTTGATGTCCATAGCTTGCACTCTTGGGCTAGTAGGCGTTGCGGCTGCGCATCGTCAGCGTCTGAATAATCGTGCGCAAGATAATCTTGATGTCCAGCCAAAGTGACCAATTTTCCACATACCACAGGTCATAGGTCACGCGCTCTTCAATCGAGGTGTCGCCGCGCAAGCCGTGAATTTGCGCCCAACCCGTCATACCCGCCTTCTCGCGGTGGCGTTCCATGTAGCGCGGCACTTTTTGGCGCAGCCTGAGGACGTGTTCCGTTTGTTCTGGGCGCGGACCGACAAGGCTCATGTGTCCCAACAGCACGTTAAACAGCTGGGGAATTTCGTCCCAATTGGTCTTGCGCATGGTTCGCCCAATCGGCGTAATGCGCGGGTCGTTCTCAACCGTCCAATTGGCGATTTTGTCAGCATCCATGCGCATCGAGCGGAACTTCACCATCGGGAAGGGGCGACCGTCCAGCCCCATGCGCTCCTGAATGAAGAAGACGTTGCCCTTGTCGTATCGCCAAATCGCAAACGCCGTGAGCAGCATCAGCGGCGACAGGAAGATGATGCCGACCAGCGCGCCGAAGATATCTAGCCCGCGCTTGAAGCTCAATCGCCAGCCACGCAACGCGATGTCGCGCACGGTCAGCAGCGGCGTGCCACCTAAGTCATCTACGTTTAAATCGCCCGCCACATACGCCAGAATGTCGGGGAAGACCTTTACGTCCACGTTGCCGCGATGACACAGCGTCACCAGCTCGACGATTTCATCGCCGCGCGTTTGTGGCACGACGATAATCACCTGTGCGATGTGGTACTGGTCGATGATGTTGGGTAGGTCAGGGTAATCGCCCAAAATGGGCAGCCCGAGAATTTTGCCGCTGGCTTTCTGTTGCCCGTTGACCAACCCCACGATGTGGTAACCCAAGCTAGGGCTGCGCTGAATGCTCTTGATTACGTCGCGTGCGGTGTTGTTCGTGCCGACGATGAGCAGGTTATCGGTGAGGATGCCACGACGGCGCAGCTTGAGCGTTAACCAGCGGTGGAAATCGCGCCCTAGCACGGTCGTGATTAAGCTGATAAACCACACGTAGAAGAACAAGCTGCGCGGGTAAGTGAACTCTAAGAAGGTGTTGCGGAACACCAGCTCTTGCACGCCGTTCGCCAGCAGCGCGCCCAGTGTCACCACGCCGACGAGGTTGCGCGCTTGGTCAAAGCGGCTGAACGTGCGCTTGAGATGGTAAAGGCGATTGAAGTAGAAGAGCGTGATAATCGTGCCGACGTGCAGAATGACCGTCGGGACGAACTGCAGCAGCGGCGGTTGTGCTTCGGGCTGTGGGAAAAACGGCAACGCTTCGCGGGCGTAATAACCGAGTACGAACCCCAAGAACAGCATCGCCACGTCTATCACAACCAGCAGCACCGCCATGAAGAACTTGGCGCGGCGTGCGCGCACAGTCCGTGCGGCAAGCTGCTCGCTTATGGAGCGGTCGATGCGGTCGGATGCTGCACTTCGTGCCATAAGCCGCGCCCTCCTTTGACCAACAGCGCGCCGACAATCAAGGCGTGAAGCGGCAGCGGCGTGCTGCGGCGATAGTGCTTGCGATAGAAAATCAGCATAGCGCGCCAAAACTCAAACTGTGCTTTTGCACTGCGACGCGCGGCAGCGCGCTTCACGTGGTGAACAATCACAGGCGCGTAGTACCACACCTTCCAGCCGTGCTGTTTAATGCGAAACGCCCAGTCGATGTCCTCGCCATACATGAAAAACGCCTCGTCGAGCAAGCCCGCTTGGGCGATGGCTTCCTTGCGCACCTGCATGTACGCGCCTACCACGCTGTCCACTTCTAGCTCTTGCGTCTCATCGGCGAAGGTCATGTTGTAACGTCCGAAGCGCGGGCTCTTGGGGAACAGGCGCGCTAGCCCGCTGAAGTGATAGAAGCTCACCAGCGGCGTGGGGAAGCCGCGCCGACACGCCTTGTCGAGCGTGCCGTCCGCCAGCAGCAGGCGTGGTCCCGCGACACCGACATCCGGGCGGCTGTCCATGAACTGCACCATGCGGTACAGGCTGTCAGGCGGCACTTCGGTGTCAGGATTGAGCAGCAGCGCATAGCGCGGCGCGTCCGCGTCCACATCGCCCGCGCCGCGATAGCCTAACCAGCGCAAGCCGTGATTGTTGCCTTTGGGGAAGCCGTCGTTGCTGGGGCTGGCGATAACGTGCGCCTGCGGGAACTTGGCACGCACCATCGCTACGCTGTCATCGCTGCTGGCGTTGTCCACCACGACAACCGTGTAGCTGAAGTCGCCCTCGCTAGCGTAAACCGTTGTCAGGCACTTCTCTAAGTACTCGCTGGTGTTCCAGTTAACGATGACAATGCCTAAATCGACCATGCGCACGCTCTCTTGGTGTTGCTAACATTTTAACACAGCGTAACACGTTGACAATGGCTCAACGCGCCAGCGCGGCGCACGCGGCAGGCGTGAGGCAGTACAGGTCAAGCGCGGGGTTGTGCCAATAGCTGGCGGTGTGCAACGCCCAATCATCGCCCGCCCAACGCGGTCGCGCTACGCCCGCCGCCCATCGTGCGCCTTTGGGCAGCGTGCGCGCGATTGGCACGCCGGTGCGAGCGCGAAAGAATTCCCCCGCGTCAGAGATAAGCAGGTAGTCCGCCTCTGCGACGGTTGTCCAGTCGACTTCTTGCGCAAGAGCGTAAATCTGCCAGTAGGGCGTGCGGGTGGGGTCAAGCGGCACGTTGTAGCTGTTAATCAACCCCACGCGCGCACCGACCGGCAGCTGCTCATGCAGCCACGCCAAGAACACCTCGCGGGTGTCGGGCAGCTTGCGTTGCGCTGTGAACTGTAGCGATTGGCTGAGCGGTAGCACAATGCCCACAATTGCCAGCCCTACGCGCCAAACCAGCGCGCGCCGCGCCAGCAACCGCGCCATGCCGATGCCGTAAAGCACCGCCAGCGCGCCTATCGCCAAGATAACCAGCTGGTCTGCGCCGGCGGGGCGCACCGTGCGCAGGATGAGCAGGCTGTACGCCGCCACATACGCCAGCAGCACGCCCGCAAACGTCGCGTTTTTGCGCCACAGCTGCCGCGCGCCTACTACGATAGGCAGCAGCGCAGGCACGCCCACGCCGAACACCGCCAGATAGTGCCACTCCATGCGCAAGCCCTCCCACGCTGAGATGGGGGTGAAGCTGCCGCTGCCGCTGCTTAAATATTGGCTGCTAATGAAGCGCAGGTCATCCCAAAACGTTTGCCTGTCGAGCAGCACGGCGGGCGTGCTGAGGAGGAACGCCGCCGCGAATGCCGCACATCCCGCTAGCAGTGCCAACGCTGGTCGCCACGTGCGCGCGCGCCACCATAGCACAAGCCCCGCCAAGCCCATCACCCCTAGCACCACGCCGCCGTTGTAGCGGCTGCCGAAGGCAAAGCCCGCGCACACGCCCGCCGCCAGCAGCCAGTGCGTGCTGTTTTGTCGCAGGGCGCGCAGGCTGGCGTACAGACACAGCATCACCCACATCAACCCCATGCTGTTGGAGGTCGTGTAGTGCGCGTGCTGTACCAGTGGGAAGCTGATCGCCATGAGCAAGCCCGCGTGCAGCATGGCGCGCCGTCCTGCCAGCACGCGCGCGATGGCCATTGTGATGGCGGCGGCGAATACACTTGCCAGCACGCTGTGCGCCCGCCCCATGACGTACAGGCGAAAGGGGGCATAATGGCGCATGGTCAAACCGTCGCGGACAGCGGGCGCAAGCTGCTGCGGCGTGCCTGTTATCCAGAACACGAGCGCGTTGAACTGATGCACGAACGTGGGGTTGTGGTAGAAACGTGGCACAAGCTCGCCGTCTCGCAACATCTTGAGCGAAAACGAGACGAAGATGTACTCATCCGCTTGCAGGGGCGTTTGGTCGTGTAGCAGGTCGCGCGGACTGTAGTAGCTGTCGAAACGAGGGTTTGGCTGCCCCCACGCAATGCCCACCAGACGCAGCACGCTTGCCAGCAGCAGCACCGCCACCACTGCGCCCCAATCGCGCCCGCGCATGGCTTACGCGCTCGCGGTCGGCAGCGTCGCCAGCGGTGCGCCGCGCAGTGCCGCACGCAGCGCGTCACGGTCGTCCCAGTCGTACTCGGTCACGCCAAAGCACATGCTCTGTTCATGCCCCTTGCCACAGACCATGACGATGTCGCCCGCTTGGGCGCGCTGGCACGCCTCGTAGATGGCGCGCCCTCTATCTGGCACGCGCACGAACGTCTCACCTTCTACGCCGCCCTTGCGTTCACAGCCTTCCGCCATCATCTGCAAGATAGCTGCTAGCGACTCTGTGCGCGGGTCTTCGGCGGTCAGCACGGTAAAATCCGCAAGCTCTGCCGCAACTTCTGCCATGAGGCGGCGTTTCTCCACGTCGCGCAAGCCCGCGCTGCCGAAGACCGCAATCACACGCCCGCTGGGCGCAATCAACGTGCGCGCCGTCTCCAGCGCGTTCTTGAGCGCGTTGGGCGTGTGCGCAAAGTCCACCATCGCAATAAACGACTGCCCCTCGTCAATCGCTTCCATGCGCCCGCTGATCCCGCGCACTTGCGACAAGCCCGCTTGTACGTCTTGCACGCCCAACGCCCGCGCCGCTGTCACCGCCGCTAGCACGTTGGCGACGTTGAACATACCGTAAAGGTGCGTGTGCAGCGGCTCACCGTTAACCTCGAAGCGCGTGCCGTCGGGCGCGAACGCGATGTTTGCGGCACGGAAGTCGGCGGCGTTGGCAATGCCGTAGCGCAGCACCTTGTCGGCGCGCTTGCGAGCGAAATAGTCCGCCGACGGGTCGTCGGCATTCACGACGGCGACTTTGGGTTGATTGGGCTTGCGCGCCGTGCTAGACAGCAGGTCGAACAAGATGCCTTTGGCATTGCGGTAGTTCTCCCACGTGCCGTGATAGTCTAAATGCTCGTGGGTGACGTTGGTCATCACCGCCACGTCGACATCTACGCCGTTCAACCGCCCTTGCGCCAGCCCGTGACTGGTCATTTCTAGCACGACGTGCGTTAACCCCGCGTCGCGCATTTGCGCTAAGAACGCCTGCACTTCGGGCGCGGAAGGAGTGGTGACGTGCAGCCCTGTCGGCACGCTCTTGTCGCCAAAGTCAGCGGCAATCGTGCTAATCAATCCCACCTTGCCGCCCAAGTGCGCCTTAAGCATGTGGTAAATCAGCGTGCTGGTCGTCGTCTTGCCGTCGGTGCCGGTCACGCCAATCACCACCAGCTGCCGTGAGGGGAAATCGTAGAACGATGCCGCCAGCTTGCCCAGCACCTGCTGGGCATCGCGCACCTGCACGGTGGGGACGAACAGCCCGCTGATGGCGTGTTCGCTGACGATTGCGCCTGCGCCGTTAGCAAGGGCTTGGGCGATGAACTGATGCCCGTCGACGTTGCGCCCCACCCGCGCCACGAACACGCCACCTGCTTGCACGTCGGCGGCGTTTTCTGTGAAGGGCGCGCTGATGAGTTTGTTGAGGTTGCCTGTTGTGCCGACCACGTCGGCAGCGGCTAACGCTTGTAAATGCTCTGCCAGCGTTTTCATGCGTTTTTCCTTTGGATGGTGTTGCCTCATGCGCCCATGATAGCGCACAACGCGCTCTTTTCGTAGGGAGCGCGGACTGAAAATGCGGCGTGGCAATTTACGCCACGCTAAAAATGACCTATAATCGGCACTTTGCACAGCCTATTTAGCAGAGAATGAGGGACGCATGACCACAAAACTCACGCCGCAAAGCGAGGATTTCTCTAAATGGTACAACGAGATCGTTTACCGCGCTGATTTGGCGGCACAGTCGCCCGTGCGCGGCTGCATCATCTTTAAGCCCTACGGCTATGAGATTTGGGAGAACATCCGCGCCTTTTTAGACCGTCGCTTTAAGGAAACCGGTCATCAAAACGCCTATTTCCCGCTCTTCATCCCCGAAAGCTACCTCAAACGCGAGGCAGAACACGTCGAAGGCTTTAGTCCCGAGCTAGCCGTTGTGACAGTTGCGGGCGGGCAGGTGCTTGAAGAGCCGCTCGTCGTGCGTCCCACGTCGGAAACGGTGATTGGCGAGGCGTTCAGCCAGTGGATTCAATCCTACCGTGACCTGCCCTTGCTCATCAACCAGTGGGCAAATGTCGTGCGTTGGGAGCTGCGCACGCGCCCCTTCTTGCGCACTGCCGAGTTTCTTTGGCAGGAGGGACACACCGCGCACGCCACCCACGACGACGCGGAGGCGGAAACGCTGCAAATGTTGGATATTTACGCCGAGCTAGCGATAGACGGCGCGGCTCTGCCGGTGATTAAGGGGCAAAAGAGCAATATCGAACGCTTTGCGGGCGCGTTGCGCACGTATACCATCGAGGCAATGATGCGCGACACCAAAGCCTTGCAAAGTGGCACGAGCCACAATCTTGGGCAAAACTTCGCCAAAGCCTTCGACATCAAATATTTAAGCCGTAACAACGAGCTGGAATACTGCTGGACGACCTCGTGGGGGCTGTCGACGCGCATGATTGGCGCAATTATCATGGCGCACGGCGATGACATGGGCTTGCGCCTGCCGCCGCGCCTCGCACCCATTCAGGTCGTCGCCATCCCCGTCTATCGTGACGAGGGCGAACACAGCCAAGTGATGCCCGTCATTGACCGCCTGACGCGCGAGTTGCGCGCTGCAGGTGTGCGCGTGCATGTCGACAACCGCGAAGAAACGCCCGGCTTTAAGTTCAACGATTGGGAAATGCGCGGCGTGCCAGTGCGCCTTGAGGTCGGTCCTAAAGACGTAGCGAACGGCAAAGCGGTGTTGGCGCGCCGTGACATGGGCAAAGAGGGCAAGCAGTTCGTGGCGCAAGAGGGTGTCGTGGCGGCGGTGCGCGACCTGCTCGACGCGGTTCATGCCAATTTGCTGGCGCAAGCCACCGCTTTCCGCGATGCCAACATTCACACCGTCACCAGCTACGACCAGATGAAGCAGGTCATCGAAACGGGCGGCTGGGCGCGCGGCTATTGGGCGGGCAGCGACGAGGACGAACGCCGCGTTAAAGAAGAGACCGGCGCGACGTTGCGTTGTTTGCCGCTGGAAAGCGCGCAGGAGCGCGGCACGTGCTTTTACACGGGGCAGCAAGGCGGTCGTATTGCCCTCTTCGGCAAGGCGTACTAGCTCGTTAGGCGGGGCGTTTGCGCCCAATGCCCCGCTTTGTTTAAGATTTCTTCATGGAAATGGCTAAAGCATTTTGCCAGTCTTTGTGCTATACTTCACAAATTGTTGCCGCGCCATTGCTTTACCCCAAACGCCTTTCCACTGATGTGGCGAGAGCTTTGCAGCGCGCGTAACCCCTTTTCCTCTTGTGTGGGGGAAAGGGCCTGGGGATGGGGGCTGTGCGCAAAAGGTGATTTTGCGCTAAAATGGCGTGTGTGCTGATTCTTGCACTCGATTACTTAAGGTTTTCATAATGGCGGCATACTTAATAGTTGATGTAGATGACCTGATTTCGCGCTTCTCGTCGCGCAATATGTCCGTAGACCTGCAGGAGTTGGCGGTGGGCTTACGCGGCGGCGCGGCTTTGGCGGCCGGCTTGGTCAGCGTGGAGAAGCTGCGCGCGGTGGCAGTGGCGAACTGGTCGACTTATCGCACGCAAGCCGGTAGACCCAACCCGCAGTTTATTTTTAAGGCGGCAGGCTATGACCTGTGCGATGTGCCTGTGCGCGAAGCTCTCGCTGACGTTCTCATCATTAACTATTTTTCCTACGACCCTGACCCGATTGATGAGCTGATTTTGGCGACGACCAGCCGCGACATGCTGCCGCTTATCCGCCGTATCAAGCGCACCCGCAATACCCGCGTGCGCATGTGGGGGTCCGAAGACGTGCTGCAAGGCACCGAGTTCGCCAATCAAATCATCTTCCAACCCCTAGAAACCTTGCTCGGCATCAAAACCAACCATGTGTCGGTGTTCATCGACTTTGAGAACATCGCCATCAGCCTAGCACAAAACGGTTACATGCTTGACATCGACCGCATGATTAGCGGCTTCATCGCGCAAGCACGCGCCTATGGCAGCATCGTCAAGATGGCAGCCTATGCCCCTTGGGGGACGCGCGGCACGCTGCCGCCGTTGGTCGACAGTCAAGGGCGCGAAGTGGCGGAAGACGTGCCGTCGCGCTTGATGCTGGCGAACATCGACCCCGTGTTCAATTTGCCCGGCAAGAACAGCGCGGATTTGCGCATCGCCCGCGACGTGCTGATGGACGCTAGCCACCCGCATTCCGCTAGCGATGTCTATATCCTCGCCAGCGGCGACCGCGACTTTAGCCAAGTCATCAACAGCATCGTGCAGAGCGGCAAAACGGTCATCATTTGGGGGGTGCGCGGCAGCACCAGCCGCCAGCTCGCCAATCATCCCTCGGTGACGTTGGAATACGTCGAGGAATTTCTCAATCTGTCCAAGTACCAAGAGTCTTTAGCACAAACCACGTCCGCAGAAGCCAACGATACCGAGTTTTTGCCCTCGCAGTGGTCAAGCCTCGTCATTCAGTTTGACCGTCTTGCCAAGCAGCTCGAGACGCAGCAGTTAACGCTCGCGGAGCTTGACCGTCACTTGGTGCAGATGGGCGTGGTGGCGCAGACCGAGCGCGGCGATGAGCTTATTCAGCAAGCCATTTCACTTGGTGTGCTGCGCCAAGCTAACAACGGCAAGCTGTCGCTCAACGCCAACCATCCGATTGTCGAAAAAACGCGGGTAATTGCGGAGGCGATAACGCGCCGCGTCGCCAACACGTTGATGACGCGGGGGTGGGCGTATATTAATTACGGGTTTTTGCTTAACGGGCTGGCGATGGAACGCGACATCACGCGTCCCGGCATGAACCAAGATGACCAATGGCGTTCGCATTGGATTGACGCGCTGGTGCGCGAGCGATTGCTCAAGCGCGAGCTGATGCCGCACCGCAACAATCCCGATGACCTCGTGCCGGTGATTAGCCTGCCGCCTGACATCGACCTTAGCGAAGTGGCACGTCCACCCGGTGACTTCTTGCCGCCGCCGCTGCAAAACATCGCCGATGATTGGGTGCATCTGCCACCTAACGAGCTGGCGGTGCGTGACCCCAAAGCCTTCAACATGGCGAAGCGCATTGTCGTCAGCGTCGAGCAGTTCACCAGCTTTCGTAAGTTCGCGTGGTGCCCGCTAGGCAGCTTACACAAGCGTTTGCGCCCGTTTGACGAGGACATGGCATTCCAGCGCGCGGTCGAATATCTCGAGGCGCAGGGTGCGGTCATCGTCGACGAGTATCGCAACCCCCAAAGCGAGTTCGCCACGAAGGGCATTTCCGTGTTGAATGCGTCGCCGCTAGCGTGTGATATTTTGGCGGAGCGCGACGCTTTCGTGCGCTTGTTGCTGCGCATGTACGAGCGCAACGTGGTGATTAGCGCAGCAACCGTACGCCACGAGCTGGAAGACGAGACGATGGACGTGGCGTTGTGGATGAGCATCATGGAGACCGAAAACGTGCTAAACCCCGTGCAAGGGCGCAGCGGTCAGTACAGCTTGTTCCGCACGCACCACACCGTGAAGATGGTGGCGGGCGACGCAACGAGCGACAAGCCCAGCGAGGCGTAAATACGCATGACAGCTTCAACACGTAGCGGTGTGCTGCTGGTGGTGCTGCTCGTGGCGGCTATATTGCGCTTGCACGCGCTCGATCGCTATCCCGTTGGCATAAGCGCGGACGAGGCAATTAACGTCATAGACGTGTTTCACATCGTCAGCACGGGCAGCTTTCCGATGTACGAAGAGGACGAAGGGCGCGCTGAACCGCTTTACCGCATCCTGCTGGCAGCGGGCGCGTTTTTCTTGGGCAACCATGTGTGGACACTGCGCGTCATGTCAGGCTGGCTGGGCGTGCTTTCAATAGCGGCGGTGGGCTGGCTGCTGCGCGAAGTGCTGGCGGACTTGTCACCGCGCGCGCGCTTTTTGGGCGTGCTGGTGGGCATGATGGCTTTGGCGGTGATGCTGGGGCATCTTACGCTCTCGCGTGCGCTGTTTCGCGCCAACTTGCAAATCTTGTGCGTGGCGATGAGCGCGGCGTTCGCGCTGCGTACGCTGCGGCTGGCGCGCTGGCGTGATGCGCTGGCGTGGGGCGCATGGAGCGGCACAACTCTTTATACCTATACGTCGGCGTGGGTCTATCCGCTGGCATTTGCGGGCTTGGGGGCGACGCTGCTGCTGACGCAGCGCACTGCGTGGCGCGTGTGGCTGCCGCGCGCTTTAGCCGCAGCAGGCGCAGCATTGCTCGTCGCTGCCCCTGTGCTTTATTTGGTTGTGACAGACCCGCGTAGCGTGTTCGGGCGGGCGCAGGCGTTGGTTGGTGCCCCCCCTACGCTTTGGCAGGCGTTAGAGATTGTCCACTATCACCTGTTCGAGGGCGGCGATGTCAACCCACAGTACAACGTGGCGCATGCGCCGCTGCTTGCGCCGCTCTGGCAGCCGCTGTTTGTGCTGGGGCTGGCGATGTTGGTTTGGCGGTGGCGAGCGCGTGCTTCGCTTTTTCTGTTGGCGATGCTTGTCGTCTTTCAAGTGCCTGCTCTAGTTTCCAACGAGCCCGTGCATGGGCTGCGGGTTGCGCATGTCCAGCCGGTGCTAGCTGTGATTATCGGTGCAGGCATGGGCGCGGCGGTACAGCGCGTGCGCTGGCGAATGCGCCGCTTCGCGCTGGCGATTGGCGCGCTGCTGTCCGTGTTGTTCTGGCAGGCGATTGGCGCGTGGCAGACTTATCGCGCTTATTGGGACATGCCCGAAAGCTGGATGACGTGGTACATCCACGGCGAACAGCTTGACAACAACACGTGGTTTTTTCGCACTGATCAGCGTGACCTTGCACGTTGGATCGTCGCACAAGACACGCCGCTGCTCATGCCGAGCGACGCGCTGGGGTTTCAGACGCTGCGGGTGTGGCTGGTAACGCGCTTCCCGCACGTACGCGCTGTCGACAGCATGCCTATGCTGCCCACTAACACGCGCCTGCTGCTGCCTTATGCGTTGGAGCTGGGCGATTTGTGGCGCAAAACGCGCGACTACGCCCTGCTGCAAGGCGATGCCATCACGCTCTTGCCGCCTCTAGACGACGCGGCGCACGCGCGGCTCTTAGCAGACCTTGAGGGCGCGCAACGGCTGGAGCGCGCAGGACAGCTGCCTTTCTTGGGCGTGGTCAAGCCGCTTGAAGCGGGGCTTGCGCTGAGCAGCGCACCGCTGCACGCGAGCGACGTGCCGCTAGCGGACTTTGGCGACGGCGAGCTGCTGGTGCTGGGGTGGTACGGCGCAGATACGCTGGCGGCAGGGCAAACACAGCTCACCGTCACGCCGCTGCTTGGCACGACGCGCTCGCGCTTGGGGCATGAATACGCCGCTTACGTGCAACTGCAAACGCAGGACTACCAACGCCTCGCCAATACAGAGGGTTTGCTGCTGCGTTGGCTGCACCCGACGACGCGCTGGCGCGCGGGCGAGCGCGTGCCAGTGTCGTTCGCGCTTGACTTGCCGCCCGATTTACCAACGGGCGCGTATCGGCTGGTGATGGGTGTTTACTACTCACATCGCATGTATTTGCCCGCTGTGAGCTATGTCGCGGACAGCCAACTAAAGAGCGCAACCATCGCGTGGGTGAAAGTGCCGCCCCCGCCGTCGCGCTTGCCCGCTGACCTGCCACGCCTTGACGTGCAGTTTGGCGAGCATCTTGTGCTTTTGGCAGCGGCGCAAGAACGCACGCAAGATGGGCTAAGGGTGCGCTTGTATTGGCAGGCGCGCACGCATCGCCCGCCGCTCGACACGACCTTGTTCGTGCATCTCTTGGACGCACAGGGCGGCATGTTGGCGCAACAAGACACGCGCCCGCTCGGCGGCGCGTATCCTACGTTCGTTTGGGATGAGGGCGAGCTGGTCGTGACGGAACACGCGCTGCCTACGCCGCCAGACGGCTACCGTCTTCGTGTGGGCGCGTACACGCTGCCGTATACGAGCAACCTGCCCGCCTCGCGCGATGGGCAGCCGCTGCCCGACAATGCCTTGCTGCTCGACGACACACGCTAGATTTTCGCCTTTTTCTTTAGCTTGAGTGGGCTGCGCACTAGCTGCGTGAGTAAGTCAATGCAAGCGTTCACGTCGGCGAGGTCGACCGTCTCGCTGGTGGTATGCACAAAGCGCGTGGGGATGCTGATGCAGCCCGTTGGCACGCCGCTGTGCGCTAACTGCAGCGCGGCGGCATCTGTTGTGCCGCGTGCTAACACCTCGCTCTGGTAGGGGATGCCGTGCTTTTCGGCGGTGTCGATCATCCAATGGAGTAGGTCGGGCGGCACGACGTGTCCGATGTCCATGACCTTAATAGCTGCGCCTTCCCCCAAGCGCACGGCAAGTCGTTCTGCCTTAATTTCATCGCCCGCCGCCGTCACGTCTAGCGCAATCGCCAAGTCAGGCTTGATGCCTTGCGCCGCTACCCTTGCGCCGCGCAAGCCTACCTCTTCTTGCACCGTGAAGACAAAATACAGCTCGTGGTCAGCTTTACCCGCCAGCCGCTTCAACGTTTCCAACGCGACAACGCAGCCGATGCGGTCATCCATCGCCTTGCCAATGACGCGGCTGCCGCGCTGTTGGGTTTCGCGCCAGAACACAGCGGGGCTGCCGACGCGAACGCGCTGCGCGCCTGTCTCGTCTTCGGTGTCGATGTAGAAGGTGTCGGTGTCGCTGGCGGCGGTGCGTCCCTTGCCCCAAGGGTCTTGGTTGGCCATCACGCCGATTGTGCCGTCTTCGAACATGACGCGACTGCCGTGCAGCGTCGTGTAGAGCAAGCCGCCGATAGGGGCAAAGCGCAAGTAGCCCGTTTTTGGCTCGGCGTAGTTCGCCATCACGCCGATTTCGTCCATGTGCGCAGCAATCAGCACCTTCTTGCCGCCCTTGCCCACGCGCACAATCAGGTTGCCCAAGCCATCCACGCTTACTTCATCCGCGTAGGGCTTGACCATCTCGCGCAGCGTGGCGCGCAGATGATGCTCGTAACCGCTCGGTGCCCACGCTTCCGTGAGCTGTTTTATCAAGTCAAACATGCGTTTTTACCCTTTGTGTGTGAAAATTTAGGGCTTGCGATAATGCACGCGGAAATTGCGGCGCGATTCTTCGTGCAGGTCGTCGAACTGTACCTCTTCTAGCCCGCTGTCGACAAAGGCTTGCAGGTCGCTGCGGCACAACGCCCAAGGGATGCCGCGACGGTCTTCGTGTGGCTCGCGCCCTAGACACAGCACCAGCACTTGTCCGCCGCGCTTGACCAGCTGGGCAATGGCGGCGCAGGCACGCGGCGCGTATTCCCACGCCAGTGCCTGAATGGTGCGGCTCTCTAGCACGAAGTCAAACGCGCCGCGCCACGCTTCGGGGGCAGCAAACAGGTCTGCTGTCACGTAGGTTACACGGCTTTGCGGCCACCGTTGCTTGCATTGTGCAATGGCGGTCGGTGAAACATCAAACGCCGTTACGTCAAAGCCGCGCGCTGCTAAGTATTCCGCGTCGTCGCCCAACCCACAGCCTACGACCAACGCGCGCTTGCCCGTGCCGTCGAGCTGCTGCGCCTCTGCCCATTCCACCAATGCCGACGCGGGTTCACCCTTGTCCCACGGCACCACGCCGTTCTGATACACTGCCTCGAACAGCTCGGCGTAGCTGCTGCGCTTAAAATGCTCCTCGATAATCTCACGTGGTGAGCGTGGTTTATTCGTCATGGTCATCCTTTCTCTGTTTGCTCAAGTAATCGTCACGCATGGCACGCGCCTTTTCCAGCCCCTCTTCCAGCGTGTTGGCAAATGCCACGTTCCTACGAAACACGTTGATGAGCAGCTTGCCACCCAGCTGAATGACGGGGCGTGTGCCGACCAGCACCATGCCAATGGTGGCGGCTTCATCTTTGCGCAGAAGGTTGCGCACGCTCGTGATGTCGACAGGCAGAAAGGTGTTTCCTGTCACCTCAATGAGCAGCACGATGGGCATTTCGTTGAGGCTAGCGAAATAGGCGCGTCCTTCTTTGCCCTGTGCTTCAAGTTCTTCGTAACTGACCTTGTCTTCCCAAATCAGATGTGCGATGTGCGCGTCAATGCGTTGATAACGTGCCGGCATGGTTTGCCTCCTCTCAAGATGTTAAAGCATCGGACGTAAGAGCGTTCAGCACGGCGCGCAGCAGCCGCAGCGTGTTAGCGTAGTCGTCGCGGTGCAGCAGGGCGGCAGGGCTGTGAATATAGCGGCACGGCACGCTGACGACTGCCGCAGGGATACCCGCTTCTGTGAGATGAATGGCACCGGCGTTTGTGCCGCCGCCTAGCACGGTCTTGAGCTGGTAGGGGATGCCGTGTGCGGTGGCGGTCTCGCGGATGAACCCGAGCAAGCGCGGGTGCGCCACCATGCTTCTGTCCATGACGGTAAGAGCCGCGCCGCCGCCCAACACGCAGCCTTGATTTGGGGTGGTTAGGTCGTCAGGGTCGTCCGTGCCGGACGGCACGTCGTGCGCGGTTGTACCTTCTAAGGCAATGGCGCAGTCGGGGCGCAAGCGGCGCGCGCTCACCTTTGCGCCGCGTAAGCCTATCTCTTCCTGCACGGTAAAGCTGGCGAGGATGTCGCACGCCACCGCCTCGCCTTGCAGCAGGTCAATCAGCAGCGCACAGCCCACGCGGTCGTCGAACGCTTTGCCGCGCACGATGCGCCCTAAATCGACGAACGCGCTGTCGAACGTGATGCGTTCGCCGATGCTCACCATGCTTTCGGCGGCTTGTTTGCTGCTTGCGCCGATGTCGATGCGCAGGTCTTTGTACGATTTGACGTTCTGGTCGCGGTTTTGGTGGATGGGTGTCCACAAGATAACGCCGTTGTGTGCTTTCTTGCCCACTTTAACGCGTAGCGCAGGCAGGAGGCGGTCGTCGATACTGCCGACAGGCGCGAAACGCAGCAACCCGTCATTTTCGAAGCCCATCACCATAAAGCCCACTTCGTCCATGTGCGCGTCGAGCATAACGCGCAGTGGCTGCGCGCTCGTGCCGTGCTTGACGGCTGTCACGCTGCCGAGCGCGTCGACGTGGAGGTCGCTCACATGGTCTTGGATGGCGCGGATGATGAGGTCGCGCACTTCGGTTTCGTCGCCCGAAACGCCGCGCGCTTGCGATAGTGCTGCTAAATGCTGCATGGCGGTGTCTTTCTTTGCTGTGTGTCAACAGCACTTATTCTAACACCAATGCAGGCTTACGGCAATTTAAGGCTGTTTTTTTGTCCTATAACCTACACATGTTGCTTTTTATTGCGCTCGGCAAAGTAGGCATCGCGCATGGCGCACGCCTTGTCGAACGCAGCCTCTAGCGTGTTAGCAACGGCAACGTTTTGCTGAAAGACGTTTGTTAGCACCTTGCCGCCTATATGGATGAGGGGGCTTGCGCCAACAAGCACCATGCCGATAATGCTGCCGCGTAATTTCTGAATTTTGAAGACATCACGCAGTTGATTGAAGTCAATAGACGGCAAATCTGCGCTGCGCAAATCGATTAAGGTGACAAATGGTTGTTCGTTAAGTGGTTCGGTGGAATCGTAGCAGGCTCGAATAGCGTCATTAATTTCCCTGTAGGTGATTTTGTTTGTCCATGTCATGTGCATCACAAACGGATTAATGCGTTCAAACGTGATTGCCATAGTTCCTCCTGTGCTTATCACTTATGATGCTTCTTGTAACAGGCAATATGTAAATAGCACCGTTAAAACAAAAGTAATAAACAATGTTGACTTTTGGTGGCGACATTTTTGTTTCTAGTAATGTCACTCCTAAAAACTATAATGACAAACCGATTTCGTGGGGCTTAAGTTACGCTTTAGGAACGATTAAGGAAACATTAATTTTCGTCAAGCCACGCCATGACGGCGCGCAGCGCACGCCAATGCCCGACAAAGTCGAAGCCCTCCGCGCTGGCAAGTTCAACGTCTGCCGCCGGAATCCCCAAGCTGTCAACCCACGCGGGTGCCGTGCCTGTCACCGCATATTTGCTAAACGCGCTGTCATAAGGATAGCCTATCGCACGCCCGTAGACTTCCGCTAGCGGCTGGCTGACCATGCCGCCGCAGTTGCCCGCGAACACTCCGCGCGCCGCCGCGTGATAGAACAGCACTGCCGACGGACGCACGCGCTCAATGAGCCCACCCAGTGCCAGCGTTTCCGGTTCGCTGAAGGGCGCGCTGCCACTGTTGACGCGCTTCTCGCCGAAGTACGCCTCTGCTGACCAGCCGCAGCCCCAATTGCGATTGAGGTCGACCCCGTTGGCGTTGAGTCGCCCGCGTGCGTCACGTCCCGCCGCTATCCCGTCGACGTTCAGCACAGGCACGAACAGCAGCGTAAGCGCGTCGGGCAGCTCTTGCGGGTTGGCAAGGGCGTGGTCGTAAAGGCGGCGCACGAGCTGGATGGTGTTTGCCTCATAGCCCGCGTGAACGCCACCCACGACCATGAGCAGTCGCTCGCCCGTGCCGACGCGAAACGCTTGTAGCTCCAATCCGCCCGCGCTTTTGCCGAAGCTGAACTGTGCGGGCAAGATTTCGCGCGTCGGCGTAGGTTGCGGCGTGACGGTGTGGGTCGGCGTAGGCTGTGGCGTGACGCTAGGCAAGCGCGCCAGCGTGGGCAAGGGCGCAGGCTCGGCAGGCTGGCATGCCGCCAACAGCACTAGCACAACAAGCCAGCGCGCGCGAGCAAGTGCCAATCGCCAAGCATTAGAGAGAGTATTGGCGTGTGAGAGAGAAAACGTGTGCATCAACCAAGTACTTTGTTCCATGCTATACTGTGTTGAAGGAACGCGATGAGGATAGCACGAGATGCTTGTCAAAGAGAAGATGAGCGTAGAAGCGTTTGCGGCGTTTTTGGCGGCTGCCGAGAGCGACATGGGCAGGCGTTACGAACTCATCGACGGAGAGGCTGTTGCGATGCCGTCGAACACGTGGGCTTCATACATTGCCGCGCGTCTTTTGGCGATGCTTGTTCAATATGTCCAAGCGCACAAGCTAGGATATGTGACAGGTGCGGACGGGGGGTTTGTGGTCAACGGGCAGGTGTTTGCGCCTGACGTGGCGTACACGCGGCAGGTGAGCAAGCGCGGCTTTACGCCTGTGCCGCCGTTGCTAGCGGTAGAGGTGCTGTCCGACCCCTTCAACAACGCTGAGCAGCGCGAGCTGCGGCGCAAGCTGGCGCATTACATGGTGGCGGGCGTGGTGGTGTGGGTGGTGGATTACGAGGCGCGGACGCTAGAGGTTCACGCGCCCAATCAGGCGGTGTTGGTCTATGGCGTGGGCGACACGCTGACGGGCGGGGAGCTGCTGCCGGGCTTCACGCTGGCGGTGGGTGACCTCTTTGCCGATGCCCCTAGCGACGAGGCTTAGCGCGTCGGCTGCTTGCGCGCCAACAAGCCGCGATAGAGGCTGTCCAATTCCTGTGCAAGGCGAGCGATGTCGTAGCGGCGTAGCATCGCTTCACGAGCTGGCGCGGGGTCAGGCGGCTGTGTGAGTGCCTGCACCAGCGCGTCTGTCATGCCCGCCACGTCCTCGCTTTTTGTCAGCGTGCCAAATGCCCCACCGTCGAGCAGGTCGCTCACCCCGCCCACGTTGCTGGCGACCACCGCGCAACCTGCCGCTAACGCCTCGATAATTGGCACGGGCGTGCCTTCGTTGTGACTGGTCAGCAGCAGCACGTCGATGTCGCTGTAAGCCGAAGGCATGTCCTCTTGCCAGCCTGTGAACGTGACGTGTGGGCGTATGCCAAGCGTGTCCGCCTGTGCTTCTAGTTCGGCGCGCAGCGTGCCGTCGCCAATCAGCACGGCGTGAGCGTTGGGCAGGCGCGTCCGCAGCGCGGCAATGACCGTGAGGAAGCACGCGGGGTTCTTGACGGGGATAAGCCGCCCGACAAAGCCCACCAGCGGCACGTCAGCGGGAATGCCGTGCGCGGTGCGGAAGGCATTGCGGTGGCGCGGCACAGTGGCGAACTGCGCGAGGTCAAAGCCCAGCGGCAGTACGGTCAACGCCCGCTTCGGCGCGATGCGGTAGGTCTCTACCAGCTCTTGCCTGAGGCTTTCCGAGAGCGTGATGATGCTGTCGGAGAGGCGCGCTCCTAGCCATTCCACCCAGCGGAACACCCGCGTGCGCAGCGGGTTGTAATAACCTTTGAAGGGGTGAACGTGCAGCGTGTGGACGATGACGCGCACGCCCGCCAGCCGCGCTACGATGCGCCCGACAAAGCCCGCTGTTGTCGTGTGCGTGTGGACGATGTCGGGTTGAAGGCGGCGCAGCAGGCGATAGAGCGTCCAGACGGCGCGCACAAAGCGTAGCGGGTTCAGCGAGCGCGTCAGGTCGTCGACGATGAGCGGGGTTACGTCGCAGCGCGCTGCCATGCCCAGCATGTTGTCGCGGTCAGTTGGCGTGTGACCGGCGATGAGGTGGGTCTCATAGCCCAAGCGACGCAGCTCTGCCGTGAGCAAGATGGTCTGCAGAGCGGGACCGCTCACGTTCAGGCGTGTGATGAGGCGGACGATGCGAACGGGCGCGCTCATGGGGCGGTCACTCGTGGCGTGTCGACAAACAAGCGATACCACCACTCCAGCGTGAGCAATGCCCACAGCCGCTGTGCGTGGTCGTGCGTGCCGTGCGCGTGTTGCGCTATCAGGCGTTCGAGGGCGCGCGGGTTGACGATGCCGCGCTGGCGGGCTTGGTGGCTGAGCAGCGTCTCGCGCACGAGCTGCGTGTCGCGGCGCAGCCACGCGCCCAACGGCACACCGAAGCCGTGTTTCTTGCGATTGATAATGTTTTCCGGCAGTAAGCCGTGCGCCAACGCCTTGAGGATGCGTTTGCTTTCGCCTTGTGCCATCTTCAGGTTGTAGGGGATAGTGGCGACGAACTCGACCAGGTCGCGGTCTAAGAAAGGCGCGCGCGCCTCAAGGCTTGCCATCATACTGGCGCGGTCGGTCTTCACCAGCAAATCGTCCGGCAGATAGGTGGTCATGTTGGCGCGTAGCACATCGGGCAGGCTTGTCAGTGGCGCGCCCCAAGGCGGGCGCACGCCGTTGGGCTGCTGGGTTAGGTCGTAAATCCACGCGCTGTTAAACAGGCGCACGAAGTCAAAGTAGGCTTCGCCCAAAGGTAGGCTTGCGCCGCGCACGAACCGCCGCACCCGCTTGATAGGATTGTAGTAGCTTGTGCCTTCGGGCAAGCGTTCGAGCAGGACGTGCGCCCCTTTCCAAATGGGCGCGGGCAGAACTCGTAGCCGTTGTGTCAGCTCCGCCGCCCAAAACCGCTCGTAGCCCGCGAACAGCTCATCGCCGCCGTCGCCCGTCAGCGCAACCGTGACGTGCTGGCGCGTGAGCTGGCTGACCAGATAGGTAGGGATGGCACTGCTGTCGGAAAAAGGTTGGTCATGGTGATAGACCAGCTTGGGCAGCAGCGCGAGCGCGTCGGGCGCGACGCGGAACGTCGTGTGTTCAGTGTGCAGATGCTGCGCGACGGCTTGCGCGTGCGCGGTCTCATCAAACGAGCTATCCCCCTCAAAGCCGATGCTGAAAGTTTTGACGGGCGCGTTGGTGTAGGCGCGCATGAGCGCGACAATCAGGCTGCTGTCCAGTCCGCCGCTGAGGAACGCACCCAGCGGCACGTCGCTCAACAGGCAGCGTTGCACCGCTAGTGCGAGCCGTTCGCGCAATTCAAGCAGATAGTCTTCCATGCGGGCGTTGGGCGCGGCGGGTGCTGGCGTGGGCGCGTGCCAATAGGGTGTGACCGTCACCTCGCCGCCTTGCGCCACCAAGACGTGTGCGGGTGGCAGCGCGTAGATGCCCTCAAAGGCGGTCTCCGGCGCGTTCATGTAGCCGACCGCCAACCACTGCGCCAGCGCGTGCGGGTCGCTGTCGAAGCGCGCGCGGCGCGGCACGTGCGGATGCTGGAACAGTGCCTTAAGCTCGCTGGCGAAAACGAGGCGGTGTGCGTCTCGGTAGTAGAAGAGCGGCTTTTCGCCTAGCGGGTCGCGCGCCAAAATCAGCCGCTGCTGGCGTGCGTCCCACACCGCCACCGCGAACATGCCGCGCAGGTAGTCGAACCCCGCGAGGTCATATGTCTCGAGCAAGTGAGCGATGGTCTCACCGTCGCCATCTGTTGTTAGGCGATGCCCACGCTGCTCAAGGTCGTGCCGCAGCGCGTGATAGTTATAAATCTCGCCGTTGAACACGAGCGCGATGCTTTTGTCCTCGTTGTAAAGCGGTTGGTGGCTGCCGTGAACGTCGATGACACTGAGGCGGCGCATGCCTAAGGCGACACTGCCCGCTTGATACACACCCATGCCGTCGGGGCCGCGGTGCGTGAGTGCGTCTGTCATGCGTTGCATGAGGGTCGGGTCAATGGGACTGCTGTCGTGTTGAAGCGTGCCGCAAATGCCGCACATGCTGCTTTCCTTTCCGGTCGCCGAGCGCAGGCTCTATCATAGCGTATGGGCGCACATTCCTCAACTAGGCTGGGCAATTTTAGCTTAGGCTTATGCCTTGCAGGCAGGGGGCAAGGGGGCGTATAATAGCGTCGTCGTTTAAATCCCTTGTGGGATATGTCAATTTAGGAGCATCACACACATGGCAAACAGCCTCAAAGAAAACACCGTTGGCTTAATTGCGTACACGCTGACGGTCGATGGGCAAGTGGTCGAAGTTGTTGACGGCGAAGACCCCATCGAATATTTGCACGGCGCGCAAAACATCGTTCCCGGCTTGGAAAAGGCTTTGGCGAACAAGCGCGCGGGCGACAAGCTAACCGTGACCGTTTCGCCGGAAGAGGGCTACGGCGAGTATGACCCCGAAGACTATGAAGACGTGCCGCTTGACGAGTTCGACAACGTCGAAGAGCTGGAAGTGGGCATGGAAATGGTGATGTTGGACGAGGACGGCGAGGAAATCGAAGCTGTCATCAAGGACATCACGGACAGCTACATTCGCCTTGATTTCAACCCGCCGTTTGCGGGCAAGGTGCTGCACTACGACGTGGAAGTGGTCGACGTGCGCCCCGCCACTGAAGAAGAGATTGAGATGGGCTTGCCCGAAAGCCTCATCGACCAGCTTTACGGCGAATACGAGGAAGACGGCGACGACTAGGCGTTGTCCGCACAAAACGAGGCGTGCCACAACGGTACGCCTTTTTTTATGTCTGACGCAAGAGGGGTGAACATGGTCATCTTGGCGAGCAGTTCCCCGCGCCGCCGTGAACTGTTAGCGGAGCTAGGCGTGGCGTTCGAGGTCATAAAGCCCGACGTAGACGAGACGCAGCAGGTGGGCGAGCCGCCAATTGCCTACGTGCGGCGGCTCTCACAAGCCAAAGCGCACGCCGTGCAAGCGCGCCTTGCCGCGTCGCAGGTCGTGCTAGCGGCGGACACGGTCGTGATTTTGGCGGCCGACACCATTGGCATTGACGAGGCGGGCGAAATTCTCGGCAAGCCTGCCGACGCACAAGAGGCTTTTGCCATGCTGACGCGCTTGCGCAGCCGCACGCACCTCGTCGTGACGGCGTTTACGCTGCTGAGCGACACGCTAGCGTTGACCCAGCACGTGGTCACCCGCGTGACGATGCGCGCCTACAGCGACGAGGAAATTGCGGCGTATGTCGCCAGCGGCGACCCCTTCGACAAGGCGGGCAGCTACGCCATTCAACACCCGGTGTTCGCGCCAGTGGCGCACCTTGAGGGCAGCTACAACAACGTGGTGGGGCTGCCGACGGAGGCGGTGGCGTGCGCGCTGCGCTGTGCGGGCGTGTTGGCATGATGTCCGTGCTGTCGCCGACCGCTAGCGGGCTGGTGGTTGCGCTGGCGTTGTTCCTCATCACGTTTGCCGTCAACCTAGAAACGCCGCTTTATACCGAATACGCGCGGCTTGGTGGCTTCGGCACGGGCATCACTGCGCTGGTGTTTGCCATGTACTCGGTCGCGCTGCTGGTGGTGCTGGTGCTGTTCGGCGGCGCGTCTGACCGCGTGGGGCGTAAGCCTGTGCTGCTGCTGGCGTTAGGCTGCGCGATTACCGCCACGTCGGTGATGCTGCTTGTGCCGACCATGCTGGCACTGCTGCTGGCGCGCGCCTTGCAGGGCATAGCGGTCGGCGTGGGCGTGAGCGCGGCGGCGGCGTATTTGGCGGAGCTTTACCCGCACAACGCCCCGCGTGTCGCGGTGTACGTCGGCATGATGACCGCACTGGGCTTCGGCACCGGCGCACTGGCGACAAGCCTCGCGCTCTCGCAGGGCATGACGCTTTTGCCGATAAGCTACGTCGGAGCGGTGGCGGTGTCGCTGGCATGTTGGGGCTTGCTGTGGCTGGTTGTGGGCGTGCCGCCGGTGGGTGGCGGCTTGGTGCGCGCCCCCTATTTCTCGCCGCTAGTGCGCTTGATGGGCATGGCGTTGTTCATGGCATGGGGCGTGACGGGCTTGGTCATTGCCGTGCTGCCGTCGCGCTTGGCGGCATTTGGCATGGCAGAATGGTCAGGAACAGCGTTGTTCCTCGTCAACGGCACGGGCGCGCTGCTGCAGCCCTATGCGCGCCGCTTTGACGCGCGGCGTGCCTTGCGGCTTGGCTTGCTGACCGTGCCGACAGGCTACGCGCTGCTGGTGGCGGGGGCTTGGATAGGCGCGCTGCCGTTGGTGCTAGTGGGAGCTGCGTTGGCTGGCTCGGGCTGCTATGGCTTCACTTACTATGGCGGGCTAACCAGCGTGACACAGCACAGCCAGCCCGCTGACCGTGCGCGCGCGGTGGCGGGCTTCTTGGTGCTGGGTTATGTCGGCTTTGCCCTGCCGAGCGTTATTATCGGCGCGCTCGCCGACTTAGTCGGGACGATGCCTGCGCTGGCGGCGTTTGGCGTGCTGATTGTGCTGTCTAGCGCGTTTTTGTGGGCGCGCTTGCCTAGCGCGTCAACGTAAACGTAAACCGTCGCTTGGCTTGCGTGCCGTCGGGCAGGTTGACGGTGACATCGATAAACCAATCGCCGCGCATTGTCCAGATAAACGGCACCTCATACGTGCCGTTGCTATCACTTGCGCCGCGCGCTTGGCGGATGACAGGCTGCATGCCCGCGTGCGTCATGTCGCCGATGACATCGATGACCGCGCCGTTGATGGGTTCGCCCGCCTCATCCGCCAGCGTAATGAACAGCGTTGCTTCGCCTACCTGCGGTGGGCTTGGTTCGGCTGTGAGCGCAATCTGGTAGGGGTCGTCTGTTTGCGTCACGGTAGGCTGACGACACGCCGCCAACGCGACCAACAGCACCAACAGGGAGATACGTAACAGCTTCAAGAGCAGCTCCTTAGAGCAAAATGCTAATTACGCCCCATGTTACCACAAGCTGCACCAACCACACGAGACCGCCAAAGATTAACGCCTTTAAGCCGGTGCTGAGCAGCATGCGCAGGTGAATGCGCATGCCAATGCCCGCCATCGCCAGCACCAGCAGATACTTGCCGCTCGTGGTGATAAACGCCAGCACGTCGCGCGGCAGCACCTCAAAGCTAGCCAGCAAGCTCATGACGAAAAACCCGACGATGAAGCGCGGCACGCCGACTCGTATGCCACTTGTGCCGCTGCCATTGGCGTTGTTTTGTGCGCGCACCCACGCCCCCAGCCAGACGACGACCACGCCCAACATCAGCACACGCCCCATCTTGACGACGGCGGCGACTTGCGCGGCTTCGGGGCTGACGGCAAAGCCCGCCGCCAGCACTTGCCCAAAGGCTTGCAGCGTGCCGCCAATCCACAGCCCGCTCTCCAGCGCGTTGAGCGACAGCCAGCCCACAGCAGCGGGCATGAGGAAGATGCCGATTGTGCCAAGCAGGTTGACCACGCCGATAGAGATGCCTGTTTCAGCTTCTTCAGCTTTGATGGCGAGGCTCGTGCTGGCGACGGCGGACGACCCGCAGATGCCGTTGCCCGCGCCAATCAGCAGGCTGAACGTGCGCGAAAAGCCCAGCCACGCGCCAATCTTGACGCTGACCACTATCGACGTGAGGATGGACACCATGACCACCAGCACCGCCAGCCCGCCCAGTTCGACGAGCTGGGCAAGCTGCAGTTCTACACCCAGCAGCGCGACGGAAATCGGCAGCAGCTCTTTTTCGGCGAACTTGCCGCCTGTTATAACCGCCTCATGGTTAATCGCAGGCAGGTTGCCCACCAGCACACCGAGCAAGATGGCGACGGTCACGTTGCCGAGCGACGGCACGAACTGCGCCAGCCACCAGCTTGCGCTGCCGACCAACACGACTAGCACCAGCCCCAAGCCAAGCGGCGAGGGGCGCATTAACGAAAGTTTCATAGCATGCGCCGCTTTCTGTAGGCTAGAGGGTGATGCCTAGCTCGGCGAGATAGTCCGCGATGACGACGACCTGCCCGCGCTTAATGCTCTCTTGGGCGGCGGCGGCGACCACCACCGACCACAAGCCTTCGCGGGCAGAAGCGGTCGTGGTCGGCTTGCCCTCAATGTTGTCGATGAAATAAACGTGTTCGTAGAAGGTCGCGCCGCTGTGTCCGCTCTCCTCAATCCAGTGCGGATAGGCGGGGGTGATGCGCCGCGAGGGCTTGCTCTCGTCGCAGATGATGTCGATCTCGCTGACTAAGCCATGCCCGCTGACGCTAAAGTCCCTTTGTTCCCAAGCGTGCAGCCGTCCGCCGTCGCCGCAAATGATGAGTTCCTCGTAAAACATGGGCGCGAACATGCACAGGCTGAAGTTGGCGCGCACGCCGTTGGCATAGTCAATCACCACAAAGGCGTTGTCCAAAATGTCCGACGCTTGCCCGTTATAGGTGAAGTCTTTGAAGTTGACGGCTTGGCTGCCGCTAGCGTACACGCGCACAGGGCGCGCTTGCGCCAGCAGGTTGAGCAGGTCGAAGTAGTGGCAACACTTCTCCACCAGCGTGTCGCCTGAGTATTGGCGGAACTTGTTCCACTGGTTGACCTTGTCCAAGAAGGGAATGCGATGCTCCTGCATGCTCAAGGTCTTGAGCGTCCCCAACGTTTGGCGCGTCAAGGCTTCGTGGCGCGCCTCGACGAAAATCGACTTGTAGCGGTACTGCAAGCCCACTTGAAACACGCTGGGGTGCGCTTCTGCCAATTGGGTGATGGCGAGCGCGTCCTGCACCGTCGTGGCGATGGGCTTCTCGAGCAAGATGGGCTTGCCCGATTGAGCTGCCACCCGCGCGACCTCAAGGTGCGTGTAGTTGGGCGTGCAGATGAGCAGCGCGTCGGCTTGCGGGTCGTTGCAAGCGGCTTCTAAGCTGTCGTAGACCACCAGCGGTTCGCGCGACCATTTGGCGTGGTTGGCTTGTGCCAGCGCGACGCTGCGCGGGTTGGGGTCGTACACGCCGTGTATGGTGGCACGCCCCTCAAGGTGTGTGATGTGCAAATGCTCCTGCCCAATCACCCCCGCGCCAATGAGATTAAAGCGGTACTTGGGAGCGGGGCGCGCCGTCACGTAGCGGTCGCTGTCGGGCAAGTAGTCAAACTGGCTGCTTAAGGACAGGTTGCGAGACTTCAGCGTCATTGTTTGCCGTGCTTTCTTGGGTTACGGCACGCCCGCACCGCGTGCGGCTGCCAACAGGGTGTACCATTCTAAGCGCGAGAGTTGCACCTCGTCCGCCTTGACGCTGTCGGCGATGCGGGCGGGGTTGAGCGTGCCGATGATGGGTTGGATGGGCGCGGGATGGTGCAGCAGCCACGCCAACGCGATGCCCTCGCGGGTGGTCTGGTGCTTCTGCGCCAGCTCGGCGATGAGGCGCACGGTGGCGCGCACGTGGTCGGGGCTGTCGTCACGCTCGACGAAGAGCTGTCCACCTGCTACCGGCGACCACGCTTGCACGAGCATATCGTGCAGGCGACAGTAATCCAGCGTGTCGCGTGCGCCGGTGTAACGCGCCTGCGCGGTGTTGGCGACGATGCCGTCAACGATGAGGTCGTTGTGCAACAGGTTGAGTTCTAGCTGGTTGACGACAAGTGGCTGGCGCACGTACTTCTTGAGCAGCTCGATTTGCATGGGCGTGTGGTTGCTCACGCCGAAGTAGCGCACCTTGCCGCTGGCGTGCAGGTCGTCGAACGCGCGCGCCACCTCTTCCGGTCGCACGAGCGGGTCCGGGCGATGCAGCAGCAGCAGGTCGACATGGTCAGTGTTGAGCCGCTGCAAGCACGTTTCTAGCTTGCGCGTGATGTTCTGGTAGCTAAAGTCATAATGCCCGACCGAGCCGTCATGAATTTCGTCCGAGAGGATGATGCCCGTTTTCTCTTGCAAGATGAGCTTGTCGCGCAGGCTGGGCGTGCGCTTGAGCGTCTCGCCGACGAGCATGTCCGACTTGCCGCGCGTGTAAATGTCGGCGAGGTCAATCAGCGTGATGCCATGCTCAACGGCGGCGTGCAGCAGCGCGTCGGCGCGCTGGCGCAGGCTGTCGTCGGGCGGCATGCTGTCCCATGTGCCGCCCAAGTGCCACGTTCCGAAGGCAATGCGTGAAACTTCAAGGTCTGTTTGCGGAATGCGATAGCTCTTCATGCGCTCCTCTTAATTTGCTGTGACGACGGGGTTGCGGCGTTCGCCGGTGCCGAGTGGGCTGGGCGGCGTGCTGGCAGGTCTGCGCCCTTGCGCTTCGGGCATGGAGACCGTCTCAAGGTGCGGTAGCACCAGCTTGCCGAAATACTCGCACTCGTTGAGGTGCGGATAACCCGAGAAGATGAAGGCGCGGATGCCCATGTCCATATAGCGTTGGATTTTGTCGAGGATTTGCTGCGGGTTGCCGACCAATGCCGCGCCACAACCCGACCGCGCCCGCCCGATGCCCGTCCAAAGGTGCGGCTCTACATAGCCCTCTTCGTCGGCACGCGCGCGTGCTTGCGCTTGCAGCGCGACCCCCAGCGACTGCGCGTCTTGGGCGCGCCCGCGAATGGCGGCACCGACGTTGTCGTCGAGCTTGGAGACGAGGCGTTGGGCGTATTCGCGCGCTTCTTCTTCGGTCTCGCGCACAATCATATGCACGCGCAAGCCGTAATCCAGCACGCGCCCGTACTTCTTAGCGCGAGCGGTCAGGTCTTCCATGTGCGCGCGTAAGTTGTCTTCGGTGTCGGGCCACATCAAGTACACGTCACAGTGTTCGGCGCACAGGTCTTTCCCGTCGGGTGAGTAGCCGCCGAAATAGAGCAAGGGCCCGCCGTTTTGTTGGTAGGGCTTGGCGGGGTCAATCCAGTCGAGATGGTACTTGTAGAACTTGCCTTCGAAGTGAATGCTGTCTTGCGTCCAAGCCTGTTTGAGGATTTCGATGACCTCGCGCGAGCGTTGGTAGCGGCTGGCGGAATCTAGCACCTCGCCGGGCAAATCTGAGGAGATGATGTTGACAGTTAACCGCCCTTCGAGCATGTGGTCAAGTGTGGCCAGCGTGCGCGCCAGCATGATAGGCTGCAGCTCACCACAGCGGATAGCGGTCAGCAGGTTGATGTTCTTGGTTTGCGGCGCAACACCCGCCGCAAAGGTTAGCGTATCTTGCCCCACTTGGAACGAGCTAGGGCAGAGGATGTTGCGAAAGCCCAGCCTATCCGCCGTCAGCAAGATGTTGGAGGTGTGCGCGAAGGTGCTTTTGAGCGCGTTGTCTGGCACGCCTAAAAACTCGTAGTCGTCGCTGCACAGCGGGGCAAACCACGCCACCTCTGCGCCTGTGAGGTGTTTGGAACGAATCTCAATCATGGGGCATACCTTTCTGGTCTAAAAATTAGTCTTTAAGGGCGCGGTAGCCGCGATTCCAGTAGATAAGCGGCTTTGCGTCGGGGAAGTTGACTTGGCTGGCTTGCACCTCGCCGATGTAGATGGTGTGCGTGCCGGCGGTGTGGCGGCTGTAAACGGTGCAGTCGAGCCACGCCAGCGCGTCGTTCAGCACCGGCGCGCCGGTCACGGCGGTTGTCCAACTGCCCATGCTGAAGCGGTCTTCTTTCGACCACGCAAAGTGATTGGAGAGTTCTTCTTGTCCCTCGCGCAGGATGTTGACGGCAAACACGGCATCGCTGTGTTCGAGTAGCTCGTGGCCCCTGCCGCGATGGTCAATCAGCACCGAAATGAGCGGCGGCACAGGCGACACCGACACGAACGCTGAAACGGTCAAACCGTGTGTTTCTTCGCCCGATTTGACCGTGACGAGTGTCACGCCGGCGGGAAAGTGGCGCAGGGCATCACGAAAAGCCTCTTGGCTGATAGGCATAGGAAGGTCTCCTTGTGGAAAAATAGCGTGCAACCTCTTTTGGACAAAACGAACGAACGTTGTCCGTTCGGAATATTGACTATTAAACACCAAATGAGTATAGTTGGCAAGTGGGGACTTTTTGAGCTGATACGACAATGGTGCGGCGTATGGCAACAGTGCGCGAAATAGCTGAGCTGGCGGGGGTGTCCAAAAGCACTGTCTCGCTGGTGCTAAACAACAAGGCGGGTGTTTCGGACGAACTGCGCGCGGCGGTGCTGCGTGCCGTCGCCGAGCTGCAGCGTCGTCAAAGCGCGGACATGCCGCTGGAAGAGGGCGAGGGGCGTGTGCGTGGGCTGTCGCTGATGGTGCTGCATCCGCCGGTGCTGCGCTCCAGCCAAGTCTTTAGCGAGGTGCTGCAGGGCATCGAGGCGGCAGCAGAGCAGTTTGGCGCGCAGCTGCGGCTGGCAGCCAACGCGCCCGACGCGGGTGACCAGCACATCGCGCATCTCTATCTTGCCGATGCCCAGCTGCGTCCCGACGGCGTGATTGTGTTTGGGGCGCGCCAGCATGAGCCGCTCTTGGACAAAATCACCGCGCTGGAGCTGCCATGCGTCGTGCTGGGGCGCGAGGCGGGCAAGTATCCTGTGTCCGGCATTGGGCGCGACGAGGCGCGACACGCCGCCGCGCTCACGCAGCACCTGCTCGATTTGGGGCATCGTGCGATTGGCTTTGTCGGTGGCGAAACGCACTACGATTACACGCACAACCGCCTCAAGGGGTATCGCGACGCGCTGACAGCGGCGGGTATCGCGCCGCGCGAGGCGTGGGTGCAGCTCGGCGCGGGCGATGCTGCCACGCAACGGTTGCTTGCCAGTGCGCCCGAACTTACCGCGCTGCTGTTCGTCAACGACAGCTACGCCGCCGAAGGCTTGCGCGTGCTGAGCGCGGCGGGCGTGCGCATTCCCGATGAGCTTTCGGTGGCTTCGTTTGACGATAGCGACATTGCGCGCCTGCACGAGCCGCCGCTGACTTCGATTGCTTACGAGCGTTTCCGCGAGGGACAGTGGGCGGTCAAGCTGTTGATAGAACAGCTGCGCACGCCATCGCTGGTGCGCGCGCACCTGCTCTTTGACGCGCGCTTGGTCGTGCGCGCCTCCACCGCACCGCCACGTCTGTCTTAGCGTGGCGATTGGTCTTAAACGGTTTGCCGCGTTTCTGGTTAGAATGAAAGCGATCATCCATTCCTTTGCGGATACGCTATGTACGTTCCTCGTTCGCGCTTGTTCTGGTCGGTAGGGCTGGGACATTTCACCAATGACGTGTTTATGTCGATGGGCGTGGTGCTGCTCACGTTTATGAGCGTTAGCTTGCTGCCGATGAGCAACGCGCAAATTGGCTTTGCTGTGTCGTGTACGCAGTTGCTGGGCGCGCTGAGCCAGCCGTTCTTTGGCTTGCGTGCAGATAGAGACGGCGGGCGTTGGCTGGGCGCGGGCGGCTTGGCGTGGGTGGCGACGATGGCTTTGGGCGCGCTGCTTATGGCGGTGGTCACGCGCAACTACTGGCTGATGTTCGTGCCGTTTGTGCTGACAGGCTTAGGCAGCGGCGCGGTGCATCCCGTCGGCGCGCTGCAAGCGGCTGCTTCCGCCGAAAAACAGCGCGTCGCCAGCAACATGGCGTTCTTCTTCCTTATGGGGCAGCTGGGCTTGGCACTCGGTCCGACGTTGGTAGGCGTGCTGCTCGACCTCGCCAACACGCATTGGCTTACGCCCTATCAGGTGGGAGTGGGCATGAACGCGCTGCCGCCGGTGCTGCCGAATGTCACGCCCGTGTTTTTCTTGGGCTTTATGGCGTTGCCTGCCGTGCTGATGATGGCAACGACCATCCCGCGCCGTCGCAGTGCGCAAAAAGCACAGGACAAAGGCTTTGATTGGGCGAGCTTGCCCTACAAAGCGTTGGTCATCTTGGCGGTGATGGTGCTGACGCGCGGAATTGCTTCGCCGGGCTCGATTAACTTCTTGCCCGCGCTCTTCCAGTCGAAAGGCTGGACACCCGCCCACTACGGCATGATTACCAGCGCGTTCTGGCTCACGTCGGCGTTCAGCGGCGTGCTGCTGGGCTACATGGCAGATCGCTTCGGACGGCGGGCGGTGGTCGGCTGGAGCATGCTGGCGTGTGCGCCGGCGTTTTTCTTGCTGCCGTCGGTGGACGGCGCGCCAGCGTTCGTCCTGGTGATGCTGGCGGGCGCGTTGAGCGGCTCGCCCACGCTGCTGGTCGTCATCGCGCAAGACCTTATCCCCGCCGGCAAGGGCTTTGCGTCGGGCGCGATGTTGGGCTTCATCTTCGGCACGGGCGCGCTGGGCAGCTTATTCATCGGCACGCTGGCGGACAACATCGGCTTGAGCGCGAGCTTCCAATGGGTGGCGGTGCTGGCGGCAGTCAGTGCCGTGCTGACGATGTTCCTGCCCAACAAGCGCGCTTGACGGTCGATGCCTAAAGCGCGGCGAGATTGTTGCGCAAGCGGGTGTTCTCGCGCTGCAGCTCAACCAGCGTGTCGTGCTGTGCCTGATACTCGCTCACCAGCGTCGTCAAGCGCGTGTAAATTGGGTCAAGTTGCTGCTTGCTATAGCGCGTAAGGCGCGTGCGCTCCTTGTACGTGATGTCGGAAAGCGTCTCGTTGTAAGTGTTCAACAGGCGGTCGACGCGCTGGTCAAAATCGTCGTGGCTGGCTTTGGTCATGCGCCGATACGCCATCACGGCGGCGGGACCAAAGATAGCCGTCACCGCGCCGCCTACCACTAGCGCAGGCAGCACCAATGGGAAGGCGGTCACCCCGTGCGGGGTCGCAATCGCTACTACTGTCGTAATGACCCCACCCAACGTAAACAGCGCGGTGTTGCGGAATGTGCCGAAGTTGCTCTCAAAAATGTCGCTTAGCTCGCTCAACACGTTGCCCGAGATATTCGCCTGCAGCTCGCTCTGTGCGGTTTGCACGGCGCGCTCAAGGTTGGCGCGCTGCTCTTCGTACCAGCTTGCGTCTAGGCTCATCTTCTGCTGCTCTAACAGCTCTTGCAGCTTGTTCAGCCGCTCGAGCGCGTTGTTCCAATACAGGCGGCTTTGGTCAACGACGCTGTTCATGTAACGCTTGCCAATCTCTTCAAGGTCGCGCGCCGCGCGCCCAATCACGACGTTGTTGAACGCCTCTTCGAGCTGTGGCTTGCTCAGCCGCCCGGAGAGCTTAATGCGCAGGTGTTCGTCGATGAAGGCATGTCCGCGCTTGCGCACGCCGTCTAAGGTGCGCTTGACCTCTGCCATGACCTCATCCAGCTCGCGAGTGAGATAGTCTGACTGCTGGGTGAGGTCGCGCTCCACGCCGCGCACCTTGCCTTCGTCCGTGTGGACTAGCTCTAACTTTTGCTGGGCGCGGGCGATGTGCGTGGCGATAATTTTGTCCACCGTTTCCAGCTCCGCCAGCAGCTTTTGCTGGGCGGGCGGTGTGTCGCTGTAGACCCCCCGCAGATGGGCGCGAATGGCACTTAAGCCGCTTTCTGCTTGTGGGTTCTCCAGTGCCAGCTTGGCGGAGACGGTGAAAATCAGCGGCTCAAGGTTGAGCTTGTCCTTGAGCTGGGTTTCGACAAAGCGGCGCACCTCCGCTAGCTCGTTAGGCGCGAGCAGGTCGGTTTGGTTGAGGACGATAATCACTTTTTTGGCGTACTGCTGCACCAGCGCGAGATAGATGCGCTCGTTTTCGGCGAAGGCTTGCTTGGCGTTCATCACGAAGATGACGAGGTCGCTGCGGTGCAGGAACGTTTTGGCGGTTTTCTCGTGCTTTTCGAACACCGACCCTGTGCCGGGCGTGTCGACGATGGCGATGCCCACGCCGCCGGTGTTGGGGTGTGTCCATTGGCGGATGCCGTCGGGACGCATCGTGGGCTTGTAGGTGGGCTGCTCGCCCCAGCGAATGAGTTCGATGTACTCGGTGGTAGGGGTGATGCCCATCGGCAACAGGCGTTCGCCGAGCAAGGCGTTGATGAAGGTCGATTTGCCGCTGTTGAACTCACCAATCACCGCCACGATGAAGAACATCTCGCGCAGGTCTTCGGCGATGTCGCGCAGGCGTTTTTGGTCGATTTGTGTGCTGTCGTCGCTGGCGTTCAGCGCGTCTGCCATGCGCCCGATAAGGGTGATAGCATCCGTGCGGATGCCCGCGAGTGCGCCGTCAAGAGGTATCATGTGCGGTCTCTCCTTAGTGTTGGCGTGTGGCTAGAAGGTGATGCCAAGCAGCTTACGTTTGCCCAGCCCGTTCACTTCGCTTTCCAGCGCGCTTAGCACTTGGTTGGCAGCATTGAGGCGGGCGCGCTGCTCTTCTTGGGCGGCGATTTGCGTTTCAACCAGCCGTGTCACGGGCGTGAGCGTGTCTTGGCGCAGCTGCATAGCGTAGGCGATGTGCGCGTCGCTGGCTTGGGTGATTAGCTTGAGGTAGTCGCTGCGGATGTGCTGCAGGGCGTTGGCATGCTTGGTGTGCAGGGCGCGCCCGTGCAGCGGCATCAGCGCGAAGCCCAGCACGAACAAGCCGACCAAGATGCCTGCTGTTATCCAGGCAACGGGCGCGTCGGTGCTGTTGCTAATCGCGCCCCATGCCGAGAGCAGCGCGATGAACAACACGACCAGCAGCATCACCCATGCCCACAAATACAGCACGGCGTTTTGATACATTTGCTCGTAGGGCTCGACGTTGCGCGCCTTCGCCTCTTCGGCGGCTAGCGTGCTGCGCAGACCGGCGAAGTGCGAGCGGTCGTAGCTGGCAGGCACTTGCAGCGTGCCGATTTGCTTGGCACGCACGTAGGCGGGCAGCGCGTCTAGCTCGCGCTGGCTGTAGCGTACGAGGTCGTTGAGGTCTTTTTGGTCTTGGCTTTCAAGGCGCGGCGCGAGCGTCTCAACGATGCTAGGCAGCTTGTCGAGCGGCTCGAACGCGGCTTGCGCCTTAAACGCTTGGGTCATGGTGCGCTGTTCGGGCGCGGGGCGGAAGATGCGTCCTATCAGCGGCAGCAAGCGCACGACCTCGACGAAGCCCGCGGCAAAGGCGCGTAGCCCGTTGCTAAAGGCGAATTGAGCGCGGGTGGCTTGGCGGCAGCGTTCGATGGTGGCTTGGAACTGTGCGTCAACCTGCGCGTTGACATCGCGCACGGTCTTGAGCAAGTCCTGCCGCTGTGCTTCCAGCTGCACTTGAATGTTGTCGTAAATACGTCGCAGCCCGTCGAACGCCGCCTGATTTGCCGAGAGCGTCTCTAGGGCGTGCTGCTGTGCGGTCTTGGCGATTTGCAGCGGCGTTTGCAGCTTTTGGCGCAAGCGATTGAGGTCGCCGAGCTGCCCATTGATGTAGCGTTCGAACTGTTCCAGCCCACTTTGCTGCCAAAGCGCGTCGTCGCGCGGCGTGCTGGCGTGCGCTTCGATGCCCCACTTGGCGGAGACCAGCCACACTTCGGGCGTGAAGCCCAAGCGCGTGCGGCTTTGGTCGGTGACGTAAGTGCGCACGGTCTCGCGCTCGAGGTCATTGAGCAAGTCCGCCTGATTGATGACGAGGATGACCTTCTTGCCGTATTCTTTGAAGAGCTGCAGCGTCTCAAGGCTGCTTTGGGTCATGGCTTGCGTGGCGAGCATGACGAAGATGACCGCGTCGGCACGGTGCAAGAAGTTGCGCGTTGCCTCTTCGTGCTGCTTGAAAATGGATTCCAGCCCGGGCGTGTCGACGATGCTAATTTTTTGCAGCAGCGGTGAAGGGTAGAAGACCGTCTCGATTTGGTTGGGCGACATCAGCGGCGTGTCGTGGTCGCCGTAGCGCAGGATGCTGATGTGGTCGGTGGTGGGCGTGGGACCGACGCGCAGCAGCGCAGGCTGCCCCAAGAGGGCGTTGATGAGGCTGGATTTGCCCGAGCTAAACGCGCCCACAAACACCATCAAAAAGGGGTGGTCGGCGTGGAACTGTGCATCGCGCACTTGCTGGAGGTAATGCGGCTGGAGGTTGTCCACTTTGGGCAACACCGCTAGCAAGTCGCTGATGGCTTCAGTTTGGCGACGGCGCAGCACTTGATAATCTTCGAGCAGTTTGGGGTCAAGATTGTCTGTCAAGGCGGGCATCCATTCTCCAAGAAATTTGCTATCATGCTACCAGCATACCCCGTTTTGCATGTGGGTTCAATTGTGAGACAGGAAAACAGTATGACGTTTAACACTTCGGTACGCTACCATGACGGGCAGCTGTTTGTCGATGACGTGGCGGCGGCGGACATGGCGCAGGCTGTCGGCACACCCGTGTATGTCTATAGTCTCAAGCACGTGCTGGCACAGTACCACGCGCTGCGTGAGGCGTTCGCGCCGTTGGGGGCGCACATTCACTACAGCGCGAAAGCCAACGCCAATCTCGCGTTGCTGCGTGCTTTGATTGGCGCGGGCGCGGGCATCGACGCGGTCAGCGGTGGCGAAATCTACAAAGCCTTGCAAGCCGGCGCAGACCCGCGCCACGTCGTCTTTGCCGGCGTGGGCAAGACGCAGGCGGAGCTGCGTTACGCGCTGGCGCAGGGTGTGGGCTGGTTCAACGTGGAGAACGCTGCCGAGCTAGACCACATTGAGCGCATCGCCGCCGAGCTAGGCGTGCGGGCGCGGGCTGCGCTGCGGTTTAACCCCGACATCACCGCCAACACGCACCCCAACATTGCCACAGGACACGGCGGCGCGAAGTTCGGCATGCCCGCCGATGCTGTGCGCGCCTTGCTGCAAGCGCGCCATCGCTACGCGCACGTGATGCTGGCGGGCGTTCACGTGCATATCGGCAGCCAGCTCGGCGACACGCATGCCACGCAGGCGGCGGTTGAGCGCGCCCTTGAACTTATCGCGCCGTTCGAAGATGTGCGCACGCTCAACATTGGCGGCGGTTTTCCGGCGCGCTATCACGCTGCCCAGACGGAGTTGCCCAGCTTTCAGGCGTTCGCCGACGCGCTCACGCCGTTGCTGCGCGGCTACGAAGTGTTGATTGAGCCGGGGCGCTCGCTGGTGGCGGAGGCGGGCGTGTTGCTCACGCAGGTGCTGTACCGCAAGGCGCAAGGTGGGCAGCACATCGTCATTGTCGACGCGAGCATGACCGAGCTGCTGCGCCCGGCGTTGTACGGGGCGCGCCATGAGATTGTGCCTGTGCGCGCCAGCACTGCGCCCGTGCAGCTAGTGCAGGTGGTTGGTCCGGTTTGCGAGACGACGGACACGCTCGGGCATGATGTGCCGCTGTCTGACGACGTGCGCGAGGGCGATTGGCTGGCGGTGCTGACGTGCGGCGCGTATGGCATGGTCATGGCGAGCAACTATAACGCGCGCCCGCGCCCTGCCGAAGTGGTCGTGAGCGCGGCGGGCGACACGTGGCGGGTGGCGCGCCCGCGCGAAACGTGGGAAATGCTAGTGGCGGGTGAGGGGTAACAAAAAAGCCCTCGTGATGAGGGCTTGGCTTGGTGATAACAGGACTCGAACCTGTGACCTAGCGATTATGAGTCGCTCGCTCTAGCCGGCTGAGCTATATCACCGCTCAAGTTGCGGAGGGCGGATTCGAACCACCGACCTCCGGGTTATGAGCCCGACGAGCTACCTCTGCTCTACTCCGCGTGAAGTAGTGTAGCAGAGGCAGCTTTGCTTGTCAATTACGATTTTTACCTCTTTTTAACAAAACTTAGCGGCGCGTTAAGCGTCGTCCGCGTCGATAGCTTGATGGGTAATCTGCATCACGTCCGCCAGCGTCTTGCCGCGCACTGCCTCGATGCGCGCCATGCGCTTTTGGAACTGCGTCATGGCGTAAGCGATAAAGTCGTCAAGCACCAGCCCGAACGGCACGGGGTCGTAATGGGCGAAAACCTCGTGGATGACACCCACCGCCGGCATGAGCAGCTCGTTCATCGTCTGTTCGGCGAAGTCCCAAAGATGTGGATGTTCGGCGACAATGCGCGAGATGAAATAGATGCCAAAGGCGATGTGGCGCGATTCGTCCTGCTTGAGCCGCTGGATGCCTTCAGTGTTGCCCGGCATGAACTTGTTGTTTTTCAGCATGGTGAAATAGGCGTGGTAGCCCGTTTCCGCCAGCACGCCCTCGACAATCATGTTGTAGGTGATGCTGGCTTGCAGCTGCGCTTCTGGGGAACGGTCGACCATGAGGCGATTGAGTGCGGTCGGCAGCGCGTCGTAGAAAAGCGTGCGGTAGTTGGCATCGTGGAAACCTTGCAAGTCTTCGCCGCTGGCAATGCCTAACACCTCGTTGAGGAAGCGTTGGAAAAAGTCGGTGTGCTTGGCTTCTTCCCACAAGAACGTCGTCAGGTACATCTCCTCTTCGGTGCGCCCTTCTTGCGCGACGGCGAGCATGAGCGGCAGCAAATCCAACGTGACCGCCTCTTCGCCTGCCGCGAACAGCGACGTAAGCCGCAGCACCACGTCCTTTTCGTCGGGGGAAAACGTCTCCCAATCGCGTTTGTCTTGAGTGAAGTCGATGTCAGACGGATTCCAAATGCCGTAGCGTTTGGCTTTTTCAAAGAGCTTCATTGGCGGGCTGTTGCGGTTTAAGCCGCGCGTGGTCGTGATAAAGGTATTATGCTTGCTGATTGGTGCTGTCATGGTGTTGGGTCTCCGTAGATGTTGGTTGATGGGCTTGGGGGAGCTGCAGCAGCGGTTGCACGGCGATGTCTTGCGCCAGCACGTGCGAGGTGAACACGTCGCCTGCGCCGAACGCGCCGATGAAATGGAACGCGCCGTCGCGCTGTTGCCAGACCTCGAGGAACGCTTCGTCGGGGTCGACCAGCCAATACTCGCGCACGCCGACGCGCTCGTAGACGCGGAACTTGTCGCGCTTGTCACGCAGCTTAGTGCCGCGCGAGGTGACTTCGACGACGAGGTCGGGCGCGCCGTGCAGGCGGGTGTCGCCGACGCGGCACGCGCTTTGGGGTGCGAGCCAGAGCAAATCAGGCTGGAAGACATTTTGCGCGTCTAGCTCAACGTCCATCGGGGCGAAGTAAAGCACACCTGTTGTCACGTGGGCTTCGAGATAGCGCAAAATGGCACGCAACACTTGCTGGTGCAGGGGCGTAGGGGAGGGCATGGTGAGCGTTTCTCCTTCCAGCAGCTCTAAGCGCGCGTCGCTTTGCGCGGCGTGGGCGAAGAACGCGGCAAGCGTGCGTTGTGCCTCTGGGGTGAGCGTGGTCATCGGGTCGCCTCCTCTGGCTTGTCGGCTTTCTCTAAGTATAGCGCATCTTGCGCGCGTGGCACTATTGCGCGCTTGCTGTGAGGATTACAATGAGAGCGGTTTAACATGATTCAAACAAACAAAGGAGCTTTTGCGATGGACGTTCGGTTAGAAAAGCTAGCGGATGTGCTGGTGAACTATTCGACAGAGGTGAAAAAAGGGGAGTGGGTGGGCATTTTGGGGGACGTTGCTGCGCTGCCGCTGCTGCGCGTGGTGTACACCAAAGTGCTGGAGGCGGGCGGTAATCCCTCGTTGATGCTGCATGACGAGTACATGGAGCGGCAGTTCATGCGCCTTGCCAGCGATGAGCAGGTGGCCTGGCTTGACCCTTCGCAGACGCTTTATTACAACGAGGCGGACGTGTACATCCGTGTGTTGGGCGGCACGAACACGCGCGCCATGACGACTATCAGCGGCGCACGGGTGCAGCAAGTGCGGGCGGCGCGCCGCAGCTGGCTAGACACGCGCCTGCGGCGTTCGGCGGAAGGCACGTTCAAATGGGTGGGGACGCTCTTCCCGACCGAAGCCAGCGCGCAAGAAGCCAACATGAGCCTTGAAGAATACGAGGACTTTGTCTATGCCGCCTGTTTCTGTGACAAGGACGACCCTAAGGCGGAGTGGGCGCGCTTGGGCGAGCTTCAGCAAGCCAAAGTGGACTATCTCAAGGGTAAGCGTGAGGTGCGCTGTGTCGGTCCCAACGTCGACTTGACGCTGTCGATTGAGGGGCGTTCGTTCGTCAACAGTCATGGCAAGCGCAACATGCCCTGCGGTGAAATTTTCACGGGACCTGTCGAGGACAGCGTTAACGGCTGGGTGCGCTTTGACTACCCGAGCATTGTGGGTGGGCGCGCTGTCAGCGGCATTGAGCTTAAATTTGAGGCGGGCAAAGTTGTACATGCCACTGCCCAGCAGAACGATGAGCTTCTGCAAGCGCAGCTCAACACCGACGCAGGCGCGCGCTACTTGGGGGAGTTCGCTATTGGCACGAACTTTGGCATCAACCGCTTCACGGGCAACATTCTCTATGACGAGAAGATTGGCGGCACAATTCACATGGCGATTGGCATGGGTTATCCTGAGACGGGCAGCAAGAACGTTAGCGCGGTGCATTGGGACATGATTTGCGACATGCGCAATGATAGTGCCATTTACGTAGATGGCGAACTTTTCTACAAAAACGGCGCGTTTGTGCTTTAAAATGTAGCACACCAACAAAATTATAATAAAAAATCAACTCTGCTTGGAGGTGGTTCAGGCAGAGTTTGTGTTTGTTACAAAGTTTGTAGCGGCAAAATTTGTATGAATTTATTGACAAATGGCAGCAAACTCTGTTTTCTAACTTAACTTTTTTCTGTTTCCATCTTATACTTTAGGAGGCTCTAAGGTTTTTTTGCCGTTGTGTGTTCAAACGTATCACGCTAAACAAACGAATTGGTTGACAGAAACGGTTAGCCTATAGGAATGTCAGTGTGGGGCATCACTCGTCTTGAAATGGGTCAGACAAAGGGGTACTTATGATAAGAGTGTCACAATCTAAACGTGCTTCACAGCACAACCCAAACCCTCTCTTGGGGAGAGGTGTTTTGCGTTGGCGTGTGTTGCTATTGGCACTGGTTGCGCTGCTGGCGTTAAACGTGGTGCCATCGTTCGCAGCAGGTAGCTTAACGCTCATCCTGACCGAGCCGCCGATTACGACCGTCCAGACAGGGCAGAGCTTCACTTACCGCATTGACTGGGAGTGTTCGGCGAACGTTGGCAACTGCGGTACTATGACGCTGCAAATTCCGTTTGATGACACGCTCTTTGAGCTGGTGAACATTAGCATCGTCGAAACGGGCTATACGACGAACATCACCACCAACCCTGCAACGATTACGCGCCCGGTGCTAGCAGACGGTGATTATGCGAGCGCAACGATTACGCTGCGGGCGCGCAACACGCTCAGCACGGGCGGCACGGCTGCTCCCGTGACGGTGACCGGCACGATCACTGACTACTCTGGACCGCCCACAACGACGGTGACGGTGCCGTCGATTACGGTGAGTAATCCTACGTTTAACTGGGGGGTGACGAAAACGCGCGTGCTGCCCACTACGGTCGACCCTGCTGTGTGGACCCCCACGCAAGACGCTTTTGTGCGCTATGACCTCAACTATTGCTCGACCGCTGTGTTGGGCAATATCCCTGTCAACGGCGCGGTGCTGATTGACCAAATTCCCGCAGGCGCGGTGCTGCGTGGCGCAAGTCCGGGCTACGTGCGCACCGATGCCGACGGCACGCCCAACCCGGCAGGACTGTTCATTCGCTGGGAATTGACCCCAGACACGCCGTTAGACGTGACCGATGACTTGACGGGTGACGTGGGCTGCATCACGCGCACGATTGATCTTGAATTCCCTGCCCCAACCTTCTCGACCGGCGACACAGTAACCAATACTGTGCGCGGCTACCAAAACGGTGTCCCTGCTGACGCGAGCGTTTGCGTTGCTGACTGTATTGGGCAAGCGGTGCGCACAGACACGCTAATCGCACCCACAGGCACGCCTAACCTGAGCAAAGGTGTGTCGGACACGCGCCCGATTTCACATCCCGGCACGGGCGTGTTTACGCTGGGCATGAACACGAACGACAACAATGCCGGCACAGATAACTTGATGTTGCGCGACACGCTGCCGCTAGCAGCCAGCGACAGCCGCCCCGTCATCGACGTGTTTGAAATCAACGCCGGCACCTGGCCCAACGACAGCTACGGCAACCCCATTCCTGCCGTGCTGCGCTACTACACCGAATCTTCGGGCTTTGGCACGCCGGCTGGCACGCTCGCGCTGGCGGGCGGCACGGGCGGCGTACGTACCATCAGCATCGGCAGCGGCGCGGCTACGCCCGTGCGCACTGACCTTGTGACGCGCATTGAGCTAGAGTTCAACGCGCAAGTGCCGATGGCATTCACGTTCACCTCACCGCCTAGCGTGCGCTTTACCCCGCGTCCCGGCATGGCAGCGTCCGATTACGATGCTGGCAGCGGCTGGCGGCAGTACAGCAACTGTGTTGGCTCGCTGGTCGGTGGCACGCCGGTGGGGACAGACGGCTGCGTCAACTTCCGCATTAGTAACGCGCCCACAACGGTGACTACGTTTAACAAGTCTGCTTCGCCCAGCAATGTCAACAACGAGCGCATCGTGCAGTTCGCAATCGACATCGGTGTTGGACAAGAGTCCTCCAACCCGCTCACCAACCCATCGTACACCGATGTGTTGGTCTCACAACTAGAGTACCAAAACTACGACGTAACGATGGACGCGCCGCCGGCACCGCCACCCACGCCCAAGCCTTGGACGACCGCAGGTCCCAAGTTCAGTGTGACCTTCCCCGCCCCGCTGGCAGGCGACACGATTAATGACCCTTACGTGCTGGTGGAGCCGAACACGCCGGCTGCTGGTCAGACGCGCTTGACGTTCTTTTGGACAGCCGACCCCGACGACCCGCGCCTTAATCCGACCGCACCCGCGGAGGTGTTCACGATGGCGGGCGGTCCGCCCTCCGGCGCGAACCCGCTGGTGCTAGTGCCGCCCACTACTGGCTCGCGCAACGTGGTGATTAACTTCCGCGCCCGCGTGAAATCGGTGGCGGAAGGCGCGTTTGCCGGCACGTATAGCAACGGCGTGACGGTGACTTCGGGCGCGATAGACCTCATTTGCCCCGGTGCCAACGATGCCAGTGCAACGTGCGACACCGCAACCAACTTTAACGTTATCGAGGTGCCTGCTACCCGTGCGACCAAGTGGGTGCGCAGCGGCTTCGCGCCCTTGCCCGCACAGCTGCCTCCTTCGGCGAACGTGAACTACCTCGAGAACCAGTTCAACAACGACCACACCCTCAACACCAACTGGACATTTTGCCCCGATCGCCAAGTGACGGTTACCTACACGGACGGCAGACCACCGACGTTGGGGACTGCGCCGATTACGTTCGACCCGGGTGACGGCAACGGCATTTATGCCCAAGACCGCTGTGTGGCGTTGGGCAACCCCGGCGAAGGCTTCCAGTATCTGATGCAAATTCGCAACGATGCCAACATGCCGCTCAACGAGTTCTTGCTGTACGATATTCTGCCGCATGTGGGCGATATGGGCATCAACCAAAGCCAAGCGAGCGTCGCGCGTGAAAGCCAGTTCATGGTCTGGCTGAACCCCACCGCTGCGACAAAGGTTGAAGTGCTGACCCCCGCCGCTTGGGTTGCTGGCACGGATTACGTCGTGGAATACAACACGTCGACGAACCCCTGCCGCCCGGAAATGACCGCCACCACCGACCCGCTTAACTATACGACGGCGTGGCATCCGGGCTGTAACAACACGTGGCTTAACGAGACAGCTGCGGCTGCCGCAGGCTGGGGGAACATTCGCTCCTTCCGCGTGCGCCAACTCGGCACAGCCGTCATTCAGCCTAACGACAGCATCACGCTGCGCGTCAACGCCTATATTCCCACCGACGCGGAACTGCAGGCGATTGGCATCACGCGCAGCACGACGCACCCCTTCAACGCTCCCAACGACGCGCAGCGCGCTTTTACAGGCGAAATCGCGTGGAACTTGTTCGCCTATCGTTTTAGAAGCTCGACGACGAGCAACTACACGCTGCCTGCCCAGCCCGCGCGCGTGGGCATCATGATTCCCAACCGCCTGAGCGTCGGCAACCGCGTGTGGATTGACGACGGCGGCGGCTCGTCGGCACAAGCTAACAACCGCATTCGCAACGTGCCGTCCGAAGCGGGCAACGGCGTGGACGGTGTGCTGATGCAGCTCTATCGCTGGACGGGTGTTGGACCCGTGCCAAGCCTCGACAGCGCGCCCACGCCCGGTGACCCCGCCAGCATTCCGGGCGTGGTGCTAGTCTCGGAGACCACCACCGCCAACGGCGGCTACTACCTGTTTGAGATTGACCAGCGCGCTGCAGGCATCATCGGCGGTGGACCGCCAGAAACGCCCTATGACTGGATCAACGACACGCCAGTTTACAGCTTGCGCCCGGGCAACTATTTCGTCTACGTGCCGCCAAGCAATTTCGACAACGTGACCGACCCGCTCTATGGCTATGTCAGCAGCACGGGCGTAGATACTTCCGCTAGCAACGACAACCGCGATCGCGGCGTGGATAACGGCACGGGCGCGACAACCGTCAACAATCCGCCGGTGCACGGCGTGCGCAGCAATTGGTTCACGCTGCGCCACAAGCAAGCTCCAACTGGCGAAAACGACGTGTACAACGGTGCGGGCTTCCCCTACGGTCCGTATGGGCGCGGCACGCTCTTCCAAGACAACAACTACAGCGACCTCATCCGCGACTTTGGTTTTGTGCCGCTGATGAGCATTGGCAACCGCATCTGGTATGACACCGGCTCGGCTAATCCCAACAGCGGCTTTGAAGACCCATCCCCCGCAGGCTCGAACGACGGCATCCTCAACAACGGTGAGCTGGGCGTGCCTAACGTGACCGTGCGCCTCTATCGCGTGCAGCAGGACGGCAGTGGCAACCCGACCTACACCGGCACCACGCCCAACATCCAAACGGGCTACTTTAGCGGCGGTAGCTATCCCAGCACCTACAACCCTGTAACGGTCGGCGGCGGTGGTGATTATCTCGAAACGACGACCGATGCCAACGGCTACTACCAGTTCGAGGGCTTGCTGCCCGGCAACTACGTCATCTTCTTGCCGCCGAGCAACTTCACGTTTGGCGCAACGTCGGCGGGCGACGCGGTGCTAGCGAAGTACGCCAACAGCACGGGCAACTCGCTGGCGGACGGCATCTTTGACGTGGGCGGCAACCCGCTCATCTCCACCGCGCCCACGCTGCCTGTGCCGCCTAATACCCCCTTCTGGGACGGGCGCGACAACCGCGACAAGGGCATCGAGAACAACTTCCTCGCGACCAACGGCTTGTACACGCAGGTGGTTCATCTGCGCCCAGTGGGCGGACAGACGACCAGCGAGACGGACTTAGGCACGCGCAATGACGGCTTCGGCTTGCGACCCGAAAACGGCAACCTCACGGTGGACTTGGGCTTCTATCAGCCGCCGATGAGCTTAGGCAACCGCGTGTGGCGCGACTACAACAACAACGGCATCCACGATGCGGGTGAGCCTGGTATCGCAGGCGTAGAAGTGCAGCTGTTCTTGGACGAGAACGGCGACGGTATCCCCGACGGTGGCACGCTAGCGGCACCGGGCACGCCGTCGAAGACGACAACGACCGACGCGGACGGCTACTATCGTTTTGACAACTTGCCGCCGGCGCGCTATGTCGTGCGCGTTGCCCCCAGCAACTTTGCCGCTGGCAACGTGCTAGAGTTCTTCGTCAACAGCACGCCGACCATTGGCAGCGAAAACGTCGACATGAACGACAACGGCATCACACCCGCCACCGCCTCGGAGTACGCGACGCAGGGTGTGTACAGCGGCACCATCTTCCTCGTCCCCGTTAGCGAACCCAACGACACGGGCGGCGGCACGCACAACGGCGCAGCCGGCGAGGAGCGCGATGACGGCATCGACACCATTGCCAACGGCAACGTGGCTGCCAACCCGCGCGGTCAGGGCAGCGGCGGCGACCGCAACAGCGACCTGACAGTGGACTTTGGTTTCTACCGCGCCTCGAGCATCGGCAATCGCGTGTGGATTGACGACGGCAACGGCACGGCACCTGACGCAAACGGCAACCCGTCGGGCATCAACAACGGCTTGCAAGACAACGCCACCGAGCGCGGGCAAGGGCGCGACGGCGTGACGGTGCAGCTTTATCGCTTCATTGGCGCAGGCGACCCGACCTTGACACCGTTTAACCCGACCGATGTTGCCAACTTCGCGCTGGTGCAGACGCGCGTGACCGCCAACAACGGCTACTACTTGTTTGACGGGTTGCCTGAACAGGACGCGCACTACTACGTTTACCTGCCGCCGGCTAACTTTGCGGTGGGCGGCGCGCTCTATCAACACACCAAGAGCCAACCGACATTTGATAACGCCGACGATTACAACAACAATGGCGCGCACTACAACCCGGTCGCGCCGGACCTTACGGCGAACGGCGTGGTCAGCAACCGCATCTTTGTGTCGCCTATCACCAACCCAATGGGCTGGGCACCGACCACCGAACACGTGGTTGGCGGCGAGCTAAGCTCCAACACCAGCGAGAACCTCGCCGACAGCACGGCAACAGGCGCGAACAGTCGCGGGCGGTACCGTGAGAGCGACAACTTCAGCGACTTGACGATTGACTTCAGCTTCTTCCCCGAGCGCATGAGCTTGGGCAATCACGTCTGGCGCGACTACAACAACAACGCGGTGCGCGAAGCTAGCGAGCCGGGCATTGCCAACGTTGTGGTGAACCTTTACACAGCGGACGGGAGCGGCAACCCAGTGGAAGCCGCAGGCTCGCCGCTGCGCACGACAACCACCGACGCGAACGGCTACTACATCTTCGACGGCTTGCTGCCGGGCAGCTACATCGTGGCGATTGCGCCCAGCAACTTTGCGCCCGGCGGCGTGCTGGAGAATCTGACGAACAGCAACAACAACATGGCGGGGTACAACGGCGCGGACAACCAAACCGACCTCGACGACAACGGCATCGACCAGTTCGACACGGCGTACGGCTATCGCAGCGTGGCGATTAACCTTGCCTTGCGCGCCGAACCTACGAGCGAAGTGCGCAGCGGCAACCCTGTACACGGCAACCCCGGCGCGCCTTACGAGGACTTTATTGGTCGCCAGCTGCAGCGCGACGACAACAGCGACCTGACAGTGGACTTTGGTTTCTACCGCGCCTCGAGCATCGGCAATCGCGTGTGGATTGACGACGGCGCGGGTGGCGGTGTCTACAATGACGGCATCCAGAACGGCAATGAGCCTAATCAAGGCATCGCCAACGTGACGCTTGAGCTGTGGCGTTACACGGGCGCGGGCGTGCCGCCAGTCTTCAGCCCAAGCAACCCGTTCAACACCACCGACCTTGTGCGCGTGCGCATGACGACCACCGACGCGAACGGCTACTACCTGTTTGACGGTCTGCAGGAAGAGAACGCCACCTACTACGTGCGCGTGCATCCCGACAACTTCGTGGTCGGCAGCCCAAGTGGCGATGGCGTAGGCAACGCGCTCGTGCCGTATGACAACAGCTTCCCGACCTTTGATAACGTCGGTGTTGACCGCAACGACAATGGCGTGAACACCAACTATCCCGCCACGCACGGCATCGTCAGCAACCCGATTACGGTCACGGTGCGCGATGCGGGTGGCAATCCGCTGGCGACCGGCTGGGCACCCACCACCGAACACGTGGCTGGCGGCGAGCTTAGCCCCAACACCAGCAGCTTGTTGAGCGACCCGCATGCCACCGGTGCCAACAGTCGTGGGCGGCATCGTGAAACGGATGACTTCAGCGACCTGACGATTGACTTCGGCTTCTTGGCACCACGCTTCAGTCTGGGCAATCGCGTGTGGTTCGACCTGAACAACAACGGCGTGTGGGATCCTGCCGCCACGTCGGCGACTGGTACGGACGAAGCGGGCGTGCCGAACGTGGCTGTTCGTATTTATCGCGACAACGGCGACAACACGTTCAATCGCAGCAGCGACACGCTGGTTGCCACGACGACCACCGACGCGAACGGCTACTACCTGTTTGACAACCTTGAGGCGGGCAACTACTTCGTGTGGATTGACGAGCTGATGTTCCGCGCGGGCGGTCCGCTGTTGAACTACTACAGCAGCCAGCCGACCGAATCCACCGACGCAGACGGCGACCGCAACGACAACGGCATCTATCCCAACGAGCCGCTGGGTCCGACCAAGCCCACGCCCGAAGTGGGCGGCGTGGTCAGCCCGATGATTACGCTGGCGAAGAACAGCGAACCGATTAACGAACATACCGTCGACCCGAGCAACAACCCAGCGCACGATGACGGCACGAACACCTATCGCGGCGACCGCCGCCTTGACAGCAACAGCAACCTGACGGTGGACTTCGGCTTCTACAAGCCGATGAGCATCGGCAACCGCGTGTGGCTGGACATCAATGGCGACGGCGTGCGCGACGCGGTCGAACCGGGCATTGCGGGCGTGACGCTTGAGCTATGGGTGGAGACGACCGGCGACAACGATCCTGACGCGCCCTATCTGCGTAACGTGACACCGGGCATGGTGGGCATCCCGCCTGTTAAGACCCCTTACACGACGACGACAGATGCGAACGGCTACTATCTGTTTGATAACTTGCCGCCCGGTCGCTATGTGGTGATTATCCCCGCCAACCAGCCTGCTCTAAACGGCATGAGCAGCACGGTCGACAACATCGACCCTGCCGCGCCGCCTGCCACCGTGAGTGGCATAGCGATTACGCGCACGGATAACAACGACAACGGCATCGGCACGGCAGATTGGACGAACCCGGTGCGCAGCGTGGTCGTGACGCTTGTTCTCGACAACGAGCCAGAAATTGTCAGCACGCCGCCCGAGACCGACCTTGACCCTGTGCTTGGCTCGGGTCGTCACGGCGAAGAAGACCGCAACAGCAACTTGACGATTGACTTTGGCTTCACGGGGCAGCTGATGGCGTTGGGCAACCGCGTCTGGTTTGACCCCAACAACAACGGCTTGCAAGACCTCAGCGAAAACGGCAACGGCATTCAGAACGTGCGCGTCAGCCTCTACCGTGATGTCGACAACAATGGCATCCCCGACGGACCCGCTATCGCCACGACGCTGACCGACGCGAGCGGCTACTACCTGTTTGATAATCTCGCGCCCGGTCGCTATATCGTCGGCTTGGACAACAGCAACTTTGGCGCGGCGCAACCGCTGGAAGGCTTGCTCAGCAGCACGGGCAATTACAGCGCGCCCTCTGTTGACCCACGCGACGACCGCCGCGACAACGGCATCGACACGCTCCATGCTACCTACGGTTTGCTCTCGCACAGCGTGAACTTGGTGGCGAACCAAGCTCCGCAAAACGAACTGCCCGCCGACAGCCCGGTCGTGGGCGCGGGTGGCAGCAACGCCAACAGTGACCTTACGGTCGACTTCGGCTTGTATCGTCCGATGAGCATCGGCAACCGCGTGTGGCTGGACAACGGTGCGGGCGGTGGCGTGAGCAACGACGGCATCCAGAACGGCGCAGAGGCGGGCGTTCCCAACGTCATTGTGCGCTTGTACCGCGACGTGAACAACGACGGCATCCCCGTGCCGGCGGGCTTGGTCGGCACGACGACCACCGACGCGAACGGCTACTATCTCTTTGATGGCTTGGGCGAGGACAACTACATTGTGTTGGTCGCGCCCGAGAACTTCCAAGCGGGCGGCGCGTTGCTCGGCTTGAACAGCAGCACGCCGACGTTCGCCGACAACGTTGACCGCAACGACAACGGCATCAACGCCGGCACACCCAGCGTCGACGGCGTGCGCAGCAACGTCGTGGAGCTGCGCGTTAACACCAACCCGACCGGCGAGACCGACCTCAGCGGCAACACGGCTGCGCACGGTCCCAACAGTCGCGGGAAAAACGGCGAGACCGACAACAACAGCAATCTAACGATTGACTTCGGCTTTGTCGGCGCGTCGCTCAGTCTGGGCAACCGCATCTGGTTCGACGAGGGCGCGGGCGCGAACGCGCGCAACGGCGTGCATGACCTCGACGAGGTCGGCGTGCCGAACGGCGTGCGCGTCAGCCTCTACCGTGACACCAACAACGACGGCGTTCCCGACGGTCCTGCTATCGCCACGACGCTGACGACCAGCAACGGCGGCGAGAGCGGCTACTACCTGTTCGACAATCTCGCGCCGGGTCGCTATATCGTCGGCATCGACGCGAGCAACTTTGCCGTTGGGCAGCCGCTGGAAGGCTACGGCAGCAGCCCCGACCCCGTTGTGCCGCGTGCGTACGACCTAGACCGCGAAGACTACGGGCGTGACAACCCGCAGCCCTACTTGGGCAACGGCATCCTCAGCCGCACCATCACGCTGTCGTTTGGCGATGAGCCAGTCGGCGAGGCGGACTTGGGCGCGGAAGGCACGGGCGCGGGCGGCGTGGATGCCAACAGCAATCTCACGGTGGACTTTGGCTTGTATCGCCCGCTGAGCATCGGCAACAACGTCTGGTTTGACACCGGGACGGGCGCGAACTACAACAACGGCTTGCGCGACGCGGGCGAGGTGGGCATTGCTGGCGTGACCGTGCGTCTCTACCGCGACGATGGTGATAGCACCCTCAACGTTGCGGACACGCTGGTAGCGACTACTACCACCGACGCGCTGGGCTACTATCTCTTTGACAACTTGACCGAAGGCAACTACTTCGTCGTGGTGGCGGACACGAACTTTGGCGTTGGGCAGCCGCTTGAAGGCTTTGTCGTCAGCACGCCGAACTTCACCGATAATGTCGACCGCAACAACAACGGGCTTGCGCCGCTGGTGGGCTTTGGCGTGCCAAGCGGTCTGGTGACGCTGACCTACAACACCGCGCCGACCGGCGAAACCGACCTCAGCGGCAACGCGCCTGCGCACGGTCCCAACTTCCGCGGACGCAACGGCGAGGCAGACAAGAACAGCAACTTGACGATTGACTTTGGCTTTGTTGCGCCCGTCATGAGCATCGGCAACCGCGTGTGGTTGGACGATGGCGCAGGCGGCGGCATGGCGAACGACGGCATTCAGAACGGCGGTGAGCGTGGCATTGGCGGCGTGACGGTGCAGCTCTTTGCGGCGGATGCTGGCGGTAATCCCGTCGGTTCGCCCATCCGCACAACGACGACCACCAACGACAACCCCGGCACGCCAGCGGTCGACGAGGGCGGTTACTACCTGTTCGATAACTTGCCGCCCGGTCGCTACGTTGTCGTGCTGCCTGCTAGCAATTTCAGCGGCACGGGCGTGCTGCTGGGTCACTTGAGCAGCACCGGACAAGTCCTGCAGCCCAACGTTGTTGACGCGCTTGACAACGGCAATGACCCTGTGTCGCCTGCCTCGACCGGCGTGCGTAGCCCGATGATTACGTTGACCCCCGGCGCGATGCCTGTGGGTGAAGACGAAGGTGGCTTGGGACGCGGCTTGGACAGCAATGGCAACCCCCTCCCCGATAACGATAGCAATCTCACCGTAGACTTTGGCTTTGTGCGCAGCTTTGACTGGGGCGACAACCCCGACAGCTACGGCACGACGCTGGCGACCAACGGTCCGCGTCATGGCATCATCAGCACGCTCTTTATGGGCAGTGTGGTGGATGCTGAACCTAACGGACAGCCGAGCGGTGACGCGTATGGCGATGACACCAACGGCACGCCCGACGACGAAGACAGCTTGGTGATTCCGCGCTTCGTGGCGAACACCCCGCAAACGGTGCTTGTCAAGGTGTTCAACAACACTGGGCAGCCTGCCTATCTGGCGGGTTGGGTGGACTTCAGCGGCAACGGGCAGTTTGAGCTGACCGAAGCGGCGTGGTTTGACACCAACAGCAACGGCGTGCGCGACGCGGGCGAAAACCTGTACGCGGTTATCCCCAGCAGCCCAACGGCGCAGTTCGTCAACCTGACCTTCTACGTGCCGAACGACGCGGACATCACGACGGGTGGACAGACTTACGCGCGCTTCCGTTTGACGACCGACACCGCGCTCTTCACCAGCGGTAACCCCGCCAACAACGACCCCAGCCCGCTCGGAGCGGTCAGCAACGGCGAGGTTGAGGACTACCGCGTGACGCAAGTTGTGCCGCCGGGCTTGGCAATTACCAAGTCTAACGGGGTGAACGCTGTTGTCGCGGGCGCGTTCACAGAATATGAAATTACCGTGGCGAACAGCGGCGCGCCGCTGAATGCCGTCCGCATCTTTGACGACATCTTCGCGCTCAACACCGCCAACGCGCTGGTGCCTGGCTCGGCGACGTGGACGTGCCAGACCTTCATCATCACGCCGACCCCGCCTGCGCCGCCTTCGGGCGTGCCGAGCTGCGTGGCGGGCATCAACGCGCCGACCGCTAACGGGGTGGGCATTATTGACCAACTGGTTGACCTGCCGACCTACACGGGCGTGCGCTTCACCTTGCGCGTGCGCGTCAGCCCAACGGCGACCAACGCCGACGCGCCTATTGTCAACACGGCAACCGCTAACACCATTCCCGCGACACTGGGCAGCGACTCCGACGCGATTATCTTCGACCCACCGTTTGGGCAGAAGGTTGGGCAGGTGCTAGGCGGCAATATTATCCGCTGGACGCAGGTCTGGTTCAGCACGGGCTTGGGCGCGCCGGCGACAATTACCGACCCCATCCAAGCGGGACAAACCTTTAACGGCAACTTGGTCTGCACGGCGTTTGGCACGACTGTGACCAACACCTGCGGGTACGATATCGGCACGAACACGGTGACGTGGACGGGCTTCATCGGCGATGCGGCACCCGGCAACCCCAACCGCGTCGAAATCTCCTTTGACGTGATTGTGCCGGGACCGGGTACCTACACGAACACTGCCACCATTCAGACATCCGGCGGCAACCCACAAACCGCCACGACCACTGGCAACGTCGCCATTGCTGGGGCGGATGATGCGCAAGGGCTGGGCATCTTGCTGCAAGATCCGGCTATCGTCAAGCGCGTTAACCCGTCGCTGGCACTGCCCGGCGAGGTCATCACGTGGGAAGTCACGATTTTGAACCCCAACAACGCGATTGTGCCGAACGTGACCGTCTCCGACACGCTGCCCGCGCAGCTCATCATCAAGAGCGTGAGCGCGTCGCGCGGCACGCCAACGGTCAGCGGGCAAACCGTAACGCTGGCTTTGGGTGACATGTCCCCGCTGGAAGTGGTGACGTTGACCATTAGCACGGTGCTTGACCCCAAAGCGGCGAAAGCTAACGCGCTTACCAACATCGCCACCCTAGAAAAGCCCTACGACCACGTGAAGGCAGAGGCGACGGTCTTCTTTGTCTCGCGCTTGCCGGATACGGGCGAAACGCCCGCGTGGCGCACGCCGCTGCTGGTACTGCTGGCGGTGATGGGGCTGGCGATAGTCGTGGGCGTGGCGGGCTGGCTGCGCTCTCAACGGCGACAGCCCAAGCCTTAGCGCGCCATAACACCCTCTAAATTAAAAGCACCTGCTTATACCTAGCAGGTGCTTTTTTTATAGTGGATATGACTTTTATCACTCTATAATAAATCGCTTCTCATGGGATACTAAGGATAGAGGGGACTGTTTTCCGCTGCTTGCTTGGGCAAGCAGGGCGTAAGTGTACACATCATATTGGAGCAATCACCATGACTCGAACAGAAACAACCGCTTCACTGAAAACCATCTTTGTGTTTTTAGGGTTGGGTCTGGTGATGGTGGGTGTAGGCTTGGCCGCGCTGGTGCTTAACAACAACAGCACGCCGCAGCGCGTTGTCGATAATCCCCGCGCGAACATGCCTGTCCATCCTATTCACACCGACCACACCAATCTTATCACAGGTCCCTTTGAGACAGGGCAGGAAGTGACGGCAGCGTGCCTTGCCTGCCATGAAGACGCTGCGCACCAAATTTCGCTGACCTCGCATTGGCTGTGGCGCAGCGCAGAGGTCGAAGTCCCTTGGCGCAATGAACCCGTTTCTTACGGCAAGGCTAATATGCTGAACAACTTCTGTCTTGGCGTGCAGTCTAACTGGACGGGCTGCACACGTTGTCATATTGGCTACGGCTGGAAAGACGCAAGCTACGACCTCAATGACTTGAGCAATGTCGACTGTTTGGTTTGTCATGACCAGAGCCGCCAATACGTTAAGGGTCCCGCTGGCATTCCTAAGCCAGAGGTTGACCTGCTGCTCGCCGCGCAGAGCGTGGGCATTCCTACCCGTGAGAACTGCGGTTCGTGTCACTTTAATGGCGGCGGTGGTAATGCCGTGAAGCATGGCGACCTTGACGAGAGCATGTACTTCCCGTCAGAGAACATTGATGTCCACATGGGACGCTATGACTTCTTATGTACAGACTGCCACCGCACTACTGACCACAACATTGCCGGACGCTCGATGGCTACTAGTCCGACCAACGACAACCAAGTCGCTTGCACCGACTGCCACACCAAAGGCTTGCATGAGGACGCGCGCATCAACGCGCACGTCGACACCGTTGCCTGCCAGACCTGCCATATTCCAGCGATGGCTTTGCGCGATGCCACCAAGACCGTCTGGGATTGGTCGCAAGCCGGCGATGAAACCCGTGAAGAAGACGTGCATAGCTACCTGCGCATCAAGGGCAGCTTTGTCTACGAGGCAGAGCTTATCCCGACGTACACGTGGTACAACGGCGTGTCAGCGAACTATCTGATTGGCGACATCATCGACCCCAACACGATTACCGTTCTAGACCCGCCGTTGGGCAGTATTGACGACCCGAACGCGCTGATTTTCCCGTTCAAGCTCCACTACGGCAGACAGCCTTACGACAAAGTCTATAACATCCTCTTGCAGCCGCAACTTGTGGGCAAAGATGGGTATTGGACGACGCTAGATTGGGATTCTGCGCTGCGTCTAGGCGCACAGGCAGCGGGCATGCCCTACAGTGGCGAGTATGGCTTTGCCGATACGTTGATGTATTGGCCCACCACGCACATGGTGCAGCCAGCCGAGCGCGCACTGCAATGTACAGAGTGCCATAGTCCTAACGGGCGCATGGATTGGCAAGCATTGGGCTATTATGGTGACCCCATTGTCTGGGGTGGTCGCCGCCGCTAGGCGCGATGAGGAGAACGTAACGATGACTTCGCAACGACGCTTTATCTCCATAGCAGCTTATGTGTTGAGTCTTGTAGGCGCGCTGTCGCTTTTTACGGGCGTGCTGCTGCTTAACGCACAAGGGCGCGTGGATGCACAGATCTTCACGCGCATTCACCCGACCTTTCCGCTTTTGGACGCGGAAGGCAAGAACGTGCTGGAGACGGGCGCGCCCGTCTCGACGAGCCTGACCTGTGGCACTTGCCATGACACGGCGTTTATCGCCAACAACAGCAGCCACGCCGCCGTTAGCTTTAGCGCGGAAAGCTCACAGCTTGCCGGCGAACGCCAAAGCGTTACCCCCGAGCTAGCGCGCTGGAATCCGATAACTTATAGCAAGCTGCCGGCGCAGGACGCGCACAGCGAGGCAATGAGTACCAATGGCGAGATGAACTGTTTTATCTGTCACATGGCGCAGCCTGACAACGCCAGCCGCTTGTCAACGCTGGCGGCGGGGGAGCTGGCGTGGGTCAACAGCGCAACCTTGAGCGCGGCGGGCATCGTTGCTCGCGAGAACGGCGCGTGGGTTTGGCAGGCGAGCGCGTTTAATGACGATGGCACGGTGCGCTCCGATGTGATACGTGTGCAAGACCCCGCCGATATGAACTGCGCGCAGTGTCATGGCATTGCTCACACGCAAACCGACAGACCGCTCGTGCTAACGACCGACATGCTCACGTCGGACTTGTCGGCGTGGAAGACCTTGACCACAGGGCAGGTGTTCGCCAGCCAGCGTATCGCCAACAGCGGCGTGAACGTTGCGAACAAAAGCACGCTGCGGCGGTCGTTTGACATTCATGCCGAGCGCGTTGTTGGCTGTACCAACTGTCACTACGCGCTGAACAACCCTGTATATTTTACCGAAGCGGCGATTACACGCCCCGACCACCTGGTGTTTGACCCGCGTCGCATGGACTTCGGCGAATATTTGCGCCGCCCGCTGCACGAGTTTGCCAACTCGGGCGCGCAAACGCAAACCATGTTTGGCGGTGCCGAGCGCACCTGTGCCTCTTGTCACGATGCGGAATCCACGCACACTTGGCTGCCTTATACCAAGCGACACCTTGCAACGCTAGCGTGTGAGACGTGCCATGTGCCGCAGCTCTATGCGCCCGCGCTGCAAAGCGTGGACTGGACGACGTTGCAAGATGCACACACGCCACTGATGACTTTTCGCGGCATGAGCGACAGCGACCCCAAGCTGATTACTGGCTTTACGCCGCTGCTGCTGCCCCAGCAAGACAGCGACGGCGTGCGCCTCAGCCCCTATAACGTCGTCACGGCGTGGTACTGGGTGCATGGCGAGGACGGGTTGCCTGTGCCGCTGGACACGCTTGCCAAAGCCTGGTTTGACGGTGAAACCTACGCGGCGGAGGTGCTAGCGCGCTTTGATGCCAACGGCGACGGCGCGTTGAGCGTCGACGAGGTGCGCTTAGGCGATGCCGACGCGGCGGCGTTTATGGCGCAGCGGCTGGCGGCTCTTGGCGCGGACAACCCGCGCATTGTCGGCGAGGTCATTCCTTATCCCATCCACCACAACGTCACTAGCGGCGCATGGTCAACCCGCGATTGCAACACGTGCCACAGCGAGGACTCTCGTTTGAACGCGGCGTTTACGCTGGCGAACAGCACAACGGGCGGGGTTACCCCGCAGTTCGTCAGCACGTCACTGAACGGCACGCTGGTGCAGCACGAGAACGGCACGCTTCTCTATCAACCCAACACCGCCGCGATGCCAACGAACCTGTATATCTTGGGACACAATAGCGCGGACTGGGCAAATGGGCTGGGCATGCTAGCGTTCTTTGGCGTGCTGGGTGTCGTGAGCGTGCATGGCGGGCTGCGTTACCTACAAGCACGGCGCGGCATACGCCATTACACGGGCAACATGCGCCGCGCCTACATGTACAGCGTCTATGAGCGGCAGTGGCACTGGCTGCAGACGCTGGCGATTTTCGGCTTGCTCTTCACGGGGCTGGTCATTCATCGCCCCAACACCTTCAGCTTGTTTGACTTCAGGGCGATGGTGGTGCTGCACAACATCTTGGCAGTGGTGCTGGTCATTAACGCCGCGCTATCCGCCTTCTATCATTTCGTCAGCGGCGAAATTCGCCAGTTCTTGCCGCGTCCTTACGGCTTCTTCGACCAAGCCTTTGCACAAGCGAAGTACTATCTCAGAGGCATCTTCAAGGGCGAACCGCATCCGTTCGAAAAAGACCCGCGCCACAAGATGAATCCCCTGCAGCAAATCACGTATTTAGTGATTCTCAACGTGCTGCTGCCCGCGCAAATCATCACAGGCGCGCTGATGTGGGGCGCACAAGAGCTGCCCGACGTGACGGCGGCTCTGGGTGGCTTGGGCTTCCTCGCCCCGCTGCACGCGCTGATTGCTTGGCTGTTTGCCACCTTCATCGTGGCGCACGTTTACTTGACGACCACTTCTGGGCATACCCCACTGGCAGGCATTAAAGCCATGCTCACAGGCTGGGATGACCTCGAAAGCAGCGAGACGAAAGGAAACTAACATGGCTGTGTTATCCCCTACCGCGCAGGACGGCGCGCAAACGCAGGCACGCACCGCTGCGCGCCGTGTCGAAAGACCCTATGTCAATGCTTATATGGGCGGCTTCCTGCTCGGGCTGGTGCTGTTTGCGACGTTCTTCTTGACGGGCAACGGCTTGGGCGCGTCGGGCGGCATGAACCGCATCATCGTCTTCTTGCAGGACGCTCTTGTGCCTGAACACGTCAACCGCGTGCCGTACCTGCTTGACATGGCAGGTGGCGACAAAAACCCGCTGGATAACTGGGTGGTGTTCTTGACGGTGGGCGTGCTGTTGGGCGGCTTCGTGTCGGGCTGGCTCAACGGTCGCGTCAAATGGGAGCTGAACAAAGGTCCGAACATCTCGGCACGCACCCGCCTCATCTTCGCGTTCATCGGCGGCACGCTGATGGGCTACGGCGCACGCCTGGCACGCGGCTGTACCTCAGGGCAAGCGTTGTCGGGCGGCGCAGTGCTTTCGGTCGGCAGCTGGGCGTTTATGCTAGCAATATTCGCCGCTGCGTATATGCTGGCGTACTTCGTGCGCCGCTTGTGGAACTAGGAGGCTTGCCATGTCATTCCCACTTCCTGTTGAGCAGACGTTTGGCGACTTAGGCACGTTCTTGCTCTATCTTGTCATTGGCTTTGCCTTTGGCTTTGTGCTAGAAATTTCGGGCTTCGCCAAGTCAACGCGCTTAGCCGCACAGTTTTACTTCAAAGACTTGGCGGTGTTAAAGGTCATGTTCGGCGCGATTGTCGTTGCCATGACGCTGATATTTTTGACCAGCGCGCTCGGCATCTTGGACTATAACTTGCTGTGGGTCAACCCCACGTACATGGTGCCGGGCATCGTTGGTGGCTTGCTGATGGGCGTTGGCTTTATCTTGGGCGGCTTCTGCCCGGGGACTTCGCTCGTGTCGGCAGTGACGCTTAAGATTGACGGCATTGTCTTTCTACTCGGCGCGCTGTTTGGCATCTTCGCCTTTGGCGAGACGGTAGGACTTTTCGAGCAGTTTTGGCACTCCACCTACATGGGGCGGTTCACGCTGCCTGAGCTGTTCGGCGTTGAGACGGGAGTGGTGGTCTTTGCGATTGTCATCATGGCACTGCTGGCGTTTGCGGCGGCAGAATGGGCAGAAAAAGCCATCGGCAAGAAAGAGCAAGCAGAGCCAAAGTGGCGTTTTGCCATCGCCGGCGGCTTGGTGCTGTTGAGCGGCGCGGTGATGCTAATTGGGCAGCCCACCAACGCCCAGCGTTGGGAGCAGATGCGTGCCGAGAAAGAGTCGCTCATCACCGAGCGCAAAATTCAAGTGGAAATAGGCGAAATGCTGCAGCTGCTGCAAAACCGTCGCTTGATTGTTTACATGATTGACGTGCGCAAGGAGAGCGACTTTAACGCTTTCCACTTGCGTGACGCGCGCAACGTGCCGTTTGAGCGGCTGCTGGACGAGCGCAGCGTGCTGCAAAATCAGCCGGACAACACGGTGTTCATCCTGATGAGCAACGACGAGACGCTGGCGACGGAAGCATGGAAGGTACTGACCGCTGAGAACGTGCAGAACCTCTACATTTTGGCGGGCGGCATTAACGCTTGGATTGAGACGTTTGCCGAAGAGGACTTCTTGGCAGCGTCGCGCATCGCCAATCGCCAAGACGAGCAGCTTGGATTTTTCTTCCCAGCGGCATTAGGGTCGCGCCATCCTTTCGCTGCGCCTAACCCGGCGAACTACACGTTTGAGTTCACGAAAAAGGTAGAGCTGCAAGCCAAACGCGGCGGCACAGGCGGCGGCTGCGGCTAACCTTAACTTAACTTCTCACGTCACCATAAGCCCCTTGCTAGTGCAGGGGGCTTATGGGTTCGCGGCATTAGCCAATGCGCTCCGCCACGACGATGATGCGCTCTTTGTACTCGTTGCTGAAGAAGTCATACGCCCCGCAGGTAATCAGCGTGATACGCTCGTTCTCGCTGGGGTAGAGCGGGCGCAAGTCGTCGGCGGTGGTTTTGCTGATCTCACGCACAGTGTAAAGCCACGTCTCTGTGTCCGTTTGGATGGCGACCAACGCGCCAACTTCGATGTTGTCGATGCCGGCAAAAATGCCCTTGCGACCGTCGGAAAGCTCAACGTGCCCGGAAAGCACGATGTTCTTGCCCGCGCTGCCGTCAATCCAGCCTGTGCCTTGCAAATGTCCCACGTTGTTGCCAAGCAAGCTGATGTCCCATGTCCCCTGTGAAAGAAACACGTGAACGATGGGCGCGTTGATGTTCAGCGACGGCACAAACAGGCGCGTGTTGGGCTGGATGTTGACAACAGCGCGATTGGGGTCGGTGCGTGGTGCTTCGGGCGCGCTGGCGACGCTCAGCGGCTGTATCTCGTTGGCAACAGGGCTGGGCGCAAGCGTGGGCAGCGCGTCAGGTGCGCTTTGCTGGGCATTGTCGTAGATAAAGAAAGCAACACCCGCAATCACCCCAATCACCACCAACAGGAACAACGGTGGGCGCAAATCCTTTAGCAGCATGGCGTTAACTTCTCCTTAGACCGAGTGCCGCCCCCATTTTAGCACAAATTGGGCGTGATGTATGGCGTTGCTTGGGCGTAGCGTGTGACCGTCACGGCTGGCGTTTGTGACATTTATCACGAACAAAGCGTGCTTATGCGCAGCGTCATCTCGACGTATGATAAGCGTGGTGTGCCAATCCATGAGGGGTTTACGATGCCAGAAGCATGGGTAACGCTGATTATTCTGTTTGGGGCGATTTTCTTGTTCATTTCCGAGTGGCTTCGCGTCGATGTTGTCGCCTTCGGCGTGATTGTAATGTTGGCGTTGACGGGCATTCTCACGCCCGCCGAAGCCTTGAGCGGCTTTTCTAGCACGGTCGTTTGGCTGATTGTCGCGCTGTTCATTGTTGGCGGCGCGGTGTTCAAGACAGGGCTTGCCTCACGCATCAGCGACCGCATCTTGGCGTTGGCGGGCAAGGATGAACGTCGCTTGCTCATCGTGCTGATGGTGGCGATTGCAGCCATGTCCGGCTTTATCAGCAACACCGGCACGGTGGCGGTATTCTTGCCTGCGGTGCTGCTGATTGCCAAGCAGCTCAAGGTGCCAGCGTCACAGCTGCTCATTCCGCTGGCGTTTGCTTCCTCGCTAGGCGGCGCGATGACGCTTATCGGCACGCCGCCCAACCTCGTTGCCAGTAGCATCCTCGAAACCAACGGCATGCGTGGCTTTGCCTTCTTTGACTTCCTGCCGATTGGCAGCGCGTTAGTGGCGGTGGGCGTGCTGTATTTCGTGCTGTTGGGCAAGCGCATCTTGCCCGCCGCGCTGCCCAGCGAAGAAAGTGATGCTGTGCCGATGGAGGCACTGCTCGAAGACTACCAGCTGCAAGACCGTGTGTTTCGTTTGCACGTGCGCAAAAGCTCGCCGCTGAGTGGCAAGACGCTGCTTGAGGCGCAGCTTGGTACGTTCGGCGTGACCGTCGTGGAAATCAGCCGCGAAGGCGCGATAATCCGCCCCAACGCCAAAACTCAGCTCATGGCAGGCGATATTTTGCTGGTCAAAGGTGAAGAGCGCGCCGTCCATCAAGTCATCGCCGAGAATAGCCTTGCGCTGCTGCCGCACACGTCCGCCGACCCCAGCGCGGTCATTAGCGCGGAATACGGCATCGCCGAGCTGATTGTGTCACCGCACTCGCGCCTGATTGGTAAGACGCTTGAAGAGCTGCGCTTCGCCGATACCTACTGCTTGTTCGTGCTGGACATTCGCCGCGCTTCGGGCAACGTTGCGCCGCCGCTGCACAACGTGCCGCTGGCATTCGGCGACGTGTTGTTGGTGCAGGGCAAGTACAGCCATATTGTCGACATTCCCAAAAAGCACGCGCACGACCTCGTGCTGATAAGCCCCGAAGCGGTGCAGTCGCGCTTCTTTGCCCACGCCAAAGCTCCGCTAACGCTTGCCATTCTCTTAGGCATGCTGGCACTGTTGGTCACACAGCTGCTTGAGCCGGTCACCGCCGCGCTGTTGGCAAGCCTGCTTATCGTGCTGACGCGCTGCTTGACGATGGACGAAGCCTACCAAGCGATTGACTGGCGCAGCGTTTTCTTGATTGGTGGCATGATTCCGCTTAGCACGGCGTTGGTCAAGACCGGCGTGGTGAACGAGGTCGCACAGTTCATCGCCGCAACGTTTGGCAACGCAAGCCCGCTGGTGGTGATGGCGGTCATGTTCTTGCTCACGTCGACGCTCACGCAAGTGCTTTCGAACACCGCCACTAGCGTCATTCTTGTGCCGGTGGCGTTCGCTATTGCGCAGAACTTGGGCATCCAGCCGCAAGCGTTGGTGATGACCATTGCGCTGGCGGCTTCGATGGCATTCGCCACGCCGATTGCCTCGCCGGTTAACACGCTGGTGATGGCGGCGGGCAACTATCGCTTTGTGGACTATGCACGGGCAGGCTTGCCGCTCGTTGCCCTGAGCTTCGCCGTGACGGTGCTGCTTGTCCCCGTGCTGTTCCCGTTTTAGAATAGGGAAAACACAGCTTTGGAGCGAGCATGGACTACAAAGACAGGTTGTTCTTGGGCGACTGCCTTGATGTTTTGCCCACACTGCCTGATAACAGCATAGACCTTGTTGTGACCTCGCCACCGTATGCCGACAGTCGCAAAGCAACCTACGGTGGCGTGCATCCTGATGACTATGTGGCGTGGTTTTTGCCGATTAGTGCGCAGCTTTTGCGCGTTCTCAAGCCTAGCGGCACGTTTATCCTCAACATCAAAGAAAAAGTTGTAAACGGTGAACGCCATACCTACGTGCTTGAGTTAATTCTCGCCATGCGTCAGCAAGGTTGGCTTTGGACGGAAGAGTTTATTTGGCACAAAAAGAACTGCTACCCCGGCAAGTGGTCAAATCGCTTTCGGGATGCGTGGGAACGCTGCCTTCAATTTAACAAGGCTAGACGATTCGCCATGTATCAAGAGGCGGTGATGGTGCCTATGGGCGACTGGGCAAAGTCGCGCTTGGCACGTTTGAGCGAAGTCGACAAAGTGCGCGATGAGTCTAAGGTGGGCAGCGGCTTTGGTAAGAATGTGTCGGCATGGGTCGGGCGCGATAAGGCGTATCCGACGAATGTGCTGCACCTCGCCACAGAGACGAGCAACACAGGACACAGTGCCGCTTTTCCGCGCGCACTGCCGGAGTGGTTTATCAGGCTATTTACACAAGAAGGCGATGTGGTCTTAGACCCCTTTTTGGGCAGCGGCACAACAGCACAAGCTGCACAGGCATTAGGGCGGCACTATGTCGGCATTGAGCTGCACCCTGATTACTATGCGTTGGCATGCGCAAACGTGGAAAGCGCGCAGAAGCGACTCCTATGAAACCGCTTGACATGCTGGCTCTGTATGATTTTGTTGAGCACGAGATTGAAACGTTTCACGCTGCAAGGCTGCAGTCGCTGCAGTCGCTGGACATCAAAGCATTGGTAAGGCGCAAAAATCCTTACTTGGCACGCGCTAAGAACGTTACATTAGCGCATGAGCTTGTAGCATACTACGTAGAAGGCTATTTGTCTGCTTCTGAGGAGGAGCACTTTGGGCATTTTATCGAAAAGCTCGCGTTGTTTGTTGTTGCACAAACGTGTGAGATGCTGCCACATGCGTTTGCTGGCATAGACAGTGTGTTCTTACGTGATGGGGTTTGCGTGGTGTTGCAAGTTAAATCCGGACCACATTGGGGCAACGCAGACCAACAGCGTCGCCTACGCGCCAATTTTGAAAAAGCACGCGCAGAAATAGCAGCGCAGTACGCTGCGTTTCAAGCTGTGTTGGGGATAGCTTACGGCAAACGGCGCACGCCGCCTAACGAGTTGTTCACGACGCTTATAGGTCAGCAGTTTTGGGCGTTCATCAGCGATGATGCTAACTTGTATGTCGACATAGTGCAGCCGATTGGGCATCAAGCGCGTGAAAAGAACCATGCATTTCAGTTAATTCGTGACCAAATTATCAACAAACTAGTACAAACTGTCTTAAATAACTATACCGTGAACGGACAAATTGACTGGCAAAAGCTGCTCACGGAAAATAGCGGCGACTAGCTCGGCACAAAACACACAAGGCGCGGAAGTCCGCGTCCTGTGTGCGGCTTTGGACAAATTGGCTAGAGGTTAGGGCTTCACGCCAACGAGCTCGACCGCGTCAATCTCGTTCCAACTGCTGGTCAGCGTCTGGTCGAGATTGATGGTCACCGTGTCAACAGGCTCGCTTAGGTCGCCTACCTTCACCACAAACACGCCCGGGCAACGTGTGTTCCCTACGGGGTCAGCACTGTCGGGCAGCTCTTGACGAAAGCCCGTGCGGCTGTTCATCACGACCACGCTGGTAATCGCGCCGGGGTTGTAAGTTTGGAAGATGTGAATTTCGCGGGCAAACACCGCCGTTTCGTAAATCAACGTAAGCGAGTCTTTCCCGCTGCTGCTTGATGATGCCCACGCGCTGCCATCATCGCCGCAGCGACCGACATTAGGCGCGCCGGTTGCCTGCATTGCGCTCCAGCTGCCGCTGCCGTATTGGCTGGTGGCGTTGGCGCGGGCAGCCCATTGGCGTAGTTCTTCGCCGGCGGGCGCGGGTGAAGCGGCTGCGCCGCTTGCGGGCGCGGCGCGCTTCATGCTGGCGATGAGGTGATTGACACTGTCTTTGAACCTGTCAAATTGACCCGCTACGCGGAAGGCAACCGTTACACCGTCAAGATTAAACGCAATGATGCGCGAATCCGTCCAAATCACCGCGAACGCTTCGCGGCTTGGGAACGGTCCGTATGACGTGTCATAAGCCTCAACATCTGCTGTCGCGCCTAGCAGTGTCTTAAATTGGGTGATGACATCTTTGGGTGGGGTGGTGGATGCTAGCCCAATTTGGTCTAGCTCTTCGGGGAAGGCAATCGAGACCACGAAGCCTTCTTGCACGTCCTCGCGTTTGACGTACGTTGCAAGGCTGGCAGCGTCGAGCGCAATGAGCAGCTCACCGCTTTGAATGGTCAGCAGCAAATTAGACGGTAGGTTAAACGAGATGCCGCGCATGGTCATCTCGTTTTCCTCTAGGAATTGTGCGCTGACAAGCCCGCCCAGCGCGAACAGCAACAACATGCCTACAGCGACGAACCGCTTCATAGCTGAACACCCTTTGTGTGGGTAAATAAGTACTTTAATTGGACACCCAAGTACAAAAAGCACAAGCCGAATTGGTGAGCAATTTGCCGTTGTGTGTGTTTTGGGCTGTGGTATGGCGGCTAACGATGTGTTTTGTGAGGTCTACTTACAGAAGGCAAAAACCCGCTGACTGCTTAACAACTTCTTAAAGCAACCGGGCTATCATTGATAAACAACCTACGTTATTGTGGTATCGGTGTCATTAAAGGGATAATTATGGCAAGAGTTACGCTCAACAGCGCAACACAACGTAAGCGTGCGTGGTGGCAAATAAGCCCAAACACAGCGCGAGACACCATTGCAGGTTGGGCATTTATCACGCCCGCCGTGACCCTTATTTTCATTTATGGGTTGTTCCCGATTGCTTACGCTGTTTACATGAGCTTGCACGATTGGCGTATCCGCAGGGGCGCGTTTTTGTGCGAGCGCAATTTTGACGGTGACATTGCCGGCGCGGAGGACTTGGTGCGCTTTATCGGCGGCTGCCTTTCCGCGTATACCGACAACATCATCGGCGATTGGTGGGGCTTTGGCTTGTTCGCGCTGGGTTTTGCCGTGCTGCTCGGCGCGTACTTCGTTTGGGAACGTTTTCTCAAAGAGCGCGAAGAGCTGTGGGCGTTTGTGGCGCGCGCGGCAGCGACGCTAGCGGTCATGGCAGTGGCGTTTGCGATTATCTCTGATGGCTATAACATCATGACCAACGCCCTGCGTCCGCGCGACCGTGACTTTTTAATCGGCTTGCAAATCACGTTTTACTATGCCTTCGGCAGCATCCCCATCCAGCTGGCGTTGGGCTTGCTGCTAGCGTACTTGCTGTTTGGCAAAATACGCGGCAAGTCGTTCTTCCGCATGATTTTTTTCTTGCCTTATATCACGCCGACAGTGGCCATTGCGCTGGTGTTTGGCGCGATTTTTAGCGGGCGCGACACCTCGCTGATGAACCAGTTTATGGCGGCGTTGGGCTTGCCTATCCAGCGTTGGCTCTCGGAGCCGCGTCCTTTCCTCAATGTCATGTTTGGGCTAAACCTCGAGGGCTTCTTGGCGGGTCCCAGCATGGCGTTGGTCTGTGTGATTGTGCAAGGTATTTGGACGTACACAGGCTATAACACGGTGATTTTCTTGGCGGGTTTGGGCAATATCCCACAAGATTTGTACGAGGCGGCTAAAGTAGACGGCGCGAACGAGTGGCACTTGTTCCGCTATATCACCTTCCCGATGATTTCGCCTGTGACGTTTTACCTGTCTATCTTAGGCTTTATCGGCACGTTTACGGCGTTCAACACGCTCTTTATCATGCGCACACCCGCCACACAAGGCACGCTCGACACAGCGGCTTTGGTCATCTTCGACACCTTCCGCGAGCAGAACCGTTGGGGCGAGGCAGCCGCGCAAGCCATTGTGCTGATGGTGATTGTTATCACGCTCACCCAAGTTCAGCGCAGCCTGTTTGAAAAGAAGGTGTTCTATGGTTGATAACGTGATGGCTCAACAAACCGCGCTGCCGCGCGCACAGGCGCGCGATGTGGCGACCGCACCACATCCGCAAGGCTTCTCCATCGCGCGCTGGCTCGGCAAGCTGTTCACCTATGGCATTCTCATCAGCTTGGGAACGTTGGCGTTTATGCCGTTTTTCTGGATGGTGTCGAACTCGCTGATGACGCTCGGCGAGACACAGGTGCGCCGCTTAATCCCCGCCGTGCCGCAGTGGGAAAACTACATCCAAGCGTGGAACGCGGCGAAATTCAGCCAATACTTCATGAACAGCGCGATGATTGCCGGCATCACCATCGCAGGCGTGGTGGTGGTCTCGGTGCTAGCGGCATATGGCTTTGCGCGCATTAAGTTCTGGGGGCGCGACTTCGCTTTTACGGCCATGCTTTTGACGCTGACCATCCCCGAAGCTGTAACGCTCATCCCCAACTACTTGATTGTGACCGGCGGCATCTTCCCGCTGCCCATCATCACCAACGCGCCACCGTTCTTCAGCTGGCAGATGGGCAACTCGTGGATTAACACGCTGCCCGCGTTGACTGTGCCGTTCATGGGCAGTGCGTTCGCCATTTTCTTGCTGCGCCAGTTTTTCGCGCAAATTCCTGAAGAGCTGTTTGACGCGGCGCGCATCGATGGCGCGGGACATATGCGTTTCTTGCTGCAGATTGTGCTGCCCATCAGCAGCGCGCCCATTCTAACGGTCATTTTGCTCACGTTTATCGGCTCGTGGAATGCCTTCTTGTGGCCGCTGATTGTGACGACCACGCCTGACCTGCGTCCGATAACGGTCGGCTTGTACCAGTTTAGAAGCGAGGCAGGCACAGACCTGCACCTGTTGATGGCGGGCGCACTTATCGCCATTTTGCCCGTGCTGGTGATTTACTTCTTGACGCAAAAGACCTTCACGCAGGGCATTGCCACAACAGGCTTGAAAGGCTAGTTCGTGTATACCAGCCTCACAACTATGGGGCTGTTTACAACTTTTTGTTTAATCTTTGGAGGAAGCCATACCATGTTGTTCAAGAAACTTGCGTTACTGCTAGTGTTTGCGTTGGGTGTCATGAGCTTCGGCGTGATGGCACAGAGCGACCGCTACGAAAACGTTGACCCCAGCGGTCAGACGGTGCGTTTCTGGCATCAACACACAAGACAGCGTGAAGAACAGCTGCTGAAGATTGTGGAGGAATTCAACGCCACAAATCCCTATGGCATCACGGTGGTTGCCACCAACGAGGGCAGCTACGACGACATCTACAACAAGATGACGACGATTTTGGGTGCGGGTGGCAACGTCGCCGAGCAACTGCCTGAGCTGGTGGTAGCCTACGGCAACCAAGCCGCGCTTTACTACCTGCTCGGTGGCTTGGTCGACATTAACGACCTTGTCAATAGCCCGAAATGGGGCTTGAGCGCGGAAGAACAAGCCGACTTCTTCGAAGGCTTCTACAATGCCGACGTGTTCCCCCAATATGGCGGCGTGCGCTTGGGCTTCCCCCCCAACCGTTCGATGGAAGTGCTGTACTACAACATCGACTGGCTGAACGAACTGCGTGCTGCTGGCCACATCAGCTTTGATGGACCGCCCACCACGCCTGCCCAGTTCGAAGAAGCGGCTTGCGCGGCGACCGCTCACCCCTTCAGCGGCAAGACCAGCGACACCGCCTCGATTGGCTACCAATTTAGCACTGACGCTTCGCGCTTCGCCAGCTTCACCTTTGCCTTCGGCGGCGACATCTTCGACGTGGAAAAGAACGCCTTCACGATTAACAGCGATGCGGCGGTGGAAGCCGTGACCTTCATCAAGGGGCTGTTTGAAAAGGGCTGCGCGGGCGAAATCTTCGAACGCTTCGGCGACCAAACGAACTTCGGGCAGGGCGCGACGCTCTTCACCGTCGGTTCCAGCTCCGGCTTGCCTTTCTATCAGAGCGCGGTTGAAAGCGGTGCCAACTTCAAGTGGAGCGTGGCTGCTGTGCCGCACACCACCCCCGAACCCGTGCAGAACATCTACGGCGCGTCGGTGAGCATCCCTGTTAGCACGCCCGAACAAGAGCTTGCCGCGTGGATTTTCGTCAAGTATTACACTGCTCCCGACGTGCAAGCGGCGTGGGGCTTGGCGAGCAACTACTTCCCCGTGCGCAAGAGCTCGGCGGAAAGCCTTGCCGATTACTTCGCTGAGAACCCGACCTATGAATTTGCCTTCAGCTTGCTCGGCAGCACCAAGGCTGAGCCTTCGGTGCCGGGCTATGACCCCGTGCGTCGCCGCATTTCCGAAGTGATGCAGGCGATTGTCAGCGGCACGGACACCCGCGACATCAAGACCATTCTCGACGAGCTGAACGAATTTGCCAACGAAGAGCTTGAAGCTGCCAGCTCACTGGGCAACTAAGCCGCGTTAAGGCACACAGACACAACGCCCTCGTGACTTGGGTCACGGGGGCTTTTTTTACCTTTTCTCAAACACGCAAAACGGTTAATGTATAATCCATACCACGAGTGCGAGTGATGTCATTCAGCTTTTTTTACCTTTTCTCAAACACGCAAAACGGTTAATGTATAATCCATACCACGAGTGCGAGTGATGTCATTCAGCTTTTTTACCTTTTCTCAAACACGCAAAACGGTTAAGCTAAGCGAGCAGCAAACCACGTGCGACAAAACAACAACTTAAATTAAGGAGCAGCATCATGGCATCGACCCCCGAAACGCGCATGGTTTATCCCGTTTTCCCCGGCAACACGAACCACTACGACACGCTGTTTGGCGGACAGGTGATGGCTTGGATGGATCAAGCCGCTTTTATCTGCGCAACGCGCTGGTGTCGGCAAAAGGTGGTGACGGCTCACAGCAGTGCGATTGACTTCCATCACCCCATCCCCGTCGGCACAATCGTCGAGCTGGTGGCGCAGGTAGTTAAAGTGGGGCGTTCCTCGATGACCGTGCAGGTTGAGCTTTGGGTCGAGGGCATGCGGCACGCCGAGCGCAAGCTCGCTTGTCAAGGCTCGTTCGTGCTGGTGGCAGTGGACGAGAACCAACGCCCTGTCCCTGTTCCGCCCATAGAACAGCAGAAATAGCCAAAAAGCCCGTCAAGGCTGACGGGCTTCCCGTGCCAAGTGCGCGCTGTGCGTTCGTGCGCTAACCTTTGATAGATCCTGCCAACAAGCCGCGAATGAAGTAACGCCCCAGCACAATGTACACCAGCAGCGGCGGCAGCGCGGCGACAATCGCGCCCGCCATCGGCAAGTTCCACTTCACCGCCTCGCCACCGGCTAGCTGTGCCAAGCCGACGGTGATGGGCTGGGAGTCGGCGTTGGTCATCGTCACGGCAAACAGGAACTCGTTCCAAATTTGCGTGAACTGCCAGATGATGACGACCACAAAGCCAGGCAGCGAGAGCGGAAAGACGATTTGCGTGTACATACGGAAGAAGTTCGCCCCGTCGATGGCGGCGGACTCTAGCATCTCGTCGGGGATGTCGACGTAGAAGTTGCGAAAAATCAGCGTCGTGATGGGCAGCCCGTAGACCGTGTGAATGACAATCAGCCCCGGGATGCCGCCGTAGAGATTGATGTCGCGCATGAACTCAAACAAGGGGATGAGAATGGCTTGGTAGGGGATGAACATGCCGAAGATGATGAGCGGGAAGAAGAACTTTTCGCCCGGTATGCGCCACTTCGCTAGCACGTAGCCGTTGATAGACCCCAACACGCTGGAGAAAATGGTCGCCCCAATCACCAACGCCGCGCTGTTTTGCAAGCGACCGCTGAACGCCTGAAACACTTGCGCGTAGCTTTCCCAGAACGGCTTTTCGGGCAAGTTCCACGTTGTGGCAAGGTTAATCGTGGCGGGGTCTTTCAGGCTGGTGATAACCACCAAGTACACAGGCACGATGAACATCAACAAGAAAACCGCCAGCACTACGTAAATCGCCGTGCGGATGGTGTAGCGGCGCATTTGGTAGGCGGTGATGGGTTGCGTTGCTGCCATAAGGTCGCCTCGCTTTCTTTAGCGTTTGGTGGTGCGCAGCTGCGACCACAGGTAGGGGACGATAATCACGCCAACGGTCACCAGCATGATGACAGCGATCGCGCTGGCTTTGGCAAACTGGTTTTCGCGGAAGCCTTTGGTGTAGACCATGATGCCCGGCACAATCGTCTGCGCGTTGTCGGGACCCGCCATCGCAAAGACAAGGTCAAAAATCTTCAATGAGATATGCCCCAGCACAATCATCGCGCTGAGCATGATGGGGTTGAGCTGCGGCAGGATGATGTAGCGGTAGATGCCGATTTCGCTACAGCCGTCCACACGCGCCGCCTCGCGCAGCTCGTCGGGGATGCCGCGAATGCCCGCCATGAACATCGCCATCGTGTAGCCGCTCATTTGCCAGACGGCGGCGATGATGATGCCCACCAACGCCAAGTTAAAGCCCTTAGGGGCGATGCTTGGCTCCATAGCCGGGTTGTCGAGAGGGGGCCAAATGTACTGCCACACGCCCGAAAGCACGACCGCTAGCATCACGACCGCCGCCGCGATGCCGTATTGTGCGGCGCGCATGCGCCCTTTCATGAACAAATTGGCCGCATAAAAGGCGACAATGGCGAAGCCGATGAGCGTCAAGTAATTCGGCACGTTTGCCCACTCGAACGGCAAAATCACGTCGCGGCTGTTCATCCAACGAAACGTCAAAGGCTCTGCGCCGAAAAGCGTTTGCGGCAAGATGTTGATGCCGCCGCCCGGCTGCAGCATCCATCGCCAAATTGTGCCGGTGACCACGAACGACAACGACATGGGAAACAGGAACACTGTCCTAAACAAGCCCTCGCCCTTGACGTTCTGGTCGAGCAGCAGCGCAAGCAGCAAGCCAAACAGCAGGCATCCGCCTACAAAGAACACCGTAAAGAAGAACGTGTTGGTCATGGCGTTGCGGAAGGGAAAATCGAGCAAGTCGGTGAAGAGTGCTTCGTACATTTGCCCGCCCACGAACTTCTTCTCAACGTTCGGGATAAGCGGGGGTGGCGCGCCGCTTGCGCCCCAATCTGTGAGGGAGGTTTGCACAGCGCGAAAGATGAAGAAATAGACGAAAATCGCAATCATCAGCACGGAAGGCATGAGCATCCAAAACGCTAGCATGCGGTCACGAGGGCTTCGCATAAACACCTGCTTTCGTCAAACTTTAAGGGTTAAAACAAAAAAGACCCCACCCACAGTGGGCAGGGTCTTGGAAACGCGCCGTTTAACGATTAACCACCGCAAGCCCCGCTCTGGACACAGATGACGGACATCGCCGTTGCAGCTGCGTTGGCGTTGCCGCTTGCCAAGAAGATTTCCATGACTTGGTTGAAGTCACCCATGAAGCGTTCGTTGGCGGCGGTGCCGTGTACCAAGCTGCCCACGAGGGTGTTGCTTGCCCAGTCGGCGGCGGCGGACTTCAGGTAGTCGTTGTAGAGGTCGGGCGCGGCATCGACAGCGTCAACGCGAGCGGGGATGCTGCCCTTAAGCGGGTTGAAGGCATTTTGACCTTCCAAAGAGCCAAGCAATGCCAGCCAAGCCACTGTGTTGTCGCGGTTTGCCACGCCGGTGGGCAAGCCAAAGCTGTCCGACAACCACATGAACACGCCGCTGGTGTCGGGCGCGGGAGCGTAGCCGAAGCCTTCGCCAGGGGTCAAACCGAGCGTGGTCACCATGTAGCCGGCTGCCCAGTCACCCATGATGTTGAACGCGGCGGTGCCGTTTACCACTTTGTCAATGGCTTGCTGCCAAGACAAGCCGGCGGCATCTTCCTTGATGTTGCTGCACGCCAAGATTTCGCCGAACTTTTCGAAAACTGCCACCATTTCCGCACCGGCGGGGTCAACCGCGCCCGTCCAAATGCCGTTCCAGCCTTCCGCACCCAGCACGCCAAGCGCGACGCTCTCAAACAGGTGGTTCACTGTCCACGCTTCGCCGACGACCAGCGGGGTCACGCCTGCGGCTTGGATGGTGGGGCAGATTGCCAAGAAGTCATCCCACGTCGCGGGAACTTCAATCCCCCATTCCGCCACTTTAGCGGGGTTGTACCACATCACGTTCGAGCGGTGGATGTTGACCGGCACGCTGTAGATGCCGCCGTCATAGGTTAGCAGGTCAATCAGGTCTTTGGGGAATGCGTCGAACCAGCCCTCTCGCTCATAGAGGAAGGTCAGGTCTTCCATGCGTCCGGCAACGACCCATGTTCCTGTAAGCTCTTCACCAGCGTGAACTTGGAAGGAATCAGGCGGCGTGCCACCTAGCATGCGCGTCTTCAGCACGGCGCGTGCGTTCACGCCGCTGCCGCCGGTGACGGTGGCGTTAATGACTTCTACGCCCGGATTGGCGGCTTTGTAAAGCGCGATGAGTGCCTCTAACGCGGGACCCTCATCACCAGCCCACCAAGAAAAAATTTCAAGTTGTCCGCTCTGTGCGCGCACCGCGCCCAAAGCCATGACAAGAACTAACACCAACGCCAATAACTTCTTCATAAACAAGCTCCTCTACATAGACAAAACCCACTAAATAAACTGCCACTTGTGCAGTTTCAACAACAATTATAATGTCTCTTTTGGAAATTGGCAAATCAACTTTTTTGTGCCGAATGCCTAAAGTTGCTTGTGCTATAATGCGCCTTGCGAAAACGACATAGCAAGGGGCGAACAATGCGTTGGGCATATGGGGCGGTGGTTGTGCTGCTGCTGTGGGGCGCATGGGTCATGGCGTATGACTTGCAGCGCGAAAGCCTGTGGTTTGACGAGGGCTGGACGTGGTGGGCAATCCACAACCCCGAACGCCCTGAAGCAGGCACGCGCGCGCAGCTGCGCTACTTACTCGAGGACTTCGCGCGCGTTTGGGACAACGTGCGCCGCGACGACGTGCATCCACCGCTTTATTACTTAGGATTAAACGCTTGGGCGTTGGCGGCGGGCGAAAGCGTGTTCGTGTTGCGCGTCTACAGCCTGCTGTGGGGCGTGCTTGCGCTGGCGGCGGCGATTGCGCTAGGGCGCGCTATGCTCGGCTGGCAGGTCGGTCTGGCGGCAGGCACCCTGCTCGTCAGTCTAGGCGTGTTTGTCTATTACGCTCGCGAGGCGCGCATGTACGCCCAATGGCTCGCGCTGTCGCTGCTGATGCTGTGGGCATGCTGGCGTTGGCTGCTGCGTCCGACGCTGTGGCGCGGCGTGCTTTGGGGTGCGTTCGCGGTGCTGGCGTTCTGGACGCACCTTATGACCGCGCTCTTCGTGCCTTTGCTGTGGGGCGCGGCGTTGGCGACAAGCGGCGGGCGCAACCGCCGCGTGCTGCTCTTCGTGCCTGTGCTGGTGACGCTGGTGGGCGCAAGTGCGTGGCTGCCGTTTGCAGGCGCACAGTTGGCGCAGCGTATAGGCGCGGCTGACCCGTTGCCTAGCGACATGGCGACCGTCAGCGCACTTCTGCATCAACTGAGCAGCAGCACGCTCGTGTGGAGCGTGGCGTTGTTGGCATGTGCCGCCGCGCTGGCACAGCCGCGCACGCGCCAAGCCGCCAGCTTATTGTTGGCGTTCGGGCTTGTGCCAGTGGGCGTGCTGCTGGCGACAAACACACAAACGCCGGTCTTTCAGTTGCGCTATGTGCTGCCGCTGTGGGGCGTGTGGGCGATGCTCGTCAGCTTGGGACTGACGGTGCTGCTGCGGCGCGCCGTTTGGTTGGTGGCGGCGGTGCTGCTGTTGACGATTGTTCAGCTGCAAAGTTTCATCTGGCTGCCTAAGCCGCCTTACGCCCCGCTAGCACAAGAGGTCGCCGCGCTGCGCCATGACCTTGAGCCTGCGCTAATCGCGCTGTTGGACAGCCACCCGCTGCGCTACCACGCCCGCGACACGGGCATGCTGGGCGGCATCACCGTTGACATGAGCTGGCAGCCGCTTAGCCCGCTTGAGCGGCGCGCACTTGTCGAAAGACTGCGGCATGTGCCACGCCTTTGGTTGGTGACGCAAGCGCAAGACCCCGCGTTGTGGGATGTCGTCGGCGCGCTCGGGCGCGGTGTGGGCGAACTGCGCCGCGTGCAGGATGTGCTGGTGCTGCGCCTCGATGCCGAAAAGTCGCCGCCTGAACACACGTTTGGCGATGTAGCACGCTACACAGGCAGGCTGGATATGGTAACGCGCTTGCGCGTGGGCGAGGCGTGGTGCGCAGGTGAGGCGTTACACGTGGGCGACGTAGCGGGCGATTGGCGCGTGAGTGCGCAACTTACCGAGTTTTTCGCGGCGGTAGTCGCGCAGCACGACGTGCCGCTTGGTGAAGCAGCGTGCGTGACCGCGACGCGCGCGGGCGCGTTTCACGTGCGCCTCGTGGTCTATGACGGCGCGACAGGCGCACGGCTGTCGGTGCTGCCGCTGGGCGTAGACTTCTTAGTCGCGGGCGTGTTGCTGGTGGAGTAGGCGTGCGCTCTTACGGCTCACACAACAGGTCGCAGTGACAGAATCGCTCGTTTTTCCAAAATATCTCGCCGACGGTAATCGCCAGTCCTTTGCTAAACAGCGGTCCGTCGTAAACGAAGGTGTGGAATTCGCCGTTCTCGCCGCATGGGTCAACCTCGTTGGGCAGGTCGCGCAAAAACGCCTCGTCGAGTTCGCGCCCAGCGAACGAGGCATCCAACTGTGTTGTGTCGACGCAGGCAATAACGGCGCGGAAGCCCGCGTCGATAAACTCGCGGATGAGTGCGGCCGTGTTGTGTCCCCACAGCGGATACACCCCATGCAGGCCTAGCCGCGCTAGATGCGCGTCGCGATAGGCGCGGATGTCGGCTAGAAACAGATCGCCATAGACGACGTGCGTGACACCTTGTGCCTGAAAAGGCGCAAAACCGCGTTCTACGTGTGCCTCGTACTCGGCATTGGTCGGCGCGTCCGGCAGCTCGACGGCGTGCAGGGGCAAGCCGAGCGCACGTGCTTGCAGTTCAATCAGCTCACGGCGCACGCCGTGCATGCTGACGCGCCCCTGCGACGCTTGCACGTTGGTCAGCAGGGCGATAGGCTGGTACATTGCGGGCAGCTTCCACAGCGTCATCGCGCTGTCCTTGCCGCCGCTCCACGCAATCAGAGCTGGTGTGGTCATGGTCAAGTCCTCGTGCCTCAGCTGCTCAATTTTAGCACGGCTGTTGTGCGTCGGGTATGTGTGAGCAACCGGTTTAGGGCGGTTAAAACGTTTTGTCGTCTTCTTGCGTATAAAAAGGTGTAGGCGCGCCGGTTCATTTGCCACAGCGTGGCTTTGACACTACAATGAAAGCGAGCGACATTGCTAAACCAATAGCCATCAGGGAGATTTTGCTGTGAGCTTAGACCTTAACGAAATCAAGCGGTTGCTGAACAGCCCAAACGTAGAGGATCGTAAGCGTGTTATCGTGCTGATTGCCAAAAGCGGTCACACCGACCTGCTGCCGTACTTAGCAGCAATTTACAAGACCGACAGCAACGAAGAGGTGCGTCGGCTGGCGTTGGAAGCAGGCAGGCATCTTAAGGCGATGCAACAGCAAGAGCAGAAGTGGCAGGGCAAGCCGCCGCGTGAGGACGCGCCTGACCCCAGCGCGCCTGTCCGTGTTGCGGTCTCCAAAGCGGACGAGCAGAAGAGTTTTGAGCTGATGGACAGGGCGTTGCAGCTCTCCCTAAGCGGTGACGTGAACAAAGCGAAACGCCTCGCGCGCCAAGCGTTTAAGGTCAACGCGAACTTGGAATTCGACCCTTACTACAAGGGCATGCTCGGCGAGATTTTTGGCATGCGTCCCGACGATGCGATGGAGGCACTTGCCCATAGCGACAACGACAAGCCCAAACGCAAGAACGACCAACTTGTCGATAGCGATGAAAGTTGGGGCGCGGCGATTGGCGACCTCATCATTTACACGCTGGCATCCGCGACAACCGTCATTGTTGGCTTTCTTTTGATTATCATGCTGCTGCAAGCACCGTTGGACGCGATGCTGCGCACGTTGGAAAGCGACCCTGAAGTGGCTTATGCGATGGCTGAAAGTGGGATTGGCTCGCTGACGCAGGTCGTCCAGCTGATTTCAATAGCGACTATTGTCCCCACCATCATGGGTGGTCTGGCGAGCGGTGTTTCCGCGCTGATTAACTTGCTGTTGGTTGACTTTTTCTACCATCTAGCGGCGCAGTTCTTGCTTGGTGGCGAGGGTTCTTTTGTGCGGTTGATACGCAAGACGACCAATTTTTACACTTTTGTCACCGTCATCACGTTTGTAGCGGGCATGGTCGTGCTTTACTTGATACTTAACTCATTAGCGAATGACTGGTCAGCCGTCGAGGCGGCATGGCGGGCAGGGATGGACTACGAAGCGCAAGTGTCGCCTGAACAATTAACATGGGTTGTGCCGTTGGCATGTGCAGCACCGCTTTTCGCGCTTTTTGTGTTGTTCCGCACCGCTTATCTGATTGGGCAGGCGTATGACTTTGGCACGGGGCGCGGCTGCCTGACGATTATTCTTGGCATGATGGGCATGTCGTTTGTGGGCGGTGCAATCAACGCTGCGGTGATTGGCACGATATTTGGCACGCTGCTCAACGCGTTCTAGGCGGCGCGCAAAAGACGGGCAATTACAGCAAGGACGACGGGGTTATGTCGTCCTTTTTTTGTGTTTCGAGTATAATCGCAGCATCTGTTGGTTGCAAAACGAGGAGACAGGCGCACATGAAGACGTTTCTTGGTCGTTTGCTGCTGTTGGGCGTGCTGCTGTTAGGCGGCGCGGTGGCGTGGGCGCAGGACGACACGATCCCCCGCGAGGCAGCGATTAACGCGGCGCGACAGCTGCTCGGCACACGCCCGCTGCGCTGGACGTTTGAACGCTTCTTTGAAACCCGCGATAGCTCGCTTGGTTGCCCTAGCGCGCCCAAAGGTGACTTAGGGCGACCCGTTATCCCTTATCGCTTTGTGCTGTCTTATCCCAGCGGGGAATATGTCGTGTGGGCTTCGTCGGATGGCACGGTGGTGGTGCTGTGCGATGAGAAGTTTGCGGCGGCGGGCTTACCTGTTGCCACCGTCGCTCCGCCAGCTACGCCGGTGGTTGCGGAGGGGGCGTGCGTGCTGTCGCCGTTGGGCGCGTTCGCTAACGTGCGCGAAGTGCCGTCTATCGAAGGGCGGCAAGTCGGGCAAATCTTCAGTGGGCAGTTCTTCCCGGTGATTGCCATTAACAGCAATCCGTCTGACGTGTGGTATTTCACGACGGGCGGCTGGGTCTCGCGCCAAGCTGCGAACGTGACAGGCAACTGCGCCGCGCTGCCAATCGACGACACGCGCACAGGGACAGGGGCGGGCTTAACCGCGCCTACCACCAACGTTGACCTCGCGCGGGCGTTGCAGGAATACGCTTGCCCGCCTGACTTCGCCGGCTATATGCCGCCGCGCATCCGCGTGGGCGATAAGACCGCCAAAATCGGCGGCGGCACAATCCCCAACACGCTACGCTCGCAGCCCATTGCCAACGACGCGATTGGCGTGCGTTTAGGTGTCATTCAGCCTAACCGTGTGCTTGACCGCGTGGCAAACGGTCCCGCTTGTAGCGGCGGCATCGTCTGGTGGTACGTTGAAATTGACGGCAATGTCGGCTGGACGGCGGAGTCTGATTTCGCGCGCAGCGACTATTTCATCGAGCCGATGCCCGGCTTTGAGGTGGTCACGCTCCCGCGCGGCACGGACTACACGCCCGTACGGCTCAACCAGCGCACCGACCGCGCGGGCGCGGTTGATGACATCGCCTTTAGCGCGAACAGCCGCTATCTTTACGTGGGCAGCCGTATCGGCAGCCAGCTTACAGGCGTGACGCACGCGCTGGTGGAATATGACTTAGCAAGCAACGCGCCGACGGATAGAGGAGTTGGCGTTCCCGCCGAGATAGCGCGCGTGCAGGTGGTGGCGGATGGCACGGTCTTCGTCAGCGACCGCGCGGGCAATGTCGTGGTGGCGGACGTGGCGATGAACGTCAAGCAGCAGCTGACAGGCTTGTTTGCTGTTAACGAAAGCACAGGTATGAACGTTGCTTCGTCGGATGGTCGCTTTGTCGCGCATTTGGGCTGCCAGCCTAACGGCTTGAGCGATAGGGGCTTTTGCACCGCGTCGACGCTGACCCTGCGTTCGGTTGCCACGTCCGCTGTGATTTGGTCGGTGAACTTGCCGCGCGATGTGCTGGTTGACCGCCTTTACTTCGCGCCTGACGACAGCGGCATTGTCGCGTTTGGCTTTGACGCGGTGTTCTTGTTCGACCGCGCCACCGGCATGCAGCTCAGCCGCTTCGGCACGGGCGTGTTCGCGTCGGGCATGCTCGACATCGCGTTCCACCCGTCGACGGGTGAGGTTCTCACCAGCACGTGCAAGAACGCGCTGGCAACAGGTGGCTGCACACAGGGCGAAATCACGCTGTGGAATCCGCTCAGCGGGCAGGTGCTGGGCATCGTGCTGACGAACGCCAACGCGCCCACGTCGCTGCTTTATAGTCCTGACGGCACGCTCATCTTTGTGGGCGATGCGGACGGCAAAATCTTGGTGCGCTACGGCGCGACGGGTGAACTTGCGCGCGAGCTTGTGCTGCCTGCCGATAGCTTTGGCGTGCCGCAAGCGGTGTACCGCATGGCGATTAGCCCAGACGGCACAAAACTCGCGGTGGTTTCCAGCCGCACCTTTGATGTCTATCTGTTCGACATTACAAAACTGTACAAAGAATAACACATTGTCTGTCTATCTTGTAACCTGCAACGCAAGCAAGTTATGCTAGAATGGTGAACAATGTTTAAGAAGGAGAGCGATATGCGGCATCTGTTAGCTAGCAGTATCGTGTGCTTGGGGCTGCTGCTTGGCGCGCGCGCGCACGCCCAAGCAGCTCAAGTGACGTGCGAGAACCGTACGACCTTTACCCCCGAACTGACGATTGAAGCCCCCCCGCTTAAGCTCGAACAGCCCGATGCTGGCTTTAACTTAGTGGCGGTGTTGGGCGTTGCGGACTATCGTCCCTTTGTGACGCTGGCAAGCGTTGCGGACTTTTTCCTGTGCGCACCTCTCGACCCGAGCTTGAGCTTTCTTAACGTCACGCTGCCGGAAAACAGTGTCTTCAGCACCCAACTCGCGGCGCAAGGCGCGCCCGCCGACCCCCAAGCGCAAACCATCACGATAGGCACAGATGCTTTGACCAGCCGCGCCTTTGCGACGGTGCTGCTGCAAGGCAACCGCATCAACGCGCAGGAACGCCAGCGCGGCGACCTGTTCACGTTGACGCTGACGGACGCGCTGCGGGCGCGGGCGCAATTTTTGCACATTGCCCTTTTTAAGGGCATGGACAGCGCCTATAACCCGCTTCTCGAGCTGGTCGACAGCGGCGGCACGCTGCTGAAGGACGCAGAAGGTGCGCCACTGCGCTGCGATGACGTGGGTGACGCGGCAACGTGCTACAGCCCTGACCCCGCTATGCTCGGCGCGTCGGCGCAGTCCGCACTTGGCGTGGTCTTTGGCGATGCCCAATCCGCCTACCTCAAAGTGCCGTTGAGCGCGCTGCCCGACGGCGCGTTTGGCGTGCGCGTCGGCAGCAACCGCACGCAAGGCGAGTATTTACTTGTGCTGTACTTTAGCAACCCTGACCTTGCTGCTCGTGGCGACGAAGAGGCGGGCGTGCCTGAAGAGACGTTGCCTGTCGCGCAGGTCAAGCAGTCCGACGACGGCATTTACAGTCTCACTTGTGACGGCGAGGCGGTCTGGACGAACGGCACACGCCTCACCTTCCCTGCTGCCGCGTTTGACGAGGCGTTGACGCTGACGGTGGTTGGCGGCACGAACTTTGTGCCGATTGTGGCGGTTGTGGACGAAGACGGCGCGGGGTACTGCGCGAGCGCAAACGACGCGGCGCGGCTCTACGCGGCGACACTGCCTAGCGGCATCGTCGTGCCGCAGGACACCAGCGTGCAGGTGCGCCTTAAGCGGACAGATCGACAGGTTTTTGTCGGCAACCGAACGGGCTTAGGTGGCGAGTTTAACGTCTTTATCGAAGGGCTGCGTGTCACCCGCGATGTCCCTGCCGCGTTGGTAGAGCTTGCGCTTACGCCCAACCTCACGCGCTTTCCCAACGTGCTGCAAGCCTTTATGGTGGCGCACGAGCCGCGCATTGACGCGCGTCTGGCGTGGGTGGACGAAGCGAACAACGTCCAGCGCGACCCACAAGGGCAGGCAATGGCGTGCGACAACGCCGGCAACCCGGAAAATTGCTACGGCGCGACGGTATCGTTGCGCGGATTTGAGCTGATGCTTGGCGAACGTGTGCTGAGAATGGACAGCGTCGACGCTTGGTTAGTCGTGCCACTCATGCCTGTGACAACGCAGCCAAGCGTCATCTTGCGTGCCGAACTGGGGGCGCGCCAATTTAGCACGTTTACACTGCTGCTGCGCGTTGTTACGTCGTAGGCGGCTTATCCTATAAAGTGGGGGCATGATGACAGACTCTGAAAAGCAAGAAAAGCCAGAAAGCGAAACGCGCGAAACGCAGGTACTCCACCGTTCGTCGTTTTCTAGCGGCAAGACAACCAATGACATCGCACAGCTGGCACGCCAAGCCTTGCAAATGAGCGGGCCCGCGCATGCACCTGACCCAGCCAAAAGCCGCTTCACGGCAGACATGCGCCTGTTTCTGGAAGCGATTGAGGAGGCAGAGCGCGTTGAAGTGGCTGTGCAAGCTGGCGACATGGTCATAGGGCGCAGCGACGACGCAGCGTCATATATCCCCGAGATTGACCTTGCACCCCTTAGCGCGTATCGTCTGGGTGTGAGCCGCCGCCACGCGCTGTTGCGTCACGAGGAGGACGCGCTTTGGCTGTTCGATTTGGGTAGCCGCAACGGCACGCTGGTCAACGGCGTGGCGATTGGGCGCGAAACCCCGTGCCGTCTCCATCATGGTGACGAGATCGCGATGGCAAACTTGCGCGTGCGCGTGGTGTTTGAGGGCTAGCCTATTCCACGCGGGTGCTAGCCATAGGCGTAAGCTCGGTGTTGGTCGACCAATTGCCCGCCGCGTCTTGCGCCCACACCGCAAACTCATAGAGGTTGCCGGCGATGCCGCTGTACTGCGCTTGAGTTTGTGATGTCTCAAGCCAAGGTTGCCACGCGCCTCCGTTCAGGCGCACCCATACTAAGTAATTGACGACCTCGCCGTCGTCTTCCGCGCCCCACGACACGTTAAACGTCGGCGCGCTGATGATGGGCAGGGCTACCATGAACGGACGCGGCGCGCCTTTGTCTTGGTCGGGCGCGCTAGTCGGCTGGGCAAGCGGCAGCGGCGTGACGGTCGGCGGCGCGGGCGTGATCGTCGGCAGGTTGGTTTGCGGTGGCGGAGTTAACCCGCCTAACGGACGTTCGACCAAAATGACCGGCGCACCCGCAATCGCGCTGATGTCGTTAGGCTCGAGGTAGGGAAAAGCATCAGGCTGCGCCGCCGCTAGCGTCAACGTGTAATTGCCCGCCGCGTCGGGCGTAAGGACGCGATTGCCCGCCAACGTGAACAGCTGCGCGCTTGTGCCTTCTGCCTTGACGGTCACCACGCGCTCCTCAAACCGCCTGTTCCAAAGCACCGTGATACGCTCCTGCGTGTCGGGACGGTCAAACTGCGTGCGCGTTGAGCCATCGTCGAAGCGTTTGGGCTTTTCTTTGACAACAAACGCCGTGCGTCCGAACACCTCCGCCATGAGGCGAAAGGCGTTGGCGACAGGGCGTGGGCTGGCTGGCTGGGGATGCTGGCTAAAGCACACGCTGCCGACAGGGTTGCGATAGATACCAAACGCATTGCCAAAGCACAAGCCGCCTTGCCCGCACAGCTCGCCGTTGTGAGGCGGAAAATCTGTGCCGGCGGGCTGGTCGCCGCAGTCGTCGTAGAGCTGGTGAAAGAAGACAACCTCCGCGCCTTCCGACCACGCGAAGACGGTGCTTTGGATGAAAAACCACGCTTGTTGCTCGGCGGTTGCCCAGCCCAAGCGGTCGACGGGCTGTGCCGCCCAAACAGGCCCCGGGTAGTCGTCCCAAACGGTCACGCCGCTCTCGTTGACCCAAATCGGGCGCGTGAGCTTGTACGAGCGCAGCGTCTCACGGGCGTAAAGCGTCAGCCAGCCCGTGCGCCATGGGTAACCGTAGCTGTGGATAGCGACGATGTCAAAGTAGTAGTTGTGACGCGCGCCCACAGGGTCGTTGATGAAAATCGCTAGCACGCGCGCCAGCCAATTGTCAGGCGTGTTATAGAGCAAGCCGCCGAACATGATTTGCGCCTGTGGGTCTGCTAGCTTAGTGACCAGATAAGCCACCTTGAGCAAGCGCGCGTAGTTGTTAATGCCGCCGCGCCAAAACTGCTCGTAGTCCGGCTCGTTCCACACTTCCCAGACGCGCACGCCTTGCCCCGCCCGCAGCCGTCGCGCTTGCGCCAGCGTGCCGCCGGGCTTATAGCGTGTCACCGCCTGAAAGACGAAATGCGCCCAGCGATTGTCGGGGTTAAGTGCCTTGCCCGCCGCAGGGGAGTCTGTGCCGTCGGCGAAAATGGGCGTGTTTAAGCCGCTGGGGATGTCGCCGCTTTTGCCGAAGTCGGGCATGCCTAGCAAGATCGCGTTGATGTTCAAGCCATGCTTGAGGTCTTCCAGCACCAGCTTATCGTAAGCATCCCACGTCCACTCGTCGGGCGCACGTTCCACCTCGTTCCAGTAGAGGGGCCAGCGCGTCCACGCCGCGCCCAAACGCAGCGCGTTCTGGTAGCGATTTTCGCTGATGCTAATTTGCGCGCTGTTGATGAACGTGATGCCCAACCGTTCGGCACGCACCGCGCCTACGCTGCTCACTAGCGTGTGGCTGCTAGAAGGCGGCGGGCTGGTGGGCGGGGCGATAACTTGCGCGCGCGCGGAAAAGGCAAAGACCAACAACGCAGCAAGCCAGCAGGTTCTTGGCATCAGACACACCTCTCTTTAGGTCGTTCCGCGCTTAATTATAGCAGCTCTACGCGGCGACGCGAAACGCAGTACAGTGCGCGCTTTTTCGCACGTACAACGGCAGTTGTGTGGCGCGGCTTGCTCACGCACAAAAAGCGCGCCGGGTCTGCCAGGCGCGCCTTTTGTTAACGGTGTGATGTGGTCTTGTGTGTGAGGAGGACTACCAGCCGCGATGGGCGATTTTGTCGCGTTCGGGCATGGTGCTGACGTTAATGCCGACCATTGCCTCGCCCAAGCCACGCGAAACCCGCGCCAGCACGTCGGGGTTGTCGTAGTGTGTGACGGCTTCGACAATCGCTTTGGCGCGCTTGGCGGGGTTGCCGCTCTTGAAGATGCCGCTGCCGACGAACACGCCGTCCACGCCTAGCTGCATCATCAGCGCGGCATCGGCGGGGGTTGCCACGCCACCGGCGGCAAAGTTCACCACAGGCAGCCGCCCAAGCTCGGCGGTTTCAACGACCAAGTGATACGGGGCTTGGATGTCTTTGGCATAGGTGTAGAGTTCGTCCTTGCTCATGCTAGTCAGGCGGCGAATTTCGCCCAACATGGCGCGGGCGTGGCGCACCGCCTCGACGACATCACCCGTGCCGGCTTCGCCCTTTGTGCGAATCATCGCCGCGCCCTCGTTGATGCGGCGCAGTGCCTCGCCGAGATTGCGCGCTCCGCAAACAAAAGGCACGGTAAAGCCGTGCTTGTCGATGTGGTGCTGGTCGTCGGCAGGGGTCAGCACCTCGCTCTCGTCAATGTAATCCACGCCGAGAGCTTGCAGGATTTGTGCCTCGACGAAATGCCCGATGCGCGCCTTCGCCATGACGGGAATGGATACGGCGTTGATGATGCTTTCAATCATGTCGGGGTCGCTCATGCGCGCCACGCCGCCTTGCGCGCGAATGTCCGCCGGCACGCGCTCTAGTGCCATCACCGCGCACGCGCCCGCGTCTTCGGCGATTTTTGCTTGTTCGGGCGTGACCACGTCCATAATCACCCCGCCTTTGAGCATTTGTGCCAGCCCACGCTTGAGGTTTTCGGTGCCGGTCGTGCCGCCGTTGTGGTTTCCGTTGCTTGCTGTCATTGCTTTCTTTGCCTCATGCTAAGTAGATAGAACGTCAAGCCTAATGCTACGGGCATTATAGGGCATTTCGTATGTCCAACATAGACCAATGCCGCATCTGTTCAGAGACGGCATTTTTTGCGATAATTAGCCGCCGAGTTGCTAACATATCTTAGGAATAAACCGCGCAATGATGAGCATACAAGCGACGGCAAAGACGCGCATTTCTTTTAACAGCGGCGCATGGCAGCTGGAAACCATCGGCAGCGACGCGCCTAGCCTGACCGTCGACGAAACGGGCGTGCGCTATAGCCCCCGCTTCGCAGCGGCGCAGCGGCTGCCCCTTGATGGCGCGCTCTCAGCGTCACACGTACAACAAGTGGTGTTAGGCTGGCAGCGCGAGGACGAATCATGGCACTTGGGGTTCGTGCTTGCGCCACCCCTCAGCGAGGCGCGCGGCAGCCGCTGGTGTGCGCTGGCGAGCTGGTATGACCCTGACCAAGATGTTTTCCGCCAAGATGCCAGCGAAGCAGGCGAAGCGTTGGCGGGGCTGTTGGGCGTGCCGTTCACGCTGGTGCCGCCCGAGCCGCTGGCACCTCCGACCCCGCCGCGCCCTTTGCCGGCCCTGCCGCTGACGGTGGGCATGTGGCGGCTCGACCAAGAGGACGGCGCGCTGGTGTTGACGCGCTTGCCGCGTTGGCGCAGGTTGCGCTTGCGTCATGCCCTGAGCAATGCCTTCTGGGCGATGGTCTACTTGGCCGTGAGCTGGCTCACGCTCATCAGCCCGATTGCGCTGCCCAAAGGCGGCACGCTGCTGCCTAATCCCCAGCTTTTGCCCTATTTAGGCTTGGTCGTGGCGGCGGGCTTGATAGGGTCGGCGATTTTCCAGCTTTACCGGCATGCCAACGAGGTCAACCGCATCGTCTTCACCACACAGCCCGCGCAAATGGCAGGCTATAGTGGCAGCCGCTTGCGCTGGACGTTCGACGTGCGACAAGCGCAGTCGCTTTACGTCAGCGAGGTCGTCAAAAAGCGGCGCGGCCTGATGCTGTGTGAACACGCCGAACTCAACTTCCACTTGGGCGGCGGCAAATTTCATCACATCGTCAACCAAGATGACAGCGTGCCACAAGATGATGCGCTGCTGCCCAATGACCAAGTGCGCCCGCAGGAAAGCGCGGTCTATGCGCTGCGGCGCGCGAACTATGCGTCGGCGTGGCAGGCGGTTGGCTTGTGCTTAGCCGAACACCTGCAGCTCGATGCGTGGTATGATGTAAGGGTAAAATAGGCGACAACGAGGAGCAAAGGCAATGGCTGTCAAACGTCCGTCAGGCGACAACACGCCTAACCGCGAAGAACTCTTCAGCATGGCGGTAGAGCAGGCAAAAAGCGGCAATAAGAAGGGCGCGCGCTTTATGTTCGCGCAAATTTTGGAGCAAGACAAACGCAACATCCGCGCCATGATGTGGCTGGCGAAGCTCGCCGCCACGCCCGAAGACCGCGAGATGTGGCTTAAACGTGTGCTGGAAATTAAGCCTGACTATGCGCCTGCAAAAGACGCGCTTGCCAAACTCACCCACAGCAGTGCCGCCAAGCGCAATCAGCAGCTGTTTCGGCTGGCGGTGGGCGGCTATGTCGGGCTGGTCATTGTCGTGTCGTTGGTGATTATGGTCAGCGCAGCACTCGCGCCCGCTATCTAGCAAAGGAGCTGCTATGGCGATTGATTACGCTATTCGCTATGCGTGTTTGCCGCGCCGCCACATGGACGACGCGCACATGATTGCGCTGCTCAAAGAACGCGAGCGCGCGGAGGTCATTATTCGCACCTTTCGCGCCAATGGCGACGACCGCCCGCCCAGCGAAATGGGCTTTGAGTTCACGCGCACCACGCCGCAAGGCGAAGAAGCCACCGAGTTGCACGTGGTACAGGACGTGCTAGACCGTGTGGCGGAGCTAGACGCTTACGCCAGCGCGTGCGCCGGCTGTCCAGCAAACTTGCTCGGGCAGGCGTATGGTTGCGCCAACTTTATCCAGTATCCGCTTAGCGGCGCGGCGGAGGCGTGGCTGCTCAACCAGCTGCCTACGCCCGGCGACGCGCTGTTGTGGCTGCTGCTCAAGCAAGGCGTTGAAGAGTTTATGTACGACGGACATGCCATCACCCAGCTGCGCCAGCAAAGCGAGAACTATTTCCAAGACCGCGTGGCGGCTTCGCGCAAGCTCGGCGAGTTCGACATCACCGCCGACCAAGTGTTTGAGATGATGTTTAGCCTGCAGGACGACATCCAACCTAATCACGCGGGCATTTTGCTGTTGTTCTTCCACGCCATTCCGCGCGATTTTCTCGACGCGCACGACATTATGCACATTGCGCCCGCACCGCCCGACGCGCTGGAACGCTTTCCCTTTTTGCACACCATCCAAGCGGATGACGACAAGACCATTCGTGAGCTAAAGCAATTTTTTCGCGCCCTCTATCAGGCGTGGGTGTTGAACGTGCCGTTGTTTGTGGATGCCTAACCGTCAATGCGCGTCCATCACCTCTCCTTGAGTAACTTTCGCAACTACGCGCGGCTGGACGTGACGCTGCCCACACAGCCGCTCCTGCTGCACGGCGCGAACGCGCAAGGCAAAACGAGCCTTCTGGAGGCACTTTACTACGCCGCCACGACGCGCTCACCCTATACGACTAGCGACCGCCAGCTCATTCATTGGCGCATGGCCGACGACCCGCTGCCGTTCGCCCGCGTCAGCGCGGAAATCAGCAACGGCAAGGGCACGCGCCAGCGTCTGGACATTACGCTGGCATTGGAGACGCAGGGCGGGACGGTCAAGCTGCGCAAGGTCATTAAGCTCAACGACGTGAAGAAGCGGCGGCGCGACGTAGTGGGCTTGCTGGCGGTGGTGCTGTTCTTGCCGCAAGACCTGCGCCTTGTCGAAGGTGCGCCCGCTGACCGCCGCCGCTTTATGGATGACACGCTGTCGCAGGTGGACGCGGACTATTGGCAGGCGTTAGAGACGTTCGAGAAGGTGCTGCGGCAGCGCAACGCGCTTTTGCGCAGCATTGCCCAACGCCGCGCTAAGCCCGCCGAGCTTGCCTATTGGGATGCGCAGTGTGCGGAGGCGGGCGCGGTCATCATCGCCGGGCGGCAGCGACTGCTACGCGAGCTGGAGCTGGCAGCGCAAGAGCATCACAGCGCGCTTACGGGCAAGGACGAGTGGCTGACCATTCAGTATCAACCCAGCTTTGCCCCCACCGCACAAGGCAGCGGACAGCAAGCGTTTAACGTCTTGGGACTGGATTTGCACCGCCAGCTAAGTGCTGCGGAGATTGCGCCGCAGTATCTGGCGCGCCTTGAGCGTGAGCAGCGCGAGAGCATCGCGCGCGGCGCGACGCTCTCCGGTCCTCATCGTGACGACGTGCGCCTGTTGCTCAATGGGCGCGACGCGACGCTCTACGGCAGTCGCGGGCAGGCACGCACGACCGTGCTTGCGCTGAAGCTGGCGGAACTGGCGTGGATGCGAGCGCATCTCGGCGAGCCACCGCTGCTGCTGTTAGACGAAGTGATTGCTGAGCTAGACCAGCGGCGGCGGGCGTTTTTGCTAGAGCATCTGACGCTGGACGCGCAAACGCTCATCACCACCGCCGAGCTGGACATTTTCCCGCAAGCGTTTTTGTCACGCGCCGCCGTCTGGCACGTGTCAGACGGCATGCTCGAGCGTTAGACGGTTTCAGGCGTGCGCACCCGTGCGCGTGCGACCATGCGCATGCCGTAGCGCGGGCGCAGCGTGAACTGGCGCACAGGGGCAACGACTTGGTCGGGCGCAAGCTCAAAGTGCCAAGCGCGCGCCAGCGTTGCTAGCAGCAAGCGCGCCTCCATCATGGCGAAGCTGTTGCCGATGCAAATGCGTGGTCCCGCGCCGAACGGGATATAAGCGCGCTTGTTGATATGCGGCTCGTTTTCTGGGCTAAAGCGTTCGGGGTCGAACACGTCCGGATTGGGAAACCAGCGCGCATCACGGTGCATGCCGTAAATGTTGAGCATCACAACGCTGTTTTTCTTCAGCGCATAGCCGCCTACGGTGACATCCTCAATTGTCTGGCGGCTGGTCGCCCAAGCAGGCGGATAGATGCGCATCGTCTCTTTGATGACCATCTCGGTGTAAGGCAGGTTGGGCAGGTCGGCATAGGTTGGCAGGCGGTCGCCCAGCACGCGGTCAAGCTCCTCGTGCAGCTTGGCGGCAACGTGCGGGTGCTGCGAGAGCAAGTACCACGCCCACGTGAGCGCGCCGCTGGTCGTTTCGTGTCCCGCGCCGTAAATCGTTATCGCCTCGTCGCGCAGCTGCTGGTCGCTCATGCGCATGTTGGTCTCGTCGTCGTGCGCCATGATGAGCATCGACAGCAGGTCGCCGTTGTCCTCTTGGCTGCGGCGGCGTTCCTCAATCATCTGTTGGATAAATTGGTCGAGGTAGGCAATGGCTTGGCGAAACTCGCGGTTCTTCGGCGTGGGCAGCCACTGCGGCAGCTGGGCTAGCCTTGCGAAGCGTATGTCAACGTTGCGCAGCACGGTGCGCACCGCCTCACTTAGCTGGTCGTTCGCGCCGCCGTCGTAGTTGAACAGCGTCTTGGCGACAATCTGCATGGTCAAGTGCGCCATCTCGCGCTCGATGTCGACCGGCTGGTCGGGGGTGAGGCGGCGGCAAAGCTCGTCGGCGTAGCGTACCATCGTGTCGGCGTAAGCACTAATGCGCTTGGTGTGGAACGAGGGCTGTGCCAGCCGCCGCTGCTGTCGCCAGTCATCGCCGTCATTGGTGAACAGCCCGTTGCCGACAATCGGCTTGAGCGCGATTTTGGTCTGCGTAGACTTGTAAAACGCGCTGTTGTGTGTGACCAAAATGTCATGCACCACGTCGGGGTGGTTGGCAATATACAGCGGGAAGACGCTGTAGTACATGACCGCCATGTCGCCCCATTGGCGTGCGTTGAGCATAAACGCTAGCGTGTCGTGGTTAAATTCGGGCGCACTGCCGACAATTAGCCGTCCAGGGATGCGGACGGGTTGGCGTTTGGTGTTCGCTGCCATAAGAGCCTCTTTTGTGAAATAGTGAACAATATGAGCATATAATGTTTTGCACACGCTGTCAACTAAGGAGTGCGTGAGGGATGCATGTCTGAAGAGTCGCGTTTGGTCGGGCTATGGCGTGCAAACCAGCACGATGGGCTGCTGTGCGTGGCGCGTTAGCACCAGCGTGCGCGTCTCGTCGCCCTTGAGCTTTAGCTGGGGGATGAGCGTTTCGGGCGTGAGCGGGCTGCCGCGCTTTTTGACGGTGACGCGCCCCACGTTATGCCCCCGCAAATAGGCGCGTAGTCCCTTCACGTTAAAGGCTAGCACGTCAAGGATTTGCCAAGCGCGCACCCAAACGCTGTCGGGCGCGTGCGGCGTGCAAAAGTAGGCGATGCTCTCGTCCAACAGCGCGCCGCCCAACGCTTCTGCCAGCGGTCGCACCAAGCCCGCTCGCAAAATAGCAGGGTCTGGCTCACACAGCCAGCCGCGCGGCGCGGCGAGCGTTGCCGTTTGTGCCAGCGCGGCGGCGGGGTCAGCACACCGCCAAACGTGTGCGCCGTCGTCGGTCAGGCGCACCGCTGTGCGCGCGCCCGCTTGCGCGCCGCCGCCAAGCATCAGCACCGCCTCTTTTAGCTCGCCGCCGTAGGACAAGAACAGCACTTCGCCGCTATACGCTGCCACTTGCGCTAGCTCGACGCTGGGCGCGAGCTTGGCGTGCTTGTAAGGCGCGTGCCAGCTGTGCAGATATGCCAGCGGCGGCTGATACTGTGCCACGTCGAACAGCCGCCGCCCGTCATCGTCGCGGCGGGCGGGGTCGAAAAACAGCGCGTCATAGTCATCAGGCACCCCCTGCGTCACGTCCACGACGGCAAAGCGAGCGTTGTTCAGCCCGAGCGCGGCGGCGTTGTGTTGGGCGATTGCCACGCGCACCGGGTCGTTGTCTAGCCCTAGCACGTCATAGCCCGCCTGTGCGTAGGCGAGGCTGTCCGCGCCGATACCGCAGCACACGTCTAGCACGCGCCGCGTGCCTTGTGGTAGCTGTGCGGCGCGAAAGCGGCGAGCGGCGGGGTGGCTGGCTTGTTCGAGCGCGTCAGCGGTGTAGAGCAGGGCGTGGGCGTGCGCGCCGAACTTGGCGGCGGCTTTCTGGCGCAAGCGCGCGGTCTCTAGGAGCGCGCCCGCTTCGTCAGCGGCGAAATGCTTGCGCAGGCGCGCTAACGTTGGCAGCACGTCCGTCTCTTTCAGCGGCTGCGCGCGCAGGTCATCGAGGCAGTCGCGCGCCGCCTGTGTTTGCAAGAAGTCGACAAGGGCGACAGTTAGCATGCGCTACTCGTCGGGCTGCTCGGCGTATGTCGGGTCAAGCGGCAGCCAGCCCGCCGCCTGTGCGAAGGTGGTATCATCGGGCGCGGGGTTGAGCGCGATGTCTGCCGCGCCGTTGAGGGCGGCTAACAGCGCGTCCTTGCGAAATTTGGCGACCTTGTTCACGCCCTGTACCCAGCCGCGCAGCACTGCCGCTTGCATGAACGCCACCGCTTTCGGCAGGCTGCTGAAGCCGAGCAAGCGCGGGGGCAACGCCTCGAGCGTTACCGCCTGCCACGTTAGCACGTCGTCGGCGGTCATGCGCCACACGGGCTTGTTGGGCGTTTGTTGAACTAGCACATGGACAAATCGCCCGCTGTAAGTGGCAAAAGTCAGCGCGTCCGCCTCGCGCGCGCTGGCGACTTGCACGCGCGACAGCGTGTCTTGGGTGGTGTGCGGGCGTTCGCCGCGCAGCAGCACACCGCCGCCTGCCGTGCTTTCGACCAGCACGCGCACGAAGCCCGCTTGCTCCAACGCTTGTCCGTGCGCGACGGCGAACGGCGTGTGCGGATTAAGCACCACCAACCGCCCGCCGGCTCGCAAGCGCGTCCAACATGCCGTTAAGAACGCCGCGTCGGGCAAATGGTCATAGGCGACAATCGCGTCGTAGCCAGATGCTTCGTCGTCCCAGTCCGCAATGCGCAGCGAAGCGGTGAACGGCGCAATGTCGGGGCGTGCCGCATGCAGTAGCACGCCCAACCTGCCGCCTACGTCAAGCAGGCGCAGCGTAGACGCGCTGGGGGGAAGCTGCTTGAGCAAGTGTTCGAGATGTGCGGACTGCATGGCGCAGCTTAGCGACGCGGACGACCGCCACCACCACCGCCGCGCTCGTTGCCGCCGCGATTGGGACGACCGCCACCGCTGCGTGTGCCACCGTCGCGCGCGCGCGCTTCTTCGACCGTCCAACCTTCAAGCACCGCTTGGCGGCTCAGGCGCACGCGACCGCTCGGGTCAATGTCCACCACCATCACCATAATTTCGTCGTTGAGCTTGAACTCGTCCGCAACGTTCTCGATGCGGTGCTGTGCTAGCTGCGACACGTGAACAAGCCCCTCTTTGTTGGGCATAAACTCGACGAACACGCCATAGGTTTCCACACGGGTAATGCGTCCGGTGAAGATTTGCCCAAGCTCAATGTCATCCGTGATGGCGCGCACGCGCTCTAACGCCCGTTCAGCAGAGGCGGCATCCTGCCCGGCGATGAAGACCACGCCCTCTTCGGAAATGTCGATTTTGACCTTGCACTGGTCTTGGATGCTGCGCACGGTCTTGCCGCCCGGACCAATCACCGCGCCAATTTTCTCGGGGTCAATCTTGTAGGTAATCATGCGCGGCGCGTTGGGATTTAGCTCGCGGCGCGGTGCGGGCAGCGCGGCTTTGATGACCTCGAGGATTTGCAGGCGCGCCACACGCGCTTGCTCGAGCGCGCGCGCCATCACCTCGTCGGTCACGCCGCTAATTTTAATGTCCATCTGCAAGGCGGTGATGCCGCGCTCAGTGCCTGCTACCTTGAAGTCCATGTCGCCAAAATGGTCTTCCATGCCTTGAATGTCCGTCAGCACCGCCACCTTGTCGCCCTCTTTGATTAAGCCCATTGCGATGCCTGCCACCGGGCGTTTAATCGGCACACCCGCGTCCATCAACGCCAGCGTGCTGCCGCAAACGCTCGCCATTGACGTGCTGCCGTTGGAACTCATCACCTCGCTGACAAGGCGAATGGTGTAGGGGAAGGTCTCTTCGTCGGGAATCATCGCTAGCAGCGCGTTTTCCGCCAGCGCGCCGTGCCCGACCTCGCGGCGTTTCACACCGCGCAATGGGTATGCCTCGCCTGTCGAATAGGGCGGGAAGTTGTAGTGATGCATGTAGCGTTTTTCGTCCTCAAGCTCCAGCCCGTCGAGCAGCTGGGAGTCGCGCGGCGTGCCGATGGTCGCCAGCGTCAAAACCTGCGTTTGCCCGCGTTGGAACAAGCCTGAGCCATGCACGCGCGGGATGATGCCCACCTGCGCCGAAAGCGGGCGGATGGTCGTGTAGTCGCGTCCGTCGGGGCGGATGCCGTCTTCGACAATGCGACGGCGCACCTCCTCTTTGAGCGTGGCGTTCACCGCCTCTTTGACCAGCTTGAGATTGACCTGCTGGTCTTCTGGTAGCTCGGCGTTGCGCGCCTCGTATTCGCTGCGCACCGTCTCGCGCAGCACCTCCATTGCCTCGTTGCGGTCGTCACGGGCGGTCATCTCCGCCACAATCTGTTTGATTTCCGGCAGGCAGCGCGCTCGCACTTCGGCGAACAGTGCCTCGTCATAAGGCGCGGTGATGACCGGAGCTTTTTCTTTTGCTGCCTTTGCCACTAGCTCCATTTGCAAGTCAATCAACCCGCCAATGGTCTCGTGCGCCAGCTTAAGCGCGCTTAGCATGGTGGCTTCGTCGACTTCGTTGGCGGCGCATTCCACCATGTTGATGGCATCTTTGGTGCCCGACACGCGCAAATCCAGCGTGCTTTGCTCGATTTGGTCGGCAATGGGGTTCACGATGAACTTGCCGTCTAGCAGTCCGATGCGCGTTCCCGCCACGCCGCCGTTCCAAGGAATGTCGGAAATCATCAGCGCGGTGCTGGCGGCAAGAATGCCCAGCATGTCCACGCTGTGTTGTCCGTCGCTGGAGAGCGAGAGCAGGATAATCTGCACCTCGTTGAGGATGTCCTTGTCGAACAGCGGGCGCAGTGTGCGGTCAATCAGGCGGCTGGTGAGGATGGCGCGCTCGCTGGGGCGACCTTCGCGGCGCATGAAGCTGCCCGGAATGCGCCCCGCCGCGTAGAGCCGCTCTTCGTATTCCACCGAAAGCGGGAAAAAGTCCTGCCCTTCGCGGGCGGTTCGGCTCATTGTGGCGGTGCAAAGCACCATCGTGTCACCCCAGCGTGCCGTGACCGCACCACCAGCCTGTTCTGCGAGCAGCCCCGTCTCAAGAATGAGGTCAGCATCGCCCATGCGTCCTACGACGCGGTGTATTTGTCTTTCTAGCGTAACCATACTGCTCCTTAGGTAATGACGTTGATTTAAGCGGTTACGCTCGCCACTGTCAGGTATTGCCACAGCAACCCACAGGATGCTATGACCTGCTGTCGCAAAACCTAGCGATGGAGAGCGTCCCATCTGTATTGTACACAAAAACCGCTAAGGGGATAGGTTAAAAACAAGGCGAGAGGCTGGCTGCGGACAAGCGTAGCAGCGAGGAAAGGTTAAAAAAGGCGCGCAAGAGAGGCTGCGCGCCTTCTGAATAGCAAAAGCAAGCGTTAGCGGCGCAGCCCCAAACGGGCAATCAGCTCACGGTAGACTTCGGGCTTCTTCTTGCTAATGTACTTGAGGTGGCTGCGGCGTTTGCCCACCAACTTGAGCAAACCGCGACGCGAGTGTTGGTCGTGCTTGTTGACGCGCAGATGCTCGGTCAGCTGGTTGATGCGTTCTGTCAGCAGCGCAATTTGTACCTCAGGAGAGCCGGTGTCGCCTTCGAAGCGAGCGAATTCCTTGATAATGTCTTGCTTCTTGTCTTTTGCCAGTGCCATACGGTTTTATCCTTTGTGTGATGTCGCCAGCCGCATTGTATAGCAAACGCAGCGGTCTTTTTCGTTAACGCCGCCATTATAGCAGCGCGCTGTCTTTGCCACAATGGCAAGCCGAAAGGGTTGGGGCTTTTTGTTTTTCGGCGTTATAATGAGACATCTTTTACTCATAAGTAGGGTGTGCGAACAATGAAGCCAAATCAACAGCCTATGCGCCACAAAGTGCTAACGTGGGCGGATGTCGACAAATTAATTGATAACTTGCTGCCGCAGCTGCAAGTCCTGCGCCCGTTCGGGGCAATGGTCATGATTACGCGCGGCGGTGTCATTCCCGGCGGGTTGCTAGCGGAGCCGCTGAACATCACCCATATGCTGACAGCTGCCGTTAACTTCCCGGCGGTCGAAGAAAGCGGGCTGATGGCGTTTCCGTCATTTTTGCAGTTTCCCGACAGCGAATTGCTGGCAGGGCGCAAGACGTTGATTGTCGACGACGTGTGGGGCAGTGGGCGCACCAGCACCAGCGTCAAGGAGCGCGTGCTAGCGGCGGGCGGCACCGCTTTCACCTGTGTGCTGCACTATAATCCCTATCGCTCGCTCTTTACAAAGGTCAAGCCGGACTACTACGGCGAGGTGACGGATGCCTATATTGTCTACCCTTGGGAGGTTGACCGCGGCATGTATCGTGTCGGTGAGTTCGACCCAACTCCTGAAATTAATTAACGAACTTAAAGCACAAGTGGCAATCTTTTGTTATAATCCTCGTAGGCTAATGGTATCCAATTCAGATAGTAATCCACATTTTCACGAAAGGAGCTTCGCGTCGCTGCAAAATTAGCCGCTTTGCGGGCGCGTTGACAAGAGCATGAAGAACGATGAGATAGAACATAACCAAGAGATGAACGAAGACTTCGCTAGCATGTTGGAGTCCTCGTTGTCGTTCTCATCACCCAAGCGGGGCGAGATACGGCAAGCTACCATCTTGCATATCGCCGAGCGCGAGATTATCGTGGATTTGGGGACAAAACAAGATGGTGTTGTTAAATATGAAGACATCCAGCGCATGGATGACGCGCTGCGGCAGTCGCTTAAGGAAGGGCAGTCCATCCCTGTTTTTGTGCTAGCAACTTCGGACACGGACAACAGCCTTGTCGTGTCGATTAACATGGGCATGCAGCGTTACGATTGGGAAGAGGCGGCGCGTCTGAAAGAAGCGGAAGTGCCTGTTTGGGTGCGTGTTAAGGGCTTCAATCGCGGTGGTATTTTGGTGAGTTGGAATCGTCTCGAGGGCTTTATCCCTAGTTCGCATCTCATGTCCGCCACGTTCAACCCCGAACGCCGCGAAGTGTTGAACGAGCTGATTGGCAAGTCGCTGGAAGTGAAGGTGATTGAGGTTGACCAAGACCGCCGTCGCTTGATTTTTAGCGAGCGCGAGGCACAAAAAGAGTCACGCCAGAGGCAAAAGGCGCGCTTGCTTGAGAGTCTGCAAGAGGGCGACCGCGTCGAAGGCTTGGTGACGGGGCTGCGCGACTTTGGCGCGTTTGTCAACATTGGCGGCGCGGACGGGCTAATTCACGTGTCTGAGCTGGCGTGGCATCGCGTTGACCACCCCCGCGACGTGCTGCGTGTCGGCGACAAAATTCAGGTGTACATCCTCAGTCTTGACCGCGAGACCAACCGCATCGCACTTAGTCGCAAGCGGCTGTTAAGCGACCCCTGGGAGAACGCCGCCGAGAAGTACCACGAAGGGCAGCTTGTTGAGGGCATGGTCACCAACGTGGTCGACTTTGGCGCGTTCGTGGCGTTGGACGATGGGCTAGAGGGCTTGCTGCATCTCAGCGAGATGGGCGATGGGTCGCTGAAAGAGCCTTACAGCTATGTGCAAAAGGGTGACCGTTTGTCGTTGCGCATTAGCCACCTTGAAGCGGACAAGCGTCGCGTTGGCTTTACGCAGCGTTGGGGTACAGAGGTGAGCGAGGGCGACAAGGGCGGCACGTCCTCCGCCGCCAGCACGTCGTCCCCCGCTGAAGATACACCGCCCGCCGAAGGGGGGGCTTAGCCACCGCTTTCGGGCGGCGTTTCCTCGTTTTGGTCTTGGTGGTGCTGAACAGCGCGCAACACTTGGGTGCGTGTCAGCATCACGCTGTCATCGTCTTCTTGCAGAAGCTCTGGTGGAATAGGCAGCTTTTTCTCGGTGAGATAGTCGACCAGCGCGTGGCTAAATGTGCGCGTGTTGGTCTCCTCCCCCAGCTGGCGGCGTGCCTCGCGCAGGTGGTCGACCATCCATAAGAACACGTCGGCTTCGGTGCGCTCGCTGTCCTTGATGGCATCGACGATGTTGTACTTGCGAATCAGCGTCAACGCCGGACGATAGAGCGTGTCGTACCAGTGGCTAGCTGCCTCTTGCAGCGTGACAGGCATGCCGCGCTGATGTTCCAGCACTTGCGCGTGCAGGTGAATGTGCCCGAGCAGCTCGGGATAACGCGACGGTTCGGAGAGCTTGAGCGATTGGTGGTGTGGGCGCGTGAGCGACAAGCCCGTTTCGTCGAGAAAAGCGGCGTAGTCCGTCAGCTCGTCGAGGTCTTTTTCGGTGATGGTGCTGTCGATGTTAAAGCTGGTCGGCAGCTCGGTGACATGCGCTTGAATGGTCTCCGCGCCCAACTGACGTGCCACGCTGACGCGATGGTTGCCGTCGCGCACGAAATACACGTCGCCTACTTTGTACACTTCGATGGGCGGCACGCCAACCATGCTGTTCATGCTGGCGTAAACCCTTGACCAACGCTCGCGCATTTCGTTGCTGCGCGGCAAAAAATCGCGCGTAAAGTCGTTATAGCGTCCCACGCTGCCAACGATTTTGGCAACTTCGATGTCTTGCAGCCCGCGATAGCTTTCGGCGCGCAGGCGCAAACGGGCACGGATGTCTTCAAAGCTCAGGAGTTCGGTCGATTGCCCGCGCAGCAACGATGCGAGCTCGCGCCAGAACCGTTGGGCGCGCGCGCCGTTAAACTTGTTGATGCCTTCGAGATAATTCGCTCTGAAATTTGCATCTTCTGACATGGGTCGTTCCTTCGTGTAACTGCCGTGCCATTGTCCCTAACATGATAGCAGAAATCATGGTTAAACAGGTGGGGAATTGTGCTAAAATTCATCGGTTGATTTCTTTTGGAAGGGGTTAAAAAACGCGCATGGTCGAACCGCACATCTTGGTAACGAACGACGACGGCGTAGACGCGCCAGGCTTACAGGCTCTCGCAGAGGCGATGCTGGCTTTTGGCGCGGTCGACGTGGTCGCGCCCGCCACCAATCAGAGTGCTTGTGGACACAAGAAGACGCTGTTTCAAGATATTGTCGTGCGCGAAACGCGCCTTGCTAATGGCATCAACGCGCTGGCGGTGGGTGGTTCTCCCGCTGACTGTATTAGCCTCACCGCGATGGGGTTGCGTCCGTTTCCGCCGCGCTTGATTGTTTCGGGCATCAATCGTGGCGAGAACATGGCGCAAGACCTGACCTATAGCGGCACGGTGACGGCGGCACTAGAGGGCGCGCTGCAAGCTGTGCCTGCGGTAGCGTTTTCGCTGGCATCGCGCGACGCGGGGGATGTGGCGGATTATGCCGCTGCGGCGCGCGTGGCGCAGGTTGTCGTGCGCTACGTGCTAGCGCGTCGGCTGCCCCCGCTGACCATTCTCAACGTCAACATCCCCACAGGCACGCCCAAAGGCATACGGGTGACGCGGCAGGGCCTGCGCATTTATTTGGACAAGCTAGTGCGCAACGGTGACAGCGTGCGCATTGAGGGTGAACCGCCGACGGGCATTCTAGATGAAGTCGGCACGGACTTGTGGGCGGTGCATCACGGCTATGTGAGCGTGACCCCTATCCACTTGGACATGACAGCGCACCGCCTGATTGCTGACGTGTCGGGTTGGGACATGGAACTGTAATTAAATTTCCGTTCAATTATTTGCTATAATGGAGGCATGGTTAACCCAAGAAAGGACGGAATGTCAATGACCAGTCAATCCCTTGCACATGACCGCCGCATACAGTCGCTGCCCGACCCGCTTTACAACATCCCTAGTCCACCGGTCGGCTGGTTGGGCGGGCATTTGCTCATGTATCGCCGTGACCCGCTGAACTTCTTGCTGCGCAACGCCCGCGAGTATGGCGACCTCGTGCGCATTCAGCTGGCGCGCTGGTTTATCTTTCAGGTCAACCACCCTGACGACGTGCAGCAGGTGCTGACCAAGCAGGCGCACAAGTTCTACAAGGCGGTGATTTACAAGTCAACCTTAAGTGAATACTTGGGCAATGGGCTGTTGGTTAGCGACGGTGACTTTTGGAAACGCCAGCGTCAGCTCGCGCAGCCTGCCTTTCACACCAAACGCATTCAAGCCTACGCTGACGTGATGAGCGAGTATACGCAGCGCATGCTGGCGAAGTGGGCGGACGGGCAGCGGCGCGACATCGCCCGCGAGATGATGCGCCTGACGCTTTACATTGTTGCCAAGACGCTGTTTGATGCTGACGTGAGCGGCGAACGCCACAAGGTGGCGAAGGCGTTAGAAGTGCTGCTACACAGCGTTATTGAGGAGTCGCAAATCATTGTGCGTTTGCCGGATTGGGTGCCAACGCCCGCGCGCGCGCGCAAGTATTGGTCGATTGACACGCTGCATGACATTACGATGGGTATCATCAAGGAGCGGCGTGCCAGCGGCGAAGACAAGGGGGACTTGCTGTCGATGCTGCTGCTGGCGGAAGGTGAGGGTGGTGACCGCATGACCGACGAGCAAGTGCGCGACGAGGCGTTGACGCTCTTCTTGGCGGGACATGAAACCACCGCCAACGCGCTGACATGGACGCTGTATTTGCTGACGCAGCATCCGCAAATTGCTCAGAGGCTGCGCGATGAGGTCGACGGCGTGCTGGGCAAGCGTGTCGTGACGTTAGCAGACCTGCCGCAGCTGACCTACACCGAGCAGGTGCTAAAAGAGGCGATGCGCTTGTATCCGCCGGCGTGGGGCTTTGCGCGGCAGGCGGTTGAAGACGTGACCTTTGCCGGCTACGATTTCCCCAAGCGCACGAACTTCATCATCATTCCTTACGTTATCCACCGTGACGCGCGCTGGTTTGCTGACCCCGAACGCTTCGACCCCGAACGCTTCAACGCGCAAAACGAGCCGAACATCACACGGTATGCCTATTTGCCGTTTGGCGGCGGTCCGCGCGTTTGCATTGGCAACAGCTTTGCCATGATGGAGGCGAAGATTATTCTCGCCAGCATCATGCAGCGGTTTGTGCTAACGCGCCCGTCGGCGCAGCCTGCCGTGCCGGAGGCTTTGGTGACGCTACGTCCTAAAGGTGGCATGCCCATGCGCCTGACAGCGCGCTAACGCGCTTGCACGCCCTCATAAATCATGTTAATGTTGGTGTAGCACTTTTTAGACAAACACAGGGAGGCACGGCAGCATGTTAAGCACACCGTTTACTGTTGATAGTTTGGTCGCGAATGAGTTCCACATTGAAATCAACGGCGCGACGCTGACGGGCATTTTTAAGGTGATGGGCTTGGTAACTTACGAGTGCGACAGCGAGGGCAACCGTGTGCGTCCGCCGTTTGTCATTACCAAGATGGTGCAGCGTGACCCGAACGCGCCGCTTAACGCTTGGCTGCGCGAGACGCTCGCCGAGCGCAGCAACACCAACCGTCCGCGCCGCGACGTGGTCATCGTGGCGATTGACGATGGCGTGGTAACACGCCGTTGGACGGTCAAGAACGCTTGGATTCAGCAAGTCAGCTACAGCGACTTCGACACCGCGTCGTTCGAGATGATGGAAGAACGCTTTACCATCCAGTACGAAGACATTGAAGAGGAGTTCCCTGCCGGCAACACCTCTGCAGGTGGTACATGGAAAACGGTCAACGCCTAACACGCTTTCCACATTGGGGGGTGTTTGGGCATGATTGGGCGATTGACTTTCTGAGCAAGACGCTGCGTCATGCGCGCACGCGCCACGCCTATCTCATCACAGGCAGTGCGGGCATTGGCAAAAGCACGCTGGCGCATCGCTTTGCGCAAGCCTTGAACTGCACCGTGCCTGAAAGCGACGCACGCCCTTGTGGCGCGTGTCGCTCTTGCCGTTTGATGGTTAGCGGTAACCACCCCGACATCTTGCAAGTGCAGGCGGACGAGCGCAGCGGTGCCATTCGCATTGACGCGGTGCGCGACCTGTTGCGTCAGATTGCGCTTAAACCCTATGACTCGCGCTATCGTGTGGCTGTACTGCCTAACTTTGAGCAGGTGCAGCCGCGTGTGCAGGACGCGCTGCTCAAGACGCTTGAAGAGCCACCCCCGCACGCGGTGCTAATTGTGCTGGCGCGAACGCCCGACAGCGTGCTGCCGACCATTAAAAGCCGCTGCCAGCACATTCCGCTGCGTCCTGCGCCGCTTGAGACCGTGCAGGCGGTGCTAATGGCGCGTGGGGCGAGCGAAGCCGACGCGACGCTTCTGGCACGCCTAAGCAGTGGGCGCGTGGGGTGGGCGTTGGAGGCGTTTGCTAACCCAGAGGTGCTTTCCGAGCGGGAGAACTTGCTGGGGATGTTGCTGCGGGCGATTGAGGGCAACCGCGCCCAACGCTTTGAAGTGGCGGAGACGTTTGCCGAAGTGGCCACGAAAGACCGCGACGCGGGACGCTACGGGCTAGAGATGTGGCAGACGTTTTGGCGCGATGTGCTGCTGACGACCCAGCAGAGCAGCGTCAAGCCCTGCAACAGCGATCATCTGCCCACCATTCAAAAGCTAGCGGCACGCATCAGCCCGCAAGATGCCAAGCGCGCCCTGCTAGCGACGCGCAAGACGCTCTACCAAACGCTTAACACCAACGCCAACCTGCGCCTTGCACTGGAGGCGATGATGCTAGACTATCCGTTTGTTTAGCGGTGACTACTGAATGTTGAGCAGCACCTGCGCGACATGTCCCCACAGTGTCTCAATGTCGTAGTAGTCGCGCTGTTCGGCACTGAAGATATGCACGATGACATCGCTGAAGTCCATCAAGACCCAGCCGCTTTCGGGCGTACCTTCTACGCTGTAAGGCAGTTTGCCCGCTTTTTCTTTGACAGCTTGTCGCACATAGTCGGTGAGGGCGCGGATTTGGCGGTCGCTGTTGCCGTTTAGGATGACAAAAAAATCTGCCATAATCGTGTCGGGGCGCAAGTCAAGCAGCACAATATTTTCGGCTTTATGCTCTTCTACAGTGTCTACAATTAAGCGTGCTAGGGTTAGTGAGTCCAGGGTTTTTTGCTCCTTTGTTGTTGTACAATTATGCCAGAAAATCGCGCAGTTGACGACTGCGGCGTGGGTGGCGCAGCCGTCGCAACGCGCGTCCTTCAATCTGGCGGATGCGCTCGCGGGTCAGCCCAAACTTCTGCCCGACCTCTTCAAGCGTGTAGGCACGCCCGTTTTGCAAGCCAAAACGCAGGCGCAGGATACGCGCCTCGCGTGGGCTGAGCGTCGCTAGCAGCTCTTCGATTTTCTCTTTGAGGGACTGCGTGTTGAGGGCTTCGGATGGGGTCACGGCGGTTTCGTTCTCGATGAAGCTGCCTAGCTCGCTGTCTTCGTCGTCGCCGATCGGGCTTTCAAGGCTCAGCGGCTGCCAAGAGACCTTGAGCATCCATTGAATTTTGCGCACGTCACACCCCATTTGTTCGGCAATTTCTGCCATTGTCGGTTTGCGTCCTTCGCGCTGCTCGATGTCGCGCACGATGCGGTACACGCGGCGGATGCGGTCGCTCATGTGGACAGGAACGCGAATGGTGCGCCCTTGATCGGCAATGGCACGGGTAATCGTCTGGCGTATCCACCATGTGGCGTAAGTGCTAAAGCGAAAGCCGCGCTGATAGTCAAACTTCTCGACGGCTTTCATCAAGCCTAAGTTGCCCTCTTGAATGAGGTCAAGAAACGGCACGCCGCGCGTAATGTACTTCTTGGCGATGCTGACGACAAGGCGCGTGTTCGCTTTGATAAGATGCTCGCGGGCTTCTGTCGCCGCCTGTACTTGCTCCCGCCATAGGTCGGCTTGAGGGCTGCGCGGCTGCTTTTGCAGTTTCTTTTGCGCTTCCATGCCCAGCTCAACGGCTTTTGCTAGTGCCACCTCTTCTTCTAACGACAGCAATGGCACACGTGCCATCTCTTTTAGGTACAGTCCGACGGTGTCGTTAGGGGCAATTTCGCTGTTGTCGTAAAACAATTCCTCGTCCAACTCGTCGTCGGTAAATGCCTCTGCGTCGTCTTCACTAAAGTCTTCGTCAAAGAACAAGTCCTCGTCTTCTAAGAGGTCGAGTTCGTCAAAGTCAGCGTAGGCAGCGCGCCCTGCTAGGTCAAAATCACTTTCGTAAGGCACTTCAAAGTCACTCACAGAACCCCCCATGAGAAAGTTACTCTCTGTCCAATAATTCTTTTAAGCGTGCTAAGCGTGGGTCGATTTGCTCTGTGTTGCATGTGCAAGCCTCGTGGTTGAGATTAGCACCACACTCAGGACACAGCCCAAGGCAATCCTCGCGACACAAAATCTTGTGGCTTTTCTCAATCAGCACTTCGGCGCGCAGCAGCGGCGCAAGGTCTAAAATGGCATCCGCACCAATGCCAAATTCACTGATGCTTGACGGTGGGTGCGCGTATAGTTCCTCTAAGTCGAGGTCAATGGCTTGTTGCACGACATCTAAGCAGCGCGAACAAATGTTATCTACGATAATGGTGACCCGTGCTTGTACCAGCACGCCTTCTTTGGTGCGAGTTAGTCGCAGTGTTCCTTCAATGCTGTGAACGTCGAGGTCATCCGCCACGCGAAGGGGGTCGGGGATGTCCAAGCGTGAGTCTTGATAGTTGCCTGCGCCCGCCGATAGCAAGAACCCCACATTTACCTTAAGAACACGGTTGCTGATAAAGTGCGGCGTTGGCAGTTTCACGGTGGTTTGCCTAAGTTTATTTGTAGAAGGTTAGTGGGGCGCGTCCTAACCTTCGCGCAGATAAGGATGTATAAAGGGATTATAGGGAGGTTTTGGAAATAGTGTCAAGCACTCAAAACCTTTTCTTAACGTTAAACATATCAAAGAAGAAGACGAGCGTCGGTTTCACATTACAACTTTGAAACAAAAGCAGGGGGCGGGGTGTGGCGTTTGCGCCAACGCCAGCCCACAGGATAGCCGCACATCTTGGCAACATCGCCCCAAGCGCGCAGCAGCGGCACTAGCAGCAGCACCCACACCCACGCGGCAAGGTCACGGCGTGGCGCGCGCCGCATCAGCACAGGGACACGCCGCCACGCTTGCCAGCAGTAGGCAAAGCCGCCCGCCAGCAGCACGCCCCAGAAGAGCGGGTGCAACAGTGCGCCCGCCAACAGCAGCGCAGGTAGCCCGAGCAAGTACACCGCGTAGCGCAATTGATGCCGCTTGCGCCAGAGGTCGGCTTTACCGTCACCGCGTGCGTAGCGATAGTACTGCTTGAAGAAAGCGATGGCGTTCGGGCGCGGGCGAAAGTAAACGATAGCGTCGGCTGCGAAGGCGAACGGTGGCTGCGTGGCTTTCAGGTTGAGGTCAAAAATCAAGTCTTCGCAGTAATCTAGCCATTCTGGGTAACCACCTACCGCCAGCGCAGCCTCGCGTCGCACCGCCACGCTGCGGCTGCTGGGCAAGAAGCTCTCAGGGCGAATTTCGTCCACAAGCGGCAGCGTGTTCGCCGCGAGTGCCACCTCAAACAGCGTGTGCGCGTCTGCCTCAAAGAAGCCCGCACTTACGGTTAGGGCGGGGTTAGCGCGCAGCGGTGCGGTCACACGCTCCAGCCAGTCCTCGCGCAGACGCACGCCCGCGTCGGTAATGGCGAGAATGTCGCCGCTGGCATGCTGGATGGCAAGGTTACGCCCCGCGCTGATGTTTGCGCCCTTCGCCACTAGCACCCGCAGCGGCAAACGGTCTTGGAAGGCATGTAAGCGCGCTACGGTGTCATCGTGGCTGCCGCCGTCCACCACGATGATTTCGTCGGGTTGCTGTGTTTGTGTGAGCAGGCTGTGCATCAGTGCGTCAATGCTTGCGCCCTCGTTGAGAACGGTCATGATGAGGCTAACAGTGGTCACGGCAGCTCCTGTTTGTGGCGAAATAAAAAAGGGACGACACGTGCCGTCCCCACAAACATAGCGTAAAACCGCCCAATTTTACATGTTGAGAGCTTCGTAACCGGGGCCCTTGCTGAAGAAGGCGTAGTTGTACTGAATGTCGGGCGTAAGGTCGACAATATCGCCTTCTTTGTGCGTGACAAGCTGCTTGGTATCAAAAGGCACGCGCTCTTGACCTTCCATCATCTCGTATTCGGCAGGCACTTCTTCCTCGATGAAGATGGCTTCAAACGGGCATTCTGGAATGCACGCGCCGCAGTCAATGCACGTGTCAGGGTCAATGAAGTACCAGGGCCATTCTTCTTCGGGCTTGCCCGGCACAATGCATTCCACCGGGCAAACTTCCATGCAAGCACCGTCGCGCAAGCAAAGGCTGGTAATAATGTGGGTCATAGGGGCAGCTCCTGTTCAGATAACGAGTAGGTGATTGAGAGTTTACTGCCCCTATCATAGCAATGCAACAACAGGTTATCTGTAACTTTTGTTGGATTTCACCTTAAATTCACCAAGCTGATTTTTTTATTTTACGCTAGTTAAACTTGCCGCTAAGTGATGGTGAATTCACCGCTCGGGTCTAGCACAATCGGCTTGGCACTGGTCTCACGATGCACGCGCTCCGCCCACGCGCTGGCATCCTGCGCGATAGGTGGGAACGTGTTGAAGTGCATCGGGATGACATACTGCGGCTTGAGAAACTGGACAGCGCGCACGCTATCGCTGATGCCCATCGTGTACTTGTCACCGATAGGCAACAGCGCGACATCGATGCCCGCCTCGCCGAGCAAGCGCATGTCACCAAACAACCCCGTGTCGCCTGCATGGTAGATGGTCTTGCCTTGCGCCCGGATGAGAAAGCCCATCGGCTGCCCGCCGTAGCTGCCATCAGGCAGCGAGCACGTGTGAAATGCCATCGTCCACGTTGCTTCAAAGAAGTCGCCGCGATACGTGCCGCCTGTGTTGCCTTCCCACAGCGTTTCTACGCCTTGCTTGCTCAGCCAGTGGCAAATTTCCGGCGTGGCGACAACGGTCGCGCCAGTGCGCTTGGCGATGCTCACCGTGTCGCCGATGTGGTCGGCGTGCGCGTGCGTGACGAGAATGACTTCCGCCTCCAAGCTGTCGGCGGAGACGGTCGCCAGCGGATTGTTGGTGATGAACGGGTCAATCAATAGCTTACGTCCGTCAATAGCGATGCTAAAAGCCGAATGTCCTAGCCAAGTTAACGTGATTGTCATGAGATTTTCCTTTCGTTTACTCGTCTAAAAGTTTGTAAGCGTTGGCGGCGTAATCGCGCGCTGTGCCGCTGACAGGGGCTTGCTTAACCCCCTGTGCGCCGGCTTGCGCGAGCTGCTGTTCAACAGAGGCGCGCAGCTGCTGCACGTCGCGGTCGTTGGGGTCGAGGTTTTCCGCGTCTTGCAGCAGTAGCTGGCAGATGCCTAGCAGCCGCTTGCTTTGCGTCATCAGTCGTGTCAGGTCGAGAATGGCGGTGACGATGTTATCACGATTGCCGCTCTCGTAGGCAAGATGCAAGGCTTGACGGTAGCTGAGCAGCGCGTCGGGAAGCTGCTTGGCTTGGACTTGCGCTTGCGCAAGGTTGCTGAGCTGCAGTGCTTCCTCGTCGCGGTCTTTGACTTCGCGGGCAATGTACAACGATGACTTGTAGTAGCGGATGGCTTCGCTCCAACGTTCTTGTTCGGCATAGGCTGCGCCTAAGCCGCCCATCACGCGCCCTTCGTAGTCACGGCGGTTTTGCGCTTTGAAAAGCTCGCGCGCTTCTTCTAAGAGGCGAATGGCTTCTTCCGCGTCACCCTTGTCTAATTCCGTGTAACCCAGCTTGTACAATGCGAGTGCCTCATGATGGCGGTCGCCTGTCTCGCGTGCCAGCGTCAACGCCTGCGAGAAGGCGCGCGCCGCGTTGTCCAGCTCGCCAAGCTCTTGGCGCGCGTCGCCCAGCGTAAGCAGCAGATTGAGGCGCGTCGCGTCGTCCTTCAGCGTCTCCGCCAGCGTGATGCCGCGAATGGCGTGCAGCACCGACGCTTGATGGTTACCCGTCTTAGCCAGCAGTGCCGCCAGCATTTCTAACGTTTCTAACGTAGCGGCTTCGTCGCGCGCTTGTTCCACCAGCTGCAAAATGTCGTTGTGAGTAGCGAGTGCTTCTTCTAAGCGATTTTGCCCGATTTGCACTTTGGCGATAGCTTTCAAGATTTGCAGCGTGCGCGGCATGTCACGCTGCTGCTTGGCTTGTTGCAACGCAAGGCGCAGTTGCTCAAGGTCAATGCTGGCGAGCGTATCCGTCTTGAGCGCGGCAGGCGGGCGCGTGCTGTCTGCTTCGGGTGCGCGCTCCTCCTCATCGTCGTCAGCGAGCATGTCGCGCTTGTAGGGGAGTTCCGCCTCGTCTTCCTCGACCTCTTCGTAATTTTCTTCGTCGTAATCCTCAAGCTCAAAGTCTTCTTTTTCGTCAAGGTCTTCGGGTGCAAGCGCAGGCTCGCTGCCATACGCCGGAAACGCGCTGGTCGAGCCGCTGCCGAGCTGGCGCAGCTTGAGCAGCTCGTAAACATAGCCGCGCTCGCTGACGAACTCATCCGCCTGCAATAGCGTGGTCATCAGCTCGTTGGCAACAGTGCGCTCGCCATGTTCGCTCGCCCACTGCGCGGTCGCTATGAAGTTGTCCATCTCGGCGGCAAGGCGGTTGTGCTGGCTTTTGCCGCGCGTGCCAAACTGCTTGGCATAAGCCAGCGTAGCCTCTTTGACTTTGGTTTGCAGCGACTCAAGGCGATTTGTGCCTTTGAGCGTGTTCTGTGCAAAAGCGTGTACCAACGGATGCAAGCGATAGTAGGGCTGCTCATAGCGCGTGAAGCGTTCGACGAGATAAAGCTGCGCCAAAATGGTCATCGCTTGGTCGATAGCATCCTGCGGCACGCCGCTAGCCATCGCCAACAGTGGTAAGCCCGCTTCTCCCGTGAACGTCGCGCCCATTACCAAAATCAACCCCTGCAGCGCGCTGTTGAGGGCGCGATAGCTGGCGGCAATCGCTGCGGCTGTGCCGTCGCCTTTGAGCGTTTGCGCGATGGTCTGATAGACCTTGAAGAACTCGGCGGGCGTTTGCTTGGCGGCAACCATCGCCCGCGCGGTTAGCACCAGCGGAAAGGGCAGGTAGCCCGCAATCTTGGCGATGCCGTAGCCGTCAATATCGTGTTTATCGTCGCTGATGCCCGCTTTTTGTTTAAAGAGCAGCAGCGCGTCAATGTCCGCTAGCTTGCCTATGGCGATGCTGTGCCACGTGCCGCTTAGCTCGCTGTCACTTAGGAGCAGCACGGGCAGCTTGGGCGCGCATTTTTCCAAAAACTGGCTGATAGGCAGGGCATCGCGAACGTTGTCTAGCACAATGAAGGGCTTGTGCTGCAACAGCAGGCTGGCGGCTGCGCCCGCTAACGCCGTTGGCTGCTCGCTAGTCGTCAGCTCTTTGGCGTGGTAGGCGCGTCCCACCTGTACGAGCAGCTCGGCAAGCTGTGAGACGCTGCCGTCCAGCCACAACACGCCCACGCCTTGTTGAATGTAGACCGCCGCTAGTGCTGCTGCGACGGTGGTTTTACCGTTACCGCTCGCGCCGTGCAGTAGCACAGGCTGTGCGGTTTGCAATTGCGCGTAGGCTTTCTTGAAAACCTCATCGCGCCCGACAGGTCGTCCCGGGTGCATGAGGGGCAGTGCGTCTAAAGTCTTGGCTGGTGCAGTATGGGGAATAAAGTCGCTCATGGTTTGCCCCGTGCGGTGTGGGTTGGTTCAAACGATATACCCAAGTATAACACCGTGTTGGCTTTCGGGCAAAAATAAAGCGTGTGAGTGGCACAATTACAGTCGCCGCGTGTCCTATTAGCATGACGAGAGACTGTGTCGCGCGCGAAGTGGTCTTGCTTGAGTATGGATGGAAATCTTGTCGACGAGCGGGGGGGGCGTTAGCACACCAACGCCCCAGCAATAAGCCTTACTTGTGCTTCCAAACGGGCTTGCGCTTCTCGGCGAAGGCGGACATGCCCTCGTGCTTGTCCTCGCTGGCAAACGCGAGCCAGAAATTACGCTTTTCCAGCTCGATGCCTTCGTGCAGGCTGGTCTCAAAGGCTTGGTTGACCGCGTCTTTGGTCAAGCGCACTGCCACCTGTGACAGGCTGGCGACCTTGCTCGCTAGCTTAATCGCTTCGTCAAAATAGCTGTCGGCGGGATAGACGCGGTTGACAATCCCGTAGTGCAACGCCTCTTGCGCGCTCAAACGGCGGTCAGTCAGCATAATCTCCATCGCTAACGCCTTGCCCACTGCGCGGGTCAGCCGCTGTGTGCCACCACCGCCCGGCAGGATGCCCAAGTTGATTTCCGGTTGCCCGAACACCGCCGTTTCCGATGCCACAACCATGTCGCACGCCAATGCTAGCTCGCAGCCGCCGCCCAGCGCGAAACCGCTCACAGCGGCGATAATCGGCTTGCGATAGCGAAACGCGAAGTTTTCGCTCACGCTGTCAGTCATGTAAATTTGCGTGGGGCTGATGCCAAGCATCTCCTTAATGTCCGCACCCGCCGCAAACGCTTTGTCGCTGCCCGTCACGACCATGCAGCCAATTGCAGGGTCATTGTCGAATGCCGTTAGCGCGGCGTGCAGCTCACGCATCAAGGCGTTGTTCAGCGCGTTGAGGGCTTGCGGGCGGTTGAGGCGAACGACACCTACGCCTTCTACGGGCGTTTCTACTAAAATATGTTCATAAGTCATGCGTTTAAGTCTCCTTATTTAACAATAAAAAGACGCAAGCGGCGTGCTTGCGCCTGTTTGCCATAAGCTAAAACGGGATGTCGTCAGAGGTGCGCGGCGGCGCATAATCGTCATAGCCGCCCCCGGCACTGTATTCTGTGCCGCCGCCCCCGCTGCTGTATTCTGTGTTGCTGTACTCGCCACCTTCCACACGCGACAAGAACTGAACGGTGTCGGCACGCAGGTCAAGCGTGGCACGCGCAGTGCCGTCTGGTCCGATATAAGCACTGGCTGACACCGTGCCGACGACCATGATGCTCATGCCTTTGCGCACGTAGCGGTGGCATACTTCAGCGAGGTTGCGCCATGTCGTCACACGGTACCACGTCGTGCGCTCACGTCTCTCGTTGGTGTTGCGGTCGTTCCAACGTTCTGTGACCGCCACCGAAAAATCGCATATACCCACGCCATTTTGCGTCGTTTTCCATTCAGGATCACGTCCCACGTTGCCAATGATAATCGTCTGTTGGTAAGAGCCCGCCATGAGATTGTCCTCGCTCATTGATTAGAACACGCATTCTACTATACGTTGCGCAGCGCGTCAAGCTGCGCTTGTAACAAAGATTTCACGATGGCGGGATTGGCTTTGCCCTTAAACATGCTCATCGCCTTGCCAAAGAGCGCGTTGATGGCTTGTTCGCGCCCACCAAGATAGCTTTGCACCATGTCGGCATTCTCGGCGATAACTTGCGCCACGCCCGCCGCCAGTGCGCCCTCGTCAGAGACCTGCGCTAAACCCTTTTCTTTGACGATGGCTTCAGGGTCTTGTCCTTCCGCCCAGACCAGCGGCAGCACGTCTTTGCGCGCCGTGTTGGCGTTGATTTGCCCGCTTTCGACCAACTGGATGAGCTTGGCAATATGGGCGGGTGTGGCGGCGATGCTGGCGATGTTCTCGCGCTCGATTTTGTGGTCGTTGAGCAGGCGGAAGATGTCGCCCGTCATCCAGTTCGCGGCGGACTTAGCAGGCACACCGTGCGCCAGCACCTCCTCGTAATACTGTGCCACCGCCTTGTCAAGCGTCAGCACCATCGCGTCGTACGCGCTCAAACCCAGCTGTTCGACAAAGCGCGCACGCTTCTTGTCAGGCAGCTCGGGCAGGCGAGCGCGTACCTCTTCCACCCACTCGCGGCTCATCTGTACAACGGGCAGGTCGGGCTCGGGGAAGTAACGGTATTCATCAGGGCGTTCTTTGTAGCGTTGGATGATGATGCGCCCAGCGGCTTCGTCCCAACCTAACGTGGCGGGCTTGACCGTGTCGCCACGCTCGTAAAGCTCAATCTGCCGCTGCACTTCGTAGTCAATGGCGCGCACCATGCTGCGGATGCTGTTGAGGTTCTTGATTTCAGTGCGCGTGCGGTATGCGCTGTCGCTCTCGTGCATGACGCTGACGTTGGCTTCAAAGCGCAGCACGCCTTTGGACATATCGCCGTGGTTGACCCCTAAAAATTGCAAAATGGCGCGCAGCTTGCGGGCGTAAGCCTCCGCCTCTTCGCTGCTAAAAATGTCCGGCTCCGTGACAATTTCTAGCAGCGGCACACCTGCGCGGTTGTAATCTACAAGGCTGCCGTCGCCAACGTGTGTTAGCTTGCCCGTGTCCTCTTCCATGTGGGCGCGGCGAATGCGGATGCGCTTGCTGCTGCCATCGCTAAGCTCAATGTCCAAAAAGCCGTTGACCGCTAGCGGATGCTCATATTGGCTGATTTGATAGCCTTTGGGCAGGTCAGGGTAGAAGTAGTTTTTGCGGGCAAATTGGTTAAAGGGCGGAATCTCGCAATGGAGTGCTAAACCAACCATCAGCCCGTAGGTCATCGCCTCGTGGTTGATGACAGGCAGCGTGCCGGGCATCCCCAACGACAGCGGGTCGGTGGCGGTGTTGGGCGGAGCTTCGACGCTGTCCACCACTGGACACGCGCTGAACATCTTGGTTGCGGTTAGCATCTCTGCGTGAACTTCCAAGCCAATAATCGTTTTCCACTTGCTCATGCTCGCTCTTTCTTATTGTGCGTTAGGCATCGTCGTTCTCGTATTATAGCACCTTGCGACGCGCCTGCCAGCACTTAAAGCGTAAGCTCGGCGCGTAGCTCCGCCAGCGCGGGGTCTTCTTCAAGGTCGGTGAGCATGCGCGTTTTGAGGTGGTCGTTCATCTGCTGCAGTGCCTTTTTACAGGTGTTGATGCCCGTCTCGCGGTCGCCTGCTAGAAACGTCAACAAGCCACCTAAAAAGTTGAGCGTGGCATCAGGCGGCAGGTAACGGCGCGCTTGCGCTAAGAAGACACGTGCTTCGTCGAGCCGCTGGGTGCGTCGTAGCGCGTCCGCCATGCGCAAGCACAGCCGCCCCTCAATTGCCAGTAGCATGGGGGTCTTGCCAATCGTCTGCATCACCTTGTGCAACCCTTGAATGGCGGACTCATAGCAGGTGAGCGCGTGCGCTGGGTCGCCTAAGGCTGCGCTGAGGTCGCCTTCCCACTGCTGCCACCGCCAGCCGCGCCGCTGCTGCTGTACCACTGCCAATGCTGCCGCCAAAGCACCCTCACTCACATGCAGGTGAACCATGCGCTCGGCGTAACGTTCTTGGCTGGGGTCAAGCACGCGCGCTTGCGCCATGCTGGCTAATGCCTGTGCGATGTCACCCATATGCTGGTGAATAATCGAAAGCTGCACGTAGTCTTCGGCGGTCTTGTTACAGATAGCTTGGTAGTCGGCTAGCGCGTCAGCATAACGCGGTGGGTTGCCGACGCGGGCGCGCAGCTGCCCACGCAAGCGGCGTGCGTCGTCGTCGTCAGGGTGTTGCGCCAGCTGCTCGTCAAGGGCTTCTAGTGCGTAGACCAGTTCGCCCGTGCGCAGGTACGCTTGCGCCAGCTCCATCGGTGCGTAGCGTCTCATGCGGTTACCGCCTCTTCGTCATTTTGCAAAGGCAAACGCACAGTAAAGCACGTCCCCACGCCTACTTTGCTCTCGACGCTGATGTCGCCACCATGCAGCTGCACAATCTCCCGTGCGATGCTTAAGCCTAAGCCTGCGCCTTTTATGTCGTGGTTGGCGCGATAGAAGGGCTTGAACAGCTGCGCCATATGCTCTTCCGCGATGCCTATGCCCGTGTCGGCAACCATCAGCTTCATCTGCCCGCTTTCACCCTCTGGGATTAAGGTAACCTCAATTTTGCCCTGTGGCGGCGTGTAGTTGAGCGCGTTGACCAGCAGGTTGTTCAGCACTTGTAGCATACGGTACGGGTCAACCTTCAAGGTGATGGGCGCACTGGGCAGCGTTTGCACCAGCGCGATGCTCTTGCGCTCCGCCTCTGGCACAAGGTTCTGGATGGCACTGTTCACAAGCTCTTGAATGACCACTGGCTCGCGCTTGAGTTGTATTGTGCCGCGTTCGAAGCGCGCAAGGTCAAACATATCTTCGACGAGATGCTGCATGTAGCGCGTCACTTGCTCGGCAATTTCGACGTGTTCGGTGAAACGTTCCGGCTGGCGGCGCATTAGAAAAAGGCGCGTCTTGATGTTGGCGATGGGCGTGCGCAGCTCGTGCGAGGCGTTGGCAATAAAGCGTGCCTTTTGCTCTTCGAGCTGCTTGGCTTGGCTAATGTCGCGCACCAACGTCAGCGTGCCGATACGGTGCTGTGCGTCGTCTAGCACGTAAATCTTGATGAGACGCGCCATCAACACCGTGCCATCCTTGCGCTGAATGCTAACGTCTTCTTCAACATAGTTCTGCAGTTCGAGCAGTCGCTGGAAGCGTGTGTTAAGCCGCTCGCGTTCGTCTTCATTGGCAACAAGCAGCGTGTTCTCAATCCTTTGCGCACGCCAATCAGCCAGCTCATAGCCTGTTAGCTCGGTCAGAGCGCGGTTGGTGTACTGCGGCATGCCGTTCATATCACGGTAGATAATGCCGTCGCGCATGGCTTCGAGAACGGCGCGCAGCTGCGCCGTGCGTGCTTGCACGTTCTGCTCCAGCTCAAAGGTGTAGTTGCGGATGCGTTCGAGGATGCTAGCGTTGCGAATAGCAAGCGCGGCTTGGTTAGCGAACGCCATCAGCCATTCCGCATGCTGCTCGGTAAACGTGTTAGGCGTGGCACTGTCCAACGTCAAAAAGCCAATAATCTTATCGTCGACGATAATTGGCACACAGAGGTTAGCGCGTATCCAATCAAACCCCGGCTCGTGTGTCCATGCGTTGTAGGCATGGGTATCGGTAATGATGAATGGCTTGCGCGTTTGCACAATCTCCAGTTTGTTGGGGTATTTAGGCAGGTAATGCTTGTGATCTTTCATGGTTTGGTCGTAGCCACGATAGCGCACGACTTCGGCAGTTTCGCCGTCCTCGCTGATGAGCATGATGTTGGCAGCATCGTGTGGCACAATGTCGTCAATGGAATCGAGCAGAAAATCCAAAATAAAATCGCGCTCGAACGAGGTGTTAATCACCGCGATGCTTTGGTTGAGCGTTTCTGCAAGCAGACGTTGGCGGCGTTCCGCCTCCTGCAGGCGTTTGCGCTCGGCGATTTCTTGGCGCAGCACCTCGTTGGCTTCGACAAGCTCTTTGGTACGCGCTTGCACACGGGCATCCAACTCACTGTATGCCTTGCGCAGCGTCGCCTCAGCGGTCTTGAGGTCTGTAATATCCGTGCAAACGCCGAACAATCGCCAACGTTTACCTGCTTCTAACTCACGCATTTGCACGTTTTCGACCAACCACATCACGCTACCGTCCATGCGCAAGCAACGTAGCTCTTGGTTGAGGTTCTGACGATTGAACTGCAGGTGCGCTTGCAAAACGTGTTTGCGCCGCTGTGCGTCTTCGGGCACGATGCTCTCCTGCCATGCCTGCACGTAATCGCGCCCTTTTAAGTCTAGCGGCAGCAGGGCATACGCCGCCGCCTCGTTGACAATCTGCACGTTCCACACGTACTCTTTGTCTTGTCGTTCGACCGTGCCAACCCACAGCAGGCAGCGCGCGCTGGTCAACACTTGCGCCAACAGCTCGCGCTCTTCGTTGAGGCGTTCCTCAATGTAGCGCAGGTGTGTCACGTCACGGTTGATGCCGACGATACCAATAATCCGACCGCGCGCGTCACGCAGCGGGTACTTGCTCAACAGCTGGCGGTGGTAAGTGCCGTCGTAAATCAGCATGGTGTTGTCCATGTTGACCAGCGGTTCGCCGGTCGTGAGAATGCGGCGGTCAATCTCACTGTGCAGACGCGCGTAATCCTCAGGGTAGAAGTCAAACACCGTCTTGCCGATAGCTTCTTCCGCGCTGCGCACGCCCATCGCTGACCACGTGGCGCGGTTCAACACCGTGTAGCGTTCCTGCGTGTCCTTCACGTAAATCATGTCGGAGACGCTGTCCATGATGAGCTGGAGCATAGAACGCTCTTTGTCAAGCGCGTCTTCGGTGGCGCGCAGCTCGTTGATGATGGTCTGCAGGCGGCGGTTGGTCTCGGTGAGTTCGTGCGTGCGCTGCTGCACGCGCTCCTCAAGGTGCTGCTTGTCCTCCTGAATTTGCTGGAAGAGCAGGGCGTTTTGAATGGCAATAGCCACTTGGTTGGTAAAGGCTTGTAATGGCTCAAGGTGCTTGTCTGCGAAAAAGCCCACCTCCGGGCTGTCGAGGTTGAGAAAGCCAAACAGCTTGTCCTTGACCATAATGGGTGCGCCAAGATAAGCGCGCATAAGCCGCACAGCTTTGACTTTAACCCATTCTTTGTAATGAGCTATATCGTCAATTTTGAGCGGTTTGCCACTCTTGACCATGACGTGCAAGTTTTTCGTCGCTCGCACGGGCAGCGCAATTGCCAACGTCTCTTGCTCTGATATGCCAAGCGCGTCATAGCCCACACAGCGCATGACACGCGCTATTTTCTGGTCATCCACGAGCATGACGTTAGCGCAAGGCGCAGGAATGATGCGCCTGACGTAGGTCATGGCAGTATCTAGCACGTCATCGAGTGTCACGGTGCGGTTCAAAGCGGCGGCACTGTCGCGCATGACTTCCGCCAGCTGCCGTAGCTCTTTCTCGTTCTCCAACAGGCGTTTGCGCTGGCTGATGTCGCGGGCAAAGTCGAGAATGGCAGCACGCCCTTGATAAGTGATGATGCGCGCGTTGCTCTCTACAGGGATGAGCTTGCCGCTCTTGTGGCGGTACTGCTGCTCAATCAGCAGTGTCTGATCGGCACTGACCGCATGCATGCTAGCGGTGGTGGTGTTGTCCTGCGGGGCAGTGGGCTGCTCGATGTCGCGGATGTTCATCGTGCGCAGCTCATCCACCGTGTAGCCAAGCAGGTACGCCGCGCTGGCATTTGCCTCGAGGATGCTGCCGGTATCAAGGTCAATCAGCATCACCGATTCGGTTGCGGAGTTAAACAGGTGCTGATAGAGCCGCTCAGAGTCGCGCAGCTTTGCCTCTTTTTGCCGCTCTTCGCTGATGTCGCGGGTGACGATGACCGCCTCTTGGTCGTTAAGCGGCGTAACGGTGACATAAAACCACCGCTGCACACCCTCAATGACTAAGTCTTGCTCTAGGCTACGGGACTTTTTCGTCCTAATGACTTCGCGCACCACTTGCACAAAAGCGTCTGCCTTTGCTTGTGGTATCAGCTCGTGCAGCGTGCGCCCAACGTACTGGTGCATGGGCAGGTTGAGGCGCGTGTTCAGCAGCGAAGGAATTTGCACGTAACGTCCCTCTGCGTTGATGACAAACACGCCCTCGTTCATCGCGTTGAGAATGGCAATCATCTGCTGGCTGGAAATCTTCAGCGAGGACTCAAACCAATCCTCATACTCAAGCAGGCGCAGGCTGGTGATGCTGACTAGCTCGCCCGTGTCGCTCGTCATAAGCTGACTGTCGATAAGCACGGGAATGGCATTGCCGTTGGCGTGACGGATACGCAGCGGATAGTTCTGAACGTTGCGCGCGCTCCAAAGCTGCTCGCGCCGCTTGGTGATGTCCACAAAGTCGTTGTAGACAAAAAACTTGGACGTGGGTTCACCGATGACCTCTTCGCGGCGATACCCGAACAGTTCTAGCCAGCGCTGGTTAACGTACACCATCTTGCCGTCATGCGTCACGCTGTGCATGGGCAAAGGAGCTTGGTCGACAAAAGTCTTGAAAGATATTGGTACTGTGGTGTCAGCATTGCGCTGCGTCAGTTTGGCGGTGTAAAGCTGCTCATGCACGCGGCGGACGAGAATTTGCGGGTGGACGGGCACGGCAATACAATCTGTCGCTCCTAGCGCAAAAGCACGGTCAATCTCTTCGGGCTTGCTGTGGTCAACGCACGCCAAAATCGGCGTTTCAAAATGACCTTGAAGGGCGCGAATGCTCTTCGCCAAGGTGATGCTAGGGGTGTCGAGTATCAGCAGTTGTACCTCGCGGCTGGCGCAAAAGTCGATGATTTCGCTTTCAGACTGTGCCACCAACGGGTTATAGCCGTTTTCTAACAAGGTGCGCTCGACAGTTTGGCGCACGGAAGGGGTGCGTATAAACACGCTGACCGCGCCTTGTGTTTGGGGATATTGTCGCGTCATTGTTCTCAACCCTAGCTTTCACATCCCCTTAAATTATAGCTTATTTCACGCGGTAGAAGATGGAAAAGCGTCAGCGTTTTCGTTAGAAGGTGTGTGGCTAGCAGGTTCTTGGGGGATACGCAGCGAAAACGTCTTGCGCGGCGGGTCTTGCGTGGTGCGTTCGATGATGTAGCGCGGGCGGTTGCGTGCCTCGTCCAGCGCACGCCACAGGTATTCCCCCAGCACGCCCATCATCATCATCTGCACGCCGCCGACCAGCAGCACTACCACCATGAGCGATGTCCAACCTTCAGGTGCGGCGCGGTTGATAAAGGCATTGAGGATGACGATAAAAGCATAAACGAAGCCCAACAACGCAAGCAGCACGCCGACGTAGGACATCAAGCGCACGGGCTGGTAGGTGAACGAGGTGATGCTGTCAATCACCAGCTTGAGCTTCTTCTCTAAGTTCCAGCCGCTTTTGCCGTACAAACGCGGCTGCTTGGTGTAGTAGACGCTGGCTTGCGGCAGCCCAATCCAGCTAATGAGCGCGAGGATGCTCACGTTCTGCTCTTTGTAAGCGGTGACTGCCTTGACGGCTTGGCGGTCGAGCAAGAAGAAGTCCGCGCCGCTATCCGCCATGTTCTTAATGCCGACGAAGTGGCGCATAATCCAGTAGTAAATGCGCGCAAACACCAGATTACGTCGACTTTCACCTTCGCGCTTGGCGCGCACTGCCCAAACGACTTGCGCGCCTTTTTGCCACTCCTGCAGCAGAGCAGGAATGGTTTCCGGTGGGTCTTGTAGGTCAGCCGCTAGCACGACCGCGCAGTCGCCTTGCGCGTGTTCTAACCCGCAGGTGATAGCGGCGTGCGAACCACTGTTGCGCGCAAAGCGAAACGCCCGCACGTTGGGGTGCTGTGCCGCCAACGCTTGCATAACCGCAAACGTGCCGTCGCGCGAGTGGTCATCAATCACCAGCCACTCCCAATCTAAATCTAACGTGCTAAGCACACGCTCAATGCGCGCATGAAGCAGCGGCAAGTTGGCTTCTTCGTTAAAAGCAGGCGTGATAACAGAGAGCAGGAGTTTGTTCATGGCGTGTCGTTAGGGTTGAGGTTGGCAAGGTGTGCTTCAAGAGCAGCGAGGCGCGTTTCAAGCGTGTGTAGGCGTTCAAGTAGCAGCGGCACGTCCACGCCCAGCCGTTCGCGCACCGACTTGAGCAGTTCGGCGGCGGGTTGGCGCGGCGCGCCACCCCACTGCACTTCCCAAAGGCGCAAGATGCCGTCACCCGTCAGCACGTCGACCGTGCCGCTAGCTTTGTCGACCGCCAGCACGCGCCCGGTGATACGCCCGACGAAGTGGCGCAAATCGTTTAGTGGTTCGGCGCGCCAAATCAGTAACTTTTGGTTTTTGTAATACGTGAACGCGCCAGTGTAGGGATAGGCTAACGCGCGCACCATGTTGTAGATGCGTGCTGTTGACCAATTCCAGTCGATAAGTCCGTCGGCGGGTGTGCGGCTGCAGGTAAAGCTGCCCACGCTGTAATCTTGGGGTGTGCGGGTGAGCGTGCCGGCTTTGAGCGCATCGTGCGCCTGCAAGATGACGCGCACGGTCGCCGCGCACACGCTTTCGTAAACGTCGGGGGCGGTGTCATGCGCACCGATAGGCACTGCCTCTTGCAGCACGATGTCGCCGCCGTCCATCAGCTCTGCCATGCTAAACAGCGTCACACCTGTTTGTGTCTCGCCGTTGATAATTGCCCAATTGAGCGGCGCAAAACCGCGATACTCTGGTACGAGCGAGTCATGAACGGCGTACATGCCCTGCGGCAGCACGTTAAATACTGCGGGTGGGATGAGGATGCGACAGCCAACAACAAACGCCGTGTCGGCTCGCCATTCGTCGCGCAGCACCGCTGCGTAGTCGCGCTCTTTCATCCACTTGGTCTGGTAAAGTGGGATGTTGTGCTTTGCTGCAAGCGCGGCAATCTCGGTCTCGTAGCGTTCGACCTCGTGCGCGTCCTGCTCAAGGCTAATTACGCCGACGACGTGCGCGCCGTGCGCTATCAACCCTTGCAGCGTCAAGAAGCCGCGCCGCGTGCTGCCGATGAAGACCACCCGCATCTTAGCTTAGCTCCACGACTGCGCCGCGCGCTGCCATTGAGCGCGTGGCTGCTTCAAGAATTTTGACCACGTGCAAGCCCGCTGTGCCGTCGGTGAGGGGCGTTTGCTTGCGGGTCACGCAGTCGATAAAGTGTAGGGCTTCGGTCATCAACGCTTCGCCCACGTCAATTTTAGGCGAGTACATGTCGCCGCTGCGATAGTTAATCATCAGCTTGTAAACGTCTTCCGCGTGGGATGCCGTGATGCCCTTGTCGTAGACCTTCACGCCTTCGGCGGGGTCAAGCGCGTCGTAGACAATCATTTTCTTGCTGCCGCCGATGAGCGTGCGGCGTATCTTGACGGGCGCGAGCCAATTGACGTTGACGTGCGCGAGCATCGTGTCGTCGTAGTAGACGGTCAAGAAGGCGATGTTCTCTGGCTCGCCTTTGACGTGGCTCATGCCCGTTGCGCTGACGGCACGTGGTTCGTGCGGGTGAATGTATGCCAAGATGGACAGGTCATGCACGGCTAAGTCCCAAATGACGTTCACGTCGTGCTGGAACAAGCCTAGATTCACTCGCGTGCTGTCATAGTAGTACAGGTCGCCCAGCTCGCCACTTTGGATGATTTCGGCGATTTTGCGCACCGCGCCCGTGTAGACGAACGTGTGGTCGACCATGAGCGTTAGCCCGCGCGCCTGTGCTTCGGCGATGAGCTGCTGGCATTCGGCTGCGCTGGCAGCCATAGGCTTTTCAACAAACACGTGCTTGTTGGCTTGCAACGCCATCATCGCCAGCGGGAAGTGGGTTGACACCGGCGTGGCGATGACCACCGCGTCCACGTCGGGGCTAGTGACCAACGCTTGCGCGTCAGGCGTGGTCTGAACGGTGGGGTACTTGCTGCGCACGCGCTCGAGCTGTTTTTCGCTCTTGTCGCTGACTATTGTGACGACCGAGCCGCGCGCCTCGTTGAAGTTGCGCACCAAGTTGGGCCCCCAATAACCGTAACCGATGACACCAATTTTTAGCATTGTGCGGCTCGCTTTCTTCAACCTTGTGCGGCGATAAACACGCCGACGATGATAATCACCATGCCCAAGCCCTTCATCAACGAAAAAGGCTCGTGAAAGAACGCCGCCGCGCCCAACGAGATGACGATGAACGACGACGACACCAGAATGGGGTAGCCGATGCTCAAGGACTCGGTGGCGATGACGCGCATCCACACCAACGTGCCGCTGCCGTAGAGCAACACCCCCAAGACAAACACAGGCTGCAGCAGCAGGCGGATGATGTCTTCGTGTAGGTGCGCCACGTCGCCGCCGAACCCGCCAACCTTGTCGATGCTGTAGCGCAGCATGAGGCTAGCAATTGCCATCATGCCGGCTGCTAACACCACCAGCAAGATGCCGCGCAAGGAAATGCTGAACGTCATTTACTCGGCTTCCTTTCTGTCGCGCACGTCGCCGATAACTTTGGCTGGCACGCCCGCCACGATAGCGTAGTCTGGCACGTCTTTGGTGACGACCGCGCCCGCGCCGACAATGGCGTTCTCGCCAATCGTCACGCCTGCCAAAATGGTGGCATTGCTGCCGATAGCGGCGCGCCGTTTCACCAGCGTCTTGACCAACACCCAATCGTCACCGCCCTTGAGTTCGCCGCTGGGCGTGGTGCTGCGGGGGTAGAGGTCGTTGGTGAACATCACGCCATGCCCGATGAACACCTCGTCTTCGAGCGTCACGCCCTCGCACAAGAAGCTGTGTGAGGAAATTTTGCAGCGCGCGCCAATCGTCACGCCCCCCTGAATTTCGACAAATGTGCCAACCTTGCACTCGTCACCCAGCTCGCAGCCGTAGAGATTGACCAGCTGTGGGTGGAAAATTTTTACGTCACGTCCCAACTTCACGCTATCAGCGATTGGCATGGCGGCATCTCCTAGAACGCGAACTCACGCAGCGTTTGCACGATATAGTCCATTTGCTCGTGCGTCAGCTCGGGGTAGAGCGGCAAACTGATAATGCGCTTGGCGAGAGCTTCGGTGACGGGAAAATCGCCCGCCTTATAGCCGAAATGCGCCAGCGCAGGCTGTAAGTGCAGCGGGATGGGGTAGTGTATGCCCGCGCCAATGCCACGCTCGTGCAGGAACTTCAGGCATGCGTCGCGCTGGCTTGGCACTTGAATGACGTAGAGGTGATAGACGTGGTAGGCACGGGGGTCTGCTTTTGGCGTGACGACGTGCGTCAGCTCGGCGAGCTGCTGGTCGTAGTAGGCGGCGTTGGCGCGCCGTTGCTCCGTCCACCGCTGAATATGGCGCAGCTTCACGCCTAGCACCGCGCCTTGCAGCCCGTCCATGCGGGCGTTGTAGCCAATGGCGGTGTGCGTGTACTTGTCCTCGCTGCCGTGATTGAGCAGCAAGCGCACTTGTCGCGCCAGCGCGTCGTCGTTGGTGATGACCCCGCCTGCGTCACCCGCCGCACCCAAGTTCTTGCCCGGATAGAAGCTGAAGGCTGTCAGCAAGCCCCACGTGCCGACGGGCTGACCGTCCCAGGCCGCGCCGTGCGCTTGTGCCGCGTCCTCAATAATCAGCAAGCCGTGCTTTTGTGCAAGCGCGCTGATGGCGGTCATATTGGCGGGCTGCCCGTAGAGATGCACCGGCACAATCGCCTTTGTCGCGGGGGTAATCGCTGCTTCGATGCGCTCGGGGTCGATGTTGTAGGTCACGGGGTCAATGTCGACAAAGACGGGCTTAATGCGCATGTGGGCAAACGCGCTCACGGTCGCCATAAACGTGTGCGGCGTGGTAATCACCTCGTCGCCGGCTTTTAAGCCTGCCACTTGATAGGCGAGCATGAGTGCCTCTGTGCCGTTCGACACGCCGACAGCGTGCTTGGCACGAGCATAGGCGGCAAAGCCCGCTTCAAACTCGCTGACAGCCTTGCCCATGATGAAGGCGGTGTTCGCCATGACCTGCGCCATTGCCGTGTCGATTTCGTCCTTGATGCTGCGATACTGTGCCTTAAGGTCTACCAATGGAATGTTGTTCAACGTGCTGCCTCTCTTGTGTGTGACCTAGCTGCCGAGCGCGCCACGCAGGGCGGCAATCACGCGGTCTTGGTCGTCGTAAGTCATTTGCGGATACAGGGGGATGGCGATGGCACGGTCTTGCGCTGCTTCGCTCTCGTGCAAGGTTTGGCAAGTTTGCGGCGCGCACGCACAGCCTTGCGCCTTGCCCGCGCAGCCCCACGCCACATTGCGATAGGCTGGCTCACGGTGGGCGCACATCACGCCGCGCCGCGTGCTGATGCCCACGTCCAACATGGCTTGCATCACGGCGCGTTGGTCGGCGTGCGCAGGCAGCCGCACCAAAAACGTTTGCCAGTTGCTGCGCGCATAAGCAGGTTCAACAGGCAGCCCAAGCCTTTCCACTGTGCCAAGCAGCTCATGATAGCGCGCAGCAAGCTCGCGGCGACGCGCAATGAGCGCGGGCAGCCGCTTGAGCTGTTCGCGCCCTAATGCCGCTTGTAAATCTGTCAGGCGGTAATTATAGCCGACCTCGACGTAATCCTCAAAGATGACTTGTGGCGAGGCATGGCGCACCGCGTCGTTGACGCTCATGCCGTGCTGCCGCCACAGCCGCAGCACGCGGTCATGCTCGGGATTGTTGGTCGTTATCATCCCGCCGTCGCCGGTGCTGATGAGCTTGCGCGGGTGAAACGAAAAGACGGCGATGTCGCCGTGCGGTTTGCCGATTTTTTCCCACTGCCCGTTCCAGAGGATTTCGCTGCCGATGGCGCACGCGGCATCCTCGACAACGGGCAGATTGTGCTGGCGCGCCAACGCCACGATGCCCACCATGTCCGCTGGCATGCCGACCTGATGCACCACCAAGATAGCGCGCGTCTTGGGCGTTATCAGCGGCGCAATCGTCGCGGGCGTGATGTTGTACGTGCCAGCGTCAATGTCGGCAAATACGGGCTTCGCGCCCGTGTAAAGGACGCTGTTGGCGGTGGCAATGAACGAGTGGCTGGCGGTGATGACTTCGTCGCCCGCGCCCACTCCCACCGCCTTCAGCGCAAGGTGCAAGCCCGTCGTGCAGTTGGACACCGCCACCGCGTGCTGTGCGCCCACGTAAGCGGCGAACTCGCTTTCAAACGCGCGCACTTGCGGACCTTGCGTTACCCAGCCGCTCATGATGACTTCGCGGACAGCATCCGCTTCTTCCGCGCCCATCAGCGGCTTGGCGATGGGAATGGGGGAGTTTGTCTGGTGGCTCATAGAGAGATGGTTGTCCTGTGTGATGGGTTAACCGGCAGTTAAAAGGCTATCTTGTTCCCAGTTGGCTTGATTGTTCTCGGATATAGGCACGAATTGGGTTTGGCAAACGCTGGTTACGGATGAATGTGTTCATACGCCTTGCTAAACTTTCTCGCGTTGAAAATAACTATATTCGGGGATAGCATAAAAGTATAGTGCTTAATAGCACAGGAAGGTGATGTTTTGGTATGACCGAACCCATTCGCGTGCTGCACTTTGCCGATGTACACATTGGCGTAGAAAACTATGGGCGCACAGACCCCAACACCGGCGTAAGCAGCCGTGTTGTTGACTTTTTGCATCGCATGGACGAGATGGTGGATTACGCCCGCGCGAACGACGCTGACCTTGCCATCTTCGCGGGCGATGCCTTTAAGAACGCGCTGCCCAATCCGACGTATCAGCGCGAGTTTGCGTGGCGCGTGCGTGACCTTGCGCAGGGTATGCCTGTTGTGCTGCTGGTGGGCAACCACGACGTGCAGCCTAGCGAGAAGAAAGCCTCCAGCATCGAAATTTACAGCACGTTGGACGTGCCAAACGTGTGGGTGCTGGACACATGGGACGTGTTCGACATCAACACGAAGCGCGGGCGTGTGGTCATTGGGGCTGCGCCTTATCCTGTGCGGGCGCGCCTGCTGACCGACGAGCGCACGCACAACAAGAGCGTGCGTGAAATTGACGAGCTGCTGCTGCGCGAGATGATAACGCGCTTACAGAACATGGCGCGAGAGGCTGATCGTTTGGCGGGCGTGGACGTGCCGCGCCTGCTGACAGGGCATTTTACCGTCACAGGCGCGACCTTAGGCAGCGAGCGCAGCATCATGCTGGGGCGCGACGTGCAAGTGCCGCTTGCCGAGCTAACCGATGACCGTTGGGACTACGTGGCGTTAGGACATGTTCACAAACATCAAAACCTGACGCACGGGCGCACGGGCGTGCCGCCGGTCGTCTACAGCGGCAGCATCGAGCGCGTTGACTTTGGCGAGGCGTTGGAAGACAAGGGCTTTTGTTGGGTGGAGTTGGCGCGCGGCGCGACGACGTGGCGGTTTGTGCCGGTGGCGGCGCGCCCGATGGTCACCATTCAGCTGGATTGCCGCCAAGACAAAACGCCCACGCAAACGCTTGAGGCACATATCCGCCAGCTCGACGTAAAGGGCGCGATTGTGCGCCTACGTTTGCAGTTCACGCCCGAAACGCTGGCGTACTTCCGTGAGGAGCGCGTGCGCGACGTGCTGCGGCAGGCGGGCGCGGAGTACATCAGCGGCATTGAGCGCATGGTCGAACGTCCCGAGCGCGCGCGCTTGGGCATTAGTCCCGAGGGCTTGACCCACGAGGAGCTGCTAGACTTGTATTGGCAGGGCAAGGGCAAGAACGCGCAAGAGCGCGCCGCGCTGCTGGCGTTAGCGCGGGAAATCTTGCACGAGGATTAGCGTGCCTTGTCGTGATGCGCGGCACTTGCCACAATGAGAGCGATTATTTTTTTGCACGAAAGGGCTGCTTGTTATGACGACAAACTTTGCACTGAACGCCATCAGCCGCACGCTGGTCGATGGTGTTGACCGCGCCGCCGCTCGCGCCATGCTCAAGGCGATTGGGCTGACGGACGATGACTTAGCCAAGCCGTTGATTGCTGTTGCCAACACGTGGACGGAGGTCGGACCCTGTAACTTCCACCTGCGTCGTCTGTCCGCCAAGATTAAAGAGGGCATCAAGCGCGCGGGCGGCACCCCGATGGAGTTCAACACGGTCAGCATCAGCGACGGCATCACAATGGGGACGGAGGGCATGAAAGCCTCGCTGGTCAGCCGCGAGGTGATTGCCGACAGCATCGAGCTGGTCACCCGCGCCAACTATTTTGACGGCGTGATTGCCATTTCGTCGTGCGACAAGACCATTCCCGGCACGATTATGGCGTTAATCCGCCTCAACATCCCGTCGCTGATGATTTACGGCGGCACGATTGCCCCGGGCAACTATCTCGACAAGCCGCTGGACATCGTGAGCGTGTTTGAGGCAATCGGCAAGTATCAGAAGGGCGAAATTAGCTACGAGGAGCTGAAAGCCATCGAAGACCACGCTTGTCCGGGCGCGGGCGCGTGCGGCGGGCAGTATACCGCCAACACAATGGCGATGATTGCCGAAACGATGGGCATTTCGCCGATGGGCATGAACGACGTGCCAGCGATGGACAGCAAAAAAGACGACGTGTCATTACAAGCGGGCGAGCTTATCATGCGCATGATTGCGCAAGACATTCGTCCCGCGCACATCATCACGCGCAAGTCGCTGGAGAATGCTATCGCCAGCGCAGCCGCCAGCGGAGGCAGCACCAATGCCGTCTTGCACACGCTGGCGTTTGCCCGTGAAGCGGGCATTCCCTTCACGCTGGACGACATTAAGGCGATTAGCGACCGCACGCCGCTGATTGCCGACATGCGCCCGACCGGACAGTACGTGGCGGAAGACCTATACAAAGCGGGCGGCGTAGCGTTGTTTGCCAAGCGGCTGATTGAGGGTGGTTTCTTACACGGCGACGTGCTGACCGTGACGGGGCAGACGCTGGCGGAAGCCACCGCCAACGCTCAGGAAACGCCTAACCAAAAGGTCATCTACCCGTTAGACAACCCGATTAAGGCAACGGGTGGCTTGGTTATCCTGAAGGGTAACCTTGCGCCGCGCGGGGCGGTCGTCAAGCTCAAGGGCGACGAAACGCCCTATCATCGCGGGCCCGCGCGCATCTTCAACCGCGAAGAGGACGCTTATCACGCTGTCCAACAGCAGCAAATCAAGGCAGGCGACGTGGTCGTAATCCGCTACGAGGGACCGGTTGGTGGACCCGGCATGCGCGAGATGTTGCAGGTGACGGCGGCATTGGTCGGGCAGGGCTTAGGGCGCGACGTGATGCTCATCACCGACGGACGCTTTAGCGGCGGCACGCGCGGCTTGATGATTGGGCATATCGCGCCGGAGGCAGCCGTCGGTGGCACGATTGCGCTGCTTGAAGAGGGCGATATGATTGTTGTTGACACGGTCAAAGGTACGATTGACGTGGAGCTGAGCGAGGCGCAGCTGGCTGAGCGTCGCGCGCGCTGGCAGCCGCCGCAGCCGCACTACACCAGCGGCGTGATGGCGAAATACGCCAAGCTCGTGGCACAGGCGGACGACGGCGCGGTGACCAACGCCTAACGTCTGCGCACGAACGCGATGAGCTTCTGCACGAAGCGCGCCACATGCGTGAGCAGCAGCCGCCCGAGCAGCAACCGCGCCTTGCGGTCGTAATCTAGCGCAAGGTAGACGCTGCGCGCGGCTTGCAAGTGGGTCAACGTCTCGTCATAGTCGCCGGCAGCGAAGGCAATTCCGGCTAAGGCTTCTAAAATCCCCGCCTCTTGGTAGGGATTTTTGTGTTCGCGTGCTAGCGCAAGTGCCTGCGCGTAGGCGGCTTGTGCCTCGTCGTTTGCGCCGGCGTGCGTGTTCACATAGCCTAAAAGCGCAAACGCGACGGTTTCGTGCGGCTTGCTGCGCCATGTCTGCGCGTGTTCGAGATAGCTGCGGGCAATTTTGCGCGCGGACTCAAAGTCTTTTTCTTGCGTGAACAGCGTGGCTAACGTTTCAAGATAGCGGGCACGCTGCGCGCTGCTGAGCGTCGGCATGACCACCGCCTCCATAAGCTGGGCGATGGGGTTAGCTTGCAAGAGGCTGGCTTGATAGAGCGCGTCGCCTAAAAGCAGCGTGTAGCCGTTCGCGTCGATAAGCTGCTGCGCGTGTTGAAGACACGCCTGCGCACGCCCAAGCCGCCGCTGCACGCGATAAATGTCCGCCAGCACTAGCCAAAGCTGTGCGGTCGTGGCGGGCGTGGGCAGCTCTTGTGCCGTGCTGATGCTCTCTTTTGCCCAGATTAGGGCGCGGTCGCTTTCGCCCAGTGCTTGATAAGCGTGCGCCACGCCCAGCAGCGCGCTGGCGGTGGCGGCAGCTTCGTTGTGTTCGTAGGCGATGTGCAGTGCCTCACGGAAGTCATTTAACGCTTCTATGGGCTGAAAATAACCCTCTAAGAGCAACAGCCCGCGCTCTATCAGCGCGTCGGCACGCAAGCGCGGGTGTGCCAGTCCTTGTGCTGCGTCGTGCGCGCCATCAACCAACACGCGCGCCTCGTGAAACTTGCCGATGATGCGATAAGCCTCCGCGAGGCTCAGCAACGCAACCACCTCTGTAACTGCAGCGTTTTCTTGTCGCGAGGCACGTAAGAGCTGTTTGCTGCGTTCTAAGAGGGTGTCAAACTGTGCGCTTAAGGCAAGCTCCTGCAGCTTTTGGCGTAATGGGGCGATGACGTTGTCCATGACTGCTGTCCTGTGTGGTTAGTTGCTAAAAAGGCACGTCTTGGGCGCGCTTGCTGCGCTTGGTTGTTGCGCTGAAGCCGATGTCCTCTTGCTTGTGACGGGTGAGAAAGTCGTCTTTTGCGTCAAGCTGCTGCGCTAGCAGACGCGCGGACTCTTGCAGGTGACCTAGCGTTAGTAGCTCTTCGTCCTGATAAGCGGACACCGTGAGCGCGTACAAGACCATTTCGCGGATGAACGCGCCGGGCTTGCCGAGCAGCTCATCGACAATGGCGAGGTGTTCGTCGCGCCATGCGTCACCTATATAGTTGCGTAGCATGCGCTCCACGCTCTCGCGGTCGTTCATTTCCGGCACGACAAACACGCGGTCAAGCCTGCCGGGACGCTTTAGCACGCGCTCGTCAATCTTCTGCGGATGGTTGGTCGTGGCGATGAGCAGCGTGCCGAACGGGTTGCTCGGCGTTTCTAGACCGTCTAGCACGTTGAGCATTTCCGCCATGCTTTCGTCGTCTTGCAAGTAGGCATCAAGCTCTTCAACGATGACGAAGGCGCGCGTGCTGCTGCTAGCTGCCATCTCAAGGGCTTGGTGAATTTTCCAGAAGCGCGCCCCAAAGGTACTCGAGCCACTGACATAAGCGACGAAAAAGGCTCGTTGCGTTGCCCAATTGGCAAGCGCGCTGCACAGCATCGTTTTGCCTGTGCCCGGCACGCCCGCTAGCAACAACTTGCGAAACGGCTTGATGTTCAACCGTTTGTAGATGTCTACGCCGCGTTGGAAAAAAGCGTCGATGTCGCGCATGATCTCGCTCTTGAGCGTATGCGGCAAAAACACGTCCTCCAACGTGATGTTGCTGGCAAACGTGCTTTCTGTGCCACCCACCACGGACACCTTGCCACGAAACTGCACTGCCGAGTTTTCGATGCGTTTGCACTCTTTTTCAAAGGCAATCCACTGTGGCACGCGCTCCTTAGGCACGTATGCCAACGAGCGAAAGACCAGCATTAAATCGGCATCGTGCAAGGGGACGGTGACAGCAAGCGCGTGGCATTGCGCGCCGCTTTCGCGGTGGCGAAAGTGATAGCGCATCGCGCCCGTGCGTGTGCCGAGCTGGTCTTCGGCAATGCTTGTGATGGACGGCACGAGGCTGCACGGCACGCTGTCGTAGCTTTCGTACTGCCAGCCGTTGCCCAAATCAAACGGCACGTCGATATAACGCAGCACGTTCAGCGTGGTTACTGTGCCGTCGCTAAAGTAGAACTCACCGTCATGAAGGGCGTGATTAGCTTGTAACCAACGCACTAACTGGGTGTAAATACTGCTGGTATCGCTTTGGGCAAGTTTAGCCTTTCTTCTTACAAAAATATAGTCACTGTCTGCGCGATATTTGCGTTCTTTTGGCATGGGCTTCAATTCTTGCGTGATAGATGTTGAGCTTTCCCTATCACTATAGCACAAGTCTTGAAAAAAACGTTAGCGTATCCAAACAAAGACATGCACTTTGCGCGGTTCTGATGTATAGTTTAGACATAGTTAGCAGTGTTTTCTAAAAACCCCAGCATAAATGTGAGGGCAAGCATGAGCAAAGGTCGCATCCTAGTCGTAGAAGACGATGTGGATATTTCCAATATGTTGAAGATTTATCTAGGTGGGCAGGGCTACGCGGTCGATGTCGCGGGCAAGGGGGCGGACGCGCTGGCTTCTACGCGCAAGCAGCTGCCTAATTTGATTGTGCTGGACATCAATTTGCCCGACATGAGCGGCTACGACATTTGTCGTGAGCTGCGCACCACCACGCGCACCAGCCACATCCCCATTATCTTCTTGACACAGAAGGATGAACGCAGCGACAAGCTCATTGGGCTGGAGCTGGGCGCGGATGACTACATGACCAAGCCTTTTGACATCGAAGAGCTTAAGCTGCGCATCCAAAACGCGATTAACGCCACCGTGCGCCAAAAGCAGATTGACCCCGTTTCCAATTTGCCCACTGGCAGTCTCATCGAAGACCACTTGCGCAGCTTAATGTTGAAGGGCGGACAGTGGACGTACATCGACATCAAGATTAATGGCTTTTCCATGTTCAGTGAGGTCTACGGTTGGGCGGCGGGCGACGAAGTGATCCGCTTTATGACGCTGCTGATGGGCGAGATTATCGACAAGCACGGCACCCCCGACGATTATCCGGGGCATCCGGGCCGCGACAACTTCATCCTCATCACGCATGTGGACGATTACGAACGCCTGACCGAACGCCTAACTGAACGCTTCGCGAACGAGATTAAGCAGCACTACTCGTTTATTGACCGCGAGCGCGGCTATATGATTGTGCCGGGCGATGACGGGCGCGAGAACCACGTGGACTTGATGTCGCTTTCGGTGGGCGCGGTTTCGACGCGCACGCAACAGTTTTCCGACATCCGCGAGATTACCGAGCTGGCAGCGGAGGACAGGCGGCGGCGGCGCAGCGGCGACTATGACAGCGGCAGTCATGACACGAACATTTTGACATCGTGGTAAGTTAAGTGCAGCGGGGTTATCGCGTATGGGTGGGTTTGCGTTCTTAGCGATTTTTATTGGTGGGTTGACGCTGCTGGGCTTGTATTTGCTGGTGCGCCAGATGGAGCGTGCGGGCGATACAGCGATTGGGTCGGGCCCGCTGCCTAAGTCTGACGCACCGCCCGTTGTGGCGACGCTGGTGTTTAACGAACACGGGCAGACGCTGCATGTGAACGCGCTGGCACGCGAGTGGTTTGCCATTGAAGATGAGTGGTTCGACTTTGAGTTGCTGCTGCGTGACGTGCAGCCGCAAGAAAACTTCGCCGCGCTGTTGGTGAACGAGGGGCAAACGTCCTTTCGTGTGCGCGACCGATGGGTGCAGGCTTCTTCCACGCATGTGCCGACCGAAGCAGGGTGGCGTGTGGTCGTCACGTTGCAAGAGATTGCGCAGGGCCAAGCCAGCGGCGCGGGGGCGTTGGATGTGTCGCGCGTGATGCGCGTCATCAACGCCATTAACGAGAACCTATCTGCTGAGATGGCGGTGGAAGCGGCGTTGCAAGTGATTTTGGAGATTATCAGCCGTAACATCGCGCTGTCTGCCGGCGAAATTTGCCTTTGGAACGAGGACGCGCGCTTCTTGACCCAGCGTGGCTGGCTCGGCGATGCGTCTTACTTGCTCAAGGTTGCCGAGCAAGGCGGCGGCTATACGCAAGGGCAGGGCGCGGCGGGCTGGGTAGCGCAAGAGCGGCGTGCCTTGCTGTTGCGCGGGCAAGGTGACCACATCAACGCCCGTGAGCTGCTTGCCGACAGTCCCTATCAAAGCGTCGTTGCCGTGCCGCTGGTGGCTAACGATGCTTTTGTTGGCACGCTAAGCCTTTTTCACAACGACAAGCGTGCTTTTAACGACAGTACGCTAGCTTTCTTGGAGGCGATAAGCAGCGCGGTTGCCGCGGCGGTGACGAACGCGGTGCTTTACAACGAGCAGGCGCAGCGCATCACGCAAATTGCTGCCTTGCAAGATATTGCTCGCCAAGTGCAGTCGGATGTCGACGTGCCTAAGGTGTTCTATGGCTTGAACGAGCGCATCGCCAAGCTAGTGGATGCCGAAATGTGCGCGGTGTTCTTGTACGACCCCGAGCGTGAGATGTTGCTACCGCAGCTGCCTTTTTACGGTTTGCCCGACCATGTGGCGCAGATGATTCAAATTCCCTTGCCGGTCGGCAGCCCGCAGCGGTACATTTGGGAGCATCAACCCTATTGGTTCTCCAATGACCTTAAGAACGAGCCGCTGGTGGAAAACTTGGGGCTGATGCCGATTGTGGAAGTGGCGGGTATCCGCAGCACGGCACTGCTGCCGCTGCAGCTGGCCAACCAGCGCATTGGCTTGATTATTGTCAGCAATCGGCGCGGGCAGGGCGGCTTCACGCCTAACGACATCCAAAGCCTGCGCGTGCTGGCGATGCAAGCCAGCATCGTGGTCGGCAGCGTGCGCCTGTATCAGCGCGAGCGTCTCATTGACAACGAGCTGCTTGGCTTGCAAGAGATGACCGATGCTATCGGCGCGCTAAGCCATGAGAGCGAATTTTTCGCCACGATTACCGAGCGCATTGCCCGCCTCATGCGCAGCGGGATGTGCGGTGTGCTGCTGTATGACTCGCAAAAACGCCAGCTTGTGCCGCGTTTGCCCTTCTACGGCATTGCTGATGAGGTCGTGCGCGATTACAAGATTTCCCTGCCGATTGGCTCGGTTATGAGCGAGCTTTGGCAAGAGGAGGACTATTGGTACAGCAACCACGTGCAAACGGACGCGCTGGTTTATGAGGCAGGCTTGGACGCGCTGGCGGAGCGTGCCAACGTCAGGCAGACGCTGTTTGCCGTCATGGCGAGCGGTGGGCAGCGCATTGGCGTGGTGCAAGTTTCTAACACGAACGACGGGCGCGGCTATAACGACCGCGACGCGCGCCTGCTGCAAATCTTCGCCACACAAGCGACGGCTATCATCGAAAACGCGCGCTTGTATCGTGAGGTGCAAGCGCGCGCCGAGCAAGCGGAAGGCTTGCGGCGTATTGCCGAGCTTGCTAGCGTGGTGATTACGCCTGACCAGTCGTTTACGCCGGTGCTGCGTCAAATCGCGCACTTCATGGACAGCAGCAAGGTGTTCATCAACACGGTTGACCACAACAGCAACACGCTCATCACCTATCCGCGTTGGGTGCATGGCATTGAGTTGTCGCAGCCTATCGTGCAGGATATGAGCGACCCAGACTTCGTCAAGTACAGCGTCGTCAGCACGCGCCGCGCTTTCTTTTCCAACGACATTCCCAACGACTCTAGAGTGCTGAAGTCCTACCGACAGGTCGCAATGCGCTTGGGCTTGCTCAACGGTGTGTTGGTGCCGCTTGTTGTGGGTGACCGCGTCTTGGGTGAGCTTGGTGTGGCTAACCGCAGCGACCGTCCTTACGAGCCGCAAGATGTTGTCGCGCTCAGCACGGTTGCCTCGCAAATCACGGCGGCGTTAGAGCGGTTGATGCTCTATGAAGCCACTGGCGAGAACTTGCGCCGTCGTGTGCAAGAGCTGGATGCCATTGCGCGCGTCAGCAATGAACTGGCACTGACGCTGGATTTTAACAGCATCTTGCAGGTTATCCGCAAGGAAGTGCGGACAACCATGAACGCCGACAACGTCGAGATTGTCATGCTGCGCCCGCATAAGCTGTGGCGTGACCCCAACGACCCAGAGGTTGACCGTGTCTTGGGCGACGTGAGCTACATGCGTCCGTTAGCGGACATCGAGCGTGCCGCGCTGCAGCACGGTAGCGAGCCAACGCTGGTGATGGACTACGAGGCGAAGCGCGAGTTCACGCCCATGCCTGCGTCGGCGCGGTCGGCGGCGGCGGCGGCTATTCTCTATGTGGATGAGGTCATCGGGGTTATCCATGCCTACGCTGACGCGCCTAACCGCTTTGACGAGCGGTCGGCGGGCTTCTTGATGACGATTAGCACAAAAGCCGCGTTGGGCTATCAAAACGCCACCTACTACCAGCAGCAGATGGAGCGCGGCGAACGCTTGCGCCAGCGCGTTGACCAGCTCAACCGCATCTTTGAGCTGGGGCAGATGTTGCAGTCGAGCAACGCTGACCCTGAGACGTTGCTCGAGGCGGTCGCCTACAGCGTGCAGCAGTCGGTTGGCTATGATGTGGTGCTGATGCTGTTGGTGGATGAGCGCATCGCTGCGCTGCGTCGTGTGGCGCACGCTGGCTTGCCTATTGACGTGTTTGAGAAGACGCGCGATGTGCTGATGAGCCTTGACGTGCTTTCAGAGTTCCTCAAGCCTGAATATCGCATTAGCGAGAGCTACTTCTTCCCTGTGGAGCGTGTCAGCGAGTGGTATATGCAAGGCACAGAGGCGCTATCCACTGCCTTTGCCGAAAGCCGTAGCCTTGAGGTACGCGGCAAAGAGTCTTGGCATGACGGCGACATGCTGCTGGTGAGCATTAGTGGGCAAGGTGGCAACTTGCTGGGCGTGATGGCACTAGACCGCCCACACGATAACTTGCGTCCTGACCGCCAGCGCATTGAGGTGTTGGAGATTTTCGCCCACCAAGCCGCCACGATGATTGAGAACACGCGCTTCTTCCTCGAAAGCCAGCGCAGCGCGGAGCAAGAGGCGCAGCTCAACGCGATTATGCGCACGGTGGCCACCACGCTGGACTTGGGCGAGATTGCGCACGGCGTGGCGCAAGGGTTGTACGCGCTGGTGCCGTTCTCGCGCATGACGCTTGCCATTTACAACGAGCAAAGCGAAGCCTTTGACTATTTGCGCGTGCTGCCCGACCAAAACGGCAATCTTACCGTCACGCAGGAGCAGCGCACCTCTCTCGAGCGCACCGCCTTAGGGCGTGTCTATCGTGACCGTGAGGGGCAGCTTTACACTGCCAAAGACGACGCGACGCGCTTTTTGGACGATCTCAAGGTTTGGTACAGCAGCGGCGAGCGCGCCAGCCTTATTCTGCCGTTGATAAGCGGTGGCGAATGTCTTGGCGCGCTGCATTTGGGCAGCAGCGCAGTCGAAACGCTGCAGTCGTCTGAGGCGCGAGCGATAGTGCGCCGTGTCACACAGCTCATCGCCAGCAGCCTGCAGAACGCGCGCCTCTTCAATCAAGCCGTCAACTTGCAAGTGCTGAACCGCAGCGTTGTCGAGTCTATCCAGCAGGGCATTGTCGTGTTGGATGCCAGCGGGCGCATCATCAACATCAACGACTACATGCGCCAGTACTACGGCTGGAGCAATGACGCGCTGCGCCAAGACCTGTTCACCTATCAGCCTGACCTTTCAGAGGCTCTGGGTGCAGACCTGATGAGCGTGCTGGAAACGGGCGAGCCGCGCGTTCGCATGGGCTACACGACGACGCGCCCCGACGGGCAGCTGCTGGTGCGCAACCTCTATCTCTATCCCTTCCGCAGCGGCTTGCAAGTGCGCGGCGCGGTGCTGCTGTTGGAAGACGTGACCAAGCGCACCATGCTTGAGCAAGCCATCGAAAACCGCGCTAATCAATTGGCAGCACTCACCGAAGTGGCGACGCGCATCACCGCCCTGTTGGAACGTGAGGAGATTGTGCGCCTCGCGTTAGACGAGATGGGTTGGATTATTCCCAACGAGCGTGCCAGTCTGTGGCGGCGCAACGGCTCTTTGATGGTCTTAGAAGGCGTACAGGGCTATGAAGAGGGTGTGCCATCGGTAGGCTTTCGCGTGAAGATTGCCGATGACCCGCGCTTGCAAGCAATGGTGACGGAGAAGCAGCCTATCACTGAAAGCAGCCCGGACGGCGTGCGCGACGTTCTCACCGGCGCGCAGGACATGCACAGTTGGATGGGCATCCCGCTCGTCAATCAAGGGCATGTGGTCGGCATGCTGGTTGTTGCGCACAGCCGTCCCGACTTGTACCAATCGCGCGAAGAGCAACACGTCGCGCTGGCGTTTAGCAGTCAAGTAGCCATCGCGCTAGCGAACGCCGAACTCTTTGAGCAGACCTTTGAGCGCACCAACGAGCTAGGCACGTTGCTTGAGGCGGCGCAGGCAACAGCGGTGCGCCGTGACCTTGACGAGGTCTTCAAGACCATCACGGACTTGATGTTCTCTGCGCTTGACCAAACCGACTGCGCGATTTGGACGTGGAACGAGGTGGACAACGAGGCGATGGTGGCGTTTGCTGCTTCGCGCGACCCAGAGGTCACTTATCCTTACACGCCGATGGGCGAGTTCATCAACCTTGACAAATATCCAGCGCACCTGCGCGCGCTCACCACGCGCGATGTGGTGGTCATCGCGGACACACCGGACGGTGTTGCTCAACAAAACTACCCCAACGAAATTGCGGCGTTGCGCGCTAGCAAGCGCGGCGCGCGCATGATTGTGCCGCTGGTCGTCGGTGACCAGTCGATTGGCTTAATTCAAATGGAGCAGCTTTCCAACGAGGAACACACACTCACCCAGCAGAAGGTGCGCCTTGCGCGCGCGTTGGGGGCGCAGGTGGCGGTGGCGATTGAGAACGTGCGCCTTTCGACAGAGGCTAACGTGCGTTTTGAAGAGCTGCTGACGATTAACCAGCTCAGCCAAGCCATTAGCTCCACGCTGAACTTGGACGATATGTTGCCCATCATCCGCGAGCAAGTGCCAAGCATCACCAAAGCCGAAGAGCTGTACTTGGCGTTGTACGACGAGGAGACGCAGCAAATCACCTTCCCGCTGGCGGTGCGTAGCAACGGCGAAACCTTCACCATCGACCCGCGTCCGCTTGGCACAGACGAAGTGTCGTATGTCATCAAGCGGCGGCATACGTTGAGTTTGGGTGCGGACTACTTCAGCATCGACGACCTGCGCAAGAGCATGGGCATCACCAATGGTGAGGGTGACGTGCGCAGTTACATGGGCGTGCCGCTGATGGTGGGCGACCAAGTGTTAGGCGTGCTGGCGGTGCGCAACAACCACCGCACACGTGCCTTCAACCTCAACGATGACCGCGTGCTGTCGACGGTGGCGGCGCAGCTGGCGGCCGCCATTCAGAACGCGCGTCTGTTCCAGCGCATCTCTAACTTTGCGGCGGAGCTTAACTCGCTGGTGCAGTCGCGTACCGACGAGCTTGAAGCAGAGCGTGACCGTCTCGACACGCTCTATCAAATTACCTCCGAGCTGGCGCGCACGTTGGACATGGAGCAGCTTTTGGAGCGCGCGCTTGGCATGGTGAGCAAGGCGGTGCGTGCCGATGACGGCGTGATTATGTTGAGTGACCCTGCCACCGATTCGCTCTTCTGTCGTGCCAGTCTCAATCCCAACAATCTTGAGTATCGTGAGGGCAGCTCGCATCCTTATCATCCCGCGTTGGCATTTGCCCAATGGTTCTTGATGAACAGCGATGCCCATGACCACGTGCTGATGGTCGAGGATTTGCACACCATCCCCACGTGGGACAAGAACCATCCTTCGGGCTTACGCAGCGCGCTGGCGGTGCTTTTGGAAAGCAACGAAGACCCCATCGGCGTGATGGTGCTGTTGAGTGCGGAGGTCGGCAAGTTTACCGAAAACCATCTCAAGCTGCTGGTGCCAGCCGCCAACCAAGTGGCAGCCTCTATCAACAGCGCAGACTTGTACCAACTCATCCGCGACCAAGCCGACCGCCTCGCCAAGCTGCTGCGTACCGAGCAGGACGAAGCGCAGAAGAACAGCGCGATTTTGGAAGGCATTAACGACGGCGTGATGCTGGTGGACGCGACGGGCAAGGTGGTGCTGTTCAACACTGCCGCCGAGCGCATCTTGCAAGTGCCGCGCCAGCGCGTCATGAACCAGCACATTGACGTGCTGCGCGACTTGTTCGGCGAGTTGGCGTATGATTGGCAGCAGCTCATCAATGACCTTGCTTCCACCATCGCCGACAAGAAGCCTTTAGCCAATCCCGAGCGTGAGCGCATCCAGCTTAACGACTACTTCGTCAGCACGTACCTTGCCCCGGTCTACAGCACCAATATGTTTTTAGGGGTTGTGGCGGTGTTCCGCGACGTGACGCGCGACGTGGAGGCGGAGCGCACCAAGAACCAGTTTATCACCAACGTCTCGCACGAGTTCCGCACGCCGCTCACGCCGATACGCGGCTACACCGACTTGCTGCTCATTGGTGCGGGCGGGGAGCTGAGCGACATCCAGAAGCAGATGGTGAACACGATTAAAGAGAACGTCGAGCGGCTAACGGTGCTGGTCAATGACGTGTTGAACATCGCCAAAATTGACAACCGCGAGGTGGTCACGACGATGCAGATGGTCAGCCTTCACGAAACGCTGCAGGCGGTGGTCGACCAAATTGCCAACCGTCCACAGAACCAGAAGAAGAACTTTACCGTTACCGTGCAAGTTGCCCATGACGTGCCGCGCATTCGTGCTGACCGTGAGAAGCTGCTGCAGATTGTTGGCAACATCGTCGATAACGCCTTTAAGTATACGCGCCCTAATGGTAGGATTGACGTGAAGGCAGTTCTTGAAGCAGACCGCAGGCACGTGCTGATTAGCGTGGCGGACACCGGCGTTGGCATCCCCGAACACTTCCGCGAGGCGGCATGGCGACGCTTTGAACGCTATGACGAACACGCTTTGGAGCTGGACGTGGCGGGGACAGGGCTTGGCTTAGCGTTGGTGAAGGAGCTGGTGCAGCTCCACAACGGGGAAACGTGGTTTGAGTCCGAGCTTGGTAAAGGGACGACCTTCTTTGTGCGTCTGCCGATTGAGCAACCTAACTATGTGACGGAAACGCTGCAAGCGTTGCAAGCGAAACAACAACACTCACCGGGGGATTAGTTTATGGCGCATATTTTGGTAGCAGAAGACGAACGCGATATCCGCGACCTCATTGCTTTTACGCTGCAGTTCGCTGGGCATAAGATTACGCCTGCTAGCAACGGCGAAGAGGCGGTTGAGTTGGCGCGCAGCGTCAACCCTGACCTGATTTTGACGGATGTGCGCATGCCTAAAATGACGGGGTATGAGGTGTGTGCCACCTTAAAAGCGGATGCTGCTACCGCACACATTCCGATTGTCATTTTGAGCGCGAAGGGGCAAGACGAAGAGATTGACACGGGGCGCAGCGCAGGCGCGACAGATTATATCCTCAAACCCTTTGCGCCTGATATGCTCACCAAGCGTGTGGCGGAGATTTTGGCACGTTTAGGCGTTTCATAAGCAATTTTTAGTTAATAATGAAAGATTGTTGCGCATGAGTGCTATCACCATTGATGGCGATTTAATTCACTACGAAAAACTAGGGCGCGGTCGTCCTGTGATTTTGTTGCACGGTTGGCTAGGCTCGTGGCGGTATTGGGTGCCGACAATGCAGCAGCTTCACCTCAAGTACAGCGTCTACACGCTGGACTTTGTGGGCTTTGGTGATAGCGCGAAAAACAACGAAAAGTACAGCGTTGTCCACCAAACGAAGGTGCTTAAGCAGTTTATGGATTCGCTGGGTATTCCTAAGGCGGCGATGGTGGCACATGGGCTGGGCGCGATGGTGGCGGCGCGCTTTGCGCTTGAGAACCCTGAGCGCGTGGCGCGCATGCTCTTGGTCAGCTTGCCTGTGTTCGACACGGGTGACCTGAAAGACCGCGTGCCTGCCGGAACCCGTGTCTTGTTGACCGGCACGCGCGACCGCTACTCCCTTTCGCCTAATCGCGCTGAAATTGAGGCGAAAGAGAAAACGCTCATGCGCTCGCAGCTGACTGACGCGACGATACCGCGCCAGCCGCACATCGAAAGCCCCGCGCCGCCTTCCCCCACTACCGATAGTTCTGCGCTGCCAACGCTTAGCGATGACGACGACCAGACGACGCGCCCCAGTGCGCCGCTTGGTGCTGTATCGCCGGCACCACCGCTAGAGTCGAGCGCGGCGACGATCCACAACCCTAACGTCGAAATGCGTCAGCGACTGCTCGACGCGGCGGCAAAGTCGGCGGTGTTTGCCGCGATGGTCAACGACACCAACCATCTCCAAGAGGTGTTTGCGGGTAAGACATTGCTAGGGCTGCTGGAAAAGTGCTTCAAGAAAACGGACGCTGTGTTTGACAAGCTGCGTGTTGACGTAGAAAAGACCGATGACCGTGTGCTGTTGGACAGCGCGAAAGAGTACAACGCGGCGCGTTTCTTGGACGATTTGCGCAAAATTACCGCGCCGATGGTGGCGGTACATGGCACAGAAGACCCCATCATCCCGCAGCCCACAGAGGACGTTTGGCAATACCTGACAGTGGACAAGGACGACGTGTTCGTGCCAATTCCGCTTTCGGGCGTGCGCCATTTCCCCATGCTCGAAAGCGACCTCTTTCAACGTCTTGCAGGCGACTTTCTCGAAATTGCCGAGATTAACAAGCTGGAAGTTCGCGAACGCTGGCGGCGGCGCAGTCGCTAACCTTATGAGCAAGTTCCTCATCTTTGCCAATGGCGAGCCGAACGATGGGCTGATGGTACAGCGCGCTCTTGAGGCGGGGCGTGACGCGCACGTTGTGGCGGCGGACGGCGGCGCGCGGGTGGCGCGCTACTTTGGTCTGACCCCACACACCATTATCGGTGATATGGACAGCATTCCGCCACATGAGCTAATGCAGCTTGAGCGCGGCGGTGCGCAGGTGCTGCGCTATCCTGTTCACAAAGACGAAACCGACCTTGAGCTGTGTCTGCAGTTCGCACAGGCACAGGGTGCGGCGTGGCTGCGCGTTATCGGTGGCATTGGCGGACGCTTTGACCAAGTGCTGGCGAACGCTTTCTTGCTGGCTTCGCCGCTGCTGGCGGGCTGCGACGCGGAGATGGTGGCGGGCGCACAAGCTATTCGGCTGCTGACGGCAGGCGCGCACACGCTGCACGGTGCGGTAGGTGACACGCTCTCGCTGGTGCCGATTGGCGTGGATGTGACGGGCATTTGCACGGAGGGCTTGTTTTACCCGCTGCGCAAGGAAACACTGCGCTTTGGCACGGCGCGCGGCGTGAGCAACGTCTTCACAGACGTAACGGCGCAGGTGCGCTTTGACAGCGGGCTGCTCGTGGTGGTGCATACGGTGGGCAAGGCGGAATGAGCGCGTTTACGGTGATTAAATGCGACCACGCCGGGCGCGAGGAGCTGCGCTATTACGGCACGCTCAGCGAGCGCGGCGAAAGTTGGGTGTGCGTGCGCGCCGTCTTTGACTTTCCTGACCGCGAGCTGGGCTATGTGACGCTCAAGCGCGGTGATTTGTTCGTCGAATGGTTTTATCGTGACCGCTGGTACAACGTGTTTCGCATTCACGACCGCGACACGCATGCCTTGAAAGGTTTTTATTGCAATTTGGCGCGTCCCGCCCAGATTGAGACGCACAGCGTGCGCCAAGATGACCTCGCGCTCGATGTGTTCGTCTATCCCGACGGACGCACGCTGCTGCTTGACCAAGAGGCATACGACGCGCTGCCGCTGGCGGCTGCCGAGCGCGTCGAAATAGCGCACGCCTTGCATGAGCTAGAACGCCTCATCGCGGCGCGCACCGCTCCGTTTGACGTTCTGGCTTAGTCCACGCCCGGACGCACAATCATCACAGGCACTTTGACCCCGTGCATAATGTCCTGTGCTACGCTGCCGAACAACATGCGTGCCAAGCCCGTACGCCCGTGACTGGTCATAATCACAAGGTCTACGCCCTCTTCGTTGATGTAATCGCAGATTAAGTTGGCAACCCCTATGCCTTCAATCCACTGCACACGGCAGTTTACCCCTTCTTCGCGCAGCAGGTTGCGTATCCCCATTAGCTTTTGCTTCATTTCTTCGCGCATGTGCTGGATTTGCTCGTCTTGACCCGCTAACGCCAGCTGGTCGACGTACTCGTAAGCGGGTGGCTTGAACACGTGCAGCAGGATAAGCTCCGCCTCGTGATTGTAGGCGATGACTTTGGCATGTGGGATAGCACTTTCGCTCCACCTGCTGCCGTCAATGGGGACGACAATCTTCTTGTAGCGTTTGATTTTGTTCATGCGTGGCTTTGCTCCTTGTCTAGGGTTTGCTTGCGACGATTGTAACACGGTTTGCCGCAAGCAAAGGCTCATCTTTTGCCGAGTGTGGGGCGATTGTACTCTAAAAATAGCTGGGGTGGTGTCGCGTGCTAAGCCTAGCTCTTTCTCCACAACGTGAAGCAAGGGGGCTTGCGCGCCAAATGCCACCGCACCACAGCGTTGGCAAGAGCTGGGTAAGGTAAATGCGATTGTCCTCACATGGCAGTTGACAAAATCTCAAAAACCTATGTATAATCTCAGCGTAAAATCTACGTAAACCTACAAAAAAGAGAAAGAACATGCAGGAACAAACGCAAGGGCTTTCGGTTTGGCGTAACTTGAAAATTGCACTGTTTCATCTTGGGTCGGGCATGGCGGACGTGCTGACGACGGGCGTGTGGAATCGCGTCATGATTAGTGACTTAGGCTTTGCTGCCACGCCTATCAGCTTGCTGGTCAGCTTGCGCTATTTTCTTGCGCCGTTGGGCGTGTGGGCGGGTCGCTTCAGCGACGAGCGCGCGTTGTTTGGCTATCGCCGCATGGCTTGGATTGGGCTAGGGCGCGCTTTGATGGTGCTTAGCACGTTTGTCTTGGGCTTGGCGACCGCGCAAATCGCCCGCACCGGCGCAGCCAGCGCGCTGCTGTGGGGCGCGATTGTTTTCGCGCTGCTTATCTTTAGCGTTGGCAGCGCGGTGAGCGGCTCGACCTTCTTAGCACTGCTTTACGACCGTTCGACTGAAACGCAGCGCGGGCGCGCGGTGGGCATCGTCTGGACGTTCCTTCTGCTCGGCTTCACGGTCGGCGGCATCGTCTTTGGCTTGCTGCTGCCGCACGACGACGCGCCCGGTCTGGACTTTTCGCCCGACGCGCTGCAGACCCTGTTTATCGTCGCGGGCGTGCTGTTTACGGGGTTGTGGGTGTTCTCGATGTTTGGCGAAGAGCAGCGTGCTCGTGCCGCCGCCCATCTGCCCGCCACGCCCGAGACGCAAACGAGCGTCTGGCAAGACCTGATGCTGGTGTGGAAGAGCCTGCCGATGCGCTTCTTCTTCCTGTACTTGACGCTGTCGATGTTCTTTGCCTTCTCGCAAGACCTCATCCTTGAGCCGTTCGCGGGCGATGTGTTCGGCATGCCCGCTCAGACAACCAACCGCTTCTCCGCCTATTGGGGGTCAACTGCTATCTTAGGCACGATAGTCTTCTTGTTCTTGGCGCGCAAATATACCTTCTTAACCAACACGGTCATGTCGCAAATGGGCGTGGGCGTGCTGGTGGTGACGTTCGCGCTGCTGGCGGTGTCGTCGTTCTTCACGGTGCGCGCCATCGTCACGCCTGCGTTGGTGTTGCTAGGCGTAGGCTTGGGCATTTGGAATGTCGGCACGCTGGGGCTGATGATGGACTTAAGTCCGTTGGGACGCGCCGGCACGTTCTTGGGCTTCTGGACGCTTTCGGTGACGTTTGCGCGCGGCTTCGGCACGGCGGGCGGCGGCATCTTGCGCGACATCGCCTTGCAAGTCAGCGGTGAATTCAGCGTCAGCTACGGCGCGGCATTTTTCATCGGCATGGTTGGCTTGCTGATTGCGGCGTACTGTCTCAACCGCGTCAACGTGCAAGCCTTCAAGCTCGAACACAAGATTAACGCAACGGGCGTGTTTGTCGGCGCGATGGATTAGCTCGCTTACTTGCCGAACAGCACGAGCGTGCCTAACGCGGCGGCGGCGGCGTAACCCCAGCTGGCAAGCTGCACGTCGCCGCTGGTGTAAAGCAGCGTGCTGGTGATGAGCAGGCTGCCGAAGAGGAAGGCGCGCGTGCTGCGTCGTCCTTGCTGCTCAATGCGCTCGAGCTGGCGGCGGTGCTGCTGGCTGAGCTTGGTCTCGATTTGTACCTCACCGTCGAGCAGCTGACGCAGCATTTGTACGGTGGGATTGGGCGGCTGCAGGCGCATTAGCGTGCTGCGCAGGCTATCGATGAACGGCAGCACGCCGCCGTTCATCAGCTGGTTAAGCGGCTCAACGAACAGCTTAGTTAGCTCTTCGAAGAACGTGTCAGTGCTGTCGCTGACGACAAACATTTGCACGCGCTCTTGTATGGCTTGCCAAGGGTTGAACTGTGGGTCGAGCGCGGTCGCCATGCCTGACAAAATGCCGACCGTGCGCCCCAAGTAGATGAAGTCTTGCGGCAGGCGAAAGGGCAGCTCAAACAGCAGGTCGTTGAACTCTTTGCTGATGTTGGCGACGACCTCAAAGTCGGTGTCCTTGATTTCGTTCATGCTCATGCCCCACACCTGATTAAACACGGCTTGCGTGGCTTCTTCGATGCGGCGCACGTCGGCATTGGGCAGCAAAAAGCCCAGCGTCTGATAGGAGCGCACAAGCCGCTTTGCGTCGCGGCTGATGATGGCGGTGAGCGTTTCCGAAAGCCCTTGTCGAATTTGCGGCGTGAGGCTGCCCGTCATGCCGAAATCGATGAAAATGAGGTAGAAGGGGCGGTTTTGCTCGCGGATGGCGCGCGCTTCGTCTTCCACAGGCAGCGGGTAGACGAACAAATTGCCCGGGTGCGGGTCAGCGTGAAAGAAGCGTGCGTCAAAGATTTGGTACATGTAGGTATCCATCAGCCGCTTGGCGACCTCGCGGCGGTCGACCCCTGCGCGCGCCAGCGCGTCGAAGTCATCGAGCTTGATGGCGGTTACGTCCTCGATGGTCAGCACGCTGTCGGTGCTGTGCTGCCCGTAGACGTGAGGGATGTACACGCCGGGATTGTCGGCGAACATGGCGGCGAAACGCTGCGCGTTCTCACACTCTTTCAAGTAGGAGATTTCTTCGAGCAACACGCGCCCGAACTCTTCCATAAGACCGACAGCATCAGCGCGGCGGTTGACGAAGCCAAACCACATGGCGATGTGGGCGACGACAAACAGCGCGCTCATGTCGGTGTAGACGATGGCGCGCACGTTGGGGCGCAGCACCTTGATGACAACGCGGTCGCCGTTGTGTAGCTGGGCGCGATGTACCTGTCCGAGCGAGGCGGCGGCGATAGGCTTAGGGTTAATCCACGCATAGCGCAGGCTAAGGTCACCTAGCTCGGCTTTCAGAACCGCCTCAATCTCGCTGTAGGGCAAGGTCGGCACACGGTCTTGTAAGCCCGCCAGCTCGGCGATGACCTCGTCGGGCAAAATGTCGGCGCGGGTGCTGGCGAACTGTCCGACCTTAATCATCACGCCGCCCATCTCAGCGGCAAAGGCGCGGAACTCGCGGGCGTACTTGCGCCAGCGCGCGGTGTTGCTCCTGCTGACGAAGCGCGGCAAGAGCTTAGCGGCGTACACTTGCCAGAAGACTAGCCGCCCGAACAGCCACACCGCAAACACCAGCGTGCGCAAATAGCGCAGCTGCATGCGCAGCCCGCGCGGGCGCAGCCGTTCGACGCGGTCTTGGGTGGTTTCGCTGCGCTGCTGTTCGCGCAGTCGTGCTAGCTCGGGCGGCAGCGTGGGCAGCTCGCCCATAGCGGGTGGGGGGGTGCTGCCGTTCGCTGCTGCGGCGTGAGAGGATGCGCCGTTAAGCGTTTTGCTTGCTGCCTTTGGGCTTGTAGAAACGGATGTTAAGGGCGGAATCGGCGAACTTTGCATCAGCAATCTCTAGGTCGTGCAAGGTGTATGGAAGAACAATGTTGCGCCGATAGGGACCCACGCGCAGGGTAATCTCATCGCGCGAGCGGTAGAGGTCGACCTCCTCTTTGTCGGCGAAGCCCAACGGCACGCGCAGGATGTACTCGCCGTCTTCGCCGATGCTTTCGATTTTGTGGGTCACGCCGTCAAACAGGCGTTCGGCAGGGTTACGGTCGCCGTAGAGCGCGTCGGCAAGGCGGCGTAGCGCGTCCAACCCGCCTACCTCGTCGCCGAACATCGGCGCGGTCAGCATCGGCAGCATGCCAAACGCCTCGCCGACGAACTCAAGGTTGCGCTTTTGACGGTCTTTCCACTCTTGGAAGTAGGGGTCAGTGACATCGTCGGGCAACAGGCGGTTAACCAAGATTGCGTCGGTGGCGTAACCGTAGAGGTTGAGGTAGGTGTAGGTGCGCTGGGTCTCTTTGATGACCATTTTTTCCGGGTTGACGACGAGGCGCATGCTGGAAATTTCGGGGTTCGCCAGCAGGTCGCGCACGTTGTCGAGCGTGTCGAAGAGCTTGCGCACTTGCTCCCAAGCGTCCTCTTCTGGTATAGCATCTTCACGGCGCATGAGTTTGGTGATGGGGCGAATGACGCGCGATACGCCTTGTGTGATGGTGAGGATGCGTTCGAACCACCAGCGCGTCACGTCCGGCAAGCTGAGCAGGCGCAGCGTTTCGGCGGTGGGTGCGGCATCGACGATAAGCACGTCGTACTCGTTCTTTTCGAAGTAGTGGTTAATCCAAAGTAGATGTGCGCCTTCTTCCAAGCCGGGCAGGATGGTGACTTCTTCAGCGACGATGTCATCTATGCCACGCTTGCTGAAGAGCGCGACCATGTACTTTTGCACCTTGCCCCAATACTTGTCCATCGAATAGCGCGCGTCAACTTCTTGCGCCCAGAGGTTGGGGTAGATTTCGCTGGGTTCGGGACCGAGCTTCTTCTCAAGAGAATCGCCCAAGCTGTGAGCGGTATCGGTGCTGATGACGATGGTTTTTAAGCCCAGTTCCGCGCAGCGCAGCGCGGTGGCGGCGGAGATGCTGGTCTTGCCAACTCCGCCCTTGCCTGTATGAACAATCACGCGCATGGTTGTTGTCCTTATGTTCTGCCTTGACGATTATACATGAGATGAACGCTTTCGCGCTCATTTTCTTATGTACGCTTTAAGTGGCGCGTGGGTTGCAAGCAGGATGGCGAGGCAAGGTACGGGCAAGGCGCACCGCGCCCGTTTGGTTGGCTTCAAGCGAAAATTTCTTTGGTCATGCAATGCACCGCGCCGCCGCCGTTCACGCCGATACGGCTGTCGATAGGCACAATCTCGTAATCAGGCATGGCTTGCTCGTAGACGCGCAGGGCAGCCTCGTCGTGTGGGATGCCAAACGTTGGCACTAACACGCGCCCGTTAACGGTGAGGCTGTTGGTGTAGTGGCGGCGGATGGTGTAGAAAATCCAATTGAGATAAAGCGGCGGCGTGGGCAGGTCAATCACGTTGTAACGTTGCCCGCGCGCGTTGGTCTCGCGCGCGAACAGGCGGCGTGTCTTGCGTAGCACTTCGGCGGTTGTCGCTTCAGGCGATGCGACCAAGACCGTGTCCACGCTGGCGAGCTTAACCAGCAGGTCGACATGCCCGGTCTCTTCGAGCGTCAGGCGCGGCGTGATGATTGCCTTTTCAAAGGCAAACACGCGCTGCAGGTAGTTCAGCATCGCCTCGCGAGTGTAGTAGCGGTTGCTGTAAAATAGCTGGTCGCTCATGATGAACGTTCCCGCGCCGTCTGACCACAAGTTGCCGCCTTCGGTGTGCAAATTCAGCGGCTGCACGGGGATGCCGTAGTGCGCGGCGTAGCGGTCGGTCATGGCGTTGTCGTCACTCTGCGGGTATTGGGGCAATACGTTGTAGATGGTGTTGACCGCGACGCGCTCGCCATGCTGCCCTTTGCTGAAAATCGCGCCGTAGTCGCGTATCCACACGTCATTGGTGGGCAGCACCAAAAAGCGCACGTTGTCCAGCTTGGCGCGCCCGCGCAACGCCAAAAACGCCCAAATGCCGTGCGCCCACATGGCATGCGGCACGAGAATTTCGCACGTTGCCACTGCGCTAATTGCTTCTGCTATTTGCGCGTGCATGTCCCATACGCTGGGGTAGAGGATGCCCCAGCTGATTAGCACGCGCTCGATGCGCTCCCACTGGGCAGGCACGCGCACCGGCGTGCCGTCGTGACTGGGCGCAGGCGTGTCGTAGCGACAAACGTCTATTTGTGCGTTGCTGCTTTCGAGGCATGCCACCAGCTCTTGTGCTGCCATGCCGCGCACAACCTGCCAGCGCGTCAACCACTGCGCCATCGTCATTGCGTCTTGCGGCGGGTGCGTGTCTTCGTAAACGGGGTATAATGACCCTAACACGGTTTGAGCCAATGGCTTGAACCACGCGGGCATCTTGCGCCGCCACAGTGGGTAGATGATTTGCTCAAAACGCAGCGGTTGAAATGGTTCACGCATACTTTTGGCTTTCTTGTGTGCAAAATAACCAACGTTTTGCTTATTCTAGCGTACACTTTGCCTAAGCAACAGTGCCGAGACACGTCCTTTGCCAAGATTTAACGATAGGATAAAACATGGGTAAAGAAAAACAACGCTCGCTGGGCAAAATGCTCTCGTTTACGGTCGATGACCTGCGCCACAATCACGAAGGCATCCTCAGTGAGAGCCAACGGCGGCGGCTGCGCGTGCGACAGTTCTGGCATGAGGATGTGTTCGCCGGCGTGGGGTGGGCGGTGATGTGCTTGCTCGTTATGGCGACAATGGTGTCAAGCCTGCTGAAAGAGCTTTCGCGCCCGTTCGATTGGGGTATCTTGCTGACCGTGTGGCTGGTTGTGTTCACGGGCTTTGTGGCGTGGCTAGGCGTGTGGCTCGCGTGGAAACACGCTATAGGGGTTCACCGCGACCTGCGCGAAGGCAAGGTGGTGCGCATCAGCGGCAAGGTTGCCCATCGGCACAACCAATTTCGATATGCCGTGTTTTACTACATCGCCATTGCCAACCAACGGTTTGAAGTCACACAGAAACAGCTAGCGCAGTTCGTCCCCGACAAGCCTTATCACGTTTACGTGCTGCCCAACTCGCGCCTTGTGCTTTCTGCCGAGCCTATACCGGAGCATGAGGCGGAAGCTATGCTAGAGCGGGTTACTTCTCAAACGTGAGCTGTTCGCCTTCGGCATAAGCATCTAGCACGTGGCGGTTGGGGAAGCGCGCGAGGATGCGCTCGCGCTGTCCGCCCGTGTCGCGCGCGACCACTATCGCGCTGTCAAGAAAGGGGCTGGTCACGCCCAAGAACGTGCCGTAGGCGCGCCATGACACGCCGTTGCTCGCACCGTTGACGATGAGCAGCAAGGGCTTAGGCTGGTCGGCTATCCGTGCTAGCCACGTTCGCGACACGTTGTTGAATTGATACAGTGCGTTCAGGCGTGGCGTGCTATAATGCCACAAACTGAGCAGGCAGACACACGCCAACAGCGCGTACACGCCCACGCGCCAGCGCGGCAAGCGCGCCATCAGCCACGCCAGCGGCAGCGCGCTTAAAATGGCTGCCGCGCCAATGGCTTCGTACCAATAGCGCGTGCTATAACGTTGCGAACCTATCCAATATGCCATTTGCACGACGACGATAAGTCCGCACCACGCCAAGAGCAGCAGCGCGGTGGTTTGCTGCGTGTCGTGTGTGCCGTTGCGCAGGGCGCGCCCTACGACGGGCAGCAACAGCCATGCCGCGCCTACGCCTATCCACGCCCACGCAAATGCCGCGTCGCGCGTCAGCGCAGGCTCCAGCCACGCTACAGGCGCGACGCACCACGCCGTCGCGCCTGCCCACCACGCGCCTGCCAGCAGCTTGCGCCTTGCCGCCCATACCGTCACGCCTGCCGCGCCCAACAGTAGCGGCACGAAGCTAAAGCCTGTAGCACGCCAGTAGTCGGCTTCAGTGCGCAGGTGCTGCACAAGGTCAGGCGTGATGGGTTCGAGCTGCCAGCCCCACAAGTCGGCTGCTAACAGGGAAAGGTCAAAGCGGGCGTGGCGAAAGCCTTTCTCGAGCGTGTGTCCGTTGCGCCCGCAGCATGCGCCAAAGCCCACGCGATCATACGCCCAAATGCGCGTGTAGAGATTTTCCAACGGCTTGCCGGTGGCCTGCCCGTTGTAAAGCGGGATAATGCTGCCTAGCAGCAGCGTGACGACTGTTAGCAGCAGCAACGGGCGCAGTGTGCGCCCAAGTGCGCCCGACCGCCAAGCGCACAGCAGCCGCGCCCCCGACCACGCTACAAACGGCAGTGCAACGATAACGAACGTCAGCGGGCGCGTGACCAGCAGCAGCCCCAACATCGCGCCTGCTAAGAGCGCGGCGCGCGTGCTGCCGCCGTGTGCTAGCCGCCAATAGCACAGGGCGAACGCCAGCGCATAGGTCAGCGCGGCGGTGTGTCCCATCAGCGTGCCGTTGAGCAGCAGTGCCATTGGCGAGAACGCCAGCAGCAGCGCGGCGATGCGCCCCACGTCGCGGCGGAACACGCTTGCCCCCAGCCGATAGACCAACGACACGTTAAGCGCGGCAAACAGCGCGTTGACGAGCCACGCTTGCCCTGCCGCTTCACCCAACGCCAGCGCGCCCGACCAACCTGCTGTGTATTTGCTGAACCGCTGTCCGGTCTCGGGGTCGTCAATCAAAAACGGCTGCCAATACGCGAGGCGCGGGTCAGGCGTGGGAATTGTCCACATGCCGCGCGCGAAAATGCGCGCCTGATAGAGATAGGCAAGCTCGTCCTCGAGGTGCGGCAGCCGCTCAAACACGCCGCCGCTGACCCATGCGCTGGCAGCGAACGCCCAAAAACACAGCAAGGTGGGCAGCAGCATGCGCCCAAGCCTATTCATCCTCGATATTTTCCCAGTGTTCGCTGCTGACCAAGCCGACGAGCAGCGTCTTAAGCGAGAGCGTGGCGCACTTGACGCGGTTAATCGTCAGCGGGATGCCAATTAAATCGAGCACGAACTGCTTGTCGAGCTTGCGCGCTTGCTCGAGCGACATGCCGATCAGCTCCTCACCGAGCATGGACGCGCTGGCTTGGCTGATGGCACAGCCGCTGCCGTCCCAGCCAACTTCGCGAATGATGCCGTTGTCATCAATGCGCATCGTCAAATGCAAGTGGTCGCCACAAAGCGGGTTATGCTCTTCGTGGTCAAAATCACACGGCGAGAGCAAGCCTTTGTTGCGCATGTGTCGTGCGTGGTCGAGGATGTTCTCACGGTAGAACGTTTCGTCCATGTTGCCTCCGGTTTTTACGAAACCAGCGTCTTGCGCGCTGCGTAGACCGCTTGAATAAAGCGGTCGACATCTGCCGCTGTGTTGTAAAAGTAAAGGCTAGCGCGCACGCTCGCTGCGATGCCCAAATGCTGGTGCAGCGGCATCGTGCAGTGATGCCCCGCGCGCACCGCTACGCCGTGCTGGTCTAGAACTTGCGCGATGTCGTGAGCGTGCGCTCCCTCCATCGTGAACGCCGCCAGCGCACCGCGCTCAGGCGCAGCACCCAGCACGCGCACGCCGGCTATCTCGCTCAGGCGTTCGTAAAGCTCCACGAACAGCGCGTGTTCATGGGCGTTAGCGGCAGGCAAATCCAGCGCGTTGAGATAGTCCACCGCCGCGCCCAAACCAATCGCCTGCGCAATGGCCGGCGTGCCAGCTTCAAACTTGTAGGGCAGCTGGTTCCACGTGCTGCCTTCCAGTGTCACTGTGGCAATCATGTCGCCACCGCCTAAGAAGGGTGGCATCGCTTCCAGCAGCTCGCGCTTGCCATACAGCACGCCGATGCCCGTCGGTCCCAGCATCTTATGCCCGCTAAACGCCAGAAAATCGCAGTCCAATGCCTGCACGTCGAGCTTGAAGTGTGGGGCGGTTTGCGCCGCGTCAACCAGCACGAGCGCGCCGTGCGCGTGGGCAAGCTGTGTCATGTCAGCGACCGGGTTAATCGTCCCCAGCGTGTTCGAGCCGTGTGTGAGCGCGACCAGTTTGACGTTCTCTTCGCGCAGCAAGCGGGCATAGGTGGCTTGGTCAAGCGTGCCGTCGTAAAGCAGTGGCACGTAGTGCAGCGTAAAGCCGTACTGCTCCGCCGCAATCTGCCACGACACAATATTGGCGTGATGCTCCATCACCGTCGACAGCACGACATCGCCCGCCTTGAGGTTAGCACGCCCCCACGTCTGTGCGACGAGGTTAATCGCTTCCGTCGTGCCTCTGGTGAAAATAATCTCGCGGCGTGTCTTGGCGTTGACAAACTTCTGCAGCTTGACGCGCGCGCCCTCATAAAGCTCGGTAGCCATTTCGCTCAGCCAGTGGATGCCGCGATGCACGTTGGCGTTTTGCGTGCGGTAGTAGGTGTTAAGCGTGTCGATAACGCTTTGCGGCTTTTGGCTGCTGGCAGCGTTGTCTAAGTAGGTCAGCGGCACGGTCGCGCTGCGCATTTGCTGCAGAATGGGGAAATCTTGGCGGATGGTTGCTGCGTCAAAAGCCATGAGAAAGCCTCCGTGTCTGTGCGTCCTCTTTAGGATAACGGAAACGGAGGCTTTGGGATAGGGGGCGTGCGTGCCTAGTCCACCTTGACCTTAATTTTGCCCTTGCCAGTCGTGGAAGGCTTGTTGTCGTCATCGTCATCCTTGCGCTCTTGTGCGGGGGCATCCGCGTCGCGCTCGCTCACGCGCTTCAGCTCGTCAATCGCCGCGTCGATAAGGATGCGAAAGCCCGCGCTAAACTCTTTCGTGGCAGCACTGCCATGCTCGCGGAAGCCGGGCGGAAAGAGTGCCTCTAGTGCCTTGCCGGTCTCTTCTAACGCGCGGCGTTGGTGGTAGAAGAAGCGTTCGAGCGGCGTTTGCCCGCTTTCTTCGCTCACTTCCTCAACGATGTCCTCAAGATGTTTTTGCTCGTCGTCGCTCATGCTGGTTTTTCCTTTTAGCTAGTGGGTTTTGCTTCATTTACTATACGCGAAAGCCTAACAAAACGTTACGCACGTTTGCCAGATTTTTCATGAGAATTGCGTGTATTTTGGGAGGGAAAATAAAAGGCTGCCAAAGCGTTCTTGGGCGCGCTTCTGGCGGGGGAACTGCTGGGTGGATAGGAAGCGGGGCAGATGGCTTAGATTTCCACGTACCTTTTCCATGTGGCGGGCCCTGTGCCGAGCGCAATCACGAGGTAGCTGGTGCGTGGTGTTTTCGGCTCCCAGCGCAGCCTCATGCCTGCGTCGTTGGGCATGCGGTCGCCTTTCTTATGGTTGCAAGCACTGCAGGCACAAGCCGTGTTTGTCCACGTGTCTCTGCCGCCTTTGGAGCGCGGGACGATGTGGTCAATCGTGAAATCTGCTTTGGCTAGCACTTTGCCGCGCTGCAACGTACCTAGCTGCGCGCCGCAGTAAATGCAGGTGTAATTGTCGCGCACCAGCACGCCCTTGCGGCTCCAATGGGCGTGGCGGCGCGGCACGTTGATGTATCGCCGTAGGGCAATCACCGAAGGAATAGAGAATTTGTCGCGTACCGTGCGCAAGAACTCGCCGCTCTCTTCGACTACGACGGCTTTTTCGTCCAAGAGCAGGTTGATTGCACGCTGGACGCTGATGACCGCTAGCGGCTCCCATGTGCTGCCATTGAGCAGCAGCACGCGACTTTGCACAAGCATGGCTGAACTGGACACGGCAAAAGGCTCTCCTTTGGGCTAACGTCCGCTTGACCTTTGCTTATTATAACGCGAATGTTGTTAATTTTCGTTTAACTGCTGGCACTTTTCAGGGCAATAGACGCTAATCGGCGTGGTCTGGGCCGCGCGCTGTCTTGGTGAACGTCCTAAACAGGCATGTCCCTGCGCACGCCACACTAGCCGACTTTCTCTGCAGGCTTGACCACGCGCAGCGTTGGTATGTCGCTGCATGGCTGACTTTGCAACTCGCGGATAGTCTCCTGTGCGGTGTAGATAACATCGCGCAAATAGGCGATTAATTCGCGCTGACTGATTTGTAACGTTTCGGTTGCTGTGCCTTCCGCTGCGGCACTATGCAACGCATCCAACCACGCTAACACGCTTTCCATTGCTTCCGTTTGTAGGTTGTTCTGGTCTTGCGCACTCATCGCTTAACACCTCTGTTGTTGGGGTTAGTTCTTGGCAAACCACGCAATAAAAAGGGGTACGAGCTTGCTTGGTCTCGTACCCCTTCTATCTGTCAGAGGGTTGTGGGTGAGCTTGCGCTGCTAATGCTCCTTCCCACGCGATATGAGACCAAGACGGTGACCAAACGACACATCATCCGAACGAACAATGCCCACGAGACCCATTACGCCCATCACAGGCGCACCCGCCAAGCTGAGTAAGGCGGCACGCAAAGTAAAAATGGAGATGTTAACGGGCAATTTGGGCAGGCGGCTGGGGATAATGCCCCACAAACGGCGCACGCGCGAGGCGGCACGCAACACGGCGGGACGTGCCAACGCTGCCGCTGGTTTCGCGGCGCGCTTTTGTGCGTTATGTCCCGTTGTTATGCGTAACATGGGCGGCTCTCCGTCTGTGAGAAAGGTGTTTTGCGGGTCAATAGCGTTCTCTACGCTTTACTAGCGATAGCTTAGCACAGCTTATCCGATGATACAAGTACCAAAAACGGCGCGCGCTTACGCGCTTAGCTCAATCTTGGTGGCTTGGAGCATTTTGAGGATGCTCTCGCCTTTGATGAAGATGCGACGCATTCCTTCGGGCTTGCTGATTTCGAGGTGACCTTTTTTAATTAGGCGTTTGAGCGTGCTGAGGCTGATGCCGAGTGCTTCGGCGGCTTCTTGGCGCGAATAAACCGCGCCTTCTTCGATTTGAAGTTTGTGGGTTTCTGCTGCCATTGTGCGCTTTCCTTTCTAATGGATGGAATGAGTAAAGAGACTTTGTGATTGTAGGTAGGTTTTTTAGGTATCGCAAGAGTTCACAACGGTCGTGCGCGTTAGAAAAATATCACTTGACAAATTTTTGACAGGCGGCTCATAATACTGGCGAAAGGCGTTGAAGGAGAACGTGTGTCTTGGCGCGCTTGCGCCACAACCCCAGAGAGCGCGCTTCATAGGCTGCAAGGGCGCGCGGTTGTGAGACAGAATTCGCTCCTGAGCTGTCGGGTGAAGGGCGCAAGCCTGCGTAGTCCGCACCGTTTAGGCTGACGTGACAGCCCTAATGAGCGCAAAGCCGCGTGGCTTTGAAGCAGGGTGGTACCGCGGGAGCTAACAGCACGCTCTCGTCCCTGTCGTACAGTGGGCGAGGGCGTTTTTGTTTTTCTAGCATAAGGAGCAGGTATGAGTGAACTCAAGCAAGTCGAGCGCGAGGCGTTGGACGCGCTGCAAGGTGTGGCGACGGCGGAAGCTCTCGCGGCGTGGAAGTCGAAGTATTTGGGCAGTAAGGGCGTGGTGCGTGACCTCTTGAGCAAGATTGCCAGCATCCCTGCCGAAGCGCGCAAGGCTTACGGGCAAGAGGTGAACGCCCTGAAGGACGCGCTGACGAGCGCGTTTGACGCACGTGAGGCGCAGCTGGCACAGGCGGCGTTGCAACGCGACCTTGAGGGCGGCGCGCTCGACGTAACGTTAGACGGTCGCCCGCGCCAAAGCGGTCGCCTGCACCCTAGCACGCAGACGCTGCGGCAAATCATGGCAATCTGGGCGGACATGGGCTTTCAGGTCTACAAGAGCCGCGACGTGGAGCTGGACGACATGAACTTTACCCAGCTTAACTTCCCGCCTGACCATCCCGCCCGTGACATGCAGGACACGTTCTACACCGTCGACCCCAGCGTCATTTTGCGCACGCACACCTCGCCCGGACAAATTCGTGCCATGCATGAACTGGGCGAGAACGGCACGCAGCCCATTCGCGTTGTGTTACCCGGCATGTGCTACCGCTTCGAGCAAATCACCACCCGCAGCGAGGTGCAGTTCCACCAAGTTGAGGGCTTGGTGGTTGGGCGCAACGTGCGTATGAGCGACCTGAAAGGCACGTTCACCCAGTTTCTCAAGCGGCTCTTTGGTGAGAACACGGCGGTGCGCTTCCGTGCGTCGTACTTTCCGTTTACCGAGCCGAGCATGGAAATTGACGTGGAGTGCTTCTTGTGCGGCGGCGCGGGCTGTCGCGTGTGCAAGTACACCGGCTGGCTGGAAGTGGCGGGCAGCGGCATGGTACATCCGAATGTGCTGCGTAACGGCGGCTATGACCCCAGCGTGTGGAGCGGCTTCGCCTTTGGCATGGGTCCCGAGCGCATCACCATGTTGAAGCACGACATTCAAGACATCCGCTATTTCTGGGGCAACGATTTGCGCTTCTTAGGGCAGTTCTGATGTTGGCGCGGGCGTGGGCAATCTATCGCAGCGCGGCGGCGGTGCTGTTGACCGTTGTGCTGCTGCTGCTACTTTCAGACGTGCTGGCGGGCGCGTTTATGACGGTATTTCCACGTCCTACACCAGATGACGCTTTGAAAGCGCGCATGTTGCGCCTGCCGTACTACTATCAACAGGCGTGGGCAGCGCAGTATTGGACAGAGCATTTACAAGTGATTTACCGCTGGCAGTACTCGCCTTACACGCTATGGCGCACGCAGCCCTATCAGGGGCAACACATTAATGTCGACGCGCGCGGGCGGCGCGTCACGCCCAATGCCACTTGTGTGGATGGCGCGCCGCGCGTCTTCTTCTTCGGTGGCTCGACGATGTGGGGCTACGGCGTGTCTGATGAGAACACCATTCCTGCTTACGTGCAAGCCAATTTGCCGACCATTTGCGCGGTGAACTGGGGTGAATTGGGCTACAACAGCACGCAGAACCTGATTTTGCTGCAGCGGCTGCTTGCCAGTGGCGACGTGCCGGATGTGGTGGTGTTCTACGACGGCAACAATGACATCGCTGCCGCGCACCGCTACGGTAAAGCGGGCGCGCACATGTTCGCCGAAGCCTTCGCGCCGCTTGGCAGCCGCTCTCCTGCGCCCAGCGTGCTGGACGTGCTGCGCACGAGCAACCTCGCGCGTTTGCTTGCGCCCGCACAGCCGCAGGAGGACTTTAGCCAGCTAGTCAGTCCGCCGTTTGACGCGGCGTTTGTCGCGGCGGTCGCCGACACGTACTTGGCGAACGTGCGTAGCTTGCAGGCGTTGGCGCAAGCGTACGGCTTTGAAGCAGTCGCGTTCGTGCAGCCCGTGCTAGCGATGTCAGCGCGCGCCCTGAGCGACGACGAGCAGGCGTTTCTTTGGAACGTGCCACACGGTTTTGTTGAGCTAACCCGCGAAGTCTATCCGCACTGGCAGCAGGCGGCGGCGCGCGAAGAGCGGCTTGTTTACTTAGGCAGCTTGTTTGACGACCTTGATTTGTCGATTTGGATTGACTCGCACCACATGACGGCGTGGGGCAATTTGGTGGTGGCGGACGCTATCACGCGCGTTCTCGCGCCACTTGTAGGGCAGAACGAGTGAGGGCAACGCTCTTCTTTATAGGACAGACGACCTCAGCAGCGGGCGCAGGGTACTGCGTCCACAATGGACACAATGACAAGGAGAAATCATGCAAGTTCCGTTGAGTTGGTTGAAAGAGTTCGTTGAGATTGACCAGCCCGCCGAGTGGGTGGCAGAACGCTTGACGGTTGCGGGCTTGGAGGTGGCGCATATTCGCTATGTTGGCGTGCCGCAGCAAACGATTGAGGGCATACGTCAGCCCAAGAGCCACCACTTGGTGTGGGCGCGCGACAAGATTTTGTTGGGGGCTATCCGCGAGGTCAAGCCGCACCCCAACGCTGACCGTCTCGTGCTGGCGATGGTGGACTATGGCGCGGGTGAGCTGGAGCAGTGCGTCACGGGCGCGCCCAACTTGCGCCCTTACTTAGGGCAAGGTGAGCTTGACCCACCGCTGTGGACGGCTTTCGCGCTCGAGGGCGCGGTGGTCTATGATGGACACAGTGAAGAGCGTAAGCTGATGACGCTTAAGGGCAAGGAGCTGCGCGGCATCTACAACAAGAGCATGGTCTGCTCGGAGCTTGAGCTGGGCATCAGCGACGAGCATGAGGGTGTCATTCTCATGGAGGAGCGCGCGGGCTTTGTGGCGGGAACGCCGCTGCAGGATGTCTTGGGTGATGTCGTGTTTGACATTGAGCTTACGCCGAACTTAGGGCATTGCTACAGCGTGTTGGGCGTGGCGCGCGAGCTGGCGGCACTGACCAACAAGCCGCTGCGCGTGCAGCTTGATGCCAACGTGCCAGTGCTGCAGGAGGGCGACAGCATCTTTGGGCAAGCTAAAATCGAAATTCGCAACCCCGACCTCAACCCGCGTTTCACGGCGATGCTTTTGAAAGGCACGCAGGTCAAGCCCTCGCCCTATTGGGTGCAGTATCGTCTCAAGCTGTCAGGTCAGCGTCCTATCAACAACATTGTGGACGTGACGAACTACGTGACGTTTGAGATGGGGCAGCCGCTGCATGCCTTTGATTACGACAAGCTGGTGCAGCGGGCGGGCGGTGGCGTGCCAACGATTATCACGCGCACGCCCGAGCCAGGCGAAACGCTAGAGACGCTGGATGGCGTAAAGCGCGTGTTAGGCGAAAACCAAATCTTGGTGTGTGACACGGCGGGCGTGCTGAGCTTGGGCGGCATTATCGGCGGCGCAGAAACCGAAATCAGCGAGACGACGACCAACGTTCTGTTAGAAGCGGCGAGCTGGCACTTCATCAACATTCGCAAGACCTGCCAAGCGCAAAAGGTGTTCACCGAAGCCGCCACGCGCTTTAGCCGCAACATTCACCCCTCGCGCGCTATTATTGGCTGCCGTCGCGGCATTGAGCTGATGCGCCAGTGGGGTGGTGGCATGGTGGCAAAGGACGCGCTGGACGAATATCCTAAGCCGCCCGCGCCACTTTGCATTGATCTGCCCATCAGCGAGGTGAAGCGTCTGCTCGGTGTGGAGCTGAGCGTGCAGAACGTGGCGGAGATGCTGACGCGCCTCGCGTTTGACGTGACGCTAATGGGTGACACGCTGCGCGTCGGCGTTCCTGACTATCGCACCGACATGAGCGAGGGTGTCGTGGGTATGGCGGACTTGGTCGAAGAAATCGCGCGTGTGATGGGCTATGACAACATCCCCAACACAATGCTGCACGACCAAACGCCGCCGCAGCGCACCAACGTCCGCAATGAGTTCGAAGAGCGCGTGCGTGACATTTGCGTGTCGTTGGGGTTGACCGAGAACATCAGCTATCGTATGACCGCGCCCGAACTAGAAGCGATGCTCACGCCGCAGGGCTTGCCGTCCTCACTGCCACAGGCGCGCTACGTGCAACTTGCCAACCCCATCGCCAGTGACAAGACCGTCATGCGCCACACCCTGTTGGTCAGCTTGCTGCACAACGCGCTGCTGAACGCGCGCTTTACGCCGCGCCAGCAAGTGTTTGAGGTCGGGCATGTCTATTTGCTAGGCGAAGGGCAAACGCTGCCGGACGAGCTGCTGCGCTTAGGGGTTCTCATGACGGGCGCGCGCAGCGAAAGCGCGTGGATGCAGCAGAGTAGCGAGACTGTCGACTTTTACGACATGAAGGGCGTGATTGAGGGTGTGCTGCGTGGGCTGCGCCTGCGCGACGTGCGCTACACGCTGGGGGGTCATAGCAGCTTGCATCCCGCGCGTTCCGCCACCGTGCATGTGGGCGAGCAGGCAGTCGGCGCGTTTGGTGAGCTGCATCCATTGGTGGCGAGCGCGTTCAAGCTGACGGGTGCGCCTGTGCTGGTGGCAGAGCTAGACCTTGAGGCACTGCTGGCACTTGCGCCCAAACGCCACGCGGTCAAGCCGCTGCCGATTACGCCCGCTGTTCTGGAAGACATTGCGCTGGTCGTCGACGAAAGCCTGCCTGCCGCGCAAGTCGAAACGGTCATCCGCAAGGCGGGCGGCGCGCTGCTACGTGACGTGCGCCTGTTTGACGTGTATAGAGGCGCAAACTTGCCGCCCAACAGCAAGAGCCTCGCTTATGCGCTGACTTACCAAACCGATGAGAAGACGCTGACCGACAAGGACGTTGCCAAAGTGCGCGCTCGCATCGTGCAAGCCGCCGAGCGCGAACTCAACGCCAAGCTGCGCAGCTGAGCAGACAAGCGGGCGGAGGGGCGTGTTGGGCTGGCGTTGCCACGCCCCAAGCCCGTGAACTGTGTTAGAATGAAGTACGGTGCTTGAAATGCCTTAACAAGGATAAATCATTATGTCTCTTTTCCCACGTTCTAGCGGCGTGCTGTTGCATCCCACATCGTTGCCCGGTCCTTATGGCATCGGCGATCTCGGCGAATATGCCTATCGCTTTGTTAACTGGCTGGCGGATGCGGGACAGTCTATCTGGCAAATTTTGCCGCTTGGTCCGACGAGCTACGGCGATTCTCCCTATCAGACGCTGTCGGCGTTCGCCGGCAACCCCAACCTTATCAGCCTTGACAAGCTGGTTGAGGCGGGTTGGCTGCGCTATGAAGCCTTGCAAGATGTGCCGGCGTTCCCGCGCGAGCGCGTTGACTTTGGCTGGATTATTGGCTGGCACAACGAAAAACTCACGCTGGCGTATCAAGGGTTTCTTGAGCATGCCGACGACAAAGCGCGCCAAGCCTTTGCCAATTGGTGTGCTGACAACGCCTATTGGCTCGATGACTTCGCGCTCTTCGTTGCGCTTAAAAACGCCCACAACGGCAGTCCCTGGGTGGAATGGGAGCGCGACCTCGCCCTTTACAAGGCAAAAGCCATCGCCGCCGCCCGCGCGCAGTACGCCGGCGAGATTAACGAGCAAAAGTTCCGCCAGTGGGTCTTTTATGGGCAGTGGCTGGAGCTGAAGTATTACGCCAATCGGCATGGCGTGCGCTTCTTTGGCGATATTCCCATCTTCGTGGCGCACGACAGCGCGGACGTGTGGGCGAATCAAGGCGACTACTACTTAGACGAGAAAGGGCATCCCATCGTCATCGCCGGCGTTCCCCCGGATTATTTCAGCCCGACGGGTCAGCGCTGGGGCAATCCCCTCTACCGTTGGGATGTGCTGAAGAAGAAAAACTACAGCTGGTGGGTCAGCCGTTTCAAAGCCATTTTGAGCCTTGTGGATTACATCCGCGTCGACCACTTCCGCGGCTTTGATGCCTACTGGGAAATCCCTGCTAGCGAAGAGACCGCCGTCAACGGCAGATGGGTCGACGGTCCCAAGCATGACTTGTTCCATGTGCTAGCGCGCGAGCTGGGCGAGCTGCCGATTATCGCCGAAGACTTGGGCGTGATTACCCCAACCGTTGAGGCACTGCGCGACGACTTTGGCTTACCCGGCATGAAGGTGCTGCAGTTCGCGTGGAGCGACCCCACCAACGCTTTTCTGCCGCACAATCACCCCATTAACGCCGTCGTTTACACTGGCACGCACGACAACAACACGACGGTTGGCTGGTGGATAAGCGAGACTAACGACCAAACCAAGCAGTTCCTCAACGAGTACGTGGCGCGTCCCGTGCATGAGATTAACTGGGAGCTGATACGCTTGGCGTTTGCCTCGTCCGCGCACACGGCAATCGTGCCGCTACAAGACTTGCTTGGCTTGGGGTCATTGGCACGCATGAACACGCCCGGCAAGGAAAGCGGCAACTGGACGTGGCGTTTTGGCGCGCATGACCTCACCGAAGAGATTAAGCATCGGCTGGCGTATTTGACGTGGCTCTATCAGCGCAAGCCCGAGCAGCAGCTAAAAAAATACGGCGACATCGCCCTACAAGACGCTTAAGTCGCGCGGAAAGCACGTTCATGACAGCACCAACTTGGGCGGAGAGCCTGCACCATGACGGGTCGGAGGTCTATCTCTCCGACCCTTACCCGCGCGTTGGCGAGACGATTACGGCGACGCTGCGCACAGGCAAGCGCGCACCGATCGAACGCGCGTACCTGCGCGTGCGCTACGACGGCGAGTTCAAGAACATCCCCATGCGCGTTACCCGCGAGAGCGCGCTTTCGCGCTTTTGGACGTGTGAGCTGCCGATAACACAGCCGCGCTTGAGCTATCGCTTCCGCCTGATGACCGACGCGGGCGCATACTATTACACGGCGGCGCGCGGTGTCAGCCGTGCCGACACGCCCGATAGCGATAACTTCGTGCTGGTGGCGGACTATCAAGCACCGTACTGGGTGCGCGAGTGTGTGTTTTACCAAATTTTCCCCGACCGTTTTTGTAACGGTGACCCCAGCAACGACGTGCGCGACGGCGAATGGGAGCAAGAAGGCAAGGCGACGCGCCGCCGCGCGTGGGGTGAGTCGCCGCTGGCGTGGGAGAAGGGGCGCAGCCTCGACTTTTTCGGCGGCGATTTGCAGGGTGTCACGCAGAAGTTGGACTATTTGCAGGCGTTGGGCGTGAACGCGCTCTATCTTACGCCGATTTTCCCCTCGCACAGCAACCATCGCTACGATGTGACCGACTTCACGCGCATCGACCCCCACTTGGGCGGTGACGAGGCACTCATTGCGCTGCGGCAGGCGTTGGACGCGCGCGGCATGAAGCTCATGATGGACATCACGACGAACCACGTTGGCGTGGCGCACAGCTGGTTTGCGGCGGCGCAGCGCGACCGCACCGCCGTTGAAGCTAGCTACTTCATCTACAACGAAGCGTATGCAGGCTATGAGACGTGGCTGGGCGTGCCGACGCTGCTTAAGCTCAACTACACCAGTCCCGCGCTGCGCAGCGTGATGTACCGTGCCCCGGATTCCGCCATGCGCCGCTGGCTGCAGCCGCCGTTTAACCTTGACGCATGGCGCATCGACGTGGCGAACATGACCGCCAACTACGGCTATCACCAGCTGGCGCATGAGGTCTGGCGCGAGATGCGCCCCATCCTCAAGCAGGACAACCCACACGTGTATTTGCTTGGCGAGTATTTCCAAGACGGCACGATGCACCTGCAGGGCGATGAGTTGGATGCCAGCATGAACTATCAGGGCTTCAACATCCCTGTGCGCCGCTGGCTTGGTGGCGAGGACTTGCACGTCGCGGTGGGTCACGAGGGCGACAAGACCCTGCTGCCCAGCGACGCGCTCGTCGAGCAGTTGCGCCGTTTTATGGCGGCTGTGCCGTTTGCCGTCGCGCTGCAGCAGTTTAATCAGCTCGACAGCCACGACACGACGCGCATTTTGCACGTCGTCAACGAAGATAAGGCGTTGCATCATCTAGGTGTCGCGCTGCTGATGGCGTATGTCGGCGTGCCGTGCTTGTACTACGGCGGCGAAGTCGGCATGACAGGTGGCAAAGACCCCGATAACCGCCGCTGCATGAACTGGGACGACAGCACATGGGACAAAGAGACGCTGGCGCATTATCAGGCGTGGATTGCGCTGCGTAAAGCCTCACCCGCGCTGAAATACGGCGGCTGCCAGTTCTTGCTCGCCGAAGGGGACGGCATCGCGTTGATGCGCGCCACGCGCCAGCAGCGCGTGCTGTTCGTCGGCTATCGCGGCGCGGCGGGCGGCGCGCTAACCGTCCCGCTGGACATCGCCGATTTGCCCGACGGGACGCAGCTTGAGGACATGCTCACGGGCGAGCGACACGCTGTTGCGGGCGGCGCGCTCAAGTTGGCCAATCTTGCGCACGGGCAAGCTCTGGCACTGGCGGTGCTTTAACCCATGCCTGCGGCCGCCAGTAGGTCGGCGCGCCGCGTGATGCCGCGCACGCGCTCAACAAACGCTAGCAAGCTGGGGCTACGCTCGCGCAGGCGAATAATCGCCTCGCCGATGGGGTCAGCCCCAGCAATTCCCGCGATGCCGCCCGCCTGATAGCCGCCGTAGAACGCGAAGAACGCTTGGTTTATCTTGCGGAAGCTGTGTCCGTTGGCGTGCATGAGCGCGCGCTGTGCCTCCATGTAGGCTTCCGCCTCTTCCACGCGCCCCTCTGCCAGCAGCGCGTCGGTTGTGACGCGCGTCTCGTGCATGGCTGCCGCAAGGTCAAACGCGGGCGTGGGCGTGGCGACAGGCGGGCGCGGCACGACATCTGCCAGCGTCGGCAGGGCAGGCGGCGCGATATCGGGGTAGTAGCGCGCTAGCACAAGGCGGGCGACCTCTTTGCCAAAGTAGTTGGCGGTCGTCTCGTTGATGGCGCGTGCCTCGCCGCTAGCACCGTCCACTGCGGTGAAGTAGTGCAGCCCGAGCGGGTAGAAAAGCAAATAGTGATGCAGCCACTCGTGCGCGAAAATCTCGACCGCCCACGCAATGTTGGCCGTTTCGGCAATCATAGCAGGGTAGAGCGCGATACCGCCCAACGGCACGATGAGCGCGCTCACGTCGTACTGCCGTGCCACCGCCTCCTCCAACGCCACGCGCTGCTCTAGCGGCAAGCGATTGAGCGCGAGCGACGTTTCGAGGCGTATCGTCTCGCGCGGCGAGGTCACGAGCAAATAGGGCATCGCTGTAAAGCGCATCGCTAGCGGCGGAAACACGCCGCCAAGCCCGCCAAATCCCTGCTCTTGCAAGACGGTCATGACCTGCGTCTCGAGGATAGCTTCTACTGTGCTTTGCTGCGCCTCAAGTTGGCGGCGCAGCGCGTCGCGCGCGTCACGCTGGGAGGCGGTGGCGGCGTGCGGGTCAGCGGTGGCGGGGTCACTGTAAGCGCGCTCAATCGCGCTTTCAAGCTCCTGCACTTGCGCGAGGTCGCGCATGTAGGCGCGCACGAAAGCCGTCTGTTCGTCGGGCGCGAGCGCGTGGTGCGGCTGTGTGACCCATTGAGCGAGCTTTGCGCCTGCTGCTTGCACCGTCCAACCGACGTAGTCAAAGTGGTGTGCGCTGACGAAGAACGCCACCGCTTGCGTGCGGTCGGCAAGGTTGACGCTGGCGCGCGGAGCGATGCAGGTGAACAGCACGCCCCACAGCAGCAGCGGTAGGGCGCGCCGCCGCACAAAGCGCAACGTGCTAATAACCCAGTTCACGGTTGACGACGTTCAACAATGGGCGTTTGTCGAGATAGCGGCGCAAGTTCTCGGCGAAGACATCCGCCGCTTTGTCGTGATAGTAGCGACTGTTGCCGCTGATGTGCGGCGAGATGATGACGTTCTCCATCTGCCAAAGCGGGCTAGTGGTGGGCAGCGGCTCGGTCTCGAACACGTCCAATGCCGCGCCGCCGATTTTGCCCGCTGCCAGCGCGCTGATGAGTGCCTGCTCGTCGACCAACCCGCCGCGCGCGATGTTAATCAGCACGCTGGTGGGCTTCATCGCCTCGAACACCTTCTCGTTAATCATGTGCTTGGTGGCGGGCGTGAGCGGCGCGGTGACCACCAAGAAATCGCACTCTTGTGCCATGAGCGCGGTCGCTTCAGTGGGATAGATACGCTCGGGGATGTCGCCCTGCGGGTCACCGACATTGGGCGGACAGTATTCATGCGGGCTTTGTGCAGGCTGCTTGGCATCGCGCTTGCTCGCCAAGACGCGCATGCCCAGCGCGTGCGACACGCGGGCAATCTCGCGCCCGATTGCCCCGTAACCGACGATGCCCACCGTCAAGCGGTGCATGTCGATGGGCTTGTAGACCTCGTAGGGGTTGGGTAGCCAGAGGCTTTGCTGCTGTTCGCGCATCATGCGCGGCAGCTGGAAGTTGAATGCTAGCATCATCATCAAGCAGTAGTTGGCGATGGGTTGGGCGTGAATACCGCTGACGGTCGTCAGGATAATGTCCTCCGCTTGTACGATGCGCTTGTTGAGGGCGCGCTCAATCCCGGCGTAGTTGAACTGTATCCAGCGCAAGCGCGGCACTTGCTCAGGCTCGGGGTAGTGGCGCACGGTGTACAACACCTCGCAGTCCTCCCACGCGCTTTGCGGCACGTCGGGAAAGTAGCGCACGATGTTAAGGCGTGGCGAGATGTTGTGCAGGGTCTCCATAATGGCATCGCTGAAGTCAATAGCAACAATCACGTTAATTTTTTCATCCGTCATGGGCATTTGCTCGCTTTAGGGTCGTGTAAAGGGTTAAGAGCGCGACAAACCACTGTTTTTTTAGCGTTATATCGCCTATAGTTGCGGGTGATAGATTCAATCATTCTGATTATAAACTTGGAGTGACAAAAATGGGGCTGTTAACAGGCAAAGTCGCGGTTATTTTTGGGCTTGCGAACAAAGATAGCATCGCGTGGGGCGTGACGAAAGCCTTTCATGAGGCGGGCGCAACCATTGCGCTGAGCTACGCAGGTGAGGCGTTGCAAAAGCGCGTGTTCCCGCTGGCACAAGAAATTGGGTGTGATTTTGTCGAAGATTGCGACGTGCAAAGCGACGCGCAGCTGGACAACATCTTCGCCAAGCTCAAAGAACGCTACGGCAAAATTGACGTATTAGTCCACAGCGTGGCGTTTGCGCGCCGCGAAGACTTGGGCGGACGGTTCGTCAATGTCTCGCGTGATGGCTTCCATCTGGCGTTGGACATCAGCGCGTACAGCCTGATTGCGATGGCGAAGCGCGCCGAGCCCTTGATGACCGACGGCGGCAGCATCATGAGCATGACTTACTACGCCGCCGAGAAAGTCATGCCTGACTATAACGCGATGGCGGTGGCAAAGGCAGCCCTTGAGACCATCACCAAGTACTTGGCGGTTGACCTAGGTCCCAAGCAAATTCGCGTCAATGCCATCAGCGCGGGACCGATTAAGACGCTGGCGGCGGCGGGCATTCCGGGCTTTCGCAACCTGATTAAGCACTTTGACGCTGTCGTGCCGTTGGGGGCGCGCGTGTCGCAAGAGGACGTTGGGCAAGCCGCGCTGTTTCTCGCGTCGGACATGGCGAAGATGATAACGGGCGAGATTTTGCACGTCGACAGCGGCTACAACGTGTTGGGCTTGACCGTGCCGCGCGACACAGAATAAGCAAGGCGCGCCTGTCTGTTGCAAGCAGGCGCGCCAGCAAGCCTTAGCTTAGCACGAGGCGGTACGCTTTGCGGCGGTACACGCCTGCGAAGACGGCAATCAGCGCGCCCAAATAAGTGCAGCCGATGCCCAAGTGCAGCAGCCAAGCGGGGTCATTGGCGAGCGCGAGCCAGTAGGCTTTTGCCACCCAATAGGGCGGAAACAAGCCAAACAGGTACTGCAGCGGCAGCTCGACGAACCACGCGCCAAACAGCAGCATGCCGCCTGCGCCCAAGCCCTTGACGATAGCGAAGCCTTGCACTTTGTTGTCGCTCAAGACCGCTAGCACCAGCATCATCAGCGCGCTGACCAACCCGCTGCCTACGCCGATGAGCAGCATTTGCCAGAAGGGTAGCAGCGCGAGGTTGATGACGTATAGCGTGGACAGGCTCATCAGCACGCCCAAGCCAATCGGCACCAGCACGCGGTAGAGCAGAAAGTGCGTGAGCGGCATAGGGGTGACCAGTAGCGCGTTGAGCGTGTGTTGGTCGCCCTCGTCAATCATCACGAAGCCGACAATCATCGCGCCCACCAAGCTAGCGGCGTACACGCCTACGTAAGCGGTCAGCAGCGGGTAGTAGTCTGCCAGCGCGAACGGCACGCTGGGGTTATCTGCCAGAAAGTCGTTCAGTGCGGGCAGTCCAAAGCGCAGCACTGCCCCCAAAAACAGCATGTAGAAGAGCATGCCGAACAGGAAAGCGTCGCGCCAGACAAGCCGCGCGTCGTTGCGTCCCAGCTTGAGCATGTGTTGATAAAACGTCAGCATGGTCTTAGCCTTTCAACACGATGTGGGTGTAAAACGCGCGCAACGCCCAGCGATACAGCAGGGCAATCACGAGCAGCGGATAAGCAATGCCGTAGGCGATTTGCCACGTTTCTAGCGGCAGCCAGCCCCCGCGTATCAGGAGCGCGGGCGCGGTGGTCGGCACGAGATACCACAGGTCACTGACGAACAGCCCGCTGAAGTGCAGAGCGGGCAGCTGCAAGATGACAGCGAACCCTACCATAGGCAGCAGCGCGTCGGTGATGCTGTCGTAGCGCACGACCAAAATCATGCCGATGAGGGTCCAGATAGGCGCGAGCAGCAGCGCGCCCAAGATGACCCAGCCGAGCTGATAGCCGCTGAAGCCTACGGTCAGCCCCAAGACGACGAACGCTTCGACGAAAGCCAGCAACGCCAGCGTGAGCAGTTTGCTCCACAGGTATTCGCTATGGCGTAGCGGCGTGACCAGCAGTGCGTAGAGCGTGCCTTCGTCTTTCTCAAAGATCATCAAGCCGAGAATGTAAAGCAGGGCGGTGCCGCCGATGCTGAACATGAAAATTTGCGGCATCGCGAAGCCAATCAGGCGTGGCTCAAACGCCGCCAGCAGCCCTAGCGCAATCAACACCGACAGCCCAATGCCGATAGCGTAGAGGCGGTTGCGCCACTGTACGATGATGTCTGTGTGCATCATGCCTAACAAGCGTGTCATCACACTAGCTCCTTGCCTGTCACCTGAATGAAGATGTCGTCGAGCGTGGTCTCCGCGCTGTGAATAGTCTCGACGCGCTGGGCTTGCAACAGCTCTAGGAACGCTCTGTTATGTCCGAGATTGTCGAGCGGGAACTCTTGCGCCGCCAGCTCGCCGCTGCCGTTGTGATATTCGACGCGCACAACGCGCTTGCCGTGCCGCACTTTGAGCGTCTTAGGCGCGTCGATGAGCTTAATCTCGCCGTCGACGATGAACGCCACGCGGTCGCACAGCTCGTCGGCAATGGTCATGTTGTGCGTGGTGACGAAGACCGTTGTGCCGCTGCGTCGCTGTTCCAGCACGATGTCTTTGATGAGGCGGGCATTCACCGGGTCTAGCCCAGTCGTTGGCTCGTCCAAGAACAGCAGCTTGGGCTTGGGCAGCAGCGCGCGCGCAAAGTTCAAGCGCGCCTTCATGCCCTTAGAGAATTGTGACACGGGCATGTCCGCGCTGTCCTCCAAACCCACCATCGCCAGCAGCTGCTTGGGGTCGGCGGTGCTGCCTTGATACAGCGCGCGAAAGTGCTGCAAGTTCTCCAGTGCCGTCAAGCGCAAGTAGTGGTTCGGCAGCTCGAACGACACGCCGATATGCTGATAGTAGTCCTTGCCCCACGCGCTAACTTCCTTGCCCATCACCACCACGCGCCCTTGATAGCCCTTGAGCAAGCCAATCACGACTTTTTGCGTGGTGCTTTTGCCCGCGCCGCTGGGACCAAGAAAGCCGACAATTTCGCCCTCGTCGACGTGAAAGCTGATGCCCTTTAGCGCAGGCGCGTTGGCGTTAGGATAGGCGTAGCGCAGGTTTTCTACGGTAATCATGGTGCATTTCCCTTTTTGCTGTTGACCATTCCGAACTCTAGGAAGGTCATGATTTGGTCGAAGATATGCTGTGCTTCGTTGTTTTGGCGGCGCACAGCTTCTAGCAAGTCGTCTTTCTCGTGGTCTAGCCCGAGTCGATACATGAGATAGTCGCCTAGCTCTTTAGAGACGGCATGCAGCACAAACGCCGCCGCGTCTGCGTCAAGGTCGGCGTGTAGCTGACCGTTGGCGATGCCTTGCCGCACCAGCCCGCCCAAATAGGCGAGGCTTTCAGTGCGGATGCGCGCGTTGAGCTGAGGCTGGATGGGGCTTCTGCCATACAACGCTCTCTGTGCTACTTTGGCGAGCTTGGGGTGCATGATTTGGTAGTCTAGCCCCACCTTGAACAACCAGCGCAAGTAAGCGAACAGGTTCATCGTGCTGTCGGGCGGCGGGTGCGCTTTCAGGAACTCCATCTTCAGGCGTATCCCCTCGTCCAACAAAAACTGATACAAGTCGAGCTTGTCTGCAAAGTATTGGTAGAAACTGCCTTTGGCGATGCCTGCTTTGGCGACAATGCGCGAGATGGACGCGCTCTCGTAGTCGTTGTCGGCGAACTCTTCGACCGCAAGGTCAAACAGCAACTTACGCTTCTCCTCAGGCAGATTGAAGAACGTGGCTTTTGGCAATACGTCCCCTCCTGTGTAATGTGACCGCTCGGTCATATGACCGTATAGTCACATTATCCACCTGTTTGTGTGCTGCGTCAATGGCAGCAACCCCCCAAACTTTAGGGGTGCGGCGTGGGGATGTCGTCAGGTGGCGCAATTTGATTAAGGGCAAAGCCTTTGCTACAATGCGCTTTGTACCGATAAAACGAGCAAGAAGGACTGTGCGACGATGAAAAAGGCGAAAGTTTGGCGCGTGTTGGCGTTGTGCCTGCTGCTGCTGGGTCTCGTGGTTGAGGCACTGGCGCAAGGCGGCTTGATTGCCACTACCGCCACCAACGCGCAGCTGCGCGTTGGCGCAGGCACACAGTGGCGGCGCATCGCCATTTTGCCCGCCGGCACGACCATTGCGCTAGCGGGACGCAACAACGACGGCACATGGGTGCGCGGCATCACGCAAAACGGGCAAGTGGGCTGGATAGCGACCAGCACCCTCAACATCAGCGCAGCCGATGCGCGCGCGCAGCTGCCCATAATGGCGCGTGAAGCCGCTGTAACGCTGGCTGCGCCGCCTGCCGGCAGTGTGCCAGCCACCACGACAACCTCGACGGGTGACGCGCTGCCGCCACCGCGCGTGAGCAGCGCGCCTGTGCGTGGCTTTAGCTACGGCGCGCACGTCTTTTCGCTCAACGACCGCACTGCCAGTTACATGTACCAAGCCAAAATGCAGTGGGCGAAGTTCCAAGTGCGCTACGGTTTGGGCGGCACGCCTGAAGGCGCGGCGTGGCTCATCAACACCGCGCACGCTTATGGCTTTCGCGTGCTGCTGAGCGTGCTGGGTGACCCGCAAGAGCTAGGCGTTGGCGGCTACTACGACCAGTTCGCGGCGTATGTCGCGGGTCTAGCAGCGTTGGGCGCGGATGCTATCGAGGTTTGGAACGAACCCAATCTGTCTTACGAGTGGTCGCCCGTTGACCCAGTGGCATACACCAACTTGCTGGCGAAGGCATACAATGCCATTAAAGCCACCAACCCCAACACACTGGTGATTAGCGCGGCACCCACGCCAACCGGCTCATTTGGCGGGTGCTTCGCGCATGGCTGCGATGACATCCACTACATTCGCGCGATGGCGGCGGCAGGCGCAGCCCGCTACATGGACTGTGTGGGTGTGCATTATAACGAGGGCATCTTGCCGCCTAATCGCACTAGCGGCGACCCCCGCGACGTGGAATACTACACCCGCTACTACCCCAGCATGGTCAACGTCTACCACAGCGCGTTTGGTGGCAAAAAGCCCTTGTGCTTTACCGAGCTTGGCTATGTCTCTGGCGAGGGCTATGGCGAGCTTTCACCGATGTTCGGCTGGGCGCGCGACGTGACTGTCGCCAACCAAGCACAGTGGCTGCGGCAGGTGGTTGACATAGCGCGCCGCAGCGGCAGAGTGCGCTTGCTTATCATCTGGAACTTGGACGCGACGAGCTTCGGCAATGACCCGCAGGGTGGCTATGCGATTATTCGACCCGACGGCTCATGCCCCGCGTGCGCCGCGCTGGGACGCTAGAAGGTAAACAAAACGCTATGACATACACGCAGTATGAAGGGCAGCCCGCCCGCAGCGGCGTGGGTTGCTGGCTCACGATGGTCATTACGCTGTTTATAGCGGGTGTGCTGGTGCTGGTGGGGCTGTTCTTGCCGCCCTTTAGCCTGTACGACCGCTTGTTTGGCGTACAGTATGCCACGCTGGCGCGGGTTGGCGACAGCATCGCCACCCGTGACGGCAGCCTGCGCTTGATTGTGGCGGAGGACGGCGCGGGCTATGGCGCGGCGGTGGACGGCATAAGCCTGCGCGAGTTTATGGCGGCGGATGCCGACGCGGCGGCTTGGGTTGCGGCAGCGCGCAGCAGCGTGCCGGCGCATCTTGCCTTGCAAAGCGCGGTTTACACCTTGCAGACCGACGCGCGCACGCCTTCTCCCACGTTCGTGAGCGTGGCGGTGCCGAACAACGCCCGTGCTAATTTGTTGGACTTATACGCCTACGATGAGGTACGCCAGCAATGGCAGTTTGTGCCTTCGGTAGCGCAGGACGGGCGCATTATCGCTAGGCTCAACCGCTTGCCGTCACACGTTGCCCTGTTTCAGACTATTCCGCTTGCGCCGCAGGTGCTGGTGACGTATGACGTGACGCAGCTGCTCACGCCCGACGTGGCGAGCGTGGCGACGATTGTCGCGCCGTCGGGCTTGCAGCCCACTGTGACAGGCGCGCTGACAGGCAGCCTCGCGCCGGGTTTTGTACAAGGCGCGGGCTATCGCGTCATGCCCATGCTGCGCGACTATGCTGACCCGCGCGCGCTCGACACGTTCACCGTTGAGGCGATTCTCAGCAACATCGATTTGCGCCGCGAGCATGTGCGCCAGATTACCTCGCTAGTGGGCGGGGGCTTCGACGGCGTGTTTATCGACTATCGCGGGCTTGCGACCGAACAGCGCGACAACTTCAGCGCGTTTATTCGCGAGCTAGGGCAGAGCTTCAAGCGTGTTGGCATGCAACTGGGCGTGGTCGTGCCAGCCGCCGAGATTGTCGAGGAGGCCTGGTCAACCGGCGCGTATGATTGGCAGGCGATAGGGCAGTACGCCGACTACGTGCAGATTAATTTGGGCATTGCGCCTGCTACCTTCCAGCTCGGCAGCAACCAGCTCGTCGAGGCGATGCTTGCCTACGCCGTGCAGAACGTCAGCCGCTACAAGCTGTTGATGGGCTTGAGCGCGCAGTCCGTGCGCGAGATTGGCGACATCGTGACGCGCATCGGCTACGACGAGGCGTTGGCGGGCTTGGGCAACGTGGTCGTTGAGGCGGACAACGTCAACGAAAATGGCATTGTGCAGCCCGGCTCGGTCATTCGCGCGCGCTTGAACGGGCTACGCGCCCTGAACGGCGTGGACATGCGCCTGAACGCCCCTTACTTAGACTACCTCAACGACGACGGCAGCGTACGCGCGCGCATGTGGCTGACGACCGCCGACGCGCTGCGCTACCGTATGGACGTGAGTGTGCCGTTTGCGTTGGGTGGTGTGGCGTTTGATGATTTGCTGGCGAACGACCTCGCCGAAGACGTGCTGGATGCCGTGCGTGACTATCGCGCGCAAATTCCCTCGCTGACCGTGCCGACCGCGCTGGCGTTGCGCTGGCGTATTGAAGGCACGAACGGCTTGCTCGAAGAAGTCGTGACCGAAATCGGCGAGGAGTTGGTGACGACGCTCAACGCGCCCGACGGTAACTACGCCGTGAACGTGGCAGTGATTGCCGTCGGACAGCGTGAAAACGTCAGCGTGCGCAGCGGGGCGGCGGTAGCGATGTTCAGCCCCACGGCTACGCCCACGCCGCTACCGACGGCTACGCCCACGCCTACGCCCACCAACACCCCTACGCCTGTGCCTATCGTGGCGACAGCACGCCCCGCCAACGCAGTTGACGTGAACCCGCAAGGTGGTGGCTTCAGCGCGGTTGCCCCCAACGCCGGCAGCATCCGCGTCGGACAGTTCGAATACGGCGGGCAGGTCACCGACGCGGGCAGCGGGCGCGCTATTGACGCGATGCGCCGCGCCGGCATGACGTGGATGAAAATTCAGAAACGCTACTACGCCGGCGTGGATAACGATATCGGCGTGATTGCCGGGTCAATCGGCGCGGCGCGCAGCAACGGCTTCAAAATCCTCATCAGCGTTGTCGGCAACCCTAACGACCTGCGCAACGGCGGCGATGGCTACATCGCTGGCTTTAGCAACTTTCTCGCCACGATTGCCAGCCTTGCGCCCGACGCGATTGAGGTTTGGAATGAACCTAACCTTGACCGCGAGTGGCCCGCCGGTCAAATCAGCGGCGCGAACTACACCAACATGCTCAAGCAAGCGTACAGTGCCATCAAGCGTACCAATGCGTCGGTGATGGTGATTAGCGCAGCACTTGCGCCGACCGGCGCGGAAGCAGCTTATCCCGACCGCGTCGTTAACGATGACCGCTTCTTGATGCAAATGGTGCAGGCGGGCGCGTTGAGCTATGCAGATTGCATCGGCGTTCACTATAACGAGGGCATCGTGCCGCCTACTGCCACCAGTGGCGACCCACGCGGCGACAACTACTACACGCGCTACTTGCCCACGATGGTTGAACGTTATTGGAGCATCATCGGTGGGCAAAAGCCGCTGTGTTTCACCGAGCTTGGCTACCTTAGTCCCGAAGGTTTTGGTTTCCTTGACCCCTACTTTGGTTGGGCGGGTAACACGACGGTTGCCCAGCATGCGGCGTGGTTGGCGCAAGCTGCCGCCTTGCTCTCGCAAAGCGGCAAGGTGAGGTTGCTTATTGTTTGGAACGTTGACTTTTCGTATTATGGTACCGACCCAATGGCAGGCTACGCAATCATTCGCCCCGATGGCAGCTGCCCGGCCTGCGATGCCCTAGCCAACGCCCGATAGCAGGAGCAAGAGATGACGACACAGCAAAGCAAAATTCGCAAGCAGGTGCGGACGTTCGTCCTCGTCTGGACGTTTATCACGCTGATGATGGGGATGGCAACCTTCTTAGCGATTTACTTCACCTATCCGCTCATCAGTCCGCAGCAAGAGGATGGGCTGAACGTTGCGCTCAACACCGGCGGCAGCGACCCCGTCGTGGTCATCCCGAGCAACACGCCACTGCCTGCTACCGCTACCGCGACACCGCTGCCGACTGCCACGCCCACCAACACGCCCGAGCCAACCGAGCTTGCTCCCGAGCCGACCGAAATTCCGACCGAGACACCGATACCAAGCCCTACGCCGACCATTCCGCCCGTGAAAGAGACGCGCTTTGAGGTCGGCATTCAGGTGCAATTCTCACTAGACTTTAACCCCGGCAACCAAGACGGCTACTATTACACGGTCAAAGAAAATCTTGGCATGGATTGGGTCAAGAACCAAGTGCGCTGGGAATACTATGAGCCGCAGCGCGGGCAGTATGACTGGTCGGTGCTGGATTTTGTGCTGCCTTCTGCCGAGCGCATGGGGCTGAAGACGATGCTTTCGATTGTGGCTGCGCCCGCGTGGGCGCGCGAGCCGGGCGTTGACCCCAACACGACACACGGGCCACCCGCTGACCCGCAAGATTTTGTGCGCTTCTTGACAGCACTGCTGCAGCGTTACCCGCAGCGCATTCACGCCATTGAGGTGTGGAACGAGATGAACCTTGCCCGCGAGTGGGCATCGCCGCGTGGCATTCGCGCCGACGACTACGTTGCCTTGCTTCGCGAGGCGTACCGCACTATCAAGGCACTCGACCCCAACATCATCGTGATTAGCGGCGCGCCCTCTAACACAGGCGTGGACGACGGCGTGACGGCGGTCGATGACTTCGTCTACGTCGAACGCTTAATTCGCGCCGGCGCGTTAGACCACATGGATTGCTTTGGCGTGCATCACAATGGCTTTAACATGCCGCCGCTGCGTCGCTGGAACGAGGGCTATAATGACCCGACCGCGCGCTTCAGGGGACCGTTTGACAACCCCCACCACAGCTGGAGCTTCCGCAGCACCATCGAAGGCTATGCCCAACGCATACGTGGCGCGGGACGCACGACCCCGCTGTGCATGACCGAGTTCGGCTGGCCCTCTTCCGAAGACCTTGAGGGCTACCCGCGCGGCTATGAGTTCGCCGGCGACAACACGCTCGCCGAACAGGCGCAATGGATGCGCGAGGCACTGGACTTGATGGCGCAGTCGGGCTACATGCGGCTGGCGTTTGTTTGGAACTTGAACTATGGGCCCCAAGCAGGTTGGAACAAGGACAACGACAACGTGATTTACTCGCTCATCGGACCCAATTGGCAGTTTAGACCGGCGTTTGACGAAATCCGCGCTTGGCTGCGCGATTATAAGGCGCGCGTAGGGCTGAATTAGCATGCCGCGTCGACGCAAAACGCTGTGGGGGGCGGGCATGTTGCTCGCCCTTTTTGTCTTAGGTGGGGTGATTGCGCTGACGCGCCCCCAAGACCCCTTTCGTGGGGACTTGGTGCGTGACACGCCGTTCGTGTCGCTTACCTATAGCATTCAGGTGTTCGCGTGGTGGGATAACGGCTACGTGGGCTATCAGCTTGATTCCGTGCAGATGTTGCGCTTCAGCCACGTTAAGCAAACGTTCGCGTGGCGTGACATGGAGCCAACGCGCGGCGCGTGGACGTTCCACGAGGCTGACCGCATTCTCGCTGAGACCGAGCGGCGTGGGCTGCGTCTGATTGCGCGCTTGGGGCAAGTGCCTGATTGGACGCTGGCGAGCGGGCGCGGCAGTGACGACGAGAAATACGACGCGCCACCGCAAAACCTTGCCGATTGGGCGAATTACTGCCGAACGGTGGCGGCGCGCTATCGTGGGCGCATTGTCGCCTATCAAATCTGGAACGAGCCCAACCTCAGCCGCGAGTGGGGTGGCAACGCGCCGGATGCCGACGGATATGTGCGCCTGCTGGCAGCGTGCAGCACCGCCATCCGCGCCGCCGACCCCGACGCGCTGGTTATTTCGGCGGGTCTCGCGCCGACTGGCACGCACGACGACGAGGCACACCGCGACGACATCTACTTTGATGCCATGTATCGTGCCGGCTTCCAACAGTACGTGGACGTGGTCGGCGTGCATGCGATGGGGTTCTCGCCGCCCGAATATGGTCCCGACGATGCCGAACGCGACGGCATCGGGCGTTGGTTTACCTTTCGCCGCGTTGAAGATTTACGCAAAATCATGCTGCGGCACGACGACGGCGCGCGCCAAATGGCAATCCTTGAGATGGGCTATACCACCGACCCCATCAACCCCGATTACGCTTGGTTTGCCGTCACAGAAGAGCAGCGCGCCGAATATATGGTGCGCGCCTTTGAGTACATCATCGCGCACTGGCGGCCCTGGGTGGGCTTGGTCAACGTCATTTACATGCAGAACCCGTTCTGGACGCGCGCTAACGAGCAGTATTGGTGGTCTATCAGCACCTTTGACCGCTATCACCTGCCGGCGTTCATGGCGTTGGCGCGCATGCGCAAGGTCTGCGGTGATGTTATCTTGCCCGAAGGCAAAGAAAACGCAACAGAGGAGGAGTATCTTGGCAACGTCCACGCTTGCCCTTAGCCTGTTCTTCCACATCCTCGCCACCGTGATTTGGATTGGCGGGCTGTTGGTGACGATGATACTGGTCTATCCCGCCGTACGGCGCGTGCTACAAGAACAACCCGCCCTCTATCGCCTGCTCTCGCAGCTGCGCACGCGCTTTTATAGCATCAGCAATCTGTGCCTTGCCACGCTTATCGTCACGGGCTTGTTTCAGATGACCGCCGACCCCTACTATGACGGCTTTTTGACGTTTGACAACACGTGGTCACAGGTCATGCTGGCAAAGCACCTGCTGATTGTCTTCATGGCGATTGTGGGCGTAGTCTTGCAGTACGGCGTTGCCCCTGCGCTCGAGCGCGTGTCGCTGCTGCGCGAAAAGGCAAAAGGTGACGCAGCCCAATGGCAGCAGCTAGCGCGCCGCGAAACGCTGCTCACGGCAATAAATTGCATCTTGGGCGTAGCGGTGTTAGGATTAAGTGCTTGGGCTGGCTCTCTTTAGCATAGCGATTGTTGGGGAAGATGGACATTTCGAAACGGGTTTATTATTTGCTAGCGGTGCTGGTGTTCATGGGCGCAATGGGGCTGCGCCTGTGGCAGCTGAACGACCTGCCGGCCGGCATCACCGAAGCCGAGACTATCACCATTCGCCTTGCCGAACAAGTGCGACAGGGGCGCATCGGCGTGTTCTTAGAGGGCGTAGACGGTTACCCTTACGAAGCCCTCTATCCGACCGCGCTAGCATTTACCACCACCTTCGCGGGCAGCAGCCTCATCGTCTGGCGGCTGTTTTCGGTTTGGGCGGGCGGTGTGACGCTGGCATTGGTCTATGCGCTGGGCAGCCGCCTCTTTGGGCGCGGCGTGGGCTTGCTGGCAATGGCTCTGCTGGCGGTTAACTTTTGGGCGGTTCTCTCGTCACGCTTGATAGTGACTTACGCGCTGCTACCGCTGATAGTGACGTTGGTGCTGTTCACACTGGTGCATGCCATGCGCATTTACCGCCGCACCACATCCGAGACGAACACGACAACGCTGGCGTTTGCCGCGCTGGGCGGCACGTTGGGGTTTTCGCTGTATGTTCATGCGGCGGGCTTGCTGTTGGTGCTGGGCGCGATGTTCTTTATCACGTATTACGTTCTGACCCATCGTCCTGTGCCTAAGCAGCGGTTGACGTTATTGGGCTTTACGATTGTGTTGCTGATGGTGGTCGCGTTGCCCTTCGTGCTGTTTGTGGTTAACCGCCCGGAAAGCCTCGCCAATCGTCGCGTCGTGGCGGATGCCGCTGAACTGCTGGTGCGCTTGCCTACGCAGTTGGGCGCGTTCTTTGCAGTGGGTGACATGCTCCCTGAATACAACCTGCCGCAGCGTCCGCTTTTTGACCCGTTAACATTTATCCTCGTGGTGATTGGCTTTGGCGTTGCGCTCGTTCACGCGCGCGGCTCGCGTTACGCGCTGCTGCTTATCTTCTTGCTCGTGCTGTTGCCTGTGCTGCTCTTCGCTGAAACTGCTCCTAACTTCTTAAGCGTGGGGGCGTGGCTGCCGCTGGTGGCGATTTTCTTCGCACTGGCGGTGCAGCGGCTTAACTTGCTGCTGCGCCAGCCTGTTATCTTAGGCGTGGTGGTGCTGGTCTTGTTAGGCGGCAATTTGCTCTGGACGAGCCAAGACTTGTTCGGACGTTGGGCGAAGCAACGCGACGTGCGCGCCGTCTATCACACCGACCTGCACCAGCTAGCGCGTCACCTCGACCGTACCATCGCTAACACCAACACGGTGCTTTGCTTTCCGCAGTGGGCAGAGCAACAAACGCCCCGCGTGCTGCACGACACGCAGAAGATGCTGCTGATGATGAACCGTCGTGACCTGACTAACGTGCGCCTTGTTGACTGCCGCAGCACGCTGGTGTTTACCAACGGCGGCGCGGCACAGCAGGTCGTGCTGGTGGAGGCGAACGCGCTGGAAAACGCCCATCCAGTCGTGCGTGAGTGGTTGTCGCAAGGCACGTTCCTTAACGACGACACACTGCCGCGTGACCGTGTGCTGTTGATGGACGTAGAAGACTTGCTCGCCAGCCGCTTGGGGGTTTACACGACGACTACACCCGTCCTGTACGGCTATGACCTCATCAACGAGGACGTGCTGTTTCCGCCTGTACGCTTTGGTGGCAACGTAACGTGGTTGGGCTACCAATCCAACGGCAAGACTACCTACCATCTCAACGAGGTGGTTGAAATTGTCAACTATTGGCGGATTGAGGGGGTAATTCCCCGCGATTTGACCTTTTTTCACCACATCTTAAGCGACCCCGTCACCATTGTTGCCAACCGTGACACGATTGGCGTGTCGCCGCGCACGCTGCGTGAACGCGACGTGTTCGTGCAGGTGACGAGCATCCTGCTTGATAAACCCTTTTTGGCGGGCGCGTATGACATTGCCATTGGCGCGTACCAGTCTGAGACCGGGGCGCGGTTGTCGATTTTTGACGCGCAGCAGCAGGAGCGAGGAGACCGCCTGATCTTGACTGAGATTGAGATTGCGCCCTAGCACAGGCGTTGGGAGAAAGCGTGATGTTCGAGCTTATTTTTCTGGGTACGTCAGCCTCTGCGCCTTCGGTGCATCGTGGGTTGTCATCGACGGCGGTGTTTACCGACCAAGATCGCTACTTGGTTGACTGTGGCGAAGGCACGCAGCGGCAGATTTTGCAGGCAGGCATGGGCTTTAGGCGGCTCAATCGCGTGCTGCTGACGCACCCGCACCTTGACCATTTGCTAGGGCTGGGCGGGCTGGTGTCAACGTTTGCGCGCTGGGAAACCGTGCCGCACTTGGACATCTGGGGCAGTCACGCCACGCTCGAACGTGTCAAGTCGCTCATTTACGACGTGGTGTTGCGTGACCAAGAGCCGCGCATTCCGATAACCCTGACACCCGTTACAGGGCAGGGCGGGCTGTTGGTGGAGACCAAGCACTACAGCATCAGCGCGTTCCCAGTGGTGCATCGCGGGCGCGGCTGCTATGGCTACATCTTTCAAGAGCGCGACCATCGCCCTTTTTTAGCCGAACAGGCGGACGCGCTGGGCGTGCCACATAACGCTGAGCGCGCGCGCTTGGTGCGCGGCGAAAGCATTTCGCTGGCGGATGGGCGCGTCATTACGCCGGAGATGGTGCTAGGCGAAACGGTCAAGGGAACAAAGCTGGTGTTTACTGGCGACACCGCGCGCACCGACATCTTGCGTCCTTATGTGGATGATGCTGATGTGCTGGTGACCGAAGCCACGTTTTTAGAGCGCGACCGCGAGATGGCGGCGGCATATGGGCATATCACGGCGCACCAAGCGGGCGTTTTGGCGCGCGAGGCGAACGTGAAACACCTGCTGCTCACGCACATTTCGCGCCGCTATAGCGAGCGCGAGATGATTCAAGAGGCGCAAAGAGCGTTTGAGCAGGCTTATGTCGTGCGCGACTTTGACCACTTTCGCGTTGGACGCAGCTTGCCGCTGCAAAAAGTTGTGCGTGACCCTAACCAGCCAATTGACGTGCTGGACGAGGATATGCCGTTTTAGGTTATGAAAGCGGCAGCATGCCCTCACCGTAGCGTTTGCCCGCCTCGATGACAATGGGCGCGGACGTTTCGACCGTGCCGATGAGGTCGTAAGTGGTCGCGCCGGTGATGCGTACTGGCACAATCTCACCCACAGGCAGCTCGCCTTCCACCAACACATAGCCGTCAATTTCGGGCGCGTCGCGGAAGCTGCGCGCAAGGCTGAGGGTCGCGCTGCTGTCGTCCTCGCTGACCCCGTGTCCCTCTACCAGCACGTCCAGCGTTTTACCCACCCAAGCCTGATTTTTAGCGAGGCTGATGCCCTGCTGCAGGCGCATGAGAGCATCGTAGCGCGCCTCTTTGACCTCGTCCGCCACTTGATTGGGCAAGGTTGCGCTGGGTGTGCCAATCTCATAGCTGTACTTGAACGCGCCTACGCGGTCAAACTGCAGGTCTTTGACGAACGTCAGCAAGCCCTCAAACTCTTCGTCCGTTTCGCCCGGGTAGCCGACGATGAACGTCGTGCGCACAGCGAGATTGGGGATCATGGCGCGCAGCTTGCCGACGGTCTCGTAGACCCATTCGATGTTGGCAGGGCGTTTCATGCGCTTGAGCGTTTCGCGGTGTCCATGCTGCAGCGGCATGTCGAGATAGGGTAGGATTTGCGGGTATTGCGCCATTGTCGCCATGAGTTTCTCGGTGACATAGCCCGGATAGGCGTACATGATGCGAATCCACGGAATATTGGGCGCGGCGGTCACGATGGCTTCGAGCAAGTGTGCTAGCCCGTCTTTCAGCCCTAAGTCATAGCCGTAGTCGGTGGTGTCTTGCGCGATGAGCAGCAGCTCTTTCACACCCAACGCTTGCAACTTGACTGCCTCTGCGACGATGCTCGCGACGGGACGGCTGACTGCTGTTCCTTTGATTTTGGGAATGGCACAGAAGGCACACGGGCGACGGCAGCCGTCAGCGATTTTGAGGTAGGCACTCGCGCCTTGCACGCTGGCACGCAGCACGCCGCGTTCGTCTAATCCCACCACGTTGGCTTCGCTGGGCAGATGATAGAGCGGCTCAGGGTGCGGGCGTTGGCGCAGCCGCGTGATAAGGTCGAAGATATCCATCCAACGGCGCGTGCCAATTACGCCGTCTAAGCCCGCCACCTCTTGTACGAGTGCCGCGCCGTAACGCTGGGAAAGGCAGCCCGCCGCAATGACCATCTGTCCGTAGCGTTTGCCCGCCACCAGCTCACGCAGTACGTTAATGCTCTCTTGCTTGGCATTGTCGATAAACCCGCAGGTGTTGACAATCAGCACTTCGGCATCTTGCGGCGCGCTCACGCTGAGCATGTGGTTTTGCTGCAGCACTTGGGCGATGCTCTCACTGTCAACGGTGTTCTTGGAGCAGCCAAGACTGACCAAATAAAACTTGTCTTTGCGCGACTTAGGGCGGGGTTTGGGCGACATGCAAGCTCCTAGAAAACGGTTGGGGAAAACAGCTTATTTTATAGATGACGATAAGCAAAAAACAAGGTGCGGTCGCAAGGCGCACAAGGTGCGGTGTCCACGCGCACAAGGTGCGGTCGCAAGGCGCACAAGGTGCGGGTCGGTTGCGTGGTCGCAAGGCACGCCGCGCACAAGGTGCGGTGTCCACGCGCACAAGGTGCGACCCCTATCCCCAGCCCTTGCTCCCACGTTGTGGAGGGAAGGGAGCATGTGACCCCCATTCCTTGCCCTTGCCATGCCAATTGACAAGAATTTAGGGCAAGGCATCAGTTCGGTTTGGCGGTGGGCTGACCTGTGGCGGTGGCGCGCGGCGGTAAAATTGCCGTCGGGCTGGGCGTGTTGGTGATGGTTGGTGTCAGGGTTGCGGTTGGCGTGTTGGACGGCGTGAACGTCGGGCTGGGCGTGAGCGTTGCGGTCGGCGTTGCGGTTGGCGTTGGCGTGTCCGACGGCGTGAGCGTGATAGTGGGCGTTTTGGACGGCGTGGGCGATGGACCCGGTGTCACGGTCGGCGTGAGTCGTGCGATAACTGTTCCCGCGATGCTGGTGGCGGTTGGCAGCGGCGTAGGGCTAATTTCGGGCGTGGGGTCATAGCCGCCTTGCCCCCGTGTAATGTCTAAGCCGGCGGTGGTGTAGACAATGTCCATGCGTTGCCCGCGCAGCCCGCCCACGTCGCGCCGCTGCCCGTTGAATGTTAACGCCACCCCGCTGGCACTGCTTAGATGAATGTCAAGACGGCTGATGGCGGTGAATTCAGCGCGCTGCCCCGGCGGCAAGATGCCGGCGAACTGTTCCACGCCGTCGCTTTTGACCTGCACCCACGAGCGATGTAGTCCCTCGATGGTCACTTGTAAGCCTTGCCCTGTTAAAGGGCCTGTGAAAAGCGGCGTAGCAGTCGGCTGCGGTGGGCGCGGTGTCCACGAAGCGGTGTAGGTGGCAGTAGGCGGGCGGTCGCGTAAGTCGAGCAAGTCGTCAGGGGCTTCGACGACGCTCATGCTGTCGTCAGGCGTGCGAATGAACTCAACCGCCACCAGCGCAATGACGGCTAGCGAAATCAACGTCGCGGTGATGATGCCTAGCGCAGTGAAAAGGCTACGCCAGTCGACGAGCTGGCGGCGCACGCGCACGGCGGGCATGGCGGGCGGCGTGTCGGTGATGCTTTTAGGGACAACGAGCTTGACTTCTTGCGTGCGGCGTTTGCGGCTTGGCAGCGTGGCATCCTCGTAGTAGCGCAGCACAAGGTCGCCGTTTAGTCCCAAGTGTTCTGCGTACTTGCGCAGCAGTCCACGCACCTGTACGGGGCTTTCGAAACGGCTGAACTCGCCGCGCTCGAATGCCTCAAGGGTGGTGCGGCGGATTTTGATGGCTTCCACCACCTCGTCTAGGCTTAGCTCGCGCAGCTTGCGATGCTCTTGTAGGTATCGTCCTAGTTCGGCGAAGTTCATACCGTTCTCTTGCATATGCTTCGGCTGCGGGCATTATACCCTTAGCGGGGCGTTCTGTCAGAGGGTGGTTTGCGGGATGATTAGCTCGTGGCACAACAAGCTGCTCAAGCAAAAAAGGCGCGTGTGGGGGCGCGCCTTGTGGGTATTTGAGCAGTGTGTCAGCAGCTCGAAGTTATTCCGCGCTGGCTTCTGTGGTTTCTGCGCTGGCTGCGCTGGCTTCTTCGGCGGCTTTGCGCTTGGCAAGAAAATCGGCAAGTTCGCCCTCACGCAGCACGATGACGTTCAGCACGGGCGTGATTTCTGTACCCAAACGCACCGGCACGACGTGGTGTCCGACTTCACGAATGCCTTGCACGGTAATGCGGCGGCGGTTGATGTCGATGCCTGTCACCCGCATCAGCTCGTCCGCCATCTCTTGCGTGGTCACCGAGCCGAAGAGCTTGCCAGTGGCGGCAGCGCGGCGTTCGAACAGCAGCTCCGTGCCGTCGATAAGACGCGCCACTTCATTGACGCGCTTTTCGTATTGGGCGCGGCGGGCTTCCACTTGTTGCAAAAGGCGTTGGTGGCTCTTTATCGCCCCTTTGGTGGCTTGCAGCGCACGACCTGTGGGGATGAGATAATTGCGGGCGAAACCGTCCGCCACGTCGATAATCTCCCCCGTCACCCCGTGCTTGTAAACGTCCTGTAACAAGATAACTTTCATGGGTGAAGTCCTTTAATCACACAAAACGCCCACGCGGGGCGCACTGTCATCAGCTAACGAAGCGCAAGGCATTATAGTCTTGCTGCCATGCGATTGTCAACCGTGCGCTTGCGCGCAGGCAGACACGCCACACGCTAGCCCACCGCCTTATTGCGTGGATAGTGTAGAATTGTAAGTATTTTACTTTTAATTTAAATAACTTTTACAAAAATACGCGATGCTATGGCGTTTTCTCGGCGTTTTTACAGTATAATAGCGCAACCATATTATAGATTTTTTGTGCAGGAGAGGTGATGAAAAACACAATCAATCACAAGGAATTTTTTACAATTGAAAGGCTCGAAGACGGTTTTGATTGCATGCGCTTGCACAGTGTCAGTCGCCAAGCCATTGACGCTTGGTTTGCGTGGATTAGCGAGATTGTTCGCAATTGGGACCCCGTGATACCTTATCGCGTTCTCTACGACCTGACGGACAACGCCGTAAGCTACACGGGATACATGCGTGTGCAGGCACTCAAAGTCAACGAAATGCGTCCGGAAGTCAAAGGGCGCATCGCCATTTACATGCGCCGCGACGCTAACGCCACGATCGTCAGCTTGGTTGGGCGCGTGCGTAGCAAGTCACCGCGCCCGTTTCGTGTCTTCTACAACAAGGACGAGGCATTGACGTGGTTGCGCGAGCTAAAACCGCCCTCAAACGCCGCCCCCCAGCAACCCGACCAACACGCTAAGGGTGACGACACTCGCTAGCGTGCTAACGAGCGTCATCAGGCTGGTGTACTCGGCATCGCTGCCGAACTCTGCCGCCAGCGCGTTGGTCAGCACAGCGGTGGGCATGCTGCTTTGCACGATGGCGACCTGAAACGCCACGCCGCTCAAGCCTACCAGCAGCACCAGCGGTAAGGCAACCAACGGCGCAAGCACGAGGCGAATGGTCACGCCCACCAGCACCGGACACAGCTTGCCGCGCGCGGGCGTTTTAGCGAGCTGCAGCCCCAGCAGCGCGAGCATGCACGGGATAGCGGCGTTTGCTGAAATATCGATGGCGCGTTCAAGCGGCAGCGGCAGGTTTATCTCCATTCCCCCGACCAAGAAACCCAAGAGCGCGGCGGGAAAAATTGGCACCGTGACGACGTTGCGCAGGGCGCGGCGTGGGCTGACGCTGCCCGACGAGGCGAAATAGACCCCTAGCAAGTTTGCTAACATAGCATTCAGCGCGTAGTAGATGATAGCGACCTTGCCGCCCGCCTCGCCAAACGCGAACGTGTTGAGCGGGATGCCGTAGTTGGCGGCGTTCATCATGAACAGCGTCATCACGAACGCGCCGCTTAGTGATTTGTCCCAACGCATGACGCGCGCCACCACCATGCCAATGCCGATCATCGCACCTGCCACGCCTAGCACGACAATCACCAGCCCGCCCAGCTCCCCGCCGCTTAGCTCGCTTTCGCGCACGCCCTTAAACGTCAGCATCGGCACAAACACGTAGATGAGAAACACCGACAACGCGCGCGGGTTGGGGTCAAAGCGTTTGCCGATGACGTACGCCAGCCCTATCACAATGAAGATGGGGCTGATGACGTTGAGCATGATGCTGAACAAAGTCATGAGGTTGGCTTTCTAAGCTGTTGGATGAGGTCGAGCGCGGCGTGTTGTGCTTGTGCGATGCGTTCGTCAAGGCGCAACACGCCCGCACGCGGCGGCGTGGACAGCGTGTAGTCGCTGCCGAGCAAATACACGCCGCGTGGCAGATGCGCGCGCGCGCTGTCGAGGCGTTGGGCGTGGTGGTCATCATAGCATGACACGGGGTCGGCGGTAGGGTTGTGGGTGATAACGTAGGCATCCGGTGCAGGCAGTCCATAGTGCGTTAGCACGTAGTGCAGCAGCGCGTCTTCATCGGGGTTGGTCACGCCCAAGCGCACGCCCAGCTGCAGCACTTCGCCGCCGGCGGGCGCACGGGTGGGGTAGCGTGTGCGCTGCTGGAAGACATGCCCGCCGTCGAAGGCGAACTCGAGCGTTTCGGGCAGCGTGGACTGGCAAAAGCCCAGCGACACGCGATACACGCGGTCGTAGAGGAAGTCGGCGAAGGCGGCACTGACCTCAGGCGCGAGGTTCTCCAGCACGCGCGCGGCATAGCGTGCCGGTATGGCCAGCATGACCGCGCGCGCCTGCAAAATCATGCCGTTTTCCAGGCACACGCTAAAGCCGCCGTTGTCCAGCCAACCTAAGCTGCTGACCGCCATTTGCCGCAGGTGTGTGGCGTTGACGTGTGCCGCCAGCGCGTCGATAAGCTGCTGGTTGCCGCGCTCGAACGCTACCACGCCCTCGCGCAAGTTGTACAGCGCGTCTTCTACGCCCAGCTCGCGCAAATAGGCAAACGGCAAGCTGTCCACCAGTGCCATGTTGTGCGCGTCGAAACAAAAGCCGTCATGCTGACTGCTGGTCAGCGTGCCCCCCAAGCCGCGCTGAAAGTCGATCAGCGTGCTGGCAACCCCGTGCTTTTGCAGCGTGTGCGCCGCCACCAGCCCGCTTAAGCCTGCGCCGACAATGAGAACATCTATCATGGCGCGCTATGCTCGTTCGGGAAAAATGGTCTTGTTCCACCACGTGACCATCTCACGCAGGCGGCGCACGCGGTGCTTGGGTTCGCCGCTGCGGCTAAGCTCATGTCCCTCACGCGGGAAGCGCACAAACGCCACCTCTTTGCCTTGCAGGCGTAAATAAGCAAACATTTGTTCGCTCTGTTCGATGGCAACGCGGAAGTCGTTTTCCGAGTGAATGAGCAGCAGCGGCGTTTGGATGGTCTGTGTGTATGCCAGCGGCGAGCGCACCCACAAAAAGTCAGGGTCTGCCCACGCGGTTGTTTGGAACTCGCACTCGGCGAAGGTCGGGATGTCGGTTGTGCCGTAGAAGCTCACGACATTGTACACGCCGCGCTGTGCGACCGCCGTCTTAAAGCGGTTGGTGTGGGCGATAATCCAACCGACCATGTAGCCACCGTACGAGCCGCCCGTAATCGCCATACGCTCCTCATCGACAAAGCCCTTTGTCAACAGCGCGTCAACGCCCGCCATGATGTCCTGCATGGCAATCTCACCCCACTGCGTGCCGAGCGCGTGTAAGAAGTCGCTGCCATAGCCTTCGCTGCCGCGTGGATTACAGTAAAACACGACGTAGCCTTGCGCAGCGTGCAGCTGCCACTCGTGCCACATGCTGCGCTCGTGACAGCTCCACATAATGTGCGGTCCGCCGTGAATGTTGACCGCCAGCGGGTACTGCTTGCCTTCTTCATAGTCGGGCGGCAGCAGATACCAGCCTTGTAAGGCAACGCCGTCCTCGTTCTGGTAGCGCAGCTCATGCGCGGGCTGCACGTGGACGCTGGCGAGAAAGTCAGCGTTAAAGCGCGTCACGGGCGCAAGTGTGCCGCCCGCTGGCATAGCGTAAAGCTCGCTGGGGTTGAGGTGCGTGCTGACCGCACATGCTACGGCATCCCCACACACGCTTATGCCGTTGACCGTGCAAGCAGGCAGCGGCAACGGCTTAATCAGGCGCGTGCTGACCGTTAGCCACAGCAGTTCGCTGATGCCTTCGTTTGCGATGTTGAGCAGCAAGTGGTCGTCGTCCGCGCCCCACGCGAAGTTGCTCACCGGACGGTCTAGGCTTTCGTTCAGCACGGTGAGCGCGCCGCCTGCGCAGGGCATCACACACAGGTTGAAATGGGAAATGGTGTCACGCCCGTCGCGCTGCTGGAACGCCAGCCATGTGCCGTTGGGGGAGACCGCGAGACTGTTGATAGTGTGTTCGCCTTCTAGGAGCTGTGTTTCATTACCCGTTGCTAAGTCTAGGCGATAAATGCTGCTCTTGCGCCAGTACTCGTCACCGTCGAGGTTGACGATGTGCGTGGTGAAAAGCGCGCTGCCGTCATGCGCCCAAACGGGCTCGCTGTAGTGCGTGTCGTGCGTGCTGACGCGGCGGCTGCGGCGCGTCGCTAGCTCTAACACGTAAATTTGGTTGGTGCGCCCGTCATGATAAGTCGTGCCTTCGCGATAGGGCAGGCGGGTGATATAGAGCGGGTCAAAGTGTTCGCTGTCGTCGGGCGCGGCATTGGTACTGCCGTCCTCGCGGGCGCGTTCGTGGGCATTTGTCCGCGCTAAGTAGGCGAGGTGTGTGCCGTCGGGCGACCAGCGCGGCGTGGTTGCGCCGTTGGGATGGTCGGTGAGCTGCTGCGCTTCGCCGTGCGCTGCCATCGGCAGCAGGTAAAGCTGAGGCTTGCCGCCGCGTCCGCTGACAAACGCGAGGTGCGCGCCGTCGGGCGACCAGCGCGGCTGGCTGTCTTTGCCGCTAAACGTGAGCTGGCGGGCAGGCACGCTGCCGTCGGTGGGCGCGAGCCATAACGTGTTGTCATAAGCGTTGTCGGCTAGGCTGGGCTGCGTGCGCACGAAGACCACCCATCGTCCGTCTGGGCTAACTTGGGGGTCTTCGCTGTACACAAGGTTGGCGAGGTCTTCGAATTGAATCAGGCGTTTATCGCCCATGTGGTCTGCCTTTCATCGTGATGGCGTGTGTGATGACTGGTCGGGATTATAGCAAACTCCGCTATAATAGAGATAGACAAACCCCAATCCAACGTGAGGCTTGCCATGTCTCAAGTAGAACGCTACCGCAGCACACATCCTAGAGACCGTATCTTGCTGGCGACACGTCGCCACTGGTGGGCGTGGCTACGCTGGCTGCCCGTGCCGCTCGCGCTCATGCTTGCGAGTTTTGCGTTGGCGGCTGCGCTGCCGCCTATCGCGGGCGTGTTCGTCTTTGCGGGCGTGGTTTTTCCCTTAGGGCTAACGCTGTACCTATACGCCGAATGGGCAAACGACACGATGCTCATCACTGATACGCGCTTGGTGCGCATGACCTACACGCTGCTGACCTTTAGTGAGTCTATCAACGAGATGGCACTGACGAGCATTCAGGAGGTCAACGCGCAAGTGCCAGCCTTTGACCCTTTTGCCTATTTGTTTGGCTATGGCACGCTAGAGGTGCGCACGTCCGGCGAGACGGGCAACTTTCGCGTGACGCTCATCCCCAACCCTGACCGTGTCCAGAGGCTCATCATGGAGGATCTCTACGTCATGCGCCAGCAGCAGGCGCGCCCAGACGGCGGGGCGCAAGACAGCGGGCAAACGCTTGGCGTTTTCACCCGCCCGCCGCTTTCGCCGTTTGTGACGAGTTACACGACCGCTGACGGCGCGTTTGTCGTGCGCAAACATTGGTCGCTGTGGCTAAGCGGCGTGACCCTGCCTCTGCTGCTGCTGCTGGGCGCGCTATTTACGCTAATCGGCGGCATGGTGCTAGAGGCGGCTGCGATAGGCTTTGGCGTGGCGTTCGTGCTGGCGGTGGTCGGCAGCGCGTGGTTTTGGTGGGCGGATTGGGATTGGCGCAACGACACGATGACCATCAGCGACAGCACAGTCACGCTGGTACAACAACGTCCGCTATGGCTGCAAAACGAACGCGACCAAGTGCTGCTGCGTCAAATTGACAACATCGTTGCCGAGAGCAACGGCTTCTTCAACCGCCTGTTGGGCAAGGGCAACGTGCGCATGGCGTTGGTCGGCAGCAACGAATACAAAGAGTTTCGTGACGTACAAGACCCGCTGCGCGTGCAAGGCGAAATCACGCGCCGCCAAACGCGCTTAAAGCAGCAGGCAGCACAGCAGGCGGCAAACCCACCGCGCGTTCTCAGCGACCACATGACCATCTACCACCACACGCCAAGCGCGCCGCGCATCCAGCAGCCTGTACCCGCCGCGCCTCCTGCTATGCCGCAGTTTCGTGCTGGTACGCCTATCAGCAATCCGCCGCCGCGTGTGGCACGCCCCGCGCTTTCGCAAGGCAGGCTTTATCAGCCCAATGCCGTGCCGACCAACCCGCCGCCAGCGCGTCCCGCGTCCCAACCCGCGTCCGACAAAGCACCTAGCGTCATCGCGCCGCCCCCACCCAACAGCACGCGCCCGCCGCGCCTGCAAGGCAAGAAGCTCTAGCGGTTGCTGCTTTTTTGTTGGCGTGTTTTGCGTTACAATGGCGCGTGTATCATTTAATAAGCAAAAGAAAGCAACCTATGGCAATCTTAGAGATTATCACCATGCCAGAAGCTATCCTGCGCAAGCGTGCCATCAAGGTGATGGACTTTGGCGCGGACTTTCAGAAATTGGTCGACGACATGTTAGAGACGCTGCTCGCCGCGCCCGGCGTGGGCTTGGCTGCGCCACAAGTGGCGGTTAGCCAGCGGCTGATTTTGGTGCGCCTGCCTGACAACACCGATGAAGACCGCGAGGAATACGGTGAACACGCCGGCAAGCTCTACGTCGTCGCCAACCCTAAGATTGTCAAGGCCAGCAAGAAAATGGTCAGCGGTGTCGAGGGCTGCCTCTCACTGCCTAACCTGCTCGGCGAAGTCGACCGCCACGAGAGCATCGTGCTGACCGGGCAAGACCGCTATGGCAAAGACTTTCGCCTTAAAGCAGACGGCTGGCTAGCACGTGTGTTCCAGCACGAAATCGACCACCTTGACGGCATTTTGTACATTGACCGCACCGACAAAGTGTGGGAGCCCAAAAAAGAAGACGAAAAATCGTCTTAGTTGCCCGCCGCCCTAAGGAATTCCCCACAAGAACACCGACCCCGCCGCCTCAAAGGCCGCCAGCAAGAAACCATCAGGCGAAAACGACACGCCTGTGATGCGCTTGCTTGGCACATTGAGCGCGGCGGTGGGGATGTTGCCGTCATCAATCGCGCTTAAGTTCCACAGGTTCACGCCTCTATCAAGCGCGCTGGTTGCCAACAGCGTGCTGTCGGGCGAGAACGCCGCGTCTACACGCAGTGCGCCCACGCCTAGCAGCTCCGCCACGACACGCCCTTCTTGCGCCCAGACCAGCAGCGCGTCACTGCCACCGCCGCCTACCACCAAGAACCGCCCGTCAGGCGACCACTTCAGCACGTCCGCCGCGCCGTCTAGCCGCAGCGTCAGGCTGTAGCGCAGCGCGCCGCTAGCGATGTCGTAGACGTAGAGTGTTTCGGGCGTGCCGGCGGCTAGCTGCGTGCTGTCGGGTGAAAACGCCAACGTCACGGCGGGGTCATCGGGCAGCGTGACGTTGAACACCGCTGCGCGTGTCGCGATATCCCACACCTTAAGGGTGCGCTCCAGCCCGCTGCTGGCGAAGGCGCGCGCGTCGGGCGCAATCGCCACGCTGACCACCGCGCCGATGTGCGCGCTAATTGTCGCCAACGAGACGCGCCCGACGAGGTCCCAAACCTGTGTTTTGCCGTTATCGCCGCCTATCACCAGCCTGCTTTCAAGGTCATTGTAGGCAGCAGTGCCGTTGAAAACCACCGCGCTGTTAAGGGCACTTTGCAGGATGCCGCGCTCTGTTTCGTAGATAGCAATGTTACCTACGCTGTCGAGCGCGTAAAACTCATTCTTGTTGTCGGCGTAGTAAACGCGCGCCGCGTCGCGCCTACCGCTGTTGAAGACGATGCTGCCGTTGATGAGATTCCACATGATGAGCAAATCTTGATTGAGCGCGACCAGCCGCGTGCTGTCAGGCGAGAAGCTGTGCGAGAAGAGCGTGCTGGGCGGCGCGGCAGCGTTGTCCAGCCGCCCCAAAAGCGCGATGCGGTGCGCTGTGTCTGCCGTCAGCGGCTGCGTTGGTTCGCGGTAGGGCGGCGGGGTTGGCGTTGCTGTCGGCACGCTGTTAATAGATGCCGTTGGCGCAGCTTCGCCACCTGCACCACACGCTGCCAACATCAAAAGCATAAGCAGCAAGCTAATGCCGCGCATCGCAATCTCCTTCAACAACAGGGGTATCCACAATTAGCGCGCCTCCTTGCGGTCGGTGTGCATCGCTCATTGTAGCACAAGAGAGGCGCGCTGCTCTCAGCAAAGTTGTTAATAAACGATATAGGTCTCGGCAAGCTCTTCGCGCAAGTGCAAAAAGTTCTCGTAGCGATGGCGGGCAATCTCGCCACGCTTGACCGCTTGCCGCACCGCACAGGCGGGCTCGGTCGTGTGGGTGCAGTTGCGGAACTTACACGCGCTGACAAAGGGCGCAATGTCGCGAAAATAGCCGTCAAGCTCGGAAGGCTCAACATCCCACAACGCCATGCGGCGGATGCCGGGCGTATCCGCCAAATAGCCGCCGATGTTGAGCTTGACCAGCGCGCTGTCGCGCGTGGTGTGCATGCCTTCTTCACTGCTAGCACTCACTGCCTTGACGACGCGCCCGAGATTGGGCTGGATGCAATTGAGTAAACTGGTCTTGCCCACGCCGCTTTGGCCAGTAAACACGCTGATGTGGTCTTTGAGCTGGTCGCGCAGCGCGTCGATGCCTGTGCCGTGCAGCGCGCTGGTTCTCAAGATGGGGTAGCCCATGCGCGCATAGGGTGCTGTGAGCGCGTCGATGGCTTCAGGCGTGCTGAGGTCAATTTTGTTGACGACGATGAACAACGCCTCGATGCCCGCTTTCTCGCCGCTGACAAGCAAGCGGTCGAGCATGCGAAAGTTAGGCGCGGGCTGGCTGGGCGTGATGACAAAAAAACATCGGTCAGCGTTGGCAATCAGCACATGCTCGCGCTCCTGCTGCCCCGCGCCGCGCTTGCCCTCTGTGCGCACCGCCCGCGACAGCACCGTGCGCCGCGCTGCAACGCTTTCGATAGCTCCGCTCAAAACGTCTACGCCGTCCTCTTCGACTGGCACAAACGTCACGTTGTCTCCAATGGCTACAATGTCGGACGACTGCGCCTCTTCTTTCAGCCGTCCCCTTAAACGACAGCGATAGGTCACGTTGTCGGGCGTTTCTACCCAATAAAACCCGCTTTGCTCGCGCACGACCAACCCGCTTAAACTCAAACGCACCTCCTTTGCTTGCATGCTGATACGATAGCTTAATGATAGCGTTTTTTTGCGTTTTTGTGCGCACTTTTTAGGTTTTGATAAGATGTTGTCGCTAGGATGAGCCACGAAAGGCATGCATAAAAGCGAAAACGCCCTGTTGTGACGCGCACGCTGTGTTATGCTTGGCGTATTGGCTCGAGAAGAAAGGGGATTGTGGTGGAAAACAGACAGATCAATGCCGCGCCCAGCGCGCTTAACTACTTTGTCGTCGCGGTGACCTTCTTGGTCGTCGGGCTAGCGATAGGCTTGGGCGCGGGCAATGTGCTGGTCACCAAGCAGGACGTGCGCGAGATTGTGCAGAGCGAGCTGGCGACGCTGACCTTGACCACCGACGAGCATGCCATTGCCGCAGCAGTTGCCGCAGCGGTCGCCGCCTTGCCCGTGCCTACACCCGTACCTGTCATGGCGGCAGGCGATGGTGGCTTAGACGAAGCTACGATTCAACGCATTGTGACGGACGCGCTAGCGCAAGCCAACCGCCAGAACGACAAACGTCTTGAGCTGGTGGACGATGACCCCTTCGTCGGTGACCCCGACGCGCCCGTTGTTATCGTCGAATTTAGCGCATATGCCTGCCCGTTCTGTAAGCGGCACTTTGAACAGACGTTTATCCCGCTTTTGGAGAACTATGGGCAGTACATTCGTTACGTCTATCGTGATTTTCCCACCATCAACCCCGACATATCGTTCCCGGCTGCGTTGGCGGCGAACTGCGCCAATGAACAGGGCAAGTTCTGGGAATACCACGACCTGCTCTTTAAAAATCAAAGCCGACTGGGGCGCGACTTTTACTTTTCGGCAGCGGAGTCTTTGGAGTTGAACATCATGGAGTTTACCGCGTGCTATGAGGAGCAGCGGTATCTCGATGAGATTAACGCGGACTACTTCGACGGCAGCTTGCACAATGTCAACGGCACGCCCTCGTTCTTTATCAACGGCACGGCAATTAGCGGCGCGCAACCCTACGAAATTTTCGAGCGTATCGTCCTGCGTGAGCTAGATAAGGCAGGGATTAAACCCTAGCTTGCGGTCTGTTTTGGGCGCAAAAAAGGGCGTACAATACGCTTAATGTGGTCGTGCGCTGATGTTGAAGGACGGCGAGGGTGTTGGACGCAACGCTTTTGAACTGGCTAAAAATGACGTTTGAGGCGGCTGTCGACGTGCGCCTTGCGCGCATTGAACCGGACGAAAGTCTTGTGTTTCAGCCGCACGTAGCGGATGTGGTGGTCGAGACATGGATGGGCGCGCGTTTGTACGTGTATTGCCTGCAAGAGCCACCCAAAGTGCGCGATTTGCGCGCAACGTTGCGCGAGAATACGCGACACGGCATCGGCACGCTGTTCATGGCGATGGACAAACTGCTGCCTGCGCACGACGACACGGTCAAGCCTAGCGATTGGCAGACCGCGCTTTTCCTCTTGCAGGACAATTGGATTTACAGCGTTGGTGTGGACGCGCGCGGCGCGTGCTTCTTGCGCCAAGTGCATTTCACGCCTACGGCGCAAGCTGACGAATATCGCTGCTGGCACTTGAATGACTTCAAAATTGAGACCGTCGTTGTACGCCAGCGCGAGCTTTTGGAAACCGCACTAAAGGGGCGGTGGGCGATGGGCGACATCGCCTCGCCCTCTTACAAACGGCGCATTAACTATGAGCGCACGACGCAACGGTTTCATTACAGCACCAAGCAAACGCACCCCGCGTCATCGCGCCCACCGAGTGACAGGCTGCTCGATTACTATCACATGCTTGGCTTGGGCGATAAACCCAGTGAGCGCGAGGTCAAAGCGGCGTTCAGGCGCATGGCGTTGCAAGTGCATCCCGATGTGAGCGCGCTGCCCCGTTCAGAGGCGGAACGCCGCATCAAAGAGCTAAACGAAGCCTACGAGTACATTAAAGACTATCATGGCTGGGGCTAACGCCCTGCCACCGCTTAATTCCACAAGGTTGACTATGTTTTACGCGACTTCTGCACTGGCGCGCTTGACCCGCAGCGCACAAGCAGCACTGCCCAAGCGACCGCTGCGCGGGCTTTCGCGTTTGGCGCGCGCTCTGGGCGCGTTTTGTCCCACCACGCCGGTCGATGTGCGTCTGCCTGACGGATTTTACATGCGGCTGAACTGTCAAAATCCCGCCGAGCGCGAGCTTTTCTTCAGCGGTGTGTATCAAGCGTCGCTGGCGCAAGTGCTGCGTGAGGTGGTGCCTGTAGGCGGCTATGCTGTGGATATTGGCGCGAACTTGGGCTATTACAGCTTGTTGCTGAGCGTTTTGGTCGGCAAGACCGGGCGTGTCGCGGCGTTTGAGGCGAACCCTTATCTTGTGCCGCGCCTCGAAGCAGACCGCCAGCGCAACGGCTTTGACCATTTGGGGATTTACCCGCAGGCGGTTGCCGAGCGCATGGGCGAGATGACGTTCACTATCGCCAAAGACTATGGCAAGTCTTCGTTGCTGGCGGACAACGTGCGCGACGTGCAAGAGCGCGTGCAAGTGCAGGCAGTGACATTGGATGCCTTTGTCACCGAGCGCGACTGGTCGCGCCTTGACGTTATCAAGAGCGACATCGAAGGTCACGACTGTGCCGCGCTGCTCGGTGCGCAAGATACCATCCGTCGTTTTCGCCCTGTGATTATCTTCGAGCTTTGGCGCGACACGCCGACGGCTTGGCGAGACGGCGTGCGCGCGCTGCTGCGAGAACAGGGCTACCAGCTGCAGTTGCTGTACTTGTCTGGCGAGCGTGTGCCGTTTGATTGGCAGCCGCTCACAATACATCACGTGGACGTTGTGTGTGTGCCTTCGACGTGAGCGCGTTGTTTCAGCCCTAGCACGCCGAACAGCAGCACGCCCGTGCCGAAAGCTAGCCCAAACCAACCGAACGTGCCTTGCTCTGCCATGCTGCCCGCGACGATTGCTGTGATAACGTAGGGCAGGCGCGTGAACAATGCCACTGTTGAGAGCGTTGTGGCGCGTGCTTGCGACGGAATGCGGTCGTTGATGAGTGTCGTGCCGATGACGTTGCTGGTAGCTGTGCCAAGCCTAATGGCGAACATGCCTAACACGCCGGCAACCGCCAGCGCGGGCGGCAGCATCGCGCTCATGTAACCCAAGCTGATGAGCGTGCCGCCTGCGAGCAGCCCGTTGTAATTGCCGAAGCGGCGGCGCAGCAGCGGTGCATAAGCACTGCCTGCCATAGCTCCCGCGTAGAGGAACGTCGACAGCACGGCTTGTGCGTTGGCGTTGAAGCCAAAATTTACCGCCATGATAGGGTAGATGACTCCCATCATGAACATAAAGCCCGCGCCTCTTATGATGATAATCGGCGCAATGACCCAGCGCAGCGCGGGCTGTGCTAGCTGGGCGAAACCTGCGCGAAACTGCTGAAAGTAAGCACGCAGCGTGAAAGTCGTACTGCTGGCGTTGTTGACTTTTGGCTCGATGATGCCCAAGCTGACCAGTGCGCCCAGCAAAAACACCGCGCCCCACGCCAGATGCGGTAGCCTTTCGTTGGCGTTGTACATCACACCACCCAGCAGTGCCGCTGCCATCAGCGTCAGCATTCCCAGCACGCCCACACGGCTGAAGATGCGGTCAAACATGGCTTCTTGCCGGTCTGCTTTGAGGCTATCGTAGAGCATGGCTTCAGACGCGCCGCTGTGAAACGCCCAGCCAATTTGTGCCAGCAAGAAGCCGCCCAGCAGCACTTCGAGGCTGTCGGACATACCCATCACGACGAACCCTAAGCCGTTGCACAGCATCGCCAAGAACATCGTCCAGCGTTTGCCTACCATGTCGGCGACCACGCCTGTGGGAATTTCCATGACCATGCCAAACGCAAACGCCAGCGCGTCGACCAAGCCCAGCTGTCCGTAGGTCATGACCCGCGTCCAGAAGAAAATCCAGTTGCCTGAGATGAATGAGCAAGCCGATGCCGTTTCTAAGCAGACGTAAATCCAAAGATTGCGTGTGTGCGCGCCTTGTGTACCAATAGCAAGTGCCTTTTGCATGGTGTGGGCATCCTTGAGCGAAGCAATGTGAGCAAACGCCGTACTATAACAAATCGGTAAAGAGCCAGAAAGGGGCGTGTGTGTTGTTGCCGGCGTACGGCTCTTTTGTGGCATAATAACCGCAGTGACCCATACTTTTGAGGAGCAACCTTCATGCCTGTACTCTTTATCATGTTGGATGGGCTGCGTCCGGACGCGATTACGCCCGACCACACGCCTACACTTGTGGACGCGATGGCACGCGGCGCAAGCACCCGCACAGCGCGCTCGGTCTTTCCCTCCATGACGCTGCCTTGCCACATGTCGATTTTTCACAGCGTGCCACCGCAACGGCACGGCATCCTTGACAACGATTATCATAGCATGGTGCGCCCGGTGCGCGGGCTTGCGGCACAGCTGCGCACGCGCGACAAACGCAGCGCGTTCTTTTACAACTGGGAGAACTTGCGCGATTTAACGCGCGTCGGTGACTTGTACTACAGCTATTTTGCAGACGTGTTTATGCAACAGGAAGGCGACCACTTGCTGACGGAGGCGTTTTTGGCGCAGTATCCCCAGCTTGCGCCTGATTTTGCCTTTCTCTACTTAGGTACGGTGGATTCGTTTGGTCATGCCTTTGGTTGGATGTCGGACATGTATCTAGCGCAGGCGCGTCGTCTTGATGGCTTGGTGGGGCGCGTGCTGGCGAGCTTGCCGCAAGACGTGACGGTGATCATTCACAGCGACCACGGCGGTCATGAACGCATACACGGTACGGATAGCCCTGAAGACATGACCATTCCCTACATCATGGTTGGCGCGCGTGTCAAAGCAGGCTTCACCTTTACGCAGCCTGTCAGCTTGCTTGACACTGCGCCGACGGTGGCGTACTTGCTTGGCGTACCGCCTGCGAGCGAATGGGAAGGGCGTGCGCTGACTGAAGCCTTAACATAATCTTAAACTTTTGCGACTTGAAAAGTTTTAGATTATACTTTACATTATTCATAGCTTATCAAAAAGCCTGTCTGAAGTGAAGGATACTGCCATGTTTTCAGCCAATCGTCTCATGTGTTGTTGTGTGTGTCGTATGACCTAGCACGGGGCGTATTGCGCGTGGCAGTATCTCATACCTAGCAAACACACGCCCCGTTATTGTGCGGGGCGTTTCTCATTAGAACGCCTCGCCTGCCAGCGGGGCGTTTGTTTTTTTACCAGCTTATTGAAGGGGGGCGGCATGTCAGAACCAGATTGTTGTATGTGCAGAGGACAAGCATGGTAGGGGGCGCGCGTGCGTCCGTCGCTTTAAGCAACTTTTGACCATTTTACCACTTGAAGAGGATAACTCACCCATGAAACACCGTCTATTTGTCATTCTGCTTGTTTTGTTCGCCAGTTTGGTCACGCTTTTGTCGTTCGCATACGCCGAAGGTGAGGCTTTGCCGGAAAGTGCCGTCGTCAGCGCGGATTGGCTGGAAGCTAACCTCGACAATCCCAACGTGCGCGTGATTGAGGTTAGCGTCATTCCGGGCGTGTTTGAGCGCGGTCACATTCGTGGCGCGGTCAACTTTGTCTGGCACACGGACTTAGTTGACACCGTCGTGCGCGACATCGTGTCAGCCGAACGCTTCCAAGAGCTGGTGCGTGCGGCGGGCATCAACCAAGACACGACCGTCATCTTGTATGGCGACAACAACAACTGGTTTGCTGCTTGGGGGGCTTGGATTTTCGACATCTACGGCGCGACAGATGTGCGCTTGCTCGACGGCGGGCGTGCTAAGTGGGAAGCGGACGGGCGTGAGCTTAGCACACGCACTGTCAGCTATCCCGAAGGTAACTTCACGGTGGTGAACACGCGCCCTGAGCTGCGCGCTCGTCTGGCGGACGTGCTGGCGGTTGTCAACGGCGAACGCGAGGCTGACCTCATCGATATTCGTTCGGCAGCGGAATACGAAGGCACGATTTTCGCGCCGCAGGGTTTCCAAGAGCTGTCCATTCGTGCGGGTCACATTCCCGGCGCAGTCAACGTGCCTTGGGGGCGTGCCGTGCGTGAAGATGGCACCTTCAAGAGCGTGGCAGAGCTGCGTGAGCTGTACGCCAGCGTGGGCGTGGACGGCAGCAAACCCGTGATTACCTACTGCCGCATTGGCGAACGCGCCAGCCACACTTGGTTCGTCTTACACCGCATCTTGGGCTACGAAGCTGCCATGTATGACGGGTCTTGGACGGAGTGGGGCAACACCGTTGGGGTGCCGATTGTCAATCCGGCTGGCACGATTTGGGGCGCGCAGTAAGCCATGACGGCTGCGATAACGGGCGGGGCGCAAGCTCCCGCCCCTACTAGCAAATGGGATATGGCGCGGATAGGGACAGCGGTCGCTGTCCTCATCGGCGTTTTGTGGGGTGCGCAGGTGCTGCACGCCACAAAAGGCTACGGCGCAACGGCTTCGTTCTCGTTGTTGGTGGGCGCGGCGTTGGGCGTTCTCTTCGAGCGCGGGCGGTTTTGCTTCTTTTGCATCTTGCGCGATTGGCTTGAGTTTCGCAACAGCAGCGGCATGTTCAGCATCCTGACCGCGTTGGCGGTGGGCAGCGTGGGCTATGCTGTCGTGTTAGAGACGTTCTTGCCTAACCCAACGAGCGGACGCTTGCCGCCCGACGCGCACATCGGACCCGTGAGCTGGGTGCTGGTTGCGGCGGGCGCGGCGTTTGGGCTGGGCATGGCGTTGTCCGGCGCGTGCCTCAGCGGGCATTTCTATCGGCTTGGGCAGGGCTACAGCCGTGCGCCGCTGGCATTAGGTGGCGCACTAGTCGGCTTTGGCTTGGGCTTCATGACGTGGCAAACGCTTTACGTCGACACGCTGTCCAAAGCACCAGTGGCGTGGTTGCCCGCGACGCTGGGTTACAACGGCGCGCTGCTGCTGACGCTGGGGTTGTTGGGTGGGCTTGCGCTGCTGCTTTGGCGCGATTTACCCGCCTTTGCGGCGCGCGAAGCGTGGCAGCTCACGCCTAAGACACTCTATGACCTGTTGTTTGTCCAGCGTTGGCACCCGCTAGTCACGGGCGCGCTGGTCGGTTTGGTCGGCGTGTTTGCCTATCTGCGCGTCGAGCCGTTGGGCGTGACGGCGCAGTGGGGCAGCTTGTCGCGCACGCTGCTGGCACAGACCGGCATCCTTGAGGGACGGCTGGCAGGGCTAGATGCCTTCGCCGGCTGTGCGACGCGGGTGTCGAACGCCATCATGGACAACGGCTGGCTCGTTTTAGGGCTGGTGCTGGCGGCGTGGGCAATGGCATTGCTTGGCAACCGCTTTCAGTGGTCGCGCCTGACGCTGAAGAATAGCTCCACCGCACTCATCGGTGGTGTGCTAATGGGCTGGGGCGCGATGACCGCGTTGGGCTGCACTGTTGGCACGTTGCTTTCGGGCATTAGCGCGTTCGCCGTGTCGGGCTGGCTGTTTGCGCTGGCGATGTTGGGCGGCGTGTGGCTCGGCATTCGCTTGAAACTGCACACGGTTGAATAACGTGTTAGCTTAGCACTTGCAGCGTTGGCTTCCTCTCGCCATAATAGCCCTATGGCGATTGAGAAGCTAACATATGGGCGCGTAACATGGCTTAACATCGTGAACGCCACGCCGCAAGACGTGGAGGTTCTGCGCGAGACAATGCCCTACCTGCATCCTTTGAACCTTGAGGACGTGGCAAGCCTAACCGAACGCCCGAAAATCGATGTCGATGACGACTATTTGTACATCGTCATGCACTTTCCCTTCTGGGATGCCAAGCAGGCTCTCTCGCGCCCGAAAGAAGTCGACTTCATTATCGGGCGCGGGATTGTCGTTACCGCGCACGATGACTGCCTCAAACCGCTGGTCAACCTCTTCAACATGTGCAAAAACAACGAAGAGATGCGCGCGCGCATTATGGGACGTGGCGCAAACCACACCTTCTACACTATCCTTGATTCGCTCGTCGACTATATTCGCCCTATTTTGCGCAAAGTGGACGGCAACATCCGCAGCGTCGAAGAGACCATCTTCGAAGAAGACACGCGGGTGACCGTGCAACGCATCTCGCTCTTGCGCCGTGACATCATCGCGCTGCGGCGCATCATTCGCCAGCAAGTGCCGATTGTCGAGCAGCTTGAATCCGGCGAGCATCCCATTATTCATGAAGACCTTGAAGCCTATTTTGGCGACATCGCCGACCATCTTTACCGTGAACGCGACATCATCGACGAAGACTACGAAATTATCAACGGGCTGGCGGACACGGTGAACACGCTGGCTTCGCACCGCATCAACGAAGCCATGCGCGTGCTAACGGTCATTTCGGTGATTATCCTGCCGCTCACGCTGATTTCTAGCATCTATGGCATGAATATTCCTTTACCGTTTCAGCCCGAATATCACGGCGAAGCCGAGCCCTTTCTCATTCTGTCCGCTCTTATGATTGTTGTTGGTGTCGCGATGTTGTTATATTTCAAGAGGCAGCATTGGATATGATAGACGCGCTTTTGCCCGCGCACTATGTGACCACCAGCAGCGCGCTGCGTGACCTGATGCATGAGCTGCAGCAACAGCCGCTGGTGGCGGTGGACACGGAATCGAACAGCTATTATGCCTATGTGACCCGCGTCTGCTTGGTGCAGCTGTCCACGCCGACGCAGGACTACATCTTAGACCCATTTGCGATTGACGACATGCAGCCCTTTGGCGACTTGCTGGCAAACCCGCAGGTCGAGAAGGTGTTCCACGCCGCCGAGTACGATTTGATCTGCTTACGGCGTGACTTTGGTTTTGCGGCGGCGAACTTGTTTGACACCATGTTGGCGGCGCGCTTGTGTGGCGAGCAGACGTTTGGCTTGAACGACATTCTCAAGCGGCACTTTGGCGTGACGCTGGACAAAACGCACCAGCTGGACGATTGGGGCGTGCGTCCTTTGAGCGCGGAGAGCTTGCGCTACGCCCAGATGGACACGCACTATTTGCCCGCGCTGCGGCAGATTTACTACGACAAGCTGGCGGAGCTAGGCGCGTTGGACGAGGCGCGTGAGGTGTTTGAGGACGCGCTGCGCGTTGAGATCAAGCCCAACACGTTTGACCCCGACGGCTTTTGGAAGCTGATACGCCCTAAAGAGCTGAAGGGGCAGCCGTTGGCGGTGCTTTCCGCGCTGTATGCCTTGCGCGAGCGCGTGGCGATGGCGACGAATCTGCCGCCGCACCGCGTGATTGAGAACCACACTCTCGTGCGTATGGCTGCGCATCCACCTTTAGGCATGCGCGACCTTTGGCAGCTGCGCGGCGTGAACATGACCGCGCTCAAGCCTTATGCTCAAGAGCTGCTTGAGACGGTGCGTGCCGCCCAAAAAGCTCCTATCCCCACGATGCCTGAACCCAAGCGCGTTGACCCAGTGCTGTCCGACCGCTACATCGCGCTGCACGCTTGGCGCAAAGAGAAGGGCATCGCGCGCGGCTTAGACTCTAACATCATCGTCAGCAAGCAAACGCTGTGGGAAATTGCGCGCCTGATGCCCCAAACGCACGAGGAGCTAGCGCAGGTGGTGGGCATGGGGGCGTGGCGGCTGCAAGCCTACGGTGACGAAATTCTCGCGTTGGTGCGCACGCTCTAAAGTAAAACTGTTTTATAATGAGCAAAAGGAGCGCGACGGTCGTCGGTGAGAACCGCCGCGCAAAGAGGCATATGGCAGAGAGCATCTTTCAGAAGCAGTGGCGTGAATGCCTGCGTGAACACTATCGAGACGTGGTGCGCCGCAATGACAAGGTCACGCTGGGGACGCTGCAGGGCGTTATGGCGGAGGTCGGCTTCGGCGAGGACGAGCTGCGCGAGCTTTACGTGCGCGCCAGCCTGCGTGTCGAAGACATGCCTGACGGCTTCGTGCCGGATCCCAACTTGCTAGCGACTGCGAAGCAAGGCGTGGCAACCTTCACGCCTCATCCCGCCGAGTGCCGCTGTCCTGCTTGCATGGATAAGGTCGACACGGCACGCCACGACAACGACGGGCAGCCGCTGGATGCTGACGGCATTGCTGAAAAAGCGGCGCGCCAAAAGCACAAAAAAGCGAGGAGTGGCTCATGAAAACGTTGCGACGTGTACTTTTGCTGTTATTTACCGGTGCTGCGGTGGCGGGTGCGCTGGCACTGTTTGGCATGTTGGCATTGCCGCTTGACAAGCCTGTTACGGTGTTGTTGATGCTGCTGTCGGGCGGGTTGGCTTCGGCGTTAAGCTGGCAGGAACTGGCGAGCTGGCAGCTGCCTGAGCCGGAAGATCCTCCAAGCGCGGCACACACGCCGCCTCTTTCGCCTGTGGAAAAAGCCATGCGCACGATGGACGAGGCGGAAGACTTCAACAGCCGCACCGAGCGCAAAGTGCGCATCCGCATTGATGCGGAACAGGACGACAGCGACGGACACAACCTCTTTTGAGCATGGATGTCGACACGCACTTCATGCGCCTTGCGCTGGAAGAGGCGCGGCTGGCACTGGCGCACGGGGACGTGCCGATTGGCGCGCTGGCGGTCTATGACGGGCAGATTATCGGGCGTGGCTATAATCGTCGCGAGGCGGACAACGACCCCACCGCGCACGCTGAGATGCTGGCGATGCGCGAGGCGGCACGGCACGTGGGTTTCTGGCGGCTGGAAGGCGTGACGCTCTACTGCACGCTTGAGCCGTGCTGCATGTGCGCTGGCGCGATGGTGTTGGCGCGCTTGCCGCGTTTGGTCTATGCCGCCAGCGACCCGAAAGCGGGCGCGGGTGGCAGCGTTCTTGACATCTTGCGCCACGACCGCCTTAATCATCGTGTGGAGGTCACGGCGGGCGTGCTGGCAGACGAGGCTGCCGAGCTTATCCGTGCGTTCTTTCGCCAGCTGCGTGCCGAAGGGCAAAAATGAGCAAAAACGCCACTACAAAACGCCGCACAGACGCGCTATAATGCTTCTTTGTGCCACCAAGTCCCGCTTAGGAGAGGTGCTAGAGCGGTTGAATAGGCTCGTCTCGAAAACGAGTGTACTCGAAAGGGTACCGCGGGTTCGAATCCCGCCCTCTCCGTCTGCTTTTGCCAACGAGCATCGCGTTCGTTGGCTTTTTTTGCACGTGCGCGCGGCTGGTGTTGGGGCGGTGTTCTCACAAGCCCGCCTGTGCCGTACAATACACCCACGACAACTTACGCTATCACGATGAGGACAGCATGCAGAAAATTATCTCTGTGTTCGGTGCAGCCAAGCTCCCCGACCAAGACCCCGCCTATGACTGGGCGGTTATGGTGGGGCGTGCGTTAGCAGAAAACGGCTATACGGTCATGACGGGTGGCTATGGCGGCATCATGGAAGCCGCTAGCGAGGGGGCTGCCAAAGCGCAAGGGCATGTCATCGGCGTGACCGTGCCGAACGTGCAGCTGGTGCATGAGCGCGTCGTCAACCCTTATGTCAAGCAAGAAGTGCCGTGCAAAAGCTATGACGAACGCCTGCATTACTTGGTGGAAAATGCGCAGGGCTACGTTGTCATGCCCGGCGGCATCGGCACGCTGCAGGAGCTTACGGAGGCGTGGCAGCAGATGCGCATCCGCCAGCTCACGCCGCGTCCGCTCATTTGCTACGGCAACTATTGGCGCACGAAAGTCGAGATGCTGGTGAATTCGCCGTATGTGCCAGACCAACACGCCGCGCTGGTGCAGTTCGCCTATCATCCCGAGGATGTTATCCGCATTTTGCGCTCGTTCAACCTGTCATGATCTTAAGGAGGCCTGTATGGATACCCCGCGCTTAATCGAGTTACGCGCTCAAAAAGACCGCTTCTTTAAGCATCATCCCCAATCGCCGCTCACTCCTGCCCAGCGTGAGGCTTTCACCGGCTTGACTTATTTTGTGCCGATGCCGCGCTTGTGTTTGACGGTGGCGGTCACGCCATTTGCCCAGCAAGAAGATGTGCAAATTCAGACCAACACGGGCGAAACGCGCTGGTATCGCCGTTGGGGTGAGTTTACGTTTGCGGTGGGACAGGAGCAGGCGCGCCTGACGATTTACCAAACGCCCAACGGCTTTTTCTTGCCGTTTGTGGACGCGCTAGCAGGCAGCGAAACCTATCCCGCCGGGCGTTACCTAGAGCCTGTGCTGTTGGACAACGGCATGGCGGAGATTGACTTTAACCAAGCCTACAATCCCTATTGTGCCTATGGCGCGGGCTGGTCTTGTCCGATTACGCCCGCCGAAAATCGCCTCAGCGTTCCTATTCGCGCCGGCGAAAAGCTCCCACAAGGCGCGTGGGTCAACCTTGCCTAAAGCAGCTAGCCGTCGCAAGGAGGAAGGTATGCGACAATTGTTTGCCCTTGTGCTAATGTGTTGGTCTGTGGGTGCGGTGGTGCTTGGGCAAGACGCGCCGCCTCAGACGGAACGCCTCACCTTAGAGGTTTGGTTGCCTGATGAACTGTTCGGCAGCGCGCTGGCACTGGAGCGCATGACCGCGCACACCCAAGCCTTTGCCGAAGCTGAAGATGTGGATGTGACGCTGCGGCTGCGGCGCGTGGGCGATGTGGGCGGCATTATGTCCACCATTCGCGCTGCTAGCATCGTCGCACCCGACGCGCTGCCCACGCTTACGTTGGTGCGTCGCGCTGATTTGGTGTCGGCAGAGCGCGACGGCCTGCTGCAGTCGTGGGAAGGCTTGCTCAGCTCGGCAGTTCTCACGAGCTTGGGCAGCAGCATCAGCTTGGGGCAGATTGGCAGCACGCTCTTTGGGCTGCCGTTTACGCTGGACTTTAACCACGTCGTCTATCGCCCAAAGCCTAACACCGACTACAGCAGTTGGGCGTATGCGGATGTGCTGGCGCGCGCGCACACGTTCGTCTTTGTTGGTGGTCGCCTCAACCAAATTAGCGAGACCTTCTTGCTACAGTATCTGGTCAGCGCGCCCGACACGCGCACCCCTGACGGTGAGCTAGCGTTCTCCGACGACGCGCTGCGGCAAACGCTGGCGTTTTACGAGCAGGCACGTAGCGCGCAACTTGTGCGCCCCGACGTGCTGAACTACAGCAATCAGTTGGACTATCTGGACAGCTTTTTGGCGGGGGAGTATGACATGGCGGTGCTGAATTCGTCGCGCTATCTGGCGTTACGTGGGATGGACGACACCCTGCGTGCCGCCGAACTTCCCACGTTGGACGGCACGCCTAGCGGACTGGTCAACGGCTGGATTTGGGTGTTGGTCACCCCGGAGGTTGCCCAGCACAGCATGGCGGCGCGCTACATCGCGTGGCTCTATCAGCGCGAACGCTACGCGGATGTGCTGTTGCCGCTAGACGCGCTGCCTGCCCAGTCGGCGGTTTTGGCGGATGTGCTGCCGGCAGGGTTAACGGCGTTTTATGCGCGCGTGCTGGCCAACGGACAGCGCGTGCCATACACTGCTGACAATGCCACGCTGACGCGCTTGTTTCAAGAGGCACTTGCCAGCGTCATCACGCAAGAACGAACGGCTCGACAAGCCACAGACTTTGTCAAGCAGAGCTTGCTAAAAGATGGCTAAGGTGTTTGCCTAACAGTATTGACTGACGAGGTCGAGCAAAATCTTTGCGCTGGCGGGCTTGCTGACATAGCCGTCACAACCCGCGTCGAGATACATTTGCCGCGCGCCATCGCCTGTGTCTGCGGTGAACGCGACAATCGGCGTGGGTTTCATCTCTGCGACGGCTTTGATGCGCTTGGTTGCCTCTAAGCCGCTGATGTCCGGCAGATTGATGTCCATCAAAATCAGGTCGGGGCGTTCGCGCAAAGCGGTTTCTACGCCGCTGGTGCCGTTGACCGCACCAAGCACCTCGTGTCCGCCGACGTGGCGCAAGATGCGGCACACCAAGTCCATGTTGTGTGGGTTGTCCTCGATATACAAAATGCGTGCCATGAGTTGACCGTAACCTTGCTAAATAAGTCTCGCGTGATTATAGCAGATTAGTTGCTGCCAAGAAACAGGGCAACTTGCTGCAAAAGATGCTCTTTGCTGACAGGCTTGGAGATATAGCCGTCACAGCCAGCAGACAAGATGCGCTCTTCGTCGCCGTACATGGCGTTTGCCGTAAGCGCGACAATCGGCACGTGCATCTTCTCTTTAATGCGGTGGGTTGCTTCCAACCCGTCGATGTCGGGCAGGTTGATGTCCATCAAAATCAGGTCCGGCTGTTGTGAAAGCGCAAGCTGCACGCCGCTTAAGCCGTCGTTTGCCTCGATGACCTGATAGCCGCCAAACTGCAAAATCTTGCGCACGAGCCGCATGTTCTGTGGGTTGTCTTCGATGCAAAGGATAGTTGCCATTGCTGCCTAGTCTTTCTCAAAGCCTTCGCCTACAGGTTCGTTGGTGGTGGTGATGCTTGTCCATTCGGGTCTATCGGCGCGCAAATGCCCGAAAATGGGCTTTTCGTTGCGCAGCGTGTCAACCAGCGTGAGCATATCTGACGCGGGGAAGAACATCGCGCCGTTGTGGTTGGGAATGTCAACAATGGGCGTGGGCGGCACGGGGCTGTCCGGCGTGAGGAAAAACACCTCAATGCGATAATCTACGCCGGTTTTGGGGTCTTTGCCCATACAACGCACTAACCCACGAATTTTCACTTGTATGCCACCAAAGTCGCGCGTTTCGACTTGGCGAAAGATGACCATATACTCCTTGATTTCGAAGACGACGACTTGCGCTGCGTCTGCCATTAGTCCTGCTTGCTCCTTGTGACGATGCGATTACCATGCTCATTATACTCTATAACGCTAGTCAAAAAGAGTAAAATAAACCAATTCTTAGACAAAACTATCCGACGACTGTGCTTTCACCTACTCATGCGGGCGTGTGTGGGTTACAATGCGTCTGACATGGGTCATGTTGTCGGTTATGAGCGATACCTAAGGAATAAACGCATGAACGTCATTGAATATGGGCGAATTTTGTGGCAGCGCGGCTGGATTGTGTTGGTGCTGGCGGTGCTGGGCGCGCTGGCGGGCGTGGCGTTTAGCGCGCTAGTCACCCCCGTCTATCGCAGCAGCCAAGCCATCCTCATCGTGCCGTCGCGCAGCGACTTCGGGCTGACGCAAGCCGCCGTGCAGCTGCTCAACAGTCGCGTTGCCTATCTCTCTAGCGACCTGCTGGCGGCGCAAATCATCGACCAGCTCGCGCTGGACATGCCTCCTGCTTTCTTGCGCTCGCGCACAACCGTGACACCCAATCGCGACAACCTCACCATTCAAGTGGACGTTGACCTTGAAGCTCCCACGCCTGAAGATGCTGCACGCCTCATTAACCCTATCACCAGCGCGTGGAGCGCAGCACTTATTCGCTATCAAGACGAACTCAACCAGCAGGCGCGCAGCGAAGACCGCATCCGCGCCCAAGTGCAAGATAACCCCAAAATCACGCTGCTGCGCCCCAATCGCCTTGTTAACGGCGTGGTGGGCTTGGTGGGCGGCTTATTCTTGGGCGCGGTCTTGGTGTTTGTGCTAGAATTTCTTGAGAGCAACATCATCCGCCGCCGCGAAGACCTTGAACGCAGCACAGGGCTGGCGGTATTGGCGGTCGTGCCTGAATAGCCTATGTCTGCACTCGCGACCGTGCGCTATTTGACGCACAGCGAACTCATCTTTATCAACGGCGTGCTGCTGCAAAACGCCCAGCTCATGAGCGGCAAGCAGAAGGTACGCGACCTCGACCTGCTGTTAGCGGCAGTGCAGCGTCCACAAGCCAGCGCGTTCGGCGCAGATGCTTACCCCACGCTGCGTGAGAAGGCGGCGGTGCTGCTGCACGCCATTGCGCGCAATCACCCGTTTGCCGACGGCAACAAGCGCACGGCTACCATCGGCGCGGTGCTGCTGCTGGAAGTCAACGGGCAAACGCCCGTCTGGAATGCGCCCGACGCGCTGCGTTGGATTTTGGACGTAGCCGAAGGACGGCAAAGCTGGCAGGCATTGGCGGCATGGCTGCCGCTTGCCGCGTGTGAGGCACGTCTTGCAGCGGACGAAGCCCGCGACATCGCCCATATTTACGCTCTTCTTGAAACACATCGGTGGTTGCTCCATGAACTTGAAACACGCTAGAATTGTCTACTTGACGGCAAACGACATCTACACCATCAACGAAGAGGTGACGGGAACGCTGCCGTGCGTGCGTGACCGTCAGCTGCTGCATTCGGCAGTGCGCCGCCCTAGATTGGTGCTCTTTGGCGAAGCACAGTTCCCCACGCTGCACGACAAAGCCGCCGCTTTGTTAGAATCGCTGGCGTACCATCACCCGTTCGCCGACGGCAACAAGCGCACTGCGCTGCGGGCGGTCACGCGCTTTTTTGAGCAGAACGGTTGGCGTGTGACGTGGACAGCGAACGAAGAATATGCCTTCTTCCTACAAGTGGCGCAAGGACAAACGCCGCTCAGCGAAATTGTCGCGTGGCTGCGGGCGCACACGCAAGAACAACAGCCATGAGACGCGCCGACCTGTCGCGCCGCCAGATGCTGGCGTTCTTGGGCGGCTTAGGCTTGGGGAGCGTGCTAGCAGCTTGTGGCGGGTTAGGCGTGCTGCTGTGGTGGTGGTCACGTCCGCCTGCCAGCACGGACGTGCCGCCGCTGCCGACCGCACAGCTGGCGCAAGCTACGCCGCCGCCCACCGCGACAGTGCCGCCACCGCCGCCGCAACCTTTTGTCTCGCGTGAGGCTTGGGGTGCGCTGCCCGTCAACCACGAAGCCGCCAACGAAAACGGCTTTTACAGCGCGGAAAACCGCGAGGGTTGGCGCGTCTACGATGACCTTTACACGGCGTATCAAACGCTGGTCGTGCATCACTCGGTGATTGAGGCGGACAGCGACCTTGCCACCGTGCGCGAGGTGCAAGCCCTGCATCAAGGCGAGCGCGGCTGGGCGGACGTGGGTTATCACTTCTTGATTGGCAAGGACGGCGCGCTTTACGAGGGGCGCACGCTGGCGGCACGTGGCGTGCATGTCGCAGGCTACAACACGGGCAGCGTGGGCGTGTGCTTGCTAGGTAACCTGTCCAACAGCGAGCCGACCCCCGCACAATGGCAAATGCTCGTTCAGGTGTGCCTGTGGCTGAAGGGGCTGCTGGGGTTAACGCACTTGGCAGCGCATCGTGACTTTAACCCTATGACCGCCTGTCCGGGTGACACACTGTGGGCGGCTATGGACACGCTGGCGCAGGGCGTTGGCTTGGAGCGCGGCACAGGCGGCTATCTAGGGGATGCCTAGTGTGCCGCCTGTGTGCTTAAGCAATGTCGTCGCGGTAGATGCGCACGTGGCGCAGCGGCTCTTTGCCACAGCTCTTGGCGAACAAACGCGCTTCGCGTGCCACTTTGTGCTGTTCTTTGCGGATGTGCGATGCTTGGGGTGAGAGGGCAATCATCTCCTCGCCTGCAACGAGAATGCGCTGAATGGCATCATGCACCTCAAGCATCGCCACCCCAAAAGGGTCGTGTTCACGCTCCTGCAGCTTGAACACGTCAATGATAAAGTTCTCCATCTGGCTGACGGTGTTGGCGCGCAGCACATAAACAGGCATGCCGCGTCGCTCGGCATCGATAATTTGGCGCGGGCGCGTGCGATAGTAAGTTTTCATCGTCACCACCGCCTGCGCCTCGTCGAACACTTCGGTTACGTCAAGCGGCACGTGCAAGCGGCGCGCCGCCTGCAAGAGACGCTGCTTGGCGATGCCGTACACGTAGACCACCAGCGGCTTAAGGTCGGCGCGCAAAGGCGGCGTGGGTAACGCGCCTTTCTCGTCGGTTGGCTCCGGGTCACCTTTGATGAGGCGTGCTTGCGCGCGCTGCTGCCCGTTATACTCGGTGACGTTGCTGTCGCGCTCGCCGCGCGAGGCGCGCCCGTTGCGGACAGGGCGTTCGGGCGGCGCGTTTTCGCCCTTGCTCACCCGTGACTCTAACTCTAGGACGGTTTTCTCCTTGTGGATTTTGCCGTGTTCATCGCGGCTGCGCGCCTCGACCATAATCTGCCGCCCACGCAGCAGCAGGTCGACACTTTCAGCAACGTCCTCATGCACAATCATCAAGTCACGGCTTTTAAGCTCCACCAACACGTTAAACGTGGGCGGTGACCGCCGCTCGAGAACGGTCTTTTGTGTGCCGCGACGGCGCGCTTCCTCGTCGCTGAGGGTGACGCTTTCGATGCCACCCACAAGGTCGGAGAGGGTGGGGTTGAGCAGCAAGTTCTCTAGCGTGTTGCCGTGCGCTGTGCCGATAAGCTGCACGCCACGCTCGGCAATCGTGCGTGCTGCCATCGCCTCTAGCTCGCGGCCAATCTCGTCAATGACGATGACCTGCGGGTTGTGGTTTTCGACCGCCTCAATCATCACCTCGTGCTGCAGGTCAGGGCGCGGCACCTGCATGCGGCGCGCCTTGCCAATAGCAGGGTGCGGCACGTCACCGTCGCCGCCAATCTCGTTGGACGTGTCGACAATCACCACGCGCTTTTCTTCCGCCAGCACACGCGCAGACTCGCGCAGCATGGTGGTCTTGCCCACGCCCGGCGCGCCTAACATCAGCACATTCTTGCCACTCTTAATTAAGTCTTCGATAATGTCGATTGTCCCGTAAACCGCGCGCCCAATGCGGCAGGTTAGCCCGACAATCTCGCTGCGGCGGTTGCGAATGGCACTGATGCGATGCAGCGTGCGCTCCATGCCAGCGCGGTTGTCTGCGTCAAAGTCGCCGATGCGCGCTGTCATCTTGTCAAGGTCTTCGCGGGTGATTTCACGGTCGGAAAGTTCAATCTCTCCGTCTATATAGCGGGCGGTGGGCTGCCGTCCCAAATCCATCACGATTTCTAGCAAATCGTTCAAATGCCCAAGTTCTTCAAGCGCATAGGTGATGTGCATCGGCAGCACGCGCTTGAGAACATCTATATCATCCGTGATGCGTTTTTCCATATAGGTTTTGGGTCAATCCTCGTCTTGTCGTCGCGCCGTTGACCAGTACGGCGGCGCGTTGTTGGCTATCTCTAGTTTACCTTGCATTTTGGCGCGCGCAAACGACGCTTGGCGCACGCCTGCGGCAATATGACGCACCATCACCGCTTGTTCTGCCACGAGGTCATAGTCTAATTCGCGCATCACATCCTCTAGCCACACTTGATAGCTGCGGATGCAGACATAGGAGGGCTGCTTGCTGGTGCGAACGATTGCCGCCAGCGCGCTCTCTAAGATGTCGCGCGCTTGTCCAAACAGATTGGGATGAATGTAGGGCAGCACATACACGCCGTGCTTGCCTTCGCTGTAGGCGATATAGGCTTCGACATGCCCATGATGACGGTAGACTAATCCCTGCATGTCCGGAGAAGGGGTTACAAAGGGCTGCTGAAGCGTAGGAATCGTGTGGCAAATCAGCGACATAATGCCAATTTGGTCGCTGCTCTCTTCTTCGGTCAGCGGCAGCAGCATTTGCGCCTTCACAGGCTCATGCCGCCAGATGGTTTGGCGCACATAGGTGGCAAAGCGCGCCTGCCGCATCGTCTCAAACAGCGGTGACTGCGTGTCCACCTCCGCGAGCAGCGCGTGCGCGCCGTGTTTGCCCATCTCACGCGCCATACCGTCGAGCAGATGCAGCAGCAGGTCGCTTTTGCCTAGCTCTTCCTGCGAAGGCGTGATGAAAAACACCTGTGCGTTAAGATCTTCGGCGCGATAGCGCACTTGACCAATCGCCTGCTGTTCGGCATTGCGCGCCAACATCGTATAAATACCGCGCCCCAACAGCAAGCTGCTGAGATATGCGCTGCGCGGGTGAATGTCTTGAACGAGCGCAAGTTCACTGTTTAGCACCATGCCGTTGTTCGTGTCGCGCCCCAGATAGGGAATGTCAGCCAGTGTGATGGTGCGTGTGATGGTCTGCGTCATGGTCGCGCTTCCTCCCCGAAGTACGGCTTATTTACGATGGGTGGTGTGTTTACTATCGTACAACCCCGTCGCACCGTAAACGTTATGTGACGCAAGCTAGGCGGGCGCGGGCGGCGGCACGGGCAGGTCTTCGATGGCGGTGTTGCGCCACTTCTGCCCTTCCTCAATGAGCATGACCGGAATGCCGTCGACAATCGGATATTTGTTACCGCTGTCTGCGCTGACCAGCCAGTAATCGCGTACCAGCTCCAGCTTGCCCGCGTCTGCGCCCTTGCTGGTATCGTGGACGGCTTCGGGGCAGCGCAAAATGTCCAAAAGCTCTTTGATGTTCTCGTTGCTCATCGCGTCACCTCTCTCTGGATGCCGTCTGTCGGCATGCACTTGTTTTGCGCTAGTATAACACAAAATAAGCGACATGACAGCATACGCCCGTCGCTAAGCAACCAGTTTATCAGGTTCTTAAAAGTTCTTAAAGGGTCAAAGCAGTTATCACTATCAGCATGTCATGCTGCTTTCGCACCTAGACTGTCGTCTCGAAATACGTGGCGATGATTTCTAAACCCTCTTCTAAAGTCTTACACGTGCGGTACTGTTTGCCTGCTGCTGGATAGAGACGGAAGAACACGTCGGCGACAGCGCGCACAAACGGGCGCATCCCCACCATGACGAAGATGCCCATGTTGGGGTGCTTGGCGGTGGGCGCGTTGGCTACCCTCTGTAGCCCCATCACGTTGAGGCTTGGCACCCGTTCGCTGGCGGTAAGGTCAAGTAAGATACACACGCGATGCTTTACGGTGTCTAGCATGGCGGCAGCATTGTCAATAGCAATGTACAAGTCTTCCCATGTCCACGACTTAGGGAAGGTGTAGCGAATGATGGTCTTTTCTTGGTTATACCAAGTTACGAGAATGGTGGTCACTCATGAATTCCTTATTTTACTGGCTAAAGTGCGCTTATTATCAGCAATGCCAAGACAAATCACAAGTGTTTGTTAATGTGGCGTTTAAGTTTGCTCATGAGCAACATGGGGTATCTCAGTCAAATTGTGCTAGAATAAGAACATGCGCTCATTATATTTCGTAAGGAACAGCACATGCAGTCCAATGACGCTTTGATAGGGCAGCAGTTTGGCGATTTTGTGGTGGAAGATCGCATTGGACGTGGCGGCATGGCAAGCGTATACCGCGCGCGTCAGCTATCCGTCAAACGCGACGTGGCACTGAAGATTATTGATTTGTCACAAGTTAACGAAGCTGACGACTTCGAGCGGCGTTTTGCCAACGAAGCCGAGTTTATCGCTAAGCTAGAACACATTCACATCTTGCCTGTTTATGCGTATGGTATTGAAAACGGCAAGGCGTATTTGGCGATGCGACTGCTGCGCGGTGGCTCGATCAAAGACCTACTGCGCGATCACAGCAAGCTACCGCCAGCACAGGCGATTGGGCTGTTTCGCCAGATGGCACAGGGGCTGGCACATGCCCACAGCAAAGGGGTTATCCACCGCGACATCAAGCCCGCTAACGTGTTGGTCGATGACGCGGGTAACGCTTATTTGATGGACTTTGGCTTGGCGAAACTGGTCAACGCTGAAGTGGACATGACAAGGAACGACATTTTGGTCGGAACGCTGGCATACATGTCGCCTGAACACTTGCGTGGCGAGAAGCTCGACCAGCGCACTGACGTGTACAGCGCGGGCATCATGCTTTACGAAATGCTCACGGGTCACGTGCCGTTTGAAAACGACCCTAACGACAGCAGCGCAGTGAGCGTTGTCTACAAGCATCTTGAAGCCATGCCACCGCTTATGCGTGACTACAACCCCGACGTTCCCTACGAACTTGAAGAGGTGGTGCTGAAGGCATTGGCGAAGAAGCGCGAAGACCGCTATCAAGACATGGGCGAGTTCGTGCGCGCGGTCGACAACGCAATGGGCGTGTATTCGAGCGTTCATTTGCCTAAAGCCGCCTCGCGTTTTATCGGGCAGTCTAGCACGACGATGCGCCGCGTTAATCCCCCCAAGTCGCGTCTGCCGCTGTTCGTCGGCGTGGGCGTGGTGGCGGCATTGGTTATCGCCGTTGTGGCAGCGGTTATCCTGAGCGGTTCGCCTGCTGCTATTGCGCCTTTTAGCATCGCGCGAGGCACGTCGCAGCTTTGGACGGCGACCACGCCTAGCGAGGTGCAAGTTGCCGCTGCCCAGCGCAAGCTCGGCGACAGCGGCTTTGTGGCGATTGTGGCGTGCAACCAAGACAGCGAGTATCACAGCACACTCACACGCGAGACCGCCGACGAGTTGACCAAGCATAAGCTGCGCTTCCGCGTCTATGACAGCCAAAGCGACAGCTATGTACAACGACGCGAGATAGAGAAAGCACTGACGGACGGGGCAAGCGCATTTGTGCTTTGTCCGATTGACTTCGAGATTATTCATGACTCCTTGTTGGCGATTAACGAGCGCAAGCTGCCGCTGCTGTCCTACCACACGCTTTCAGAAGACGTGCAAGCGGTGTTCACCGCGCAGGGCGCGACCAACGATGCAATGGGATACACGATTGGCAAGGCGGCAGGGATGCATATCCGTGACGTGCTGGGCGGCGAAGCGCAGGTGGTTATCCTTGACTACCCTGACGTTGCGTCTGTCGTGGAGCGTGCCAACGGTATCGTGCGCGGCATGAAGGACTTTGCGCCCAAAGTGGAAGTGGTGGCGCGGGTGGTGGGCGGCACGCGCGACTTTGGCAGGCAGTCGGTGGAACGGCTGCTGCGCGACGGCGTGACCTTTAACGTGATTGGCAGCATCAACGATGCCGGCGCAATTGGCGCGATTGACGCGCTGGCAGCCGCCGAGATTGCGCCCGACAGTGTGGACATTTTTAGTGTGGACGCGGAAGACCTCACCGTGCGCTACATTCGTGATGGGTATTACATGGTGGCTTCGTTGGATGTCGGGCGCAAGCCAACTGCTATCACGTCTGCCAACATGATGGTGCGCATGCTGGCGGGCGACACCGTGCCGGAGATGGTCAGCATTCCGCTGCCTGACGCGCCCACCACGAAAGCCTCGCTGACGCGCTAAAACATCGTTGCCAACGTCAGCTCACCAAAAGAGCGTTGCCAAAATTTGGCAACGCGATTATGGTTATGGTAAATAACTTTCGGGAGTGTCTATGAGTCACCTACCACCCAAAGACCCGCACGGGTACGAGCCGCCGCAAAAGGACGACCACCCGCGCGGCGCGCCTCAGCCGCCGCTTAATAACCCCAACACGCAGCGCATTTCCATTGTGATTGGCGTGCTAGCCTTGTTTTTGTTCTTCTTTCTCTTTATCAACCGTCCCAGCACGCCTAGCAGCCAAATCTCGCTGAACGCGCTGGCGGACGCTGTGCGCAGCGGGCAAGTGGTCTCGATTGTCGAGCGCGGCGGACAGGAGCTGTTCATCACCTACAGCGGTGGCGGCACCGCGACTGCCTACAAGAGCGAGAACACCGACTTGCTCTCGGTGTTGGGACTGAACGGCATTGCTGACGCGAACTTTGAGTACACCCAGCAAGCGGGCGACAACTCGCAGGCGTTGCTGTTCCAGCTGCTGATTGGCATCGTGCCGATTTTGATTATCGTGTGGTTTTTGTGGCGCATGATGCGCTCGGTGCGCGGCAGCCAAGACCAAGCCATGAGCTTTGGGCGCAGCCGTGCGCGGGTGAGCCGTGACATGGAGCGTCCGCAAATCACGTTTGCCGACGTGGCGGGCGCGGACGAGGCGAAAGAGGAGCTACGCGAGATTGTCGAGTTCCTCAAAGAGCCGGAAAAGTTTATCCGCTTGGGTGCCCGGGTGCCTAAGGGGGTGCTGATGGTCGGTCCGCCCGGCACGGGCAAGACGCTGATGGCGCGCGCAGTGGCGGGCGAAGCAGGTGTGCCTTTCTTTAGCATCAGCGGCTCGGAGTTTGTCGAGATGTTCGTGGGCGTGGGCGCGTCGCGGGTGCGCGACTTGTTTGAGCGCGCCAAGTCCGAAGCCCCGGCGATTATCTTTGTCGACGAGATTGACGCGGTCGGGCGGCAGCGCGGCGCGGGCTTAGGCGGTGGACACGACGAGCGTGAGCAAACGCTCAACCAAATCTTGGTCGAGATGGACGGCTTTGAGAACGACACCAACGTGATTGTGATCGCCGCGACCAATCGCCCTGACATTCTCGACCCCGCGCTGCTGCGTCCGGGGCGTTTTGACCGCAAGGTTGTTATGGACAACCCCGACATTAAAGGGCGTGAGGACATCTTGCGCGTGCATACGCGCGGCAAGCCGCTTGCGTCGGATGTTGACATCGTCGCGCTGGCGAAAATCACGGCAGGCTTTAGCGGCGCAGACCTCGAGAACTTGGTCAACGAAGCGGCGATTTTGGCGGCACGGCGCAACAAGAAGCTCATCACCATGAGCGAGATGCAAGAGAGCATGGAGCGCGTGGTGATGGGCCCCGAACGCCGCAGCCGCGTGATTACGCCCGAAGAAAAGCGCAAAATCGCCTATCATGAGGCAGGACACGCCATTCTCTTCCACGTGCTAGAACACACCAACCCCGTCCACAAGATTACGATTGTCTCGCGCGGGCGGGCGGGCGGCTATGTCATGCCGCTGCCTTCGGGCGATGCCATGCTCAAATCGCGCGAGGAGTTTTTGGACGACATTGTGGCAGCGATGGGCGGGCGTGCCGCCGAAGAGTTGGTGTTCCAACAGTTCACCACCGGCGCAAGCAACGACATTCAGCAAGCCACGCGCCTTGCGCGCATGATGGTCACGCAGTTCGGCATGAGTGAAAAGCTGGGTCCGCGCGCTTACGGCTCGTCGTCGGGACCGATCTTCTTAGGGCGCGACATGGGCGAGATGCGCGACTACAGCGAACATTACGCGCAGGCGATTGACGACGAAGTGCGTAGCATCTTGCAAGAGGCCTACCAGCGCGCACGCAGCATCCTCAGCGAATACCGCGACAAGATGGAGCAGCTGGTACAGGTGCTGTTGGAGCGCGAGACGCTTGACACCCAAGAGTTTAACGAGATTATGGCGAGCTAAGTGCGTCAACGGGATGAGGTGCGCGCTGGGTTTGTGGGCGTTTTTCCTTAGCAAGTTCACGATTGCCGTGTTACAATAGGGCGAAATCGTCACCACCCGTTTGAGTGGAGCGCACCCATGCCTAATCGTTTTCAGCGTTTTTTACAAGAAGTCACCCAAAAGTCCAGCCCAGACCAGCGTCAAGCACATGTCAACGCTTTCTTGCGTGAGAATACGTTTCCGTTGATTGAAGGGAATTTGGTCACGTTTGTTTACAGCGGCGTAGGCGTGGAGCGTGTGGCGGTCAACCTTGACATCATCGACCGCGACCCACCGTTTTTGCCCATGACCCAGCTTGCCGACACCACGCTCTGGTACGTGCAGCACCGCTTTAAGAGCGACGACTTGCTGGATTACCTCTTGGTGGTCGACGACCCGATGACCCCGCTGAAAGACGAGCGCAATTTGCTGGCGCGCATCAACCGCTATTGGCGCGTTGACCCGCGCAATCCGCTTAAGATGCAAACTGCGCAAATGGATGTGAGCGTCTTGCGCATGCCGAAGGCGCGCCCTTTCCCCCAGTGGAGCAGCTTCGGCGACGTGCCGCGTGGCAAGATTTACGAACACGAGTTTAGCAGCGCGCAGATGAACTTTCGCGACCGCAAGCTGTGGGTTTACACGCCGCCGACGTATGAGGCGGACCCTGACCGTGAGTACCCGCTGCTGATTTTGTTTGACGGGCAGTGGATGATTGGCGGGCTAGAAGTGCCAGCTATTGCCGACGCGCTGATTAAGCATCAACGTCTCGAGCCAATTTTGATTGCCATGCTGCAGAGCGGCACGCAAGCCAACCGCGTCGCGGAGTTCGTTAGCAACGACAAGCACTACGCGGCAATTCTCACCGAGCTGCTGCCTTTCTTGCAGGGGCAGTACCGCGTGGATGCTACCAATTTGGGCTTGGGCGGCGTGGACATTGGCGCGATTGCGGCGGCGCATGCGGCTCTGAAAAACCCGGCCGTGTTCAGCCACCTCATCATGCTTTCGCCGCCGCTTGGTCGCGGCAAAGCGCAAGAGAAGCTGCTGGAGTATGCCAATCGTTTTGAGAACGCTCGCGTGCTGCCGCGCCGCATCTTCCAAAGTGTGGGACGCTACGAGAGTTTGACGCGCTATTACAAACCTAATCTTGCGCTTGGGCTGATTTTGCAGCGGCGCGAGGTGCAGCGCGGCGACATTGACCACGAGTTTATTGAACTAGGGAGCGGTCATGGGCTAGTGGCGTTTAAGAGCGCGCTGCCCGAAGCCCTCGCCCACACGTTTCCCGCCAACATGCCCACAGGATAGCTCGCGCATGAGCAAAGAGCGGTATATGACAGCAAGCGAGGCTGCCAAAGCACTTGGCATTAGCTTGCCGACGCTTTATGCCTATGTAAGCAGGGGGTTGATACGCTCGAGCGGCGCGTCCGGACAGCGCAACCGCCGCTACTACGCGGAGGATGTCGAAAAGCTGATGGCGCGCAAGGCGGGACGACGCAACCCGGAGGTGCTAGCACAAGACGCGCTGCATTGGGGCGCGCCGGTGCTGGAAAGTGCGCTCACGCTGATTGATGGGCATCGCTTTTACTATCGCGGCTATGACGTGGCGCGCCTAGCGCAAAGCGAAACGATTGAGCGCGTGGCGGCGTTGTTGTGGCTCAACAACATGGACGCGGTGGGGCAGTTGTTTAACGCCGCAAGCAGCGTGAACACCCAGCTTTACGAGACCATTTTGCTGCACATTGCGATGGATGGCGTGGACTTGCCGCCGCTGCAAGCACTCAAAACCGTGCTACCGATTGCCGCTAGCGACGACCCCACCGCTTATGATTTGCGCCCGTCATCGGTGGTTGCTTCAGGCGTGCGCATCCTGCGCATCATGGCGAGCGTGCTAGCGGGTGATGTGCAGGAGAGCTTGCCAGTGGCGCAGATGTTGCAGCAAGGCTGGCGACCGCAAGACCCGCACGCCGCACAGCTGTTCAACACGGTGCTGATTACCTGTGCCGACCACGAACTCAATGCCTCGTCGTTCACGGCGCGGGTGGTGGCTTCGGCAGGCGCAACGCCTTACGCTGCGGTGACGGCAGGCATCGCAGCACTGGGCGGCATTAAGCACGGTGGCTATACCGAGCGCGTGGAAGCCTTTTTGCGCAGCGTTGACAGCGCGCAGAACATTCGTGAGCTGCTGGCGGGGCGGTTGCGGCGTGGCGAAGACATCCCCGGCTTTGGGCATAAAATCTATCCGCAGGGCGACCCGCGCGCTGTGATTATTCTCAACGCGCTGCGGGCGCGCTATGGTGCTGCCCCGCGCCTTACCTTAATTGAGCAGGTGATTCAGGCGGCTGATGAGTTAATTCACGAGAAGCCTTCGCTTGATTTTGCCCTCGTGGCGGTTGCTGAGGTGTTGGAGCTGCCGCGTGGCAGCGCGCTGGGCATGTTCGCGCTGGGGCGTTCGGTGGGGTGGATTGGGCATGCGCTAGAGCAATACAGCGTGGATAAGCTCATCCGCCCGCGTGCGCGCTATGTCGGCGAGATGCCGCGCTAAACGCGCTCGTTTTAGTGTTATGTCAATTGTTTATAAACATATACAATGATATGCTGACAAATGCGCTTAAATTAGTTAAAATTAAGGCAACGCGCAATGTCTTACAGGGATAAACATGCCTGCATTAAGAATGGTTCGCGGTCCAGAACCCGGTAAAATCTACGATTTGAACCAAGATTCTATTACAATTGGGCGCGGACGCAAAAACGAAATTATTATTCACGACAATGAAATTAGCCGTGAACACTGTCGTCTTGTGCGCGTGCTGTACGACTATGAGATTGTTGACCTTGAAAGCACAAACGGCACGTTTGTGAACGGGCGACGTATCACCAATCTCGGCTTTCCACTGGCGGATGCCAACATCATCGAGCTGGGCGACTCTATCACGCTAGAGTATCTTGCCAGCGACAGTGCGCCCGAAGCCTCCCAATCTAACCTGCAAAACGTGCCGCAGCACTTCTTTTTGGTCATTCGCCAAGCGCACCAAGAAGCACCGGAAGTGTACGAGCTTGACCGTGAAGAGATTACGCTAGGGCGGCACACGGACAACCACATCGTGCTGCAAGCCCAAGAGGTGAGCCGTTTCCACCTGCGCCTTTCGTTCTATAAGAACACCTACACCCTCGAAGACGCGGGCGCGACCAACGGCACGCATCTCAACGGCAATCTCGTGACGGCTGCCACGCCGCTCGAGCATGGCGATTACATCGTGCTAGGCACGGTGGTGGAGATGTGGTTTGCCACCGATTTAACGCAGCTCACGTTAGAGCCGCGCCGTGCCGCGCCGCGTCCGCCTGTCATGCGCGACCTTGAGCGCACGATGACCAAGCGCAGCACGGAAAAGCTCACTGACCGCCTGCTGAGCAAGCTCAACAACGGCAGCGGCGTGCAGGATGTTGTGCCAAACAGTGTGTTTGTGGTTTATGCGCGGGCGGATTGGAAGGCACGCGCTGCGCCGTTGGTCAACTATTTGGGGCGCAACAATGTTACCTTGTGGGTTGACCAAAACCTCACGCCCGAAACGCCAGAGTGGTACGAGGCGATTGACGCGGCACTGGCAACTTGCGTGTGCCTTGTCGTCGTGCTGACGGAAAGCGCGCTCAACGCGCCGCACGTCCAGCGCAGCATCCGTCACTTTATCGCCCGCGAGAAGCCCGTTTTGGTCATTCGTTACGAAGAAATTGTTGACATGCCGCTGATGGTGCAAGATTTGCCAATGGTCGACTACAACGCAAGCGCGCCTGAGCGCACGTATCAGGCGTTGCTCTCGGCGTTAAACAGCCTCAACCTACAAATTTGACCCCCAAGTTAAGCGCGGTGCTAGCCGCGCTTTTTTGTTGCTTGTGCAACGCGCACAAAATCGTCTTATAAATCACGCTTTGAGACCAACGTTTTTAGGTAAAATGCTCTAATTGGTTGTTTCTTACAACACCCTTGTAAAAAATCACCAAAAAACAGAGGGTGGTTGTTATCGCTTTACTCCTTTGTTTTGCGCTAACGCCTGCAAGATACTTCACGTGGGGTAATGACAGTTTCTTTCATTTACGTTCAGCAATAAAGGGGTAACGCATGTTCACAAAACGCGCAAAGATGAGACGCAAGATTTGGATTATCGCCATCGCTTCGATGCTTGTTGCCGTCTTCGGCTTCACGCTCAACGCGCAAGAAGCGACCGCAGAAGCCACTTCAGAGGCAGTTGTGACCAGCGCAGCGAGCGGTGACGAAGCTGCTGCGGTCGAGGTAGCTGTCGACGCGCCTGCCGACCCGAACAGCGTGCAAGCGCAGCTCGACACGACGTGGGTGGTGATTGCGGCAATTTTGGTCTTCTTTATGCAGACCGGCTTTGCCATGCTCGAATCGGGCTTAATTCGTCAGCGAGCGGTCGTCAACGCGCTTCTGGAAAACTTTATGGATGCTTGCGTCACGGCTATCCTGTTCTGGGCGGTGGGCTTTGGCGTGGCGTTCGGCGCGTCGGCAGGCGGCTTCATCGGCACGAGCAACTTCTTCCTCGCCGATGCCGTCACCGTTGCCACCGACGGAGCTATTAGCTACACGATGTTCAACGACACACTTACGGTGCTGGTGTTCTTCTTCTTTCAGTTTGCCTTTGCCGCGACCGCCGCGACAATTGCTACAGGCGCGATGGCAGAGCGCACCGACTTCATCGGCGACATCATTTACACGGGTGTCCTTGCCATGTTCTCCTACCCCATTGTGGTGCATTGGGTATGGGGTGGTGGTTGGCTGGGCGAAATGGGCTTCCTCGACTTTGCCGGCTCGACGGTTGTGCATACCGTTGGCGGCATTACCGCGTTGGTCGGCGCGTGGATGCTGGGTCCGCGTGCTAATCGTGAATTCGGCAAGTTTCCGCCTGCGCACAATCTTGGCTTAGCCACGCTGGGAACGATGATTCTTTGGTTCGGCTGGTATGGCTTCAACGCCGGGTCGACGGTTGCTATGAGCGACACGGGCTTGGTCGCGCTAGTGTTGGTCAACACCACGCTGGCGGCGGCGGCGGGCGCGCTAACCACGATGTTTTTGGTCTTTTTCCGCACCGGCAAATGGGACTTGACCTTCACGCTCAACGGCTCGCTGGCGGGCTTGGTCGGCATTACGGCTGGCTGTGCCTTTGTGATGCCTTGGGCTAGCGTCGTCATTGGCTTTATCGCTGGCTTGCTGGTCTACTTCTCGGTGGAAGCCATCGAAGCTGTCAAGATTGATGACCCAGTGGGCGCGTTCAGCGTGCATGGCGCGTGCGGCATCTGGGGAACGGTGGCGATTGGTCTGTTTGGCGACAGCGCGCTCGGCGCGGCGGGCTTGCTGACCGGCGGTGGCATCGAACAGCTCGGCGTTCAGGCACTTGGCTCTGGTGTTGTGGTGGGCTTCACCTTCCTGACGGCATTCTTGACTTTCAGCGCGCTGAAGGCGATAGGGCGGCTGCGCGTGGAAGCGGTCTCGGACAAGATTGGCATCGACGCTTACGAACACGGCGTGAGCGTTTGGCCCGACGTGCTGCCTATGCCCAGCTTAACGTACAAAGAGAGTGGCGATTAGCGCAGTGGCTTGCGGGGTGGCGTGGCTGCCCCGCCTTCAACTTTTCGTATTGACGACGATTTCCATAGAGGACAGAACCAACCATGAGCATTAAGAAAATTGAGGCGATTATCCGCCCAGAGAAACTAGACGAAGTGAAGAAGGCACTTTCCGACATCGGCATTGTGGGATTGAGCATCTATGACGTGCAGGGGCGCGGGCGTGGCGCGGGCATGACTGTCTACGGGCGCACGGGTGCGTATGTCATTGACTTGCTGCCGCGCAAGGTTATCGCGATTGTCTTGAGCGAGCGCAACGTCAAGGCAACGGTCGACGCGATTAAGAAGGCTGCCTTTACGGGCGAAAAGGGCGACGGCGTGATTTTTGTCTATCCCGTTGAGAACGTCATTCGCATCAGCACCAACGAAGAGGGGCAAGAGGCACTGACCTATCAGGGCGACATTGACACCCGCCGCAAATAGCACGCACAGGGGCGCACGCGCGCCCCTTTTTATCCCACGTTGCTGTAACCCCAAGCTGCTAGCAGCACGTAGCTGATGCCAAACACAACCTCTTGCACGCCGATGACTTTGGGCGGTTGTGGCGTGCGCCAGCGTGAAAGTCCCCACACTGCCCGCGCGCTCAACAGTCCCATGCCAACCGCTGCGCTGTAAGGCACTGCGTCAAGCCATGCCAGCAGCAGCAGCGCGCCCAAAGCGAGAGCGTGTGTGGCATATGCTGCGCTCAGTGCGGCGGGCTTGTTGCGCTCTAAGCGCAGGCGCGCGCGCACGTACAGCACTGCTGAAACCGCTTTTGCCGTCATCACCACCCACAGCAGCAGCGCGTCGCTCAACCCCCAACCGTTCATCAGCACGAGGCTTGGGGCAATGGTGGTAGCGGCGAGCGCGCTGCTGAGTTCGGCAATCGCCTCGCGGCTTTTGCCCGCCATGTCATAGCGCAGTTGGATGTGCAGCAGCGGTGCTGCTACCACGAGCGGAATGAGCGGAAGATGGTCAGTCAGGTTTAGCAGCACGCCCACGCTTGCCGCTGCTATCGCAAGCGCATAGCCTAACGCGAAACGGCGTGCCAGCAAACCGCGCGGCGTGACGCGGCGTTTGCGATAGTCGGTCATCAACACTTTGAGCGGCTGGCGGAGCAAGAAAATCGCGTAGGCTGCCATGCCCAATGCCAGCCCGCCCCAGCTTGGCACGAGCAGCAACCCCAACAGCAGCGGCTCACCGATAAAGCTCCAGCCGCCGTGTTCGGATGGTAGCCCAACCGACTGCCAGCGCACAGAAGAAATGTCTTGCTCTGGTGTGTGTGTTGCGTCCATCGCCTTTTCCTTTTGCTTATAGCATGAGTATAGCCAGCGGCGGGTTATGTTGCAAGCGTGGCAGAACGGGGATTATTGTTATCAGCAGCTTTGGCTTGATTGCCCGTGCGTCTTGAGCAGCTCATGATGCGCTGCTAGCACGCTGACAAAAAAGGGGCGGTTGCCCGCCCCAGCTGTCTTGCTTAGTCGATTTCGATGCGCCGTTTGCGCGCTTCGTCTTGCGGCTCGTCGGCTTCGTTTTCTTGAGTTTCTTCCTCGACGCGCACCACCTCTATCTTGAGTTCGGCGAAGAAAGCCGCTGCCGCGCCCAACATAGCGAACAACGGCGCGAACACCAGCGCAGCCCCGCCAACCATCACGCCCGCCGTGAGCGGCACTTCTATCAGCACCTCACCGTTGCTTTTGCGGATGATGAGGCGGCGCACGTTGCCCTGTTCGATTAACTCTTTGACGCGGTCAACCAGCTCGCGCCCCTTGACTTCGACTTCTTCTACCCATTCACGGTTCTTGCGTTTTTCTTCGGTCATTGCTGTCTGCCTTCTCGTTTATGTATCAATCGGACTTATCCTTCTATACGCAAGCAGACAGCAAAAGTTGCACGCTAAGCCAGGCCAAGTTGCAGCAGATAACCCAAGCGCAACGCGGCGCGTTCAACCAACGTGGCGGCATCTGCCAACGCTGCCTCAAGTGGCATGGGGTGCGTGACGATGGGCAGCACGGCGTGTAGCCCCGCTTCGTGCAGCACGGCATCATCGACTCCCAAGCCGCCGACAATGGCGACCGTCGGCACGCCGTGCGCTTTTGCTCGTCGCGCCACGCCTAACGGTCCTTTGCCGTAGATGGTCTGGGCATCCATGCGACCCTCGCTAGTGATGACCAAGTGCGCGCCTTTGAGCTTGTCTTCAAAGCCGTTGTGCGCGAGCAGCAGGTCAATGCCCGACTCAACGCGCGCGTTGAAGCACGCCAGCAAGCTCGCCGCCAACGCACCCGCCGCGCCGCCGCCTGTCACGCCGCGCACGTCTACACCTAGCGTGTCGTGCAATCGTCCGAAAAAATGCGCTAGGCTTGCCTCAAGCTGTGCCACCTGCGCCGGGGACGCGCCTTTTTGCGGCGCGAAGACCGCCGCCGCGCCGTTCTCGCCCAGCGCGGGGTTCTCGACATCGCTGGCGATAACGATGTCGACCTCCCGCCAGCGCGGGTCAAGTCCGCTGGTATCGACGTGTGCTAGCGCGGCGAGGCTGCCGCCGCCACCCGCCAGCGGCACGCCTTGCCCGTCGAGCAAGCGCACGCCCAACGCCTGTAAGCAGCCTGCGCCGCCGTCCACCGTCGCGCTGCCACCCATGCCGATAATGAGCCGTGTGATCCCATGCTCCAATGCAGCTTGCATAAGCTGCCCCGTGCCATAGGTGCTGGCACGCAGTGCGTCTAGCTCGTGCGCTTGCAAAAGCTCCAACCCTGACGCTTGTGCCATCTCAATGACCGCTGTCTTGCCGTCCGCTAGTAGCCCCCATGCGGCGCGCACAGGGCGACCGAGCGGGTCTTGCACGGTCAGCTCGTAGCGTGTGCCGCCCATCGCCAAAAACGCCTCGAGCGTGCCGTTGCCGCCGTCGGCAATGGGCAGCAGCGTGCAAACAGCGTCTAATCTCGAGCGCGCCAACCCGTTAGCAACCGCTTGCGCGGCGGCTTGTGCGCTCAGGCTGTGCTTAAACGCGCCGGTGGCGACGACGATGCTGCGGGTCATGGCGTGTTCTCCTGCTGTTGAGGCTGGCGTAGTGGCAGCATTAGCGCAAACGTGCTGCTGGCTGTCCGCAATAAGCTAAAGAGGGCGCACATCATCCATAAGGCAACGTGCGCCCCGAAACGTGGTTAGGCGGTTTGCGGCGTGGCAATGCCTAAGGCGGCGTGTGGGTCAGTGTAGGTCAGGTTGAATGTCTGCGCGACGGCAGGATGTGTGCATTTGCCTGCGTAAACGTTTAGCCCCTTCAAAAGGCCCGCGTCTTGTGCCATTGCTTCAAACACGCCTACACTGGCAATTTTCAGCACGTAGCGCAGCGTGGCATTGGCAAGTGCTAGACTAGACGTGCGCGGCACTGCGCCTGGCATGTTCGCCACCCCGTAATGCAGCACGTCGTCAACAAAGTAGGTGGGGTTGCTGTGCGTGGTGGGGCGGGTGGTCTCAACACAGCCACCTTGATCGACCGCCACGTCGACAATCACGCTGTTTTTAGGCATGGTGTGCAGCATGTCACGGGTGATGAGCATTGGTGCGCGCGCACCCGTAATCAGCACCGAGCCAATCACCGCATCTGCTGACTTGATAATCTCGGCGATGTTGCCCGCGCTGCTGTACATGGTCTCAATGCGCCCGTGCAGCACGTCATCGAGGTAGCGCAGTCGCTCGATGTTAATGTCGAGCAGCGTGACCCGCGCGCCCATGCCCAAAGCAACTTTTGCCGCGTTCGTGCCAACCGTGCCGCCGCCTAACACGACGATGTGCGCGGGGCGCACGCCCGGCACGCCGCCCATCAACACGCCGCGCCCGCCGTGCGGCTTCTCGAGGTAGTGCGAGACAATTTGCGCCGCCATACGCCCCGCTACTTCGCTCATCGGCTCCAGCAGCGGCAGCTTGCCTTCGGCATCTTCGACGGTCTCATAGGCGATACCCATCACGCCGCTTTCGAGCATGGCGTGCGTGAGATGCTCTTCGGCAGCAAGGTGCAAATAGGTGAATAAGACCAAATCCGGGCGCAAGTAACCATACTCACTTTTTTGCGGCTCTTTGACCTTGACGATTAGCTCGGCGCGTTGCCAGACTTCCGCCGCACTGTACAGCACGGTTGCGCCGGCGTGCGTGTACTCGTCGTCAGTGAAGCCGCTGCCATGCCCTGCCTGCGTTTCGACAAACACGCTGTGACCGCGCTTGACTAGCTCCGCAACACCAGCGGGCGGAAGTGCCACGCGATGTTCCTCTACTTTAATCTCTTTAGGAATGCCAATAAGCATCTCTTCCATCCTCTCTATAGTGTGTGGACAACAAATCTTTGTCCTTATTGTACACCATGTAGGAAAACCACGCTACAAATTGGTATAATGTGTAGGAAGGAAGCGATGGCTAGACGGAAACCATATTGTAGCACGTTCTCCCCAAAAGCACCCACTAGCATAGTTGAAAAAAGATTGACATTGCGTCATAATAAGGCAACAAGATGGGTCAATCGCATGCTGTTTGTTGCAAGTGGGGCAAGCAACAACAAACCTGAAGCGACTGTCCTAGCCGTGACACCTTCTTAAAATTCTACCGACGCTTACTTGTGTAAGGGGGCAGCCTTGTCGACGTGGATGGTTGTTGAAGATGAACCCGATATTTACGAAGTGCTGTTAGCGATGTTTGAGATGTGGGGCATCGAAGGGGTGGCGTTTGTCGATGGGGAAGAGGCGGTGAAATGGATTGACGATGTGGACAATGGGCGTTATGTCACTGAACCACCGGAGTTAGCCTTGATAGACATTCGCTTGCCGGGTGAACTAAACGGCGTGCATGTGGGCGAGCGGCTGCGCCGAAGCAAACGCTTGGGGCAAATGGCGATTGTGCTGACGACTGCCTTTGAGTTCACGCCTGATTTTATCGAAGAAGCTATCAGGCGCACACAGGCTGACCACTTCATTAAAAAGCCACTGCCCAAGTTTAATGAACTGCAGGGCGTGTTAGAAAACATCATCGCACAGCGGCGCGCTAAGTCCAAAGGCAGCAACACGCACTAGGCGGAATTTTCCGCAGAAGGACGCATGAGTTATGCAAAACGTCGTCCCTGCGGGCGCGCTCACGCGCCGCTCGCGCACGCTGCTTTACTTTGCGGTGGTGGTCTTGGCGTTTGGTGCGGTGGGCGTTGCTAGCGGCTTGTTCCTGCACGCGGTGAACTTTGTCGTGCGCGCGAACCCTGCTTTCCCAACCTATGACCTGCTGCGCAAGGGGCTGATTGTCGTGGGCGCGCTGTTGCTGCTTGTGGCGTTGGGCATGACGGTGCGCGCGCTTACGTGGAAGCGTGACAATCCACACGCGGCCGCGCTTGGCGATGTTTTTGCCACGTTTCTTGACCAACGCTACATCTATTTGCGCAACGTCAGCCGCCCCAAGATTGGCTATATCGACGCGGTCTTGGTGGGACCTGCTGGCGTGTTGGTTTGTCGTGTGTGCAGCAACACGGGCACGTTTTACAACGAGGGCAAAGGCTGGATGCGCCGTGTTGGCGACAGCGATTGGCGTACGCTGCGCTGGAGTCCAACCCAAGAGGCACTTGACGATATGCAGCGGTTGGAGGCGTTTCTACAAGCGAAAGGCGTGGAGGTTGTGCCGATGTTCGGCGTTGTTGTCTTCACCGAACCGCACCCTAAAGCGATTGTCACGACCACCAACCCCGCCTTGCCGGTCGCTCAATTTGAAGACCTTGAGACCAAGCTCACGCTGAATTACTTAGCGAAGCGCGATCGCCTGCCACAGGCAACTGTCAACGCGATTGCCGAGTGGTTGTTTGCGTAGTTCATCGCGTAAAGGGGGCAACCCATGCCCACAACCATTCTAAAAGCCCCCGTTGGTGCTGGCAAAACAGAGGCTGTGCTGCGCATCTTGTCGCAGACGCTGCAAGATGAAGCTGCCACCACGCCCTTCGTGCGTGTGTGGGTGCTGCTTGCTTCGCGGCGGCAAGAAGTGGCGTTTCGTCAGCGGCTGGTGGACTATCCCGACAATCAGCGCGTCTACTTTAACGTTGAGTTCTTCAACTTTTACGAGCTGAACGCGCGCTTGCTCAACATGAACCGAACGCCGCCGCGTCGCATCCAAGAGGTCGCGCGCTATCGTCTGCTGGCGGCAGTGCTGCGTCAGCTCGACGAAGCGGGCGCGCTGACCTTTTGGCGTGAAGTCGCGCAAACGGCGGGCTTCGTGCGGGCGGTGGCGGCGTTGATTGACGAGCTTAAGCAGAACTTGGTTCACCCACAGGCGTTCATTCAAGCCAGCGCAACCGCTAAAGAGCGCGAGCTAGGCGAGATTTATGCCGCCTATCAAGCGACCCTACAGACGCACCATCTGGTTGACCTTGAGGGCGAGGCGTGGCTGGCGTTGGAAACGCTGCGTCGCCAGCCTACGCTAGCGCGCAGCGTGCGCCTGTTGCTGGTCGACGGCTACGACCAGTTCACACCAGTGCAGGCGGAGATTGTCGCGTTGCTAGCACGCCACAGCGAGACTTACGTGACGCTGACCGTTTTGGCGGAGAGCGAACGCCAGCGCACCGTCGGCAAACGCTTTGAGCAGGCGATGGCGCGGCTCGAAGCGGCGCACGCTGCGCATCAAGTCGAACTGCAGCAGCGTACGATTGAGGCGGGGGATGTCGGGCGTGCGGCGGATTTGCAAGTGCTGGCGCGCCATCTTTTCAGTCGTGCCGCACCCACTCCCGCTAGCTCTACGCCTGCCTTGCACTTGGTTGAAGTGCCGCAGGAAGGCGACGAAGTGGCGGAGGTGCTGCGGCGCGTCAAGGCACTGCTGTTGGCAGGCGTGCGCCCCGACGAGGTGTTGATCGCCGTGCGCGATTGGGGGCGTTACGCACCGTTCTTTGAGACCTACCGCCACGCCTATCAGCTGCCGCTGCTGCTGCACTACGCGCCGCCGTTAGCAGAAAATCCCGTGCTGGTCGTGTTTTTGGGCGTGCTGCGCCTCTCGCGCTTGGGTGAAGGCGGCTTTGAGACGCGCCAGCTGCTCGACGTGCTGCGGTCGCCTTACGTGCGTGTCGCAGGTTTGGACGCACATAACGTATCTTTGCTCGAACAAGTTGCCCAGCGGTCGCAGGTTGTGGGTGGACGCGAGGCGTGGCTGGCGGCGGTTGCTGCCGCAACCAAGCCCGCGCGCGGCGACCATGAGGACTTGCCGCCGCTGCTCGAAGAGTCCCATGCGAACGCCTTGCAAACACAGTTAAAAAACTTCTTTGACCTTGTGACACCTCCGCCGACCGCTACCATGTCGGACTATGTGGCGTGGATTGAGGGGTTGCTGGGCGCGGACGTGGCGCAAGATGAAGAAAACGCCGACGACGCGACGGAAGATGGCGCGTCGCTGGGCGTGCTGCGCGCCATTCGCGCCCTCTCGGGACACAGCGAGGCGCAAAATCGTCTTATGGCGCGCGACCTTCACGCGGTTAACGCCCTCAAAACGCTGCTGCATGGCTTTGTTCACGCCGAAGAGCTGCTTGAGACGACGTTAGGACAGTCCGCACAACCGTTGACATGGCAAGCGTTTTGGTCAGAGCTAGAGGTTACGCTGGCGAGCGCACAACACCCACCGCGCGACCCCGCTCGCAGCGGGCGGGTGCTGGTTACAACCGCCAACAACGCACGCGGGCTGCCACATCCGCACGTGTTCATCTTGGGGTTGGCGGAGGGCTTATTCCCTAAGCCCGTGCTACAAGACCCCTTGTTGTTGGAAAGTGAGCGCGCCGCGTTGGCACAGGCAGGGGTGCGTATCGAAACGCAAGCGCAGCGTGTCGCTGACGAAGGCTTGTTCTATGAACTTATTAGCCTTGCGCGCAACAGCTTAACGCTCTCGCGTCCCACTGTGCAAGAGGGCAAGCTGTGGAACGAGAGCCACCTTTGGCGCATGGTGCGGGCAGTGTTCACGCCTGACACGCTGCCTGTGGCACGCCAGCGCATCGGCGAGGTGGTGGCGTTGGCGCGTGCGTGTGCGCTGGACGAAGTGCTGCTAGCGGTGGCGGATGGGCTGCAGGCGGGCAGGGACGATGCGGCACTGCGCGGCGCGTTGGCGTGGCTGTTGGCAAGCGACGGCGCGGCACTTTGGCAGCGCGTGGCGGAAGGGCGTGCGGTGGAAGTCGGGCGCATGGCGCATGACTTGCCGTTTGATGCCTACAGCGGCGTGCTACAAGACGCGCGCAATTTGGCGTGGGTAGCGCGCACCTTGCATGACGCACGTCCCTACAGTGCCACACAGCTCAACCATTTCGGCAGCTGCCACTACCAGTTTTTTGCTAAGCGGCTGCTCAAGTTAGAGGCACTTAAGCCCATTCAAGAGGGCATGGACGTGCTGCAGCGCGGCACGCTCTACCACGCCATTCTTGAAGCGACATACGCACAGATTAAGGCGCGAGGCTGGCGTATCGAACCAGCCTACAGCGCGGGCGCGTTGGACGTGCTGGCGCAGGTGTGTGTAGACCTGCTAGGGAGCGCGCCCGAACGCTATGGCTTTCGCCCGTCGGCGTTATGGCAGCAGGAAATGCGCTACATCGCGCAAAAGCTAGCGGCGGTCGTGCGCAAAGACTTTGAGACGGGCGACGGCACACGCACGCCTCATGCGTTTGAACTAGGCTTTGAAGGCGTGCGCGTGCCGCTCGGTGACCCGCGCGTGCCTTACGTTGTGTTGCGCGGCTCGATTGACCGCATCGACATCAGCCCAGAGGGCTTACACGTCATCGACTACAAAAGTGGCAGCACGCCCTATCCCACGAGCGACCTTAAGAACGGGCGCAACTTTCAGATGTGGACGTATGTTATGGCACTGCGCCAGCTCATGCCCGACCTGCCCGTGTTGAGCGGCGCGTTTTGGCGCATTGAAACCAACGAAACAGGCGGCGCGTTTGTTTTCCCAAAAGACGAGGAGCTGCTCACGCTCGGCACACAATATGTGGCGGCGTATCTCGCGCAGGCGCGGGCGGGCAGCTTTGCCGTGCAGCCGCGCAAGCTCAGCGGCGGCAAGTGTTCCAGCTACTGTGAATTTGCCGAACTGTGCCGCGTGGCGCGCACCAGCCCGCACAAGCCGCACATGGAGGACGCATGAACTTTAGCGACGAGCAGGCGCAAGCTATCCAAACGCTCGAGCAGAACCTTATCTTGCTGGCAGGCGCGGGGTCCGGCAAAACCCGCGTGCTGGTTGAGCGTTTTGTCCAGCTCTTGGCACAGCACCCCGATTGGTCACTTGCCAGCGTTGTGGCGATTACCTTCACCCGTGCTGCCGCCACCGAGATGAAAAACCGCCTGCGCGAGCGGCTTTTAGATGCACTGCACGCTGCTGCCACGCCCGCCGAGCAGGCGCGTTGGAGCGGCTTGCTACAAGAGATGGACAGCGCGCGCGTCGACACCATTCATGGGCTGTGCGCTGACATCTTGCGTGCTAACGCCGCGCCGCTAGGGCTTGACCCCGCTTTTACGGTCTTGGAAGAAATCGAAGCCAAGCTGCTGCTGCGGACGGTGGTGGATGAGCAGCTGCGTGCTGCCGCCGATGACGCGCAAATCGCTGCCTTGTTCGAGGCTTACCGCGAGGACACCGTGCGCGCCGCGCTGGTACAGGCGCGGTCTTGGTGGGACGTGCTGCCCGCCGACGTGCCGCCGCCGCAAGAGGTACTTGCCCACTGGCAAGCCACATGGCAGGCACAGGCGCGCCAGCTTCAGGACGCGCTGCGCCGTGACCCCGTTTTTAACGCGCACGCGCAAACGCTGGCGACTGCCGTGTGCCATGACACCCGCGACAAGCTCTATCCTGTTTTTGTCGGCGCGCAAGAGGGTGTTGCCGCTTGCCTTGAGGGTGAGCTTGCGCTTGGGCTGCAGAAACTCGATGAGGTCAAAGTCAACGTCGGCTCTGGCAAAAATTGGCACGACCTCAGCGCGCTCAAAGAAGCGTTAAAGGCGTTGCGCGAACAGGCGCGCACGCTGTTGCAAACCTTAGGCGTGCCGCCGACGGGCGCGCCTTTCGACGCGCTGGCAACGCTGGCGACGCAGTGGCATCGCTTGCTCTTGCGCACACGCGGTGGCTATACACAAGCCAAACGTGACAGGCGTGCGCTTGATTTTGATGACCTTGAGACGCTCAGCGTGCAGGTGTTGGCAGACCCGACCGTATACGCCCGCTACCGCGCCGCTGAGTTTCGTCACCTTATGGTTGACGAGTTCCAAGACACCAATGCCCGCCAGTGGGCGATTGTACAAGCCTTAACGGGCTTAGAGACGCAAGGCTCGCTGTTTGTCGTGGGTGACATCAAGCAGAGCATTTACGCCTTTCGCGGCGCAGATGTCAGCGTGTTTGACCACGTGCGCCGCCAAATCACCAGCACGGGTGGCGCGGCACTGCCGCTTTCGCTGTCGTTTCGCTCGCAGCCTAGCTTGATTGCGCTGTTTAACCATCTGTTCGCGCGCCTGATGTTGACCGACAGCGCGCCAGTGGACTATGCGCACGGGTTTCACATGGCGGCGGCGCGCCCCGAGCTGCCGCCCGCGTCGCGCGGCTACGCCACGCTGGAGCTGCTACTCGTGCCTGACGAGGACGAAGCAGGCGAAAAGCTCAACGCCGACAGCGCGCGCCGCTACGAAGCGTTTGCCATTGCGCAGCGGCTGCGTCAGCTTGCAGCGCAGGGCGCGCAGGTCTTCGACCGTGCCACGCAGACCGTGCGCCCGTTTCAGTGGCGCGACGCTTGCATTTTGCTGCGTGCGCTCAGCGACGTGCGGTTTTACGAAGACGCGCTGGAAGCACAGGGCATCCCCTTTGTCACGGTGGCGGGGCGCGGGTACTACGACCGTCCCGAAGTTCAGGACTTGCTGAACTTGCTGCGGGCGGTGTATAACCCCGCCGATGACCTCGCGCTGGCGGCGGCGTTGCGCTCGCCACTGTTCGCCTTTAGTGACGACGCGCTGCTTTGGCTGCGGCGCACCTATCCCGACGCGACGCTTTGGCAAGCCTTGCACGGCGAAGAGAGCCAATGGCAGCACGAAGCCTTCGTCGACGCGGCGGCATTGCTCGACGCGCTGGCGGAGCAAGCCGGGCGCGTCACCATCGCCGAGCTGCTGCGTCTGATTTTGCAAAAAACGGCGTATCTCGCCACCTTGCACGGCATTGCGGGCGGCGCGCGCATGCGGCGCAACGCACAAAAACTCGTCGAAGTTGCCGAAGCTAGCGGGCGCGTGACGCTGGGCGAGTTCTTGCTCTATGTCGAGGAGCTGAACAGCAGCGAAGTGCGGCAAGGCGAAGCGGCGCAAGATGTCGAAGCCGGCGTGAAGCTGATGAGCGTTCACGCCAGCAAGGGGCTGGAATTTCCGCTGGTGTTTGTGGCGGATGCCTCGCGGGAGCTGCTCAAACGCGACTACGCCACGCTGTTTTGGGACGAGGCGTATGGGCTGTCGCCCAGCTTGCCGTCCGTGTTGAAGCCCCAGTATGACAAGCTCACGCTGCCCATGCAGGCACGCTATCGCGCTCACAAAGAGGCTGCCGAGCTAGAAGAACTCAAGCGACTGTTGTATGTGGCGATGACCCGCGCCCAAGATGCGGTGTTTGTCAGCGGGCAATGTGACACAGAACTCCTTGAGGCGAAGGGCTGGTTGGGTTGGCTGCTGGAGGCACTGCCCATCTTAGACGTAGGTGAGCGCGTGTCGCTGCCTGAACTGCCCGATGTGCCTGTGCGCGTTGTGCTGCATACGCCCGACGAGGCAAGCCTGCGTGGCGTGCGTCGTGCCGAAGCGGTGCGCACAGGCTGGGACGCATGGCAACAGCTCGCGCAAGCGGAAGCCGCCGCGCCGCCGCTGGTGCCACCTGTTTCCGTGCCAGCAGAACGCCTGCTTGAACACATCAGCGCGACCCAGCTGGTAAACTTGGGCGGCTATCGCCACAGCCGCGACCGCTGGCACTTCTATCAAGAGGCAGTGCGCATGAGCGCGATGCAAGACGTGTCCGCGCTAGTCGTCGACGCACAGCCGCGCGCCATGCCCCGTGTCACGCGCCGCTTGGTCGGGCAAATCGTTCACGAGGCACTGCGTCATTGGCAGTTCGTCGACAGCGACACGCTGCGCGAGGCACTGCTAAGCTATGCGTGGCGGTTTCGCTTGACGCGGCGCGACGACGTGACGCGCGCGGTAGCGGAGGCGGAGCAGCAGCTGCAAGCCTTTCAGCGCAGCGACGTGTATCGCTGGATTACAGAGGCAAAGGCGGCGCAGCGCACCGTGCTGCATGAGCTGCCATTTTTGCTGCGGGCAGGCAAGCGCACGTTGCACGGTGTGATGGATGTGTTGTTTCAGGACGCGCAAGGGCGTTGGGTGATTGTCGATTACAAGACCAGCTTTTTACCGCAGCCCACCGAAGAAGGCGCACGCGAACATGCCCGCCTCTATCACCTGCAAGTGGGCGCATATGCCGCCGCCGTCACCGAATACCTCAAGGGCATTGTGCCAGCGGTCTATGTGCATTACATCTCGTACAACCGCACGGTGAACATCCCCACAGAGGCTTGGCAGGAAGAGCTAGAACGCCTTGAGGACATCATCGGCGACCTTGTGAGCGAGTGGGTTTAAAGCTGCTGTGCGCTGAGAATGTACTTGGCGGTGGCGGTGTTGGTCGCCAGCGGCACGTTATGCACATTGCAGATGCGCAGTAGGCTTTGGATGTCGGGGTCATGCGGGTGTTTGCCGAGCGGGTCGACGAAGAAGAAGACCGCCGCCACCTTGCCCTCTGCGACTTGCGCGGCGATTTGCGCGTCACCTCCCAACGGTCCCGACAACACCGTTTCTACAGGCAAGCCGGTTTTTTCGCTGATAAACCTGCCTGTTGTGGCGGTGGCAATAAGATGATAGTGCGCGAGCGTGGCTTTGTTTTCGATGGCAAACGCGACCATGTCCGCTTTTTTGCCGTCGTGTGAGATAAGTGCGACTGTTTTGCGTGTTTCCGACATAAGGCATGCTTTTCTGCGTGGGATTGGCTATTGGGGCGATTATAGCACAAGGCTAGGGCTTGCGGCGGTAAAATCGCACCGCTAGCCATGCGCCAAAGGCGGCGAACATGCCGCGCAACCGTGCGCTGCGATGGTAGGTGGTGAAGCCAAAGCGCGTCTTAAAGCGGGCGTTGATGCGCACCGCTTCGCCGTAGTGTTTTTCCAGCTGTCCCATGACGCTTGACCACGGGCGTGTCAGCGCGACGGCGCGGGCGTTCTGGCGCATGCTGGCCAGCAGCGCGGGGTTATCGCGCAGCTGACAAACCGCCTGCGTAAAGGCTTGCGGCGTGTGCGCCACCACAAAGCCCGTCACGCCGTGCTGAATGACCTCACCAATGCCGCCGCGCTCGGTGACGATGGCAGGCAGTCCGCTGGCTAGGGCTTCTTGTGCCACCTGCCCGAACGTCTCGTTTGCGCCCGCAAAGACGAACACGTCCGCGCTGGCGTATGCCTCTGCTAGCTCATCGCCTACGAGGTAGCCTGTGAACACGGTGTCGGTGTCGGCGAACAAGGTTTCGAGCGATTCGCGCAAGTAACCGTCGCCCACAATCGTCAGCGCGATGCCGTCTTGCTTGGCGAGGTCGTGCAAGTAATCAACCTGCTTCTCGTTTGCCAGCCGACCGACGTACAGACAAAGCAGGCGGTCATCGCTGCGTCCGCCGAGCAGTCGCGCCCGCATGGCGGCGTTGCGACGTTCGGGCGTGAACATGTTGACGTTTACGCCGCGTCCCCACACGCGCACGCGCTTAAAGCCGGCTTTTTTGAGGGCACGCTTGACCCCGCGTGTGGGCGCAAGGTTGAGCGTGCAGCCGTTGTGTAGATAGCGTAGCCAATCGCGTAAAGGCTGCTCCATCCAGGCGACGTTGTATTGGCGCGCGTAGCCCGGCAGGTCAGTCTGATAGTTGGCGACCACAGGCACGTTAAGCTCACGCCCAACCATCATGCCGTATAGCGACATGAGTGCCGGACTGGCGAGATGGATGAGGTCGGGCTTAAAAGCGCGCAAGCGGTCTTCTACGATGCTGTTAGGCACAGCGGCGTAGGTTTCTGGCGCAATAGACAGCGAAAACGACGGCACGCGCACGACCTCGCTTGCGCCCACGTTGGCGATAGCGTTGTCGGGCGCGAAAATCAGCACCTCGCGCCCGGTCTCTTGCAAGTAGCGGATGGTCAGGTAGGACGTTTTGCTCACGCCGTCGACTTTGGGCAAGAAGGCTTCGGTGATGATAGCCACGCGCTTGACAGGGGCGCGGTAGGTCAGACGCGGGTCTACGAGGTCGTTCTCGCCAAAGATGTCGTCGGCTTTCTGAGCTGCCCGCTCTGTAAGAATTCGATGTAATCGGTCAGCTTCCATGCGTTTCCTTCAGCATGCGTTGTTTGGTTGAGGATGGACTGGCGTAGGTCGTCAGCGGTGCGTCCCCAAAAGCGCGTTCTGCCCGTGCCGATTGCCCCGAGCGTGTGCGCGTCGCTGCTGCCCAGCGCAGGTAGCCCCACGCGCTTGGCGTAGAAGCGCGCTGCTAAGTTGGTGCCGGGGGTCACGATGGCGGCGTTATGCACCTCGATGCCGTCTATTCCTGCTTCTAATAACACTTCAGGGTGGCACCAGTAACGCCGCGCATACTTGCGCACAAAGTCCATCTCAATGTGGAAGGGATGCGCCAGAATGGCTAAGCCGCCCGCTTCGTGGATGGCGTGTGCGGTTTCGGCAAGGCTCATGCGCGCGGGGATAGGCGTTTGCACCCACAAGGCCAGCACGTGTCCACCTTCCGCTGTGACTTCCACGCCTGTAACGATGTCGAACGGGTAGCGGTGGCGGTGTTCGTATGCCCAAAGGCTGGCATCCAGCGTGTCATGGTCGGTAATGGCGATGACGTTCAAGTGCGGGCGGTGCTTAGCGACAAAGTCCAGCAGAGCTTGCGGGCTGGGCTTGCCGTCGCTGTGGTGGGTGTGCATGTGCAAGTCAGCGTATCCATACAGCGCGTGGGACATGAAAGCTCCTTTGAGGGTGAGGATGCGTTAGGCTGCTAAGGTGATGCTAGGGCAAGCATGTGAAATTGACTTTAAGTTTTGTCGCAGGCTTGGTTAATGCGTTGTATACTCATAGCTATGAGAGCATGGCAACACATACGCGGCGCGCTGCTAGCAGCCGTGCTGTTGGCTGGTCTGGTGCTGGGCGGGCTGCTTGTGTATTGGGCAGGCACGCTCGGCGGGGCGGCACGCGAGGGTTTAGTCGTGCTGCCGACGTTTGCTGTGCCGCCGCTGACCACGCTTAACGGCACGCCGATTGTGCGCTTCTCGCGGGTAGAGCCTGCGGTGCAGAACGTGCTAGCCTATGATGTCAACGTCTACACGGCGGGGCGCGTGGATGCCTTGCCCAACGTGCCGCCAGTGGGCGCGTACCTGCCGCTGACCGGCAACACGCTCTTTGAACTGATTGCGCCGACACTGCCGCCTACGCCCTTGCCCTATCCCACGACCGCGCCGCTGCCGCTGCCTGCTCTCGCGGGCGCAACGCTGCCGCCGCTGGAAAGCCCTGACGGGCGCACGCTGCCCTACGTTGGCGCGGGCTGTGCGCCGTCGGGCAACCCGGTGCAAGGCGTGCTGACGCAGCGTTACCATGCTTATCATCTCGGCATCGACATTGGCGTGCCGCTCAACACGCCCGTGCTGGCAACCCACAGCGGCACCGTGACGTTTGTCGGCTGGAGTGAGGTCGGCTATGGTTACTTGGTTGTCTTGCAGAACGATAGTTTTATCACGTATTATGCCCATAACACGTCGTTTAACGTGACGTTGAACCAGCGCGTTGGCAAGGGCAGCATCTTAGCGTGGAGCGGCAGCACGGGCAACAGCACGGGTCCGCACGTTCACTACGAAGTGCGCGTGAACGACGTGCCGGTTGACCCACTGACCTTTGATGCACGCGGCTACAAGAGCTGTTAGGCTAGGGGAGAGAGCCATGAGCGTAGAACAACCCGCACAACCACCGGCGGCGCGCTTTTTTTCGCTGCGCTGGCGGCTGGTGTTTCCGCTAGCGGCGGCGGTGATGGTGGCGGCGATGCTGGGTGCGTACCTGATAACGGGCGTGCTGACCGACGATTACGCCGTCGCTGAGGAGAACATCCTGCTGCAAAGCGGTGCGGCGGTTATCAAGCGTGCCAGCGACCACTATGCTCGTCTGCGCGCCGAAGCGCAGCGCATCGCCTACACGCAGGGTGTGGTCGAAGGGGTGCAGGCGCGGCAATCCGCCTCGCTGCACGGCTTGCTGGAGAGCATGGCGCAGCTTGCTCATCTTGACAGCGTCGTGCTGACCGACACGAACGGGCGCGAAGTGGTGGGGCTGGTGCGCGTCGTCACGCCCGAGCTGGCGGATTACGCCGTAAGCGCGAACACCGACCTAAGCGCGCAGCCGTTGGTGCAGCGGGTGCTGGCGGGCGCAGAAGAAGCAGCGGCGTTCATGCGCACCTCAGAGGGGCTGATGGTCTATGTTGCGGTGCCGCTTCGTCCATATGGCGACAGCGCGGGCGTGGTGCTGGTCGGGCAAACGGCGCGCACGGCGTTAGCGGAACTTCAAGCCAGCGCGGTGACCGAGCTTTTGCTGTTTACGACGGACGGCGTGCTGGCAGGCGCAACGCTGGACGTAGGCGCGCTGCCGCTGGCGCAGGTCACGCTCGACGACGGCATCCGCGCTCAAGTGCTGAATGCCAATACGCCTGTCAAAGGCACGCTCACGCTAGACGGGCTGCCGTATCGCGCGCTTTACGCGCCGCTGCGCTATCACGACGCGCTGTTGGGCGTGGTCGTTGTTCTGCTGCCCAACAACGTGCCGTTTGCGTCCGAGACGGGGCGGCAACTCACCGCGCTGTTCGCTAGCGTGCTGGCAGGCGTGGCAGTGGCGGTGGTTTTTGCGGGCGCGTGGTCGTTGACGCGGCGGTTGGGGCGCGTGACCGCCACCGCGCAAGCGTTGGCAGGCGGCGACCTTGCCGCGCGGGCGAACATGGCAAGCAGCGACGAAATCGGCGTGTTGGCGCAGTCGCTTGACCGCTTTGCCCAGCAGACGCAAGACCGCGAGGACAAGTTGCGCACGATGCTGCGCCGCGAACGCCGCGAACGCGCCTATTTGTTGGCGGTGCTAGAATCGCTGCCGATGGGCGTGTTGGTGCAAGACGAAACGGGCGCGTTGCTGATGATGAACGAGCAAGCGCGCGCGTTGCTTGGCACGCAGACCAATTTTCAACCTGCGTTAGGCTTGCAAGAGGCGGTGAACGCTGTTTTGGGCGACATGCTTGCGCCGGGCATTTACGCGCTGGGCAAGCCGCAGCAGGTGGCGCACGACGGCGCGATGCTCAGCGCGCAGCTGGCGGCGGTGCTTTCGCCCGCCAAAGAGCGACTTGGCACGGTCATTTTGCTGCGTGACATCACCGAAGAGGTGCAGCAAATCCAAGCCCGCGAAAGTATCTTGCAAAAGCTGGCGGTTGAAGTGGAGCAGCCGTTGTTCACACTAGCGCGCGAAAATGCTGCCAATGACTTTGCGCGCGAGATTTCTCGCCATGCCGCCAGCCTGCAAAAGATGATTGTCGACATGCGTGAGCTGACGCGCTACAACCGCAACCGCGCGCGGGCGATGCAACGTCCGCTGGCGGTGGAAACGCTGCTTTGGGCGGTGGCGAACGATTGGCGGCAGATTGCTCAAGCGGCGCAGCTTAGCCTCAACGTGCTGATTGCCCGCGAGGGGCTGTTTGTCTTGGGGGATGAGAGCCGCTTGCGCCTTGCGCTGGGCAATCTGGTCGACAACGCGATTAAGTACACGCCGGCGGGTGGCACAGTGTTGCTGGAAATTCACGACGAGGTTGCTAGTGCGGTGCATTTGCGCGTGCGTGACAATGGCGTGGGCATCAGTGCGGCGGACTTGCCGCACGTCTTCATGCCGTTCTATCGCGGCACGCCCGTCACCGCCGATGGGCAGCTCATTCGCGTGCCGGGCATGGGGCAGGGGCTGCCGTTGGCGAAGAGCATCATTGAGGCGCATGGCGGCGTGATGCGCGTCAAGAGCAAGCCGGGCGTGGGGACGGCAGTCTACATCGCGCTGCCGCTGACCAGCGGCATCAGCTATAACCTGCCGCGTGTCGATTACAGCGCGTTGGAAGGCGACACAGTCGTCATTCCAGAAAATGTCGACATTGAACAATTTTGGCGTGGCAAATAAAAAACGGGCGGTCGAACAGCACCGCCCGCCTGTGCATCGTAGGGCTTATGGCACGAGCGTGAGCAAGTACGCGATAAGGTCGTAGACCTGTGAGTTGTTCAGCACGCCCTCGTAAATGGGCATCTTCGTGCCTTCTTCATAGCCCGTGACGATGTAATCTTGCGAGTGGATGATGGAGTTGTAGATATAGGTGTAGGGACCCTGTCCCTCTACACGCGTGAGGGCGCGGTTGCGCACGTTGAGCAGCCCGGGACCAATCTTAGTCTCTTCGCTGTCATAGTTGTGGCACGTGGCGCATGCCCATTCCACGCCGTCTACATCAAGCGTTTGGTTGAAGAGTGCTTTGCCGCGCTCGGCACTGGCGAAGTTGTCGACGGCAAACTTTTGCGGGTCACCCTCGCCGTATTCGCCGCTGCTTTGGGCTGCTGGCACGTCGGTGGGGGCTGCTGTCGGGGCCTCCGTCGGCACGGCGGTCGGCGTGGCGGTGGGTGGTACAGGCGTGCTGGTCGGCGGCACGGGCGTTTTGGTAGCGGCGGCAGCAACTTGCGTGACGGCGGGCTGTGTGTTGGCTTCGCTTACGCTTGGCTCGGGCGTGGCGACAGTGCCACACGCCGTCGCAACCATAAGAACGGTTAAGACGCTTAGAAGACGCTTTATCATGCGATTCCCTTTGTGAATTTAGTTACAATGTCTCGCTGATTATAATGCCAAAATTGCCCGTTCGCAACGCACAAGCCTAGACCAAACCGCAGCTTTTGCGCTAAAACCCCATCGTTTCCGGGCGGCGGTAGTGAATGAGCCGCTGCAATGCTTTAAGCTCGACGGGCGAGCGGTAGAACGACAGCCGATACCGCCAGCCTGAGAGTGCCTTGAGCAAGTGGCGCATCGCACCGCGCAAGCGTATGTCGGTGACGGTGGGGTAGAAGGCGTTGACGACCGCCTCAAAGTCGCGAATTTTGCGGCGGATGGGGTCACGCGCCCAAGGGGTGCCCGGGTTGCGCCGCAGCGAACGCGCCGACCACTCAGGGCTTGCCCACTCTTCCAGCGTGCTAGGGAAGTGGTAGCCTGCCTTGAGCGTTTGGTCGAGTAGCACGCTGCCTTCTTGCGGTGTGGGCGTGTAGAGATAGAGGATAAGCTCGGTGGCGGGATTGACGCGCTTAATCTGCTTGATGAAGGCAATGGTTTTTTCCACGTCGGCGGCGGGGTCGGGCGGGTTGCCCAGCACAAACGAAAGCTCCGGCACGATAGCAAACTGGCGCATGCGCTCGACGATGGCGAGCGTTTGCGCGGTGCCGCTCTTGCCGCCCTTGTTCATCAGCTTGAGCGTTTCGTCGTCGCCGCTTTCTGCCCCCATGAAAATCATCTTCACGCCGCTTTGGGTCATCTTGCGGAAGGTGCTGTCGCTGTAGGTCATGAGCGTGTCCACGCGCCCCAAGCCCCACCACGCGATGTCCAAGCCCATCATGCCTTCGGCGATGGCTTCCGTGCGCCCCTCGTTGACGAAAAAGTCCATATCATGGAACTCCATGCCGTCGATAGCGTAACGTTGCTTGAAGGTGCGCATCAGCCCGACGACGCGCTCCGCGCTTTCCGCCAACCAGCGTTTTTGTGCCAGCGGCACGACCGCGCAGAAGTTACAGGAAAACGGGCAGCCCCAGCTGGTGTGATGGGCAAAGACGCGCCGTCCAAGATAGCTCTTGCCGATGTAATCTTCGACATTGATGCGGTCATAGGGATAGAGCGGCAGGTTGTTGAGCGGCACAAAGGGCGCGCGCGGTGTTGTCTCGATGATGCCGTTATGGCGATACGCCAGCGACGGCACGTCACGCAGCGCGCCGCCGCTGTAGAACACGTCGACAAACTTGCGGAAGGCGGCTTCGCCTTGCCCGATGATGACATAGTCGACATACGCGCTTTTTAGCACCGTTTCGTAGTGATTGCTGGGGAAATAGCCGCCCCAAATAATTGTTAGGTCAGGCAGGGCTTGCTTGACGTGCTGGCATACCGGCACGGCTTGCCGCAGCTGCGGACCGGGCATGACCGTCACCGCCAGCAGCTTGGCGCGGGTGGCGCGCGCTTGAGTGATGATGGCTTCGGCTGGGTCGTCGATTAAGTTGCCGTCCAAAAACACGGTGTCATAGTCGGGCGCGACTAATGCCGCAATGGCAAGCAGCGACATGGGCAGCCGCTGCTTGCCGCGCGAGGTGCTAATCGGGTTGAAGAACAAAATCGTTTCGCGAGGCATAGATTGCTGCTCTTTTTGGGCTTGGTGGTTGCTTCTATTGTGCCGCGAAACGTGCCTAAAGGCAAATGATGCCTAAGCGGGCAGCAGATGCACTGCCTCTTGAATGAAGTCGATGCCCACCGTTTGACCCTCGCGGAAAAGGTCGCTCTTGCGCGGGTCGTTGTCGACCACCGTAAAATGCTGCCCGTCTTCGGTCACAACGACGTACTCGACTTCTGTGCCGAGATACATGGCTTGCTCGATGCGTACTTGTGGCAGGCTGGCATCCTCGCGCAGAGCGAGTGCCTCCGGACGCAGCATGGCGGTGGTAGCATCGTCAGCCTTTGCGGCGTAACGCAGCGGCAGTGTGATGCTGCGACCGAACAGCGTGACGCACGCGCTTTGCTCGGTAATGCTGTCGATGCGCGTGTCGATGAAGTTGGCGCGCCCGATGAAGTCGGCGACAAAGCGCGTTTTTGGTGTGCGGTAAATGTCTTTGGGCGTGCCGATTTGTTCGATCTTGCCCATGTTCATGACAATTACGCGGTCGGAGAGTGCCATCGCTTCGGTTTGGTCGTGCGTGACATAAATGCTGGTGATGTTGAGCCGCCGCTGCAAGCTGTGAATTTCGCTGCGCATTTGCACCCGCAGCTTGGCATCAAGGTTGGAGAGCGGCTCATCGAACAGCAAGACGCGCGGCTCCATGACGAGCGAACGCGCTAAAGCGACGCGCTGCTGCTGTCCACCGGAGAGTTGGTTGGGGCGGCGGTTGCCTAGCTCTGCCAGCCCCATGAGCGAAAGCGCGTCCTTTACCTTCTTCTCACGCTCTTTGCGCTTCATGCCGCGTGTTTCCAGCCCATAAGAGACGTTATCAAATACGGTCATGTGCGGGAACAGCGCGTAATTTTGGAACACAAGAGCCATGTCGCGCTTGTTGGGCGGCTGCGACGTGATGTCCTCACCGTCGAGCAAGATGCGCCCTTGCGTGGGCGTTTCAAAGCCGGCAATCATGCGCAACGTCGTCGTCTTGCCGCAGCCGCTCGGTCCGAGCAGCGTGACAAATTCGCCCGTGTCGATGTGCAGCGTAACCTCCTCAACCGCCGCAAAGAACCCTTGCCCGCTGCGTTGTGGGAAGTGTTTGCTCACGTTGTCTAAGATAAGTCGAGGTTGAGCGGTCATTACCGTCCTCCTTGAAAACGGCGTTCTGCGCCTGTGCGCGCCCCAATCAGCCCATACAAAATGCCCACCGCCAGCATGACGATGACAATCAAGATAACACAATAGGCGAAAGCGTTGCCGTAACGCCCGTTTTCGACTTCGTTGAGGATTTGCTGGGTCATGATTTTGGTTTGCGGCGTGGTCAGGAAGATGATGGCGGAGATGGTCGTCATCGAGCGCGCAAACGCATAAATTAAGCCCGCTAGAAACGCCGGACGAATGAGTGGGATGGTGATGCGGCGGAACGTGCGCGCGCTGTCCGCCCCCAAACTTGTGGAGGCTTCTTCAATAGAGGGGTCGATTTGTGAAAGTGCCGCCACGCCCGAGCGCAGTGCCGCTGGCACGCTGCGCACGATGAACACCAGCACAATCGCCAACGCGCCGCCGAAAAGCCCTTGCCCGCCGGTGAGCTTGGGAATGAGCGTGACATCGCCAAGCAGCGGCAGCGTGACGCTCAGCGGGTTGTTGAACAGCAGCAAATAGCCGATGCCGATGATGGTGCCCGGCACGGCAATACCCAGCATCGTGGCAAAATCGAGGACGCTGCGCCCGGAGAACTGTTTTCTGACGACCAAGTAGGCGATAATCATGCCAATCAGTCCGGCGGTTGGCGTTGCGATGAGCGACAGGCGCGTAGTGTCTTCCATTGCCTGCCGACCGATGCCGTTTAGCACGAAGTCAAAGTTCTTCAGCGTAAAGTCATGCACGACCCCCGGCACGCGGGCGAACGCGCCGTAAATAATCGTGCCGTATACTAGCACAATGAGCAGGCAAATCAGCAGCACCAGCGCGTACAGCCCCCAGCGTACTAGCGGCGCGTCGATACTTTGCGGCGTGCCGCTGGGCTTGCCCGTGACTGAGACCACGTTGGCGCGCCCTGCCCAATACTGCTGTACCAAGTAGACAACCAGCGATGGCACGAGCAGCACAATCGACAGCACGGCCGCGCCCGTCGTGTCGTACAAGCCGATAATTGTCACGTAGATGCGCGTTGCCAGCACTTCGTAGTTGCCGCCGAGCGCGAGCGGATTGCCCAAGTCGGCGATAGCCTCGACGAACAGCAGCAAAAACGAGCTAGCGATGCCCGGCGCGAGCATCGGCAGCGTGACCGTGCGAAAGACGCGCCAGCGGTTTGCGCCCAAGTTGGTGGCGGCTTCGTCGAGCGCGGGGTCAAGAGCTTCCATCATGCCGCGCAGGTTGACGTAGGCGACGGTGAAAAAGGAAAGCGTCATCGCCAGCGTCAGCCCGTCCAAGCCGTAGATGTCATAGCGCACGCCGAACACGCCGCGTGTGATCATGCCGCTGCGCCCGAACAGCACGATGATGGCGGTGGCAACCGCGAAAGGTGGCGACACCACTGGCAGCAGTGCCAACAGGTGAATAATGCCTTTGAAAGGCACGTTGAGCTTGACTTGGACGAAGGCGAACAAAAAGCCGACCGCTGTGCCAATCGTGGCGACCGTCAACCCCATCACGATGGTGTTAAGGATAATTCTTTGGTGGACTTCGGAACTTAAATAGCGTTCAAAAGCCTGTAGCCCGGTCGGCGAAAACCCTTCGCCAACCATCTTAAACAGCGGGGCTACGACGGTGAGCGCGACAAAAAGCACGGAAAAAATCAGCGCAATAAAGACAGCAGGTTCACTTTTAAGACGCTGCAGTTGTGCAAGGGGGTGGTTTTGAACGTGTTGCACGGCATACTCCCAAAATAGTGAAACGGCACGCCTTCTTAAAAGACGTGCCGTTTGGGTCTGCAAAGGAGTGGCTTAAGGGTTACTCGGTGGGACGCGGCGCGATTTCGCTGTCGAAGCGTTCGACCATCGCGTTGCGGCTTGCCCCTGCGGCAAGGAAGTTGTAATCAACTAGCTTGACCTCTGCCAAGTTCACCGAAAGCTCAGGTACTTTCGCGTCGGGATTGGTGGGCAGCTGCAAGCTATTGACCGTTGCGCCAATTTCTTGCGCGGCGGCGGTCAACGCCCAGTCATACCACTTTTGCGCCGCCTCCAGCTCGGGGGCATTGGCGAGAATAGCCATGCCGCCGATTTCGTAGCCCGTGCCTTCTTCGGGGAAAGTGGTGGTCAGGATGCCCTCAAAGCCTTCGATTTGGAACTTAGTGCAGTCGTGGGAGAAAATAATCGACACGGCAACTTCGCCTTGCCCCGCCAAGCGACCGGGTGCTGAACCCGAGCGCGTGTACTGTAGGACGTTGTTGTGGAAGCTCTCGAAGTATGCGAAGGCGGCATCGATAGCCGCTTCGGTCGGCATACCCTCTTCGTCATAGCCCTTGCCTGCTTCTTCGGCTTCCAGCGCGTCGGCTTGCAGCGTCACGACTGTCCAGAACGCCGTAAACGCCGTGCCAGAGGTCGCCGGGTGCGCCATAGCGATGTTGCCTTGCAGCTCGGGCTTGAGCAGGTCTGCCCAAGAGGTTGGCGCGTCAATGCCCAGTTCTTCTAATACGTTGACGTTGGAGCAGAAGCCCAGCGCGCCGACGTAGACACCCGCCCAAAACCCATCGGGGTCGCGCAGCTCGGCGGGAATGGCTTCGGCATTGGGCGATTCGTAGGCTTGGAACAAGCCTTCTTCTTTAGCGGCGATGAACGTGTCGGCGGGACCGCCCCACCAAATCGAGAACTCAGGGTTGTCTTTTGATGCGCGGATGCGTGCTAGTGCCTCACCAGAGGAAAGGCGCACATAGTTGGTCTTGATGCCTGTTTCTGCCTCAAAAGCCTGCGTCATTGCCACGCACCAGTCTTCTTGAGGGGTGCAAAGCACTGTGAGAGTATCTTGCGCAAAGGCAGGCAGTGCGCCCAGCAAAATCGCCAGTGTGGCAACGAGCGTGACTAGATGTTTTTTCATAACTTTTCTCCCGAAATTGATAGAAAGACTCGTAAAGTACAAAGCAACCGACACCAATGTAGCACGGCTGCTTTAAGTAGGTTTTAAGAACAACATAACAAATTGCTTATGGAAAGCTGCTTGGTTGGCGATTTGACGGTGGCTTATCGTCGCCATGCTACAAGGTGCGAAAAGCGCGCGCATTGACGCGCTTTCATGCTTCTTATACAATGGCACTGTTCCAACAGACGAAAGCGGCTTATCTTATGCAATACCACATTTGGACGCTTGGTTGCCAGATGAATGAGGCGGACTCACAGCACCTTGCCAGCGAGCTGGAGCGTCTAGGCTATCGTTTGGCGCAAAACCCGGACGACGCGGACATTATGGTCGTCAACACTTGTGTGGTTCGCCAAAGCGCGGAAGACAAGGCGTTTGGGCGGCTGGAGGCGATGCGCCAGATGAAACGATTGCATCCCGACAAAGTCGTGGGCGTGATGGGGTGCTTGGTGGGCGTGCGCGACCCTGTACAGCTGCGCCAGCGGCTGCCGTATGTTGACGTGTTTATGCCGCCGTCTGACCCTAAGCCGATGGTGGACTTTCTCGCGCTGCGCCGCCGCGAAAGCGAGGCACGTGACCTTGAAGCGCAGGCACGCGCCCAGCGCGACGCGCTGCAAGATGGCGAAATTTTGCTGCCGGCGCACCAGCAGGGCAATCTCATCTCGGCGCACGTGCCGGTTGTGTATGGCTGCTCGCACGCCTGCACGTTCTGCATCATCCCTTTCAGGCGCGGCGTAGAGCGCAGCCGCAGCGTGGGCGAGATTGTCGCGCACGTGCGCAGCCTCGCGCGACAAGGCGTGAAAGAGGTCACATTGCTTGGGCAAATTGTCGATCGCTATGGCAAGGATATCCCCGATGGTCCTGACCTCGCCGACCTGCTGCGCGTGGTGCATGACGTGGCGGAAGAGACGGGTATCTTGCGCATTCGCTTCTTGACCAGCCATCCGAACTGGATGACGGACAAGCTGCTGCACACAGTGGCGGAGCTGCCGCGTGTGATGCCGCACATCGAAGTGCCAATTCAGGCGGGCGATGACACGGTGCTGGCGAACATGAAGCGCGGCTATACCGCCGACCAATATCGTCACCTTGTCCATAAAATTCGCCGTATTATCCCCAACGTGGCTATTCACACCGACATCATCGTCGGCTTCCCTGATGAGAGCGAAGCGCAGTTCATGGAAACCTACAAAATCTTGGAGGAGCTGCGGCTAGACAAGGCGCATCTAGCGCGCTATAGCCCACGCCCCAACACGGTCAGCGAGCGGCGTATGCAGGACAATGTCCCCGAAGAGGAGAAGAAACGCCGCCACGAGCTTCTTGAAGAGCTGCAAGAGCGCATCCTCGCCGAGATCAACCGCCAGTACCTTGGGCAAGTGGTCGAGGTGCTAGTCGAAGAGAACCATAAGGGCAAGTGGCGCGGGCGCACCCCGCAAAACAAGCTAGTGTTCTTTGAGGCGGAGGGTGACTGGCGCGGGCAGCTGGTGAACGTCGAAGTGACGTGGACGGGGCCCTGGAGCATGCAAGCGCGTTTGCCCAAGCAGCAAACGCTTGATTTTCCGCTGCCCGTTCTGGCAAATTAACATTTTGGTCGCAAATTTTAACGGTTGGGTATTTGCCATAATCCCAGACTAACGTTAAAATAGCTGTGTTGTGTATGATGTGGTATCCTTTTAGCTGGCACTGAGAAGTGTGACATCAATCAGCAACCCTTTATACAGTTGATTGACCGATTGGAGGCTAGGCACATGCCACCGGAGATTAAAAAATCTGGTTACTATTACCCAAACAAATTTGCACGTATCACCCTTGAGGCGATGCAAGAGGTCATGGGTGAGAACGGTCTTAAAGCCATTCTCAACTTGGCGGGCTTGTCGAATTTGATTGACAACTTTCCCCCCGACAATCTGGAAAAAGAATTCGACTTCGCTGACTACACCGCGCTAAACATCGCGCTTGACGAAATGTACGGACCGCGCGGCGGGCGCGGGCTGGCATTGCGTGCTGGGCGCGCGACGTTTGCGCAAGGGCTGCGTGCTTTCGGCGCGCTGGCGGGCGTGGGTGACCTCGCCTTTAAGGTGCTGCCGCTCAATGCCAAGCTCAAAATTGGCGTGCCTGCGATGGCGAACATCTTCTCGCAGTTCTCTGACCAGATTTCGAACGTCTACGAAGAAGGCGCAGACAAAATTATCTACACGCTCGAACGTTGCCCCATGTGTTATGAGCGCAAGGCGGACCGTGCCGTCTGCTACGTCGGTCAAGGGCTGCTGCAGGAAGGGCTGCGTTGGGTATCTGGTGGCAGTGAGTTCAAAGTTGACATGGAAACCTGCATCGCAAAGGGCGATGACATGGGGCGTTACGTCATCTACAAAGAGCCGATTAGCAGCTAACGCGAGGCGTTATGAAACGCATTGGCGGTTTCGCGGCGGTTTGGCTAGTGCTGCTGATGCTGTCGGCATGCAATCTGGGAGCAACACCCAGCACGCCACAGCCTATCCGCACACCTAGCCTGCCTTCGCCACAAAGCACCAAGCCCACGCTCACGTTGATTGCGCCGCGTGACGGCGATGAGTTCATCGTCAACCAGCCCATTCTGGTCAACGTGACGGCTTCGGATAGCGTGGGCGTGACCCGCGTGCAGCTCTTCGCTAACGGCAGCGTGGTCAAAACGGTGTCTTCCAACGCCAGCAGTGGCGACCGCACCTTGTCCGCCTTGCTTGACTTTATACCGCGTACTACAGGCGAGGTTAACCTGCGCGTGTTGGCGTTTCGCGACAGCGTTGCCAGTGACCCCATTGACCTGCGTGTCATGGTCAAATCGTCTGCCTTGCCCACTGTGACCCCGCTTGCGGGCGGCGGCAGCAGCGGTAGCGGCAGCTTTTTGCCGATTATTCCCAACGACGGCGTTTGTCGCGTGATGACGATTACAGGCGTGAACTTCCGCACCAGTCCCACCACCACGCAGGGCAACAATGTCATTCGCGTGCTAGCCGCCAACACGCTTGCGCCTGTGGTTGGGCGGCTGCCTGACAACACGTGGTGGCAAATTAACCTTGATGGGACAGTGGGCTGGGTGAGCGCAGCGTTTGTCTCTATCTCCGGCAACTGCCTCAATGTGCCAGTGCAAACTTTTGCTACGCCGACCCCAACCGCTACCGCGACGCTGCCGCCCACAGCAACCCCCAACGTGCCAACCAACACCCCACCGCCGACGACAGTGCAGCTGCCGGACTTAGTCGTGACTAACATCACGGGCGAGCTGAACGTGACGCTAAGCGGCGGCACCGCCACGCGCACTTACTCATTTACGATTACCAACATCGGGCAAGTTCCCACTGGGCAGTTTGCTGTCACGATGAGCATCAACAACGGCGCGCCCGTCGAAATTGGCGTGGTGGGCGGCTTGAACGCTGGGCAAAGCATCGCCCTCACGCGCGAGATTACCTTCAATGCCGCCGGCATCTACGCCATCCGCGTGGACGCTGACCCCGCCAACCAAGTCACCGAAGTGAGTGACTTCAACAATCGCGGCGACATCACCGTTACGGTCAACAACTGACAAGCGCAGGGGGGCAAACGCCCCCTTTTGTGTTATGTCGGGACAACGCCGCTTGCTAGCAGCGCGACAATCAGTAATCCAACGCCAATGCGATATATCCCGAACGGCACAAACGTGTTGCGCGCTAGGTAGCGCAGCAGCCACGCAATAGCAAACCAACTCACTGCTGCCGAAACCAGCGCGCCCCCCAGCAAATACAGCAGCGCGTCGCCCTCAAGGCTGCCCAATGCTTTGACGAACTTGTACACTGTCGCTGCGCCCAAGATAGGGATGGCGAGGTAGAAAGAGAACTGGGCTGCGGTCACGCGGTCTAAGCCTGCCGCCATGCCGCCAATAATCGACATGCCTGAGCGCGACATGCCCGGAAAGAGTGCCAGCACTTGCCAGCAGCCCACGAGCAATGCCTGTCGCAACGTGACGGTTTGCGTGCTTGCGAGCGTTTCGGCAGGCGGCGTGTCGCCAGCAAGGGCGGGTGTGCGGCGCGGGCGTTCGACAAGGAGGAACAGCACGCCGCCGGCGATGAGCGCAATCGCCACGTTCAGAGGGTTGTACAGCACTGCGTCAATCCAATCGTCCAACAAAAAGCCGACTGCGGCGGCGGGCAAGAAAGCGACCGCTACCGCCAGCCAGCGCAGCTGTACGGCGCGCTCGCGGATGATGTGGCGCGCGTCGTGCCAAAGCTGTGCGCGGTAGTAGCCTAGCACCGCGAACACCGAGCCGATTTGAATGAACACCTCGAACGTGCCGCGCAGCTGGCTCTGCAAATCGACAAACGAGGCGACGACAATCAGATGCCCCGTTGATGAAATGGGCAGATACTCAGTAACGCCTTGCACAATGCCCAAAAGCACAACTTTGAGCCACTCTTCCATAAGTGCCAAGCTCCTAGCGCAGAAGGCGGTCATAGTCACCGCCGCAAAATTCCGCTATAGTGTAAGGACAACAGCACATAAGGACAACACGCGATTTATGCAAACTTATCTGAGATTGCTGCGCGAGAACCCGCAGTATGCCAAACTTTGGGCGGCGCAAGTCGTCAGCTTGCTAGGCGATTGGTTTAACACGGTGGTCTTGTCGGCGTTGGTCGCCCTTTACAGCGACGGCTCGGGCTTGGCAGTTAGCATCTTCTTGCTGGCGCGCTTCTTGCCGCCGCTGCTCATCGGACCCTACGCGGGCGTGCTGGTCGACCGCTACAACCGCCAGCACATTCTCGTTTGGTGCAACGTGCTGCGCGCGGGGGTCGTGCCGTTTTTCCTGCTGGCGCAGTCGCCGGACATGCTTTGGCTGATTTACGTCGTGACGATTGTGCAGTTTGCCCTCTCGGCGTTCTTTGAACCTGCCCAGTCCGCGATTATCCCCGCGCTCACACGCCCACAGCAGCTCGTCGAAGCCAACACGCTGGTGAGCATCACTTGGTCGGTCATGTTGGCACTAGGGGCGGTCTTGGGCGGCGCGTTTGCGGCACTTTTTGGCACCGCTGCCGCGCTGATGTTCGACGCTTTCACGTTCTTGGTGGCCAGCGGGTTGCTGGCGTGGATACACTATCAACCCTTGACCAACGGCAGCCCGCAGCATAGGCAGGACACTACGTTTGTCGATGGGCTGCGCTTCTTGCGGGAAAACCCGCCCATGCGTTGGGCGTTGTTCATCAAAATTGGCACACACTTGGGCAATGCCGACACGCTGATGACCATCCTCGCCACGCAAGTTTTTGTGCTGGGTGCGCAAGGCGAGCTGAGCTTGGGCGTGTTGTACAGCGTGTTCGGCGTGGGCGCGTTCATTGCGCCGCTGCTGCTCAACCGCTGGAACGATGGCACGGTGGCGCGTATGCGGCGGCTGGTGCTGTTGGGGTTTGCTCTGTCGGCGTTGAGCTGGTTCGTCATTGCGGTGGCTGGCACGTTCACACTGCTGGCGGTGGGTTTCTTCGTGCGCGCGATTGGCGGCTCTGCCAATTGGACGTACAGCACGATTATCATCCAAAAGAGCGCGCCTGATGCTTATCTGGGGCGCATGTTCGCCCTCGACATGGCAGGCTTTCAGCTCGTGACCGTGCTTAGCACGCTAGCACACGGCGCGCTGGTCGACGCGCTCGGTGTGCAAAACGTTGTTTTGGTGCTAGTGGGAACAGGACTCGTGTGTTTGCTGCCTTGGGCGTTGTGGGCTTGGGCAGTGCCACGCTTAGAGCGACAGGCTGCGTTGGCAGCCGCAGCGGACTAAGATACGCTGGGCTGTTTGGTCTCTTTAGGCAGCACCAACATCATTGTCGTGCCTCTGCCTTCAATACTGGTAAAGTTCACGTCACCGCCTAACAGGGTGGCGTAGTGGCGTACGAGCGGTAGCCCCAAGCCAGTGCCAGCTATGTCTCTTACGTTCGAGGCACGATAGAACGTCGTGAAAATATGTTCTTGCTCTTCAAGCGGAATGCCAATGCCTTCGTCAATAACGCTGAACACCACAAACTCGTCGCGTTCGGCAACCTCGAGCGTGACGGTGGTTTGCGGAGGCGAGTATTTCAGCGCGTTGTTCAGCAAGTTAACCAGCATTTGCTCCAGCATGCGCTCGTCTGTGTAGAGATACAGCGGGTTTTCTGGGATAACAAGGCGTAGGTTGTGCGCCTCCTTGTCGAGCAAGCGCAAGTTTTCTACAAGCTGTTCACAGAATGGCGCGACGAGCATGCTAGTGAGCGTGAGCTGTTTGCTTAAACGCTGCTGGGATTGGTTAAGGTTGACCACGTCGCTGAGCAGCTCGTTCAGCCGCTGGATTTGCGCTAGCGCGCGTGCTACGTTGCGTCTAATTTTCTCGTGGCTCATTGTTCCGCCGTAGCGGTCGAGCATCTCAAGAATGAGCTGAATGACCGCCATTGGTGTGCGGAACTCGTGCGACACCAGCGAAATAAACTGCTCTTTTAATTTGACAAGTTCGCGTTGCTTTTGGTTCTCTTCTTGCAACTTGCGCGTTTCGTTGACGCTGCGGAAGAACACCGAAAGCCCCGTGCGGGAAGGGTAAGCGTTGACCTCAAACCACGTGTCCAGCGGCTCGTAGTATTCTGTAAACTGTACAGGCTGTTGTTCACGCATCGCTTTCTGATAGTTTGTGTAGAACGCTGTGTTGACCGCGTCGGCATACAGCTGCCAGATATGCTGCCCCAAGAGTTCGTGTCGGCTGCGCCTTAGCAGCTGTTCAGCTGACCTGTTGACGTAGACAAAATGCCAGTTTGCGTCTAAAGAAAACAAAGCATCGGTCATGCGCTCTATCGTCACGATAAGTTCTTCGTTGCGCTTGTGCAAGGTGGTCAGCGATTGCGCTTGGTCGTTGTAATCGCGCCCTATTGCCCAGAAAAGCTCTTCTTCTGGCAAATAGGTCAGCGATATCGACATCCAGAAAAAGCCGCCTTTGGCGCGCCGCAGCCGCACCTCAAAAAGGACTGGCTGGGAATTGTTCTTGTGCAGTTGGCACATCTCATGCCACAACGGCTGGTCATATTCGTGCAGAAGCAGTTCCAGCCCAAACGCTTGGGCTTCTTCCAGCGTGTAGCCCAGTTTTTTCAGCAGCGCGGGGTTGGCGTGGGTAATCTGTCCACTTTCGCCCACAAAGAGCATCTCGTCGGACGAACGGTCGGCGAAGGCGAAAAACTGCGGAAGAGGTGACGTAGTGCTTGCCATAAACGTTAAGGCTTTGCCTGCAATGTAAAGCAAACCATTAACATTATAGGCTAAAACGCTTAAACGCGCAATTTGTTTGGTCACGACAGCGCGCGCAAAATTGAGTACAATGACAAACACCATCATGAACCTTTTGTGTGCGCTAGGATAGACCATGCCTTTACGATTTTTAACCGCTGGCGAGAGCCACGGACCCCAGCTTACCGCTATTTTAGAAGGTATGCCGGCGGGCGTGCCGCTGACCACAGACGACATCACCCGCGACTTGCGCCGTCGCCAAGTGGGCTATGGCAGCGGCGGGCGCATGCATATCGAGCAGGACACGGCGCGCATCACGGCGGGCGTGATGGCGGGCAAGACGACCGGCGCGCCCATCGCCGTGACGGTTGACAACCGCGACTTTAAGAACTGGAAAGACAAGGACATCGACCCTATCACCATCCCGCGACCGGGGCATGCTGACTTAACCGGCGCGCTTAAGTATGGCTACCGTGAGCTGCGTGTCTCATTAGAGCGTGCCAGCGCGCGCGAGACCACAATGCGCGTGGCGATAGGCGCGATATGCAAGCAGTTCTTAGCCCAGTTCGGCATTCAAGTGCTGGGCTACGTGGCGCAAATCGGCGACGTGAAAGCCAACATCCCCGACGATGCTGACTTTCGCGCGCTTTTTGCCGCTGCCGAACAGAGCGACGTGCGCACGCCCGACCCGCACGCCGCCGAAGCCATGCACGCCGCTATCCACCAAGCCAAAGTAGACAAAGACACGCTTGGCGGCGTGATGGAGCTAGTCGCGTTAGGTGTGCCGCCGGGTTTGGGGTCGCACGTGCATTACGACCGCCGTCTTGAGGCGCGCCTCGTCGCGGCGATGGTCAGCATTCAAGCCATGAAAGGTGCGGAGATTGGACGTGCTTTTGAGATGGCGGGCTTGCGCGGCAGCCAAGTGCATGATGAGCTGGAGCCTGACGGCGCGGGCGGTATCCGCCGCCGCAGCAACCGCGCGGGCGGTTTCGAGGGCGGCATTACGACAGGCGACCCCATCATCGTGCGTGTCGCTATGAAGCCCATCGCCACGATGCTGCGCGGTGCAGACAGCGTCAACCTCGCCACCGGCGAAGCCGCGCGCACGGTCTACGAGCGCAGCGACTTTTGCGCTTTGCCGCGCGCTATTCCTATTGGTGAGGCGATGATGGCGTTTGTGCTGGCGGACGCGCTGCTAGAGAAGCTCGGCGGCGACAGCTTAGAAGAGCAGCTGCCGCGCTTTGCCGCGCTGCGCCGCAACCGCTTCGCAGACTTGCCGATGGACAACACAGCGTGGCGGTTTGGCTATGAATAACAGCACGCGCAGCATCACGCTCACGGGGTTTATGGCGACGGGCAAGACGGTCGTCGCCCAAATTGTCGCCCAGCGGTTGGCGCGCGTCTTCTACGACACGGACGCGCTGATTGAGCAGCGCACAGGCTGGACGATTGCGCGCATTTTCGCCGAGCGCGGTGAGACCTATTTCCGCACCATTGAACGCGGCGTGTGCCATGAGCTGGCTTTGCTGCCCAGCGTGGTCATTGCCACCGGCGGCGGCGCACTGATTGCGCCAGAAAGCCGCCGCGCGTTAGAGAAAGCAGGCTTGGTGGTGTGTTTGCACGCGCTGCCGGAGACGATTGAGGCGCGCCTTGCCGCCGACACAAGCCGCCCGTTGGCGGGGCAGTGGCGCGCGCTCTTAGAAGAACGCCGTAAGGTCTACGCTAGCTTTGACCTGCACGTTTACACTGACCACAAAACGCCCGAACAAGTGGCGGAGGAGGTGCTGCACCTATGGTTCGAATCCTTGTAAGCGCACCCGACGCGCAGTACCCCATTGACATTGAGGCGGGCGTGTTGGCGCGGCTGGCGACGGACGCGCGCGCCTTTGGTTTGACAGGGCATGTCGTGATTGTCAGCGACAGCCACGTTGCGCCGCTTTATGGCGAGGCGTTGGCACGCGCCTTGCCCGACGCGCACCTGCTCACCATGCCCGCAGGCGAGCAGCACAAGACGCTCGAGACGGTGCGCGCGCTTTACGAAGGCTTGCTAGCCTGCGGTGCAGACCGCAAGACGACGCTGCTGGCGTTGGGCGGCGGCGTGGTTGGCGACACGGCGGGCTTTGTCGCGGCGACTTACATGCGCGGGATTGCGCTGGTGCAGCTGCCGACCACGCTGTTGGCGATGGTGGATGCCGGCGTTGGCGGCAAGGTGGGCGTGGACATGCCGCAAGGCAAAAACCTCATCGGCGCGTTCAAGCAGCCGCAGCACGTGCTAATCGACCCCGACGTGCTGGCGACGCTACCGGCGCAAGAGTGGCGCGCGGGCATGGCGGAAGTTCTCAAGCACGGGTTGCTCGCTGACCCACGCCTGTTGGATAGCGCGCTGCACGCGCCCGAGCGCGCCGCCGAGCTTATCGCCCGCGCGGTGCAGGTTAAAGTTGACATAGTGCAGGCAGACCCCTACGAGCAGGGCGTGCGCGCGCATCTCAATCTTGGGCATACGTTCGCCCACGCCATTGAGCGCGTCACCCAGTACACATGGCTGCACGGCGAGGCGGTGGCGGTGGGCTTGTTGGCGGCGACAATGCTCTCGCAGCGGCTGGGCCTGTGCGACGCGGCGTTGGTCGCACAGGTAGCGCAGGCGTTAGCGGCGGTCGGACTGCCGCAGCGGCTGGGTGGTCTGGACACGGGCGCGTTGTATGCGGCAATGGCAACCGATAAGAAGTGGCAAGCGGGGCGTTCACGCTTTGTGCTGCTGGCGGGCGCGCAGCAGCCGCGCATCGTCGAGGGCGTGCCGCGCGAGGACGTGATTGCGGTGCTTGAGGCGTTACAGTAGGAGGCACTATGAACAAGGCGATTTTGCTGTTACACGGCGCAAATTTGAACTTGCTCGGCACGCGCGAGCCGCACATCTACGGCACGATGACGCTAGCGGACATCAATGCCGCCGTGAGCCGCGCTGCCGCCGCGTATGGCTTTGCCGTGCGTGCCTACCAATCCAACCACGAGGGCGCGCTGGTCGACGCGCTGCAAGAGGCGCGTGCTTGGGCGGACGGCATCGTCATGAACCCCGGCGGCTACACGCACACGTCGATTGTGCTGCGCGATGCTATCAGCGGTGTTGGGCTACCGGTCGTGGAGGTGCATTTGTCCAACATTCACGCCCGCGAAGCGTTCCGCCACCATTCCTACTTGGCGGGCGTGTGTGTGGGGCAGATTAGCGGCTTTGGCTGGCGTAGCTATTTGCTTGGGCTGCACGCGCTGTTAGGGCATCTAGGCGTGCTGAACGATTAGCGCATTTTGCTAATCCAACTTGCGCGAACTTTGGTTATCTGTGCGCTGTTGAGAGCTGTGTGCGTTGCCTATACTCAAGGGGAGGATTTATGCCATTAGATGACAACAGACAGTACATACCTATGCAAAAACAAGACGTTCTTGCCCAAGCAGAAGCGGCGCACGTGCGCTTTATTGCCCTGTGGTTTACCGACATCATGGGCATTGTCAAAAATATCATGGTGCCAGTGCAGCAGCTCGAGCGCGTCATTGACAGCGGCTTGCACTTCGACGGTTCATCTATCGAAGGCTTTGCGCGCGTTGCCGAAAGCGACATGGTGCTGGTGCCTGACCTCGCTACCTTCACCGTGCTGCCTTGGACGACGGGCGAAGACAAAACCGCTCGCCTCGTTTGCTCGGTCTACACGACGCAGGGCGAGCCGTTTATCGGCGACCCACGCAGCGTGCTGCTGCGTGCGCTGCGGCAGGCGCAAGACATGGGCTTTGTCTACAAGACGGGTATGGAGCTGGAGTTCTTCCTGTTTCCTACCGACGCACAGGGCAAGCCCCTCTTACACGCCGTGCGCGACCAAGCCGGCTACTTCGACGTGAGCGACGAAGATTTGCAGTGCGTTCACCGTCGCATGCTTGGCACCCTGTCTGAGATGGGCATTCGCGTGGATTCCGCGCATTCCGAAAGCGGCTTTGGGCAGCATGAGATTGACTTTCAGTACAACGACGCGCTCGTTTCGGCGGACAACGTGTTGACAGCACGGGTCGCCTTGCGCACCGTGGCACAGCAGTACGGGCTGCACTGTACGTTCATGCCGCGTCCGCTGGCGACGATGCCGGGCTCGGGCATGCACACGCATCAAAGCCTGCACGATTACAAGACGCACGACAACCTGTTTGTCGACAAGACACACGAATATGGCTTGTCCGAAGTGGCGCGCCATTTCTTGGCGGGACAGCTCGCCCACGCGCGCGCCATGTCCGCCGTGCTTGCGCCGCTGGTCAACTCGTACAAGCGGCTGGGGACGAGCTTTGAGGCTCCGGTCTACGTGACGTGGGCGCACATCAATCGCGGCGCGCTCATCCGCGTGCCAAGCGTCGCCAAAGGCAAGGAAGCCCACACCCGTCTTGAGCTGCGCTGCCCAGACCCCTCCGCCAACCCTTATCTCGCCAAAGCAGTCATGCTGCTAGCAGGGCTCGACGGCATTCAGCGACAGCTAGAGCTGCCCGAGCCGCTCGAAGAAACGCTGCTCACGCGCAATCGCGGACGCTTGCGCCAAGTTGAGGTCTTGCCCACGTCGCTGGCTGAAGCGTTGGACGCGCTTATGGGCGACGACGTGGTGCTGGGCGCGTTGGGCGCGTACGTCAGCGACCGCTATCTCGCCGCCAAACGCCAAGAAGTCGACGATTACAACGGGCAAGTGACCGCTTGGGAACTAGAACGCTACCTCACTCGCTTTTAAGGATAGCGTCGTGCAACTGCTTAAGGGCGCGTTTGCCGTCCTGCGCCGCCACCACAAACGATATGCTGCAACGTGACGGGGCTTGCGCCAGTGCAAACAAGCGAACACCGTCAAGGCACATCAGCAGCGTCGCTAGCAGGTGCGGCGCGTCGTCGAGGTTTTCGCCGATGACAGTGAGAACGCTCATCGGCTTCAGCGTCCATTTCGGCAGCTGAGGCTGCGCGCTAAACGCCTCATGCAGTGCCTGCCGCACGCTGTCGACGGCTTCCATGCCCGCGCTGGTTGGGATAACAAAGCACAAGAACGTCTCGTTAGAGGACTGCGCGGAAATCATCACGTCTGCGCCGCTGCCGATGGTCTCGGCAAAGACGCGGTTCACCGTTTGCACAAGGTCGGTGATGTCCCCGCTGCGCTGCACGTTCAGGCTGATGCCCTGAATGGACGTAACCGCTTTAAGGCGTGTCGGCGCGGCTTCAACAGCGTCGTGGATGCGTGTGCCGACAAGCTGTGGCTTGAACACGTTCTTGACGTACAGCGCGATGTGCTTCTCTTGCAGCGGGCGAATCATGCGCGGGTGCAAAATGCGCGCGCCAAAATACGACAGCTCCGCCACCTCGTCATAGCTTAGGTTAGGGATGGTCTGCGCGCTGCTCACTTCACGCGGGTCGGCGGACATCATGCCGTCTACGTCCGACCAAATCCACACCTCATCTGCGTGAATGCAGCTTGCCAAGATGGATGCGGTGTAGTCGCTGCCACCGCGCCCCATCGTCGTGACGACACCGCTGGGCGTTGTGCCAATAAAACCAGTCACGACCGGAATAATTTGACGGTCGAGCATCGGCACAAGATGCTCTTGCACGCGGGCGGTCGTGCGCTCAAGGTTGGGCGTGGCGTTGCCGTGCGTTTGGTCGGTGATAATCAGTTCGGTGCTGTCAATCGCCACGCCGCGCAGCTTGTTCTGCCGCAGCAAACCCGCCACGATGCGCGCCGCCAGCCGCTCGCCGATGCTGGCGATTTTATCGCTCACGACAGGCGATAGCGTGTCGCTCGGCATGTTGGCGACGTTTTGGCAAATGTCGAGCATCTCAAACAGCAAACGGTCGATGTCAGCCAGCAAGCTGGTGCGCTCGTCTGTGCTTAGAGGTAGCTGTTCAACCAATGCCATGTGCCGCGTGCGCAGCGTAGCGGCGATGCGCCGATAGCCGCGCGGGTTGCTGACCTGCGCCAGATACGCCGCCTCCAACAGCATGTCCGTTACCCCATCCAGCGCAGAAATGACCAAGAGGAGCCGTTTGTTTTGCTGATGTTCGTGCAAAACGATGCTTAAGACTTGCGCGAGAGCTGCGGGCGTACCCAGCGACAACCCGCCAAATTTCATAATCAAGGTTTTCATGAGCTTCCTAAACGTTGCGTGTGCGCGTGTGATTGTGAATGCCCTGATTATAGCAAACTCCTCTTGCCTTGTGCGAACATTGCAAATGTTTTTCTTTTGAATTAAAGTAAAGTTGTATCTTCCTATTTGCCAACCAGACAACGCAGTACGTTGTTCGTTTAGTTTCTTAGAGGTGGTTGTGATGACTCCTGTTGTTGTGGATGATGCCGCGCTGGAACGTGCTAAGACAATGGTCATTGGCGTGCGTTTTACCAAAGTCGGCAAGCTCTACCACTTTGAGTTTTCTCAGTACCCGCAAGTTGCAGCGGGTGACTATGTCATCGTTGAGACTCAGCGCGGACGGCAGATGGGGCAAGTCATGGGCTTTGCCCCGCGTGACGACAAGCAGGAGTACCGCGCTATCTTGCGCCCCGCCAACCCCCGCGACATGGCGTTGCGGCAAGAGTGGGAAGCCAAGCAGCCCGAAGCCCTCAGCATTTGTCAAGAGCGTGCCGACGCGCTCGGACGCTATCACGACGTGAAGTTTGTCGCGGCGCAGTACAACTACGACGGCACCGCGCTGACCTTTCTTTATACCTGCGAAGACCGCGTGGACATGTCTAGGCTACAGCGCGAACTCACGCGCTTGTTCCCTAGCAGTCGCGTTGAGCTGCGCCAAATCGGACCCCGCGACGTGGCAAAGCTGATGGGCGGCTATGGCGCGTGTGGCATTGAACGCTGCTGCAGCTCGTTCTTGACCGACTTTAGCCCCGTGTCGATTAAGATGGCAAAGGCACAAGGCATCTCGCTCAACCCGATTGAGATTACCGGCATGTGCGGGCGACTGCGCTGCTGCCTTGTCTATGAGTACGACCAGTATGTCGAAGCGCGCAAGCATTTGCCGCGCAAAAACAAGCAGGTTGGCACGCCTTTTGGCGAGGGCAAGGTGGTCGACGTGTTTCCGCTGCGTGATGCGGTGGCGGTCATGATTGACGAGGTAGGCTATAAAGTGGTGCAGCGCGAAGACCTCGTGCCGCTTGAAGAGCTGCGCGCCCTTGCTGCCAAAGCCAAAGCCCCTTGCGACAAGCACGGCGACGAGCCTTGCGATTGTGGCAAGCCCAAAGGGCAGCGGCGTGCTGACCAGTAACTTGTTGCTGAAAATACGACGAAAAGAGGCGTTATGACAATTGATTTTATGCAAGAAGCGCAGGCATTGCGCGAAGAAGTGGTCGCGCTGCGGCGTGACTTCCACCGCCACCCTGAACTAGGGTTTGAGGAAGTGCGCACGGCGGGCATTGTCGCCGAACAGCTTGAGGCGTTAGGCTTAGAAGTGCAGCGCGGCGTGGGCAAAACCGGCGTGGTCGCCATTCTCGAAGGCAGCCAGGACGGTGCGACTGTGCTGGTGCGCGCGGACATGGACGCGCTGCCCATCCAAGAAGCCAATGACACCGAATACACGTCAACGGTAGCGGGCAAGATGCACGCCGGTGGGCATGACGGACATACCGCCATTGCCTTAGGCGTTGCCAAGTTGCTGACGCGCCATCGTGACCAGCTTAAGGGGCGCGTGAAGTTTGTCTTTCAGCCCGCCGAAGAAATTGGGCGCGGCGCGCAGGCAATGGTTGACGACGGCGTGCTGACGAACCCACGCCCCGACGTGGCGTTGGGACTGCACTTGTGGAATGCCATGCCTGTCGGGCAGCTAGGCGTGGCGGACGGCGCGGTGATGGCGGGCTGTGCCGACATTCACATCCGCATCACCGGCAAGGGTGGGCATGGCGCGGTGCCGCACGCTGCCGTTGACCCTATTGTGTGCGCCGCGCAGGTGATCATGAGCTTGCAAACGGTTGTCAGTCGCAACGTTGACCCTATCAAAACGGCGGTCATCTCCATGACGACCATTCACGGCGGCACAGCGACCAACGTTATCCCCGAAGAGGTGACGCTGAGCGGCACGATGCGCTTTTTCAGTGAGGACGTGGCGCGCCTGATGGACGAGCGCATCCGCACTATCGTGCGCGCACAAGCCGAAGCGATGGGTTGTAAGGGTGAAGTCACCATCGCCTATCTCACCGAGCCGGTGATGAACAACCCAGATGTGGCAGGGCGCGTGCGCGAGGTCTTCAGCGCGCTGGGACACCCGAGCGAGGCATTCCACTACGAGCGCACGATGGGCGCGGAAGATGTGGGCGTGTTCATGCGCGACATCCCCGGCATGTATTTCTTTTTGGGGTCTGCCAACGAGGCGCGTGGACTAAACTATCCACACCATCACCCGCGCTTTGATTTTGACGAGGACGCGCTGCCTTTGGGGGTTGCCCTGCTTTCCGCAGCTGTAGCAAGCTACGTCATCGGCAGCTAACAGACGAGGAGCCAATATGCCAGTTACCATCTTAATCGGCGCGCAGTGGGGCGACGAGGGCAAAGGGCGTTTTGTCGATTGGTTCGCCAAGTCAGCGGACATTGTGGCGCGTTATTCGGGCGGCGACAACGCTGGTCACACCGTCGCGGTCGGCGACACGGTGTATAAGATGCACCTTGTGCCGTCGGGCGTGTTGCATGCCAACGTGGTGGCGGTCATGGGCAATGGCATGGTCATCAACGCGCTGAACTTGGTCAAAGAGATTGACCATTTGCGCGGCATGGGGGTGACCATCACGCCTGACAACCTGCTGGTTAGCAGCCGCGCTCATCTCATCACACCTGCTCATATCGCCCAAGACAAGGCACGTGAGCAGCAGCGCGGCGCAGGCGCAATCGGCACGACGCTGCGCGGCATTGGTCCTGCCTATTTCGACAAGACGGCGCGCAAAGGCTTGCGTGTGGGTGAAATGCTCAACTTGACGACATTTGAGGACGCGCTGCGGCGCGCGCTGGCGGAAGCCAACGAACAGCTGGCGCGTGACGGCTTTGAGCAGGTCGAAATCGAAGAGAACGTGGCGCGCTACCTCGAGGCAGCGCAGCAGCTGCAGCCTTTTATCCGCGACACCAGCATCTACTTACACGAACGCCTGCAAGCCGGCGCGCGGGTCGTTAGCGAGGGCGCGCAAGGCACGCTGCTTGACATTGACCACGGCAGCTATCCCTTCGTGACCAGCTCCTCACCGACGGTAGGTGGCTCGCTGACGGGCTTAGGCATTGGCGTGACGCATATCGAGCGCGTGTTGGGTGTTGCCAAAGCGTTTAGCACGCGCGTGGGCGGCGGTCCCATGCCTACCGAGCAGAACAACGCCATTGGCGACCGCCTGCGCGGCAGCGGCGAAAACTTTTGGGACGAGTTCGGCACGACCACCGGCAGACCGCGCCGTTGCGGCTGGCTTGACGCGGTCATGCTGCGCTACGCGGCGGCGATTAACGGTTTTACTGAGCTGGCGTTGACTAAGCTCGACGTGCTGAGTGGCTTTGAAGAACTAAAGATTGCCGTCGCCTATGAGCTGGACGGCGTGCGCATGGCATATCCCCCAAGCACCGCCGAAGCGCAGGCGCGCGCCGTGCCGATTTACGAAACCCTGGCGGGTTGGACAGAGAACATTAGTAACGCGCGCCAAGCGAGCGAACTGCCAGAAAACGCGCTAAAATACATTGGTCGCGTCGCCGAGCTGTGCGGCGTGCCAATTCGCATGGTGAGTGTCGGACCTGAACGAAGTCAATTGGTAACGCTATGAGTACGTCTGAACATGCCTATTACCAAGCCTTAGAGATTCCCGTCGAAACGCCGCCGCAGCGCATCGTGTCGCTCGTGCCTAGCATGACGGAGACGCTGTTTGATTTGGGGCTGGGGCAGCGACTGGTGGGACGGACGGAATATTGCGTGTTTCCTGCCGACAAGGTGGCGGCACTGCCGATTGTGGGCGGCACCAAGAACCCAGACATAGCGCGCATTCTTGAGCTACGTCCTGACCTTGTCATCGTCAACCAAGAAGAAAACCGCCGCGAAGACGCGGAAGCCTTGCAAGCGGCAGGTGTGCCGGTTTGGGTGACATTTCCCAAAACTGTGCAGGACGTGCTAAACTTGCTGTGGAACATCATGTACACGTTCGACGAGACCACCTATGCCCCGCGCGTGCGCGTGATTGAACAAACGTATGATTGGCTCAACGCGATTAGCGAGGCGCGCGAGTTGGAAAACCCTTGCAAGGTCTTCGTGCCGATTTGGCTTAACCCGCTCATGACGATTAACGCCGACACTTACGTGCATGACGTGTTGCGTGTATGCGGCGGCATGAACGTGTTCGCCGACCGCGAGCGACTGTTCCCACTAGCGGCGGACTTGGGGCGCGCCGAGCCTTATCCGCCGGACGACCGCCGCGTGCAGGGGCGCGACACGCGCTACCCGCGTGTGACGTGGGAAGAAGTTGAGGCGCGCCAGCCCGATGTCATTGTGTTGCCGAATGAGCCGTTTGCGTTTGATGAGTCACACGTGCCGCTTTTTGCCAAGCTCGACGTGCCAGCAGCGCGCAACGGGCGTATCCACCTAATCGAGGGTTCGTTGCTGACGTGGCACGGCACGCGCGTGGCACATGCGATGAACACACTGCCTGAACTCTTTCAACCTGTTGGAGGAACATGAGCCAAGACGACAACCTAGAGCTGCTTAACACGTTTGCGCACGACATGAAAACGCCGCTCGGTGCGGTGCTGCACTACGCGGATTTAATTCAGCAAGTCGGACCGCTGAACGAAAGCCAAAAAAAGTTTTTAGATCGGATTACCGCCAACGCCGACAAGATGCTGGCATTGGTCAAAGATTTGCTAGCGTTTGCCCAGCTGGAAAATGACCGCACGCTGCACGTTGCCGACGTTCATCTCGGCGAGATGGTGCAGACCATTTTGACCATGCTTGACGCTGAGATTGCCGCAAAAAGGCTCACGGTCAGCGTGACGATTGCGCCGAGCGTGGGAACACTGCAGGCAGACGTGCGCCGCATCCAGCACGTGTTACAGAACTTGTTGAGCAACGCAGTAAAGTACAACCGTGAGGGCGGTGAAGTGCGCTTTGTCTGCGCTGACGACGGCGACACGGTGCGCATTACCGTGCAGGACACCGGCATTGGCATACCGCCGCGCGCGCTGCCGCGCCTCTTCGAAAAGTTTTACCGCGTCAAACAGCCCAAGTCCCAGCCTATCGAAGGCACGGGCTTGGGGCTAGCGATTGTCAAGCACGCGGTGGACATGCACGGCGGACAGGTTTGGGTCGAGAGCGAGCAGGGCAAAGGCACGACATTTACTGTGCTGTTACCACGTGTCAGCGCGCTAGCACGTTCACAAGCACAGAGCGGCGAACTGCTTGATGGGGTAGACGACGACAGGCAAGAGCCACAGGACGCGAGCGACAACGACTCGCCGCTCGGTTAAGCGAACAAGGGGGAAGGGTTGAACACGTTACCGATTCGTGAGCTGATTATGTACAAGAACGGCGTGAGCTTCTTCGTGCGCGAGGGAACGGTCGAGGGGCGCGAGATACGCCTTGTCTTCAAGACCAAAGACATCAATGACGTGCTGAAAAGCCTCACGGTGTTTGACCGCAGCGGTGGGGCTGTTACGGGCATGTCCTATCAAACCCCGCGTGATGCCTACGAACAGAGCGCGTTCGACCTTTCCGACAACCAAAGCCTGCAAGACCTCGTGCGCGACTTGCGCGGGCGGGAGGTCATGCTGGCCTTCCTCGAGGACGGCAAGCTGCGCACGATGGGCGGCTTTGTCATCGGCACCGAGACCCAACTGGGCAGCTCGCGCTTGCTGTTCATGGGGCATGATGAGCTGGTGCGCTTTATTCCTGTGGACGATTTGCGCACGCTGAAGATTGTCGACGCGCAAACCACTAAAGACCTCACGTTTTTTCTCGACACGAGCCGCCGCGAAGAAAGCCGCTGCGTTGTTAACTTGCAGATGAGCGAGGGCAAGCACCAACTCGTCGCCTTCTACGTTGCGCCTAGCCCGTTGTGGCGCGTCTCCTATCGCATCATTGCGCAAGCGGACAAAGAGGGTAACGGCGGGCGCGCCACACTGCAGGGCTGGGGTATCTTTGACAATCGCCTTGAAGAAGACCTTGAGAACGTGCGCATCACGTTCGTGGCGGGCAGCCCTATCTCGTTCGTCTACGACCTGTATAACAGCACAACCCCCAAGCGAGCCACGCTCGGCGAGCCAGAGCTGCCGCCTGTAACTGTCTTGGACAAGCGTTTCGCAGCGAAAACCGCGGCATTTGCCGTTACCAGCGTGTCCGACGACGACGGCTTCGCACCACGCTTTAGCGCGGCGGAAAGCGACGCTGTTTTGCAAGCGTTCCAGCCTGAAACGGTTACACAGGACGCGGGCGATGCCTTCCAATATCAGGTGACGACTCCTATCAGTGTGAAGCGTGGCGATTCGGCGTTGGTGCCGATTTTGGCGATTGGTGTGCAGTATGAACGCCAGCTGCTCTACAACCCCGACAAGCACAGCAGGCATCCGTTGGTAGTGCTGGCGTTTGAGAACGCTAGTGCCCTCACGCTGGACAGAGGACCGGTCACGGTCGTTGAGGATGGGGTCTATCGTGGCGAGACGATGCTGCCTTTCACCAAGCCTAACGAGAAGCTCTACCTGCCGTTTTCGGTGGAGCAGGCGGTGGTGGCGCGGCGCGATACACATCGCACGCTGGAGTTTGTCAGCTTGCGCTTTGACCGCAGCACGCTTATTGAAGACTACTACGACGTGGAAACGTGCAGCATCTGGCTAGAAAACAAGACCACCGCCGCGCAGAATATCCTTCTCGAGGTGAGCAACGCACCCTTACGCGAGGGTTACGAGCTTTTCGATACGCCGCAGCCCGAAGCGACGGCGGACGTGTGGCGGTGGCGTGTGCCTTTGCCCAGCAAGGGCGTGTCCGAGTGGCGGTACAAGCTGCGTCGCTTGCGCCACACGTTCATACAAACTTCTGCGTTGAACCACGCTTTCTTTGAGAAATACCTTGCCGATAGGCGCGTGGACAGCAAGACGCACGAGCGGCTGTTGCGTTTGACGGAACTTTATCGCCAGCGCGAAACGCTTGACGCGCACCTTAAACGCCTGCGCGACGAGCGTGCCGACGTGTACCAACAGCAGGCGCAATGGCGCGAGAGCCTGAACGCGCTGCGGCAAGGCACAGCCGATGACCGCTTGCGCGCCCGTTTCCTCAAACAGCTTGATGACTCTGAAGACCGTTTGGAGACGATCCAACGCGCCATCCGCACCGCCGAAAACAAGCGCGATGCCGCCGACAAACAAATTGACAAAATGCTGCAAGAGCTAGCCTAATCTAGGATTTACGCTATTTGTGCCACGCGGTACAATCAAGGCGTTTGGCGCAATCAGCACAACGAAGGAGTAACGCTTGTGAGAGGCTTGGTCATTTTAGCGGTCTTAGTGGTGGTGATGCTGGCAGGCGGCGCGCTGACGGCGCGGGTTTTCCCCGAAGTTCCCGTCATTATTCAGACGACAGACCCCAACGGGTCGGTGTTTGCTGCCACGCCCGAACAAACCAATCAGCTGTTCTTTTGGATTATTTTTGTTATCGTGAACGTGTTAGGCGCGGGCTTGACGTTGGCGGGCTTGATTTGGCTGGGCAGTCGTTCCGTTGAAGCGGTGCGTCGTCAACCCAACGCCAGCACCTCGCTGACACCTAGCGAAGAACGCCAAGAATAAACGTTTTTGATGAGACACAACGAGCGTTAGCGTATAGGACAAAAACGTCATGCAAGTATCTGTTTCGGCAAGAACCCAGCCGTTCTTTGTCATGGCAACGGCAACGGCGTTGCTGACCTTCGGCTTGATTGTCTTCGGCGCGGTGGTGCGCGTGACCGACAGCGGGCTGGGGTGCGGCAGCGACTGGCCCCTTTGCAACGGCACGATTTTCCCACCCCTAGACAACGTGACCGCGTGGATTGAGTGGCTACACCGCTTGTTCGCTTTGTTGATTGGCTTGTTTGGCTTGGGGACGCTGGCTACAGGCTGGCGTGCCTACCGCGCTTGGAATGTCACCGCGCTGAACTTCGCCCTGATTGCCGCGTTCCTGTTCGTCGTGCAAAGCGCGCTGGGCGCGTTGGTCGTGGTGATGGAGCTGCCGCCCACGTTCGTGACGTTGCATCTGGGCGTGTCGATGCTGCTGTTGGGCGCGCTGCTGGTGGCAAGCGTGGCGACGCGCCACCGCCCTGTCGTACAATCCGCAACCCCACAAGCCCAGCAGGCGGCGGCGTTGGTCTATGTCAACACGGCATTCGCGCTGGTGATTATGCTGACGGGCGCGCTCGTGCGTGGCTCTGGGGCAACGCTGGCATGCACAGACTACCCGCTGTGTGGCGGCGAGGTGCTGCCAATAGCACAGGGGCAGCTTGCGCTCATTCACATGTTCCACCGCTTGGCGGTGGCGGCGTTTGGGGTCACGCTCTTGCTGCTGCTCGTGCAGGTCTGGCGTGCGCAGCGCGAGAAGCTCATGCGCTATTTGGTGGTGGCGGCGTTTGTGGCGTACGTCTTGCAAGTCGCCGTTGGCGCGCTTTACGTCTTGAGCGTGGCGAATGCCTTCTGGAGTGCGGCGCATGTCACGATGGCGGCGGCAACTTGGGGCATTTTGGTCGTTTTGAGCGCGATTGAAGCCTTCAACATGGGACATATCACCCTCAAGGGAGCGGTATGGCAGCTGCAATCCGAGAGCGCGTAAACTTTGGCGAGGTGCTGCGCGCTTACCGCGAGCTGATGAAGCTGCGCATCGTCTCGCTGTTGGTGTTCACCACGATTACCGCAATGTTTGTCGCTGCCAACGGCATGCCCGAGTTGGGTGTGCTGCTGCCGACCGCGTTGGGCGGCGTGCTGGCGGCGGGCGGCGCGAGCGCACTTAACCAGTACATTGACCGCGACATGGACTGCCTGATGCAGCGCACGGCACGCCGTCCTATCCCTTCGGGGCGGGTCGCGCCGATTAACGCGCTGCTCTTTGGGCTGGCGTTGGTGGCGTGGGCAGTGCTAATTTTGGGCGTGTTCGTCAACTGGCTGGCGGCGTTCTTGGCGTTCGTGGGCGCGGTCTATTACGTCGTGTTGTACACGCTGCTGCTGAAACGTAACACTGTGGCGAACATCGTCATCGGCGGCGGCGCGGGCGCAATCCCCGTATTAGTTGGTTGGGCGGCGGTCACGAACACGCTGGCGATTGAGGCCTTCGTCTTGTTCGCCATCGTCTTCTATTGGACACCGCCGCACAGTTGGGCGTTGGCGATTTTGGTCAACAAGGACTACGCCGCTGCTAACGTGCCGATGATGCCCGTCGCACGCGGCGAAGAAGCCACACGCTGGCAAATCCTGCTCTATTCCGTGCAGCTGATGCTGATTACGTTGCTGCCCGCTTTGGGGCTGTTGATGCCGATTGAGCCAATGCTCGGCTGGTTCTACGTTGTCAGCGCGTTCTTGCTCGGCGCGGGGCTAATTTTCTTGTCGGCGCGCCTCATCCAAGTCAAGAGCAAGGCAATGGCGCGCACGGTCTACAAGTATTCGTCAATGTATCTTGCGCTGCTGTTTCTAGCGATGATTGTTGACCGTTTGCTATAAGGGAGAAATGCGTGACTGAAACACAGACACCAAGCAGCGCGCCTTCGCGTTTGCCTTTGGTTTTTACGGTGGCGGTGGTCGCGGTCGTGTTAGCGTTTTTCGCCATCGCCTTTGTGATTGCCTCGACACAGCACGTCGGCACAGACGAAGAGCAGCTAACTGCTGCAACCTACATGGACGTTGTACAGCCGCTGCTGGCAATAGGCGACGCACAGCGCGGGGAGACGCTGGTTTACCAAACCTACGAATGCTACGCCTGCCACATCATCGGCTCGGGCGCGGTTGCTCCCAGCTTGGAGGGCGTGGGTGAGCGCGCCGCCACGCGCCGACCGCCTTTGACCGCCGCCGCCTATCTCTATGAGTCGGTGATTTACCCGACAGCGTACGTTGTCGAAGGTTATCCCGCGTCGATGCCTGCCAACTATCCCCAGCGGCTTTCACAACAAGAATTGGCGGATATTCTCGTCTATCTGCTTGAGCATTAAACCGCGCCATGTACTTTGACACGTTCACCGTCGCGGCATTGGTCGATGAGTGGCTTGATGAGCTGGTCGGCGGGCGCGTGCAAGATGTTATCGACGTAGACGCGCACAGCGTGGGGCTAGAAATTTACGCGCATCGTGCGCGCCGCTACCTCTATTTGAGCGCAGAAAGCGCGATGCCGCGCGTGTATTTGCTGCGGGAGAAGCTGCGACGCGGCGTGACCAAGCCCTCGCAGCTTGGCTTGCTGTTGCGGCGATTGGTGGAGGGCGGCGGTTTAACACATGTTAGCCAGCCGCCGCTAGAGCGCGTGCTGAACTTGCACTTTGAGAGCAAGGCGGGCGCGTTCACGCTGGTTGCCGAAGTCATGGAGCGGCGCGCTAACTTGCTGCTGCTGGAAGGCGACACCATTGTAGAGTGCATTCGCCGCGTGGGTGCGGACGAGAACCGCTACCGCGTTAGCTTGCCCAATCATCCCTACACGCCGCCGCCTGCCCAAGACCACAAGCTAAACCCGTTCACGCTCACGTCAGCGCAGCTTGAGACGGCGTTTGCCCAAGCAGGTGAGGGGCGCAAGGCGGCGCAGGTGCTGGCGGCGACCCTCGCAGGCGTTAGCCCGCTGCTGGCGCGCGAGGCAGTCTTTCGTGCCTGCGGTGACCCCAAGCAGCCCGCGCACGCGCTTAACCTTGCGACGCTTTATGACGCGCTGCAGGCGGTGTTAGAGCCGCTGCGCCAACGTGCGTGGCAAGCAGGCGTGGTCGAAGCCGATGGGCGCGTGCAAGCCTTCAGTGCCTATCCTGTCACGCACGTCGACGGTTGGCGCGCTACCGAGAGCATGAGCGCGGCACTGACTGCTTTTTACGGCGCGCCGACAGGGGCGGATGCTTATAACGAAATCAAGAAGCCCGTGCAAGCCGCCATCGATGAGGCGCGCGCCAAGCTCAACGCCAAGAAAGCCTCGCTAGAGGCGGGCTTAAAAGACGACAGCGAGCGTGAGCGTCTTCAGCACAGCGGCGAACTCATCTTAGCGTATCAGTACACGCTCAAGCGCGGGCAAACCGAGCTTATCGCGCAATATGACCCGGAAGGCGAGCCGCTGACCATTGCTCTCGATCCCGCGCTTACGCCTTTAGAGAACGCGCAACGCTATTTTGACCGCTACAATCGTGCCAAGCGTGCCCAACAAGCCGTGCCGCAACGCATCGAACAAGTCCAGCGTGACCTTGACTATGTAGCGCAGCTGGAGGTCGACCTTCAGCTTGCCGCCAGCTACCCAGAAGTTGACGATGTGCTGCACGCGCTTTATGCGCGCGGCTGGTATCGCACTGCCAAGCCGCTGCGGCGCATGGGTGGCGCGCGCACGGGGCCGCTGCGCCTCGTCAAAGATGGCTATGTGGCGTGGGTGGGACGCAGCAGCCAGCAAAACGAACAGGTCACGTTTAAGCACGCCAAACCCAACGACCTGTGGCTGCACGCGCGTGGCGTGGCGGGCGCGCACGGCGTGATACGCGACGATGGGCGTGCCATTCCATCGGAGCTGATTGAGCGGGTGGCGGCGGTGGTCGCCTATTACAGCGCGGCACGCAGCGAAGCGCGGGTGATTGTCGACGTGACGCGCGTCAAGCACGTGCGGAAAATTAAAGGAGCGGGCGCGGGCATGGTGACCTATCGCAACGAACACACCGTGACGGTCGCGCCGCAAAGCGAGGAGGACTTTTAGGGATGACTGGCTTTTTACACCGCCCACCCTATGGGCAGCCCGTTTCGCTGGCGGATTATCCCGCTGGCTTTGACGGCGGCATCAACGAAAAGGAAGCCGTTGCGAAGACCCAAGCCTTGCAACAACGCCTCATCGCGCGGCAAGACATGTTGTACGCGCAAGGCAAGCACGCGCTGCTTATTGTGCTGCAGGCGATGGATGGCGGCGGCAAGGACAGCACGATTAAGGCGATTTTTCAGGGTGTGAACCCGCAGGGCGTGCGCGTCACCAGCTTCAAAGTGCCGACCGCCGAAGAGCTATCGCACGATTTTCTCTGGCGCGTGCATCGCCAAACGCCGCCTAAGGGCATGATTGGCATCTTCAACCGCAGCCACTACGAGGATGTGCTGGTGGTGCGCGTCAACGAGCTGGTGCCAGAGCCTGTTTGGCGGGCGCGCTATGACCACATTAACGCCTTTGAGGCACTGCTCGCGGCTGCCAACACGACCATTCTCAAGTTTTACCTCAACATCAGCAAGGACGAACAGAAGAAACGCTTTGAAGAGCGGCTAGCTAAACCCGAAAAGCACTGGAAGTTCTCAAAGGGCGATTTGGGCGTGCGGGCGCGTTGGGAAGACTACATGCGCGCCTACGAGGACGTGTTCACGTACTGTCACACGCCGCACGCGCCTTGGCACATCATCCCGTCGAACAAAAAGTGGTATCGCAACTACGCCATCATGCAGACGATTGTCGAAACGCTTGAGACGATGCCGCTAGCGTATCCTGCGCCTGAAGAGGGCTTAGAGGACATCGTGATTGACTAGTCAGTGTGCAGGACACGCCGCGCCGCTTCCAGCACGTCGCCTAGCGTAATCTCGCGCATGCACGGATGATTTTCCGGCGCGTCGTCGCCCCAGTCTAGCACACGGCAGGGGCGGCAGCCGATGGTCGACGTTAGCACGAGGTGCTTTTTGCGGTCGCCCCATTGGGCAAACTCCACCGGGTCAGCCGCCCCGAACAGTGCGACGGTGGGCGTGCCAACCGCAGCGGCGATGTGCAGGGGACCGCTATCTACCCCCAGCACGCAGCGCGCTCGCGCACACAACGCCGTTAGCTGTCCTAGTGTCAAGTCGCCCGCGAGGTTATGCGTTGCTTGCGGGATGTGCTGTTGAATGGCGAAGACGCTGCCGCGCTCGGACGCGCTGCCTGTGAACACGATGTGGGCGCGCGTTTCTTCGCTGAGCGCGCTGGCAACCTGCGCCCAACTTTTGTTCTCCCAACGCTTGACCCACGTGCCTGCGCCGGCGTGAATGATGATGAGCGGTGCGTCGGGCGCAACCCCGCGCTCTTTCAGCAGCGCGTTGAGATGTTGGCGGTCGCTGGGCTTAGGGTCAAGGCGGTAGACGATGTCACGCGTGTCCAAAAATCCTGTCCAATGCTCGATGAGGCGTAAGTTTTGCCGCACGACATGCTCGCGTCGATACGGCACACGCCGCGTTAAGAAGCGTTGCACGTCCGGCAGGTCGCAACCGATGCGCTCGCGGATGCCCGCCATGTGCGTCAATGCCGCGCCCCACCAATGGTCTGGACGCATGACGACCGCCGCGCTGTAGCCAATATGCCGCAGCAGGCGCGAGGCGCGCACCAGCTCCCAATAGGGCGCGAGCGGATGCTTGCGCGTTTGGCGACGGTCGAAACCCGGAAACGCCAATGTTAGCACTTGGTCGACCTCTGGCACGTTTTCGAGGATGTCACTTGCCCATGCGCCCGCTAAGACGTGAATTTCCGTGTTGGGTTGGACAGCTTTGAGCGCGCGAAAGGCGGGAGTTGCCAGCAGCAGGTCGCCGATGTGGTCAGGCTTAATGAACAGCACCCGCCGCGCGCGCGTGTAGAGCGGGTCAAACGGCACGCTCGCCAGTCCATGCAGCAACGCGCGCCGCACGTAGTGGCGCATGGGCGTGCTGTGGAAGGCTTCTGCGAGCTGGCGGTTGCGCTGTGCGAGTGCCTCGCGGTTCATGCGCTTAGCTCCGCATAGACCGCTAGCAGGCGCGGCACGATGACGCTCCAGTCGAAACGCTGGCGCACGCAAGCGCGCGCTGCTTCCCCCAACGCCGCGCGGCGGTCGGGGTCAACCAGTAAGGCGCGTACTGCGGCGGCGAAGCCGTCTGCGTCGTCGGCGATGACCAGCGCGCTGTCGGCTTCTTGTGTCAAGCCTGCCGCCGCCAGTGTCGTGGCGACAATCGCGCACCCGCACGCCATCGCCTCAAGCAGCTTCAGGCGCGTGCCGCTGCCCATGCGCAGCGGGGCGACGTACACTTGTGCGCCGTAAAGAAAGGGCAGCACGCTTGGCACGCTGCCGGTGACGGTCACGCGCGCGCCGGCGAGTGCTTGCACGCTGGCGGCGGGCTGCTGTCCGACAATATATAGGTGTGCGCCCTCGAGCTTGGGCAGTATTGCGTCACAAAACCACTGTACCGCGTCCACGTTGGGGCGATAGTCCATTTTGCCCGTGAAGACCAGCGCGGGCTGCTGTAGCGCGGTGGGCATGCCGTCTTGATAGCTGTCTACCCAGATGCCGCTCGGCACGATGTGAATGCGGCGGTCGTCGCGGTAGGGCGCGAGCAGCGCGGCATCCTCTTCTGACACCGCGCATACCGCATCCGCGAGACGACACAGCATGCCCTCGTAGCGGGCGATGCGGCGGCTTTGCAGCCACGAGTAAACCGCCATCGGCAGGCGGCGCGGTTGAGCGCGTTCGATGGTGTAGATGGTGTGTTGCAGCTGGGCTTCGGCGTTGAACGTGTCAAAGACGTGATGGCTGTGGGGCGCAGCGCGCTTGCCAATCGGCAAATAGCAGCCTGCTTCGATGCCTTCGTACTGCACGATGTCATAGGTGTGTTCGTGTAGCACCTGCGCCAGCGCGTCGGCAGCTCGTTTGCTGTATAGGCGATGCGCGATGTCTGCGTCGCCGCTCAACAGTAGCGTGCGCAGCCGCTGTATGCGCGTGCGACGCGGCACAGGCTGGCTAAACGTGTGTGCGCAAAGCGTCGTCAGCGCGGGGTTTAACGGCGCGTCCGCCAGTGTGAACAGGCTGACTTCATGCCCAGCCAGCACCAAGCCTTTGAGAATCCCGAAGGCGCGCAGCGCGCCGCCGCTTGTCGCCGGATAAGGCGGGCTGGTCGTCACCATCAAAATGCGCATAGGCTGCTCCTTGTCTAAAGCAAGCGTTCGTAGGCGGCGAAAGTTTGGCGCGCGCAGTCTTCCCACTTGAACGCTTGGGCGCGGGCGATACCGTCGGCTGTGGCGCGCGCCCGCCACGCGCTGTCGTTGGTAGCTTGTGCCAGCGCGGCGGCGATGCTGTCGCTGTCGTCAGGGTCGAATGTGATGCCGACCTCGCCCACTACTTCGGGCAGCGATGAGCGCGCGCTGACCGCCACAGGCACGCCGCACGCCATTGCTTCTAGCGCAGGCATGCCGAAACCCTCATAAAATGACGCAGTGACCGCGACGAGCGCGCCGTTGTAAACGTAGGGCAGGTCGTTGTCGCCGATGTCGTCGCGCCACAGCAGCGCGTTGCCTAAACCCAGCACGTCGATGTCTGCGCGCAGCGCGTCGTAATGCCAGCCGACCCTGCCCACCAACAGCAGCGGCGGCAGGTCGCGCTGTTGTGCTTGCAGCGTGCGATAGGCACGCGCTAGCCCGACGAGGTTTTTGCGCGGCTCCCATGTGCCGACGTGCAGCAAATAGCATGACGGCAGCCCCAAAGCCGCCAGCCTCGCGGCGGTTTCTTCGGGCGCGAGGCGGCGATAGGCGGGGTCTACGCCGTGCCAGACGACACTTATCTTGTCAGGCGGGGCGTTGAGAATGTCGACAAGGTCGGCTTTGGTGGCGTGGCTGACGCTGAGGATGTGGTCGGCTTGGGCGACCGCTTGGCGAATTTGCCCGTTGTAGTAGCGGCGGCTGTCGGCGGTCAGATACTGCGGGTAGTGCCAGAACGTGAGGTCATGCACGGTGATGATGTGGCGTTTCGCGCCTTTGAGCGGCGGAATGAAGTCCGTGCTGTGCAGCAGGTCAAGCCTGCGCGGCAGCAGCTCCACGCTCAGGGCAAGCCGCTCGAGGCGGTGGTGCGGTGGTGTCCAGAGCGTTATCGCTCTTAGCGGCGTGCCAACGCGCTCGCGCGCTTTGCGGCTGTGCAGCACGCTCACGCGGTGTGGCAGGCTGCGTACCGCCAATGCTTCGACAAGGCGGCGTGTGTACGTGCTGATGCCGCCGGTGCGATAGGCGGTCAGCCGTGCGTCAATGCCAATGTGCGCCATCCTGTCCCTTTCACAGCCATTTTTTCAGCAATGCCGCTATTGTACCATCGTCAAACAGCGCGTTAAGAGCATCTTGCACCGCCTGCCACAGCGCGAGACGGTCGACGCGCACGGCGGCGGCGTATTCGCTCTTGGTGACGGCGAGCTGCGCCGGCTGCCATGTCGGATGCTGGCGTAGGTAAAGGCGCAGCGTCGTGTGTTCGACGATGGCACTTTCGGCAACGCCCAGGCGCAGCGCGTCAAGCGCATACTCCGGCAGCTCATAGGGCATGGCGACAACTTCGGCGATGCCGCGCAACCAGCGGCGTGCCTGTGTTTCCGCCTCGCTGCCATACTCAAACGCCAGCGTTCTGCCTGCAAGGTCGGCGGTCTCGCGGATAGGCTGTTCAGCAGGGCTGACCAGCACCATGCCGTTGTCAAAGTAGGGGCGGGTGTAGCGCACTTCGCGCGTGCGGGCGGGATTGACCACCAGCGCGGAGATGACGATGTCCACGCGGTCGGTCACAACAGCATCGTACAGCGCGTCGAAGCTGATGACAACGAACTGGGCGCGCACGCCGAGCTTGTCGGCAAGGGCATGCGCGAGGTCAATGTCAAAGCCCTCGAGTGTGCCGCCTACGTCGCGGGCGAAGGGCGCGAAGCTAGCATCCACACCCACGCGCAGCACGCTGTCCGCCAGCAGCGCGGTGGGCGTTGGCGCGCTTTGCGGCGCATAGCGCAGCCCTAACCACGCCAGCAGCAACACGCCCAGCGGCAAAACAGCAAGGGCAGCTAGTCGGAGGCGGGCGGGGGTAACCATAGGCTTTCCTGTGGGGTGTGAGCGCGGGCATACGCCTTTAGCGCGTGATAAATGGGTTTGAGCTGAAAGTCGGTGGTCACCATCGTAAAGTTGTCGGGATAAGCAAAGGCGGGCGCGGGCGTGCGAAACACCCACACGCACGCCACATCGAGCCAGTCGTGCGCCTCTGCCCACTGAAACGCTTCGAGCGTGTACTGCACGCGCTGAGCGGGGCGCACGCCGTGCAGCCAGCGCGGGTTGTCGTTCCAGCCGAACTCGGTGATAGCGATGCGCTTGTGGGCATCACCGTAGCTTTCCATAATGGCGCGCAGCAGCTCAACGCGGCGAAAGTTCAGCACGTCAGGCGCGGGGTCTGCTAGCGCGGGTTGGCGAAAGCCGTAAGTATGTACCGCTAGCACGTCGAAGTGTGCGCCCGCGCCCGCTTCGTAGAGGCGCGTGAGATAATGCAGGTCGTTCATAGCGTGCGGGCTGCCTTCTGGTTCAAGCGTGGGCGCGAGCGCACCCGCTAGCACTTGTACGTTAGGCGCGGCAGCCTTGACCACAGGATAGACGGTTGCCAGCAGTGCCGCATAATCTTCAGGGCTAACGCTCTGGTAGCCCCATTCTAGTGCAAGATTGGGTTCGTTCCAGATGATAACCTCATACACGGTGTCGGCGTAGCGCGCGGCAAACGCTGCGACGAAACGCGCGAAGTCGGGGTAAGCGGTGGGCGCAAGCGTGTTTGACGTGCTGAAAGGGGCATTTTCACGCGCCCAATGCGGCACGAAGCCCATGCGCGCAATCACCCGCAGCCCTTGACTACGGGCGTGGCGCAAAATCGTGTCGGTGCGATTCCAATCGTATCGCCCGCGCTGCCCTTCAAAATACGCCCAAGGGAAAAACTCGACGATGGTTGTCGCGCCCATTTCCCGCACCAGCTCAAGCGACCGCTGGATTTTGGTCTCATACACCTCGTCAACGAGGCGCGTGTGAACGCAAACGTGCGGCTTTTGCGTGTCAACGGTGTGCTGCTCGCTGATGATGGCGCGCGCGCTCATCGGCGTTAGCACCTGAAGTACTTGCCACACCAGCCACAAGCGCAAGCCCCATCCTAGCATATGCCAGCGATTAAAACGAAGTGAGCGCGTCGTTTGCATTTTCATGTTACAATCATATTAAGCATAGGGCTATTTCATTCATGCTTTTATAGACGGTATTATAATAGCTTGTTAAGTGTTTCATTTAGTAAGTCATATATGCGGGAGGTTCAATGATGCTGCGTATTTTTGTGTGCTATCCGCGTGTTGACCTTATGTATTGCACGCAATTGCTGCCTTATCTTGCACCTTATCATGTTTGGTATGACCTGCACATTAAGGCTGGTCAAGACTGGTGGCAAGAAATCTTGAAGCATATTGAGTGGTGCGACGTGTTCGTGCTGCTCGTGTCGCCTAACACGCTCAGCTCTAAGTATTGCCAAGAAGAATACACGATTGCGCGCGCAAAGGGCAAGCGTATCCTGCCAATTTTAATTGCGCCGTGCGACGTGCCTTCCGACATGCTGACCAAGTCTTATGTGGACGCGCGCGCCGGCTTGACTGTAAAAGCGTTGGCAACACTTAAAGATTGGTTGACCGCTACCGAGCACGCCCTTTATGACAAGAAAAAGCAGTACAGCACGCGCTTAAGCGTGCCAACGCAGTTCATACAGGCGTATCCTAACCCCGTGACCTTTGTGCCGGAAACAGTCGTTGAGGATGTCAGCGCGGCGTTGGAACGCGGTGATACCGACACTGCCTTGTATTTGTTGGAGATGGCAGAAGCTGCGGGAGTGACCTCGCCGGTGGTCGATCTTTGCCAATGGCTAGAAGACGTGCGCCGCAGCATAGACGCGCGCGCTTACAAGCAGCGCGCTGACCAAGCCTATCAACAGGTGAAAACGTTGGTTAAGAAGCGCGCAACGTTTGAGCTAGGCATCAAAGCATTTGAAACGTTTATTCAGGAGTTTCCCGACTATGACCCTGACCAACTTGCGCTCTACCTTTCACAGCGCATTGCCCCGAGCTTGTTGTGGTGCGACATTCCGGAAGGCGAAGTAACGCTTGAATACGAGGGCAAACATCGCGTGGTGTATCACGTCGACGCTTTCCGCATCAGCAAGTATCCCATCACGCATGCCCAATTTCAGAAGTTCATCGACGCGCCTGATGGCTACAACGAAGAGCGGTGGTGGCTGTTCTCTGAAGAGGCGAAGGCATGGCATCGTGCTTACCCCAAGCCGCTAGAACGTCACACCCCAGTAGGCGATTATCCGCGTGTGAACGTGTCTTGGTACGAGGCAATGGCGTTTTGCCTGTGGCTGAGTGCTAAGACGGGGCTGACCATTCGCCTGCCCACCGAGCCGCAGTGGCAGCGTGCGGCGCAAGGCGACGACGGGCGACGCTATCCCTATGGCAACACGTTCTCGCGCGATGCTTGTAATGCGCGCCAGACGCGCATACGCAGCATCACGTCGGTGAAGATGTTTCCGCTGGGTGCAAGTCCTTTTCAGGTCATGGACATGTCGGGCAACTGCTGGGAGTGGACGTTGAGCAAAAACAAGCGCGACGCTGACCCGAACAAGCGTGACTTCTATCTCGCTAAAGGTGGCTCTTGTTCCAGCCGTGCCGAAGCCGTGCGCGTCACCGCGCGTGCCGCGCTTGCGCCGGATTCACGCTACGGCACGCTTGGCTTTCGCGTCGCTGTTGTAGGGCAGTAGGTTAAGCGCGCGGCAAATTATGCTAAAATAAGCCTATGGATTTCACACACACTGGAAAGTGATATGTCAAACGCACAAGCTGCGCCAGAACTGCGCCTTGCCATGTTGATTGATGGCGACAACGCGCAGGCGACGCTCATTGAGGAGATGCTCAAAGAAACAGGCAAATATGGCTTAGTGACCATCCGCCGCATCTACGGTGACTGGACAGAGCCACAGATGAAAAGTTGGAAGGACACGTTGCAAACCTACGCCATCACGCCTATTCAACAATTTCGTAACACGGTGGGCAAGAACGCCACCGATAGCGCAATGATTATCGACGCGATGGACATTCTGCACACCACGACCATCGAAGGTTTCTGCCTTGTCTCAAGCGACAGCGATTACACGCGGCTAGCCACGCGCATTCGCGAGAAAAGCCTGTTCGTGATGGGTATCGGGCGCGAAAACACGCCGCGCTCGTTCGTTAACGCTTGCAACGTGTTTGTCTACACCGAAAACCTCGTGCCGCCTGTGGCAGACAAACCCAAAAGCATCAGCGATAAGCAGCTCAAAGCACTGCGCCAGCTTTTCCGCGACGCACTTGAGCAAACCAACCGCGACGAGGACGGCTGGACACCGCTCTCGGCAATGGGCAGCGCGCTGCGCCAGCTTGACCCCAGCTTTGACGCGCGCACTTACGGACATCGCCAGCTGCTGATGCTTGTGCAAGCGCATCCCAATCTGTTAGACGTGAAGAAGGTCAAAGACACGCACTTTGTGCGCCTAAAGCAGACATAGCATCCGCTGACGACACAAAAGCGCGGGCTAACGTTTCCCGCGCTTTTGTGGGCATAGGGGCTAGGCGAGCGTGTCTTGTAACGCTTGCTCGTAACGCTGCTCACGTTCCTTGCGGAACTGCTTGGTGTAGAGATTGTAGTAATGCCCGCGCTGCAAGATAAGCTCGCGGTGCGAGCCTTGCTCGATGATTTTGCCGCGCTCCAGCACGATGATGCGGTCTGCGCTCTTAATCGTGCTGAGGCGGTGCGCGATGACGATGCTCGTGCGCCCGCGCATGACCGCCTCCATGCCGCGCTGGATAAGGTCTTCCGTCAGCGTGTCTACGCTGCTGGTTGCCTCGTCCATAATGAACAGCTCAGGCTTGGCGAGAATGGCGCGCGCAAGGCTGATGAGCTGTTTTTGTCCTGTAGAGAGCAGCACGCCGCTTTCGCCGACCTCCTCGTCGTAACCCTTTTCAAACGTCTTGATAAACTCGTGCGCGCCTGCTAGCTTGGCGGCTTCCTCAATCTCGGCGCGCGTTGCTTCCAGCCGACCATAGCGGATGTTGTCGGCGATTGTCCCACGAAACAAGTGCGGCGTTTGCAACACAATCCCTAGCTTGCTGTGCAGCGACTGCAGCGTGTACTCCCTGTAGTCGCGCCCGTTAATGAGGATGCTCCCTTCACATGGCTCATAGAAGCGACACAGTAAGTTCACAATGGTGCTTTTGCCGCTGCCGGTCGCGCCGACCAGCGCGATGGTTTCGCCCACGTTGATGGTGAGGTTGAAATTCTCCAGCACGTCCTTGTTGTCATCGTAGAAGAAAGTGACGTTGTCAAAGACGATTTGCCCCTCAATCGTGCCAAGTTCTTGCGCTTGCTCGCGGTTGACGATGTCCGGCTGCGCGTCAATCAAGCTAAAGGCGCGCTCGGCAGAGGCGATAGCGTGCTGCATTTCGGCGTAAACGCGGGCAAGGTCTTGCACGGGCCACATCATGAAGGTGATGTAGCCGATGAAGGCGTTTACACCGCCGATGGTCATGCCTGTGGTCACGGCGTTTTCGATTTGAATGCCGCCGACAATCATCACCGCGCCGACCGCCAACGCGCTGGTCATGTAGATGCTCGGCAAGAACAGCGCGGAATACCACGCAGCTTTGTAGCTAGAGGTGTACATCAGGCGCGTATTTACGCCAAACTCCGCCAACGCGCTGTCTTCGCGGTTGAGTGCTTTAATCACGCGCACGCCCGTAATCATCTCGTTGTAGCTGCCTGTGATTTTGGAGTTGTAGCGACGTGCCTCGCGGTAATGCACCAAAATGCGCTTCTTAAACCAGTTGGCGATGTAAAGCAGCACTGGCACGATGGGCAGCACCACCAACGTCAGTTGCCAATTTATGCTGAGCATAAAGGCAAACGCCGCTGTCATGTTCATCACCGCCCAAGTTACGTCCAGCAGCCCCCATGACACGAGGTCGGCGATGCGCTCGCTGTCAGAGTTGACCCGCGACATAATCCAGCCGACCGCTGTCTTGTTGTAATATCGTAGCGATAGGTCTTGCAAGTGGTTGAACATTTGCTTGCGCAGGTCGTACGTGACGCGCTGCCCCAGCTTGCCCGCTAGCGCGATGAAGATATACACGCAGACGGCGAGAACGACGTACGTGGCGGCATAGACTGCCATGATGTCGATAAGGCGGTCGCGGTTGTTGGCGAGAATGGCTTCGTCGATGACCATTGCGCCCAAGCGCGTCATAAACGCTTCGGTGAAGGCAACCATGCCCACCGTAACGATAAAGCCTAATGCCATCTGCCAATGGGGACGCAGCTGTCCCAAAATCCGCAGTAGTGTGCTGCTGTTCAGCGACGTGTGAAACTCTTCTTCTTCAAAACCGTAGTGGTTATCCGACACGGCTTAGCTCCTGTTCTAGTTCGCTTTCGATACGCGCTTGCATGTCATAGGTGCGGCGGTACATGCCGTCGACGCGCATGAGTTCCTCGTGCGTGCCACGCTGAACAATGCGCCCTTTGTCCATGACAAGGATGAGGTCGGCGTTCATCACGCTTTGGATGCGGTGGGCGATGACGAACGTCGTGCGTGCGCCCATCATCGCTTGTAGTGCCTCGCGAATTTCGGACTCTGTTTGCGTGTCCACGCTGCTGGTGGCATCGTCCAAGATAAGAATGGGCGGGTTTTTCAGCAGGGTACGCGCCAACGCGACGCGCTGCTTTTGCCCGCCGCTGAGCGTCACGCCGCGCTCGCCAACTACCGTGTCGTAGCCTTCAGGGAACTCCATAATCACGTCGTGAACGGCGGCTAGCTTGGCGGCGGCGACAATCTCTTCCTCGCTCACGTCGCGGTTGAGGCTGTAGGCGATGTTGTCGCGGATGCTGCGTGAGAACAAGAACGGCTCTTGTTGCACGATGCCAATCTGGTCGCGCAAGAAATAGCGCGGGTAGTCGCGCAGCTCAATGCCGTCTAGCGTGATGCTGCCGCGTGTGTAGTCGTAAAAGCGCGTCAGCAACGCCAGCAAGGTTGTCTTGCCGCTGCCGGTTGAGCCTAAGAGGGCGACCGTTTGTCCGGCACGTGCCTCAAACGTGATGTCTTCTAGCACAGGCTTGCCTGCTTCGTATTCAAACCACACGTGCTTGAACGCGATGTTCCCCGTTAGCGCAGGAATTGGCGCGGGCTTGTCTTTAGCGAGGTCTTCCCAATCTTCGCGAACAATCTGCGCCACGCGGTCGAACGACACCAAGCCCGTACTCATCTGCACAATCAAGCGTCCCATCTCGCGCATGGGGTTGATAATCCAGCCTAGCATCGCCATATAGGTGACGAACGTGCCGATGGTCAGCTTGCCGTCCATCACGAACAGCGCGCCTATCGTATAGCCAAACACCACTTGAAAGCCGGTTAGCACGTCTACGATGGGCCAATAGCTGGCGTGCATCATCATGAAAATCTTGCCAAGCTCGAATTTTTTGTGATTCTCGCGCTCAAAGCGTTCGCGCTCGAAGTCTTGGCGAGCGAATGCCTTGACGACGCGCACGCCGCTCAGGTTTTCTTGCAGCGTGGCGGAAAGCACGCCGTCTTGCTCTTGAAACTTATCGTACGCTTCCGACACTTTGCGGAAGAAAAACAGGCTCATCACCAGCACAATTGGCACGACCAGCACCGAGAGCAAGCCTAGCTGCCAATCTAACGCCAGCAGCGCGACCAAGTTCACGACAAACAAGATGAGGATGCGTCCTACGCCAATTGCCTGCTCGGCGTAAAAGCGGCGGATAGCATCGATGTCCGACGTGACGCGCTGAATAAGTTCGCCTGTGGGCATTTTGTCGTGATAGGCGAACGTAAGGTGCTGGATGTGGTCAAAGAGATAGTCCTTAAGGCGCACCGCTACGCCTTCCGAGCTTTCTGCCGCCAACTTGCCGCTCCAAAAAGAGAACACGCCGCGTCCGATGGAGAGGGCGATAAACGCGCCTGCCACCAACAGCAGCAGTGAGAACCAGCCTTCAGGTTGTTTGACCAACACGTCGTCGACGAAGACCATCAATAACAGCAGCGACAAGGTATTGAAGAGGGCAGCCAGCGCGAGCATCACATTTGCGCCAATGTAGTGTGGACGATAGCCTTTGAGCAATCGCCACAGCGAGAGCAAGCGATTATCTGCCAGCGTGGCTTTGACATCAAAGTTTGATGCCGTTGTTGCGATGTCAGGATGTAAAGGCATACGGGGGAAGCACTCCAGTTTGAGGCGAGTAACTGTGACGCACTATGTGGGGTCACAATGGTTCATAATGGTTTCATAAACGCTTTAAGTTGTCAAGAGCGGTTTTTAGGCTTTGTGGAATTATGCAAATAAGTGCATAAACTTCATGATAGCATGCTTTTTCTCTTTTGGCACGTGAGTTTTTACATCCAGATGGTACAATACCCAAAACATAAGTGAGGTGAGCATGACCTTAGAAACGTTTGTCAATTTACTGGATTTTGAAGCTCCCGCGCAGGAAATCCTCACCCAAATGGTGTATGGCTATTATGCTAGCGGCGCGGATGATGAAATCACGCTGTACGAAAACCGCGCGGCGTTTGCGCGCTTACGGCTGCGCCCGCGCGTGCTGCGTGGGGTAGCCACCCGCGACATGCGCACAACACTGCTGGGGCGCGAGTACGCCGCCCCGGTCATGATTGCGCCGATGGCACTGCAGCGTATGGCGCACCCCGACGGCGAACTGGCGGTGACGCGCGCAGCGGCAGCACGCGGCATCGTCAACGTGCTTAGCACGATGTCCTCCACCAGCCTTGAGGACGTAGCTGCTGTGCCTAACGCGCCGCTGTGGTTTCAGCTCTACGTCTACAAAGACCGCGCTGTCGTGCGCGATATGGTGCAGCGCGCCGAAGCGGCAGGCTATCAGGCGTTGGTGCTAACGGTAGACACGCCGCTGTTGGGCAAGCGCGAGGCGGACATCCGCAACGCTTTCAGCGTGCCAGCCGGCATCAAGGCTGCCAATCTCAAAGACACTTACTTGAGCCAGATTGACGCGGCACAGGATGACAGCGCGCTGGCGCGCTACTGGCGCGAGATTTTGCGCGAGGGCGGTCTAACTTGGGAGGATGTCGACTGGCTGGCGAGCATCACCAAGATGCCGCTGCTGCTCAAGGGCATCTTGCGCGGTGACGATGCTGCTTTGGCGCACGCACATGGCGCGCAAGGGGTCATCGTCAGCAATCACGGCGGGCGGCAACTCGATACCTCACCCGCAGCCATTGACGTGCTTGAAGAGGTCGTTCAAGCGGTCGACGGCAAGGTTGAGGTGCTGCTAGATGGCGGCGTGCGGCGTGGCACGGACGTGTTAAAGGCATTGGCGTTGGGCGCGAAAGCTGTGCTGGTCGGTCGTCCGATACTCTGGGCGTTGGCGGTTGGCGGCGAAGCGGGTGTGGCGCATGCGCTAGACATCTTGCTGCACGAGATTGACCTCAACATGGCGTTGTGCGGCTGTCGCAGTCTCGCTGACGTGACCAGAGACTTAGTGGGCTGAGCCAAAAAAACCGCCTGCATTTTGCGCGGTTTTTACTTTCTCTAGAAATTCAGTCTTGGAGACTTAGTGTGCTGAGCCAAAAAACCGCCTGCATTGGTGTGCAGGCGGTTTGTCTTAGCTCAAAGATGGGCTACGCTTAGGAGTTGTTGTGTGGGGTCTCGGTGCTGTGGAACACTTCCCAGTGTGCCGGCGAACGCCACAGGCTGCTCAGTAGCAGCTCGCGCACTGCCATGAGTTCCTTCGGCAGGCGGTCGTAAATCTTGATGAAGAACTCTTCTTGTGAAGCAAGCTCTTGCTTCCACTCGTCTGCTTCGATGGACATAAGTTCCGTAAACTGCTCGAGTGTGAAGTCTGAGCCGCGCCAGTCGATATCTTCGTAACGCGGCATCCAGCCAATGGCGGATTCCACACTAACGGCGCGCCCGTGCACGCGCTCGACAATCCACTTCAGCACGCGCATGTTATCGCCAAAACCCGGCCACAAGTAGTTGCCTTCGCTGTCCTTGCGGAACCAGTTCACGCTAAAGATGCGCGGTGGGTCAGAGATGATGCGCCCAATGCGCAGCCAGTGGTTGAAGTAGCTTGCCACGTGGTAGCCGACAAACGGCAGCATGGCGAAGGGGTCGCGGCGCACCACGCCCACGTTGCTGCCAATGGCGGCAGCGGTTTGCTCGCTGCCCAACGTCGCGCCCACGTACACGCCATAGTTCCAGTTAAAGCTCTGGTAAACGAGCGGAATGGTTGTCGCGCGCCGACCGCCAAAGATGAACGCTTGAATGAGGACACCGTTGGGGTTTTCCCACTCGGGGTCAATCGAGGGGCATTGCGAGGCGGGCGCGGTAAAGCGCGAGTTGGGGTGCGCTGCCTTGCGACCACAGTCGGGTGTCCAGTCGTTGCCCTGCCAGTCGATGGCATGAGCCGGCGGCGGTCCGTCCATGCCTTCCCACCACACGTCGCCGTCGTCTGTCAACGCGACGTTGGTGAAGATGGTGTTGGCTTCCAGCGATTTCATCGCGTTCGGGTTCGTCTTGTAGTTCGTGCCCGGCGCAACGCCGAAGAAGCCTGCCTCTGGGTTGATAGCGTAAAGTCTGCCGTCAGGACCGGGCTTAATCCACGCGATGTCGTCGCCGACGGTGGTTACCTTCCAGCCTTCCATTTCCTTAGGCGGCACAAGCATGGCGAAGTTAGTCTTGCCGCATGCCGACGGGAATGCCGCCGCGACATAGGTTTTCTCGCCGTTGGGGTCTTCCACGCCCAAGATGAGCATGTGTTCCGCCAGCCAGCCCTCGTCGTGTGCCATCACCGACGCAATGCGCAGCGCGAGGCACTTCTTGCCCAGCAGCGCGTTGCCGCCGTAGCCGCTGCCGTATGACCAAATCGAGCGTTCTTCGGGGAAGTGAACAATGTACTTGTTCTTAATGTCTGGCTGGCAGGGCCAAGGCACGTCTTGCTGACCTTCTGCCAGTGGCGCACCCACCGAGTGCATGCAAGGGACGAAAGTCCCGTCTTCACCCAGCACGTCCCAAACTTGGGTGCTGACGCGCGCCATGATGCGCATGTTGGTCACCACATAGGCGGAGTCGGTGATTTGCACGCCAATTTGTGCGATGGGCGAGCCGATGGGTCCCATGCTAAACGGGATGATGTACATCGTGCGACCCGCCATGCAGCCGTCGAACAACCTATTAAGCGTTTCGTGCATTTCTTTGGGATTGACCCAGTTGTTGGTCGGACCCGCGTCGTTCTTGTTAACCGAGCAGATGAACGTGCGCTCTTCCACACGCGCCACATCCGAAGGGTCCGAGCGCGCCAAAAAGCTGTTAGGACGTTTTTCCGGATTGAGACGAATGAACGTGCCGCTCTCAACCAATAGGTCACACAGTTTGTCGTATTCTTCTTGTGAGCCATCCACCCAGTGGACGGCTTTGGGCTTGGTGAGCGCAATCATGTCTTGCACCCACTGGATAACCCCCTGATGTTTCAAGTTCGCTGGGATTTGCATGGTGAAACTCCCTTCATGGGTTAAAAGCGATGAGCTAACAACTTTTAAGAAGGCATTACTTCGAAGTTAAGGCATCATTCCAAAGTTAACGAAGCGCATCCTTATATAACACTTCTACTTTACCCAATGCTATCCGTTGTCGCAATACATGAGATGCGGATTAGGGAAAATCGTCACGCATTCGAGATGACACTTAGGACAATCCCCTTGTTAGCCTGCGCTCTGGCGCGTGGGCATGCCACCCAATGCGCCGAAAAGGCGATATAATGGGCATAACGACAGGCATAGGAGCGCAGCGTGCATGGCATTATCTGAGCAAACTTGGGCGATTGCAGCCTGCGTACCGTTGGACGCAGTGCCTACGCTGGGGTTCGCATTGACTTCGGTGGACGTGTACGACAAGGTGACGCGGTAGATGGGCGTTGCGCTTGCTTCCAGCGCGCAGGTCAAAGCGCAAGCGCACGCGCTGGGCTTTACGCTGGTTGGTATCACGCCTGCCCAGCCCTCGCCGACGCTTTGGGCGTATGAACGCTGGCTGGCGGCAGGCATGCACGCCGAGATGGATTACATGGCACGCCCTGACCGTTTGGCACGCCGCCGTGACTTGCGCGCCATTTTGCCTAACGTCCGCTCGCTCGTGGTGGTGGGCGTGGACTATCGTGCGGTGGGCGCGTTTGACGCGCTGCTCAACGACCCCATGCGCGGGCGCATCGCTAGCTATGCGTGGGGGCTGGACTATCACGACTTGCTAACGCCGCGTTTGCGTGTCTTTGCTGAATGGCTGGCGGGGTTGCTGGCGCACGACCACGCTGAATACGTCGACACGGGCGCGCTGTTAGAGCGCAGTCACGCGCAGCAGGCAGGTTTGGGCTTCATCGGCAAGAACACGATGCTCATTCACCCGCGACGCGGCAGCTACGTCGTTTTGGGCGAGATGCTGACGAGCGCGGCGTTTGATGCATACGACACGCCGCACCGCGCGACGATGTGCGGCACGTGCGCGCGTTGCCTGCACGCTTGTCCCACAAACGCTTTTCCGCAACCCTACGTGTTGGACGCACGCCGCTGTATCAGCTACCACACTATCGAAAATAAGGGACACATACCCGAAGAGCTGCGCCCGCAATTCGGCAATTGGGTGTTCGGTTGTGACGTGTGTCAGGACGTTTGCCCGTTCCAGCGTTTCGCCGCTCCTACACAAGAAGCGGCGTTTGTGCCTGCCGATGTGTGGCGTATCGCCCCGCCGCTGGTGGATTTGCTCGCGCTGGACGACGAAGCATTTGCAGCGCACTATCGCGGCACGCCGATCTATCGTGCCAAGCGAGCGCGCTTCGTGCGCAACGCCTGCATTGCGGCAGGCAACAGCGGCGAAGCACGCCTCTTACCCGCGTTGGCAAGCCTGCGAGAAGACACAAACCCGCTGGTGCGCGAGGCTGCCGCGTGGGCAGTGGAGCGGCTGACGCGCCGTGAACCCACCGTCGGCCGCCCGCTGCCATAAACAGCTCGCCAGCACTGTGCTAGCGGCTGTTGGGCTGCCGCTTATACGTCTTCTTCTTGTGCGTCACTGCTAGGGGCTTGCTGGCGACGCGCCGCGCCTAGCTCGACAATGCCCCACGCAAGGCTGAGCATAATCACGCCCGCCGTGAACGTCATCACCAACAACGCCCAAAGCTCGCTGCGGATGCTCTCGCCCGAGATTAACACCGTGAAAATTTGCCACGTTGAAATGACCGAAAAGCCCAAGAACGCTATCGCCGTCAGTGAGCTAATCAGGATGATGAGATACTTCATGGGGTTGCTTGTCATCAGTGTGTTTCTGCTCCTTTAGACAATCACGGCGGGGCGATATTCGCCGAAAACCGCGCGCATGCTGTGACAAACCTCCCCTAATGTTACGTTATTTTCCACGCAGTCAATGATAATTGGCATCAAATTCTCATTTGTGCGGGCGGCTGCTTCTAGGCGTTGGCGCGCCGCGCTGGCTTTCTCGTTGTCGCGGCTGGCGCGCAGCTTGGCGAGGCGTTCGCGAGCGGCTATCTCAATCGCAGGGTCAACGCGCAAAAGCTCCGGTTCTTCCTCATGCTCGACAGTGAAGGCGTTCACGCCCACCACGACTTGCTCGCCTTTTTCCAACGCCCGCTGGAACAGGTAGGAAGCATCCTGAATTTCGGTTTGGATGTAGCCGTCCTCAATAGCACGCATGGCACCGCCCATCTCGTCGATTTGCGCGATGTATTCCTGCGCGCGCGTGAAAATTTGCTCGGTGAGATACTCGATGGCATAGCTGCCCGCTAGCGGGTCGATGGTGTCGGCAACGCCGCTCTCGTGCGCGATGATTTGCTGCGTGCGCAGCGCGATTTGTACCGCCTTTTCGGTCGGCAGAGCAAGTGCCTCGTCCATGCTGTTGGTATGCAGCGATTGTGTGCCGCCTAGCACCGCCGCCAACGCCTGCAGCGCAACGCGCACGATGTTGTTCTCGGGCTGTTGCGCGGTCAGCGTGCTGCCGCCGGTCTGCGTGTGGAAGCGTAGCATCATGCTGCGTGGGTCTTGTGCCTTAAAGCGGTCGCGCATGATGTGCGCCCACAGCTTGCGGGCGGCACGGAACTTCGCCACTTCTTCTAGGAAGTTGTTGTGCGCGTTGAAGAAGAACGACAGCTGCGGCGCGAACTCATCCACCGTCAAGCCTGCCTTGAGAGCAGCTTCAACATAGGCGATGCCGTTAGCCAGCGTGAACGCCACTTCTTGCACGGCGGTGCTGCCCGCCTCGCGGATGTGGTAGCCGCTGATGCTGATGGTGTTCCAGTTCGGCACGTGTTCCTTGCAAAAGCTGAACATGTCGGTAATCAGGCGCATGGAGTGCTGCGGCGGGTAAATATACGTGCCGCGCGCGATGTACTCTTTGAGGATGTCGTTTTGCACCGTGCCGCGCAGCTGCTTGCTGTCTACACCCTGCCGCTTGGCGGTGACGATGTACAGCGCGAGCAGCACGCTGGCGGGCGCGTTAATCGTCATGCTAGTGGACACCTTGTCGAGCGGGATGTCTTTGAACAGCGTCATCATGTCTTCGATGCTGCTGATGCTCACGCCGACCTTGCCGACTTCGCCCAACGCCATCTCGTCGTCGGCATCGTAGCCAATTTGCGTGGGCAGGTCAAACGCCACGCTCAAGCCCATTTGCCCCTTCTCCAGCAAGAAGCGGTAGCGGGCATTGCTCTCTTCAGCTGTGCCAAAGCCTGCATATTGGCGCATCGTCCAGAAGCGCGAGCGGTACATGGTGGGCTGCACGCCGCGCGTGAAGGGAAACTCGGCGGGGTAGCCCGTGTCGGTCAAGTAGTCACTTGTCACGTCGTCGGGCGTAAACAGCCGTTTCATGGGAATGCCGGAGGATGTCTGAAAGTCGGGCTTACGCTCGGGAACTTTCTTGAGCGAAGGCTCAACTTTTTCACGCTGCCAGCGGTCGGTTTGTTCAGAGAGGCTCATGGGTTTGCTCCTTAGCTAGTTTTTTCAAAAAACGCGCTCAATGGCACGTCAATGTTTTCGAAGTTGGCAAAAGTCAGGTTATCGAACGTCAGCCCCATGTTTTCTTTTACGGTGCGGAAGATGCGCGCGTAGCTTTGCGGCATGCGCGGCGCGTCCGCTAGCCCCAGCAAGTCCATCACGCGCTCGATAGTGGGGATATCGCCCTCGATTTCGGTGAAGTTGCCGTAGGGCAGCTCGTCTAGCACAACCTCCGCGCCCTCAAGCATGTAGGTCGTGCGATATTTTTCGTAAGTCATGAACACGGTGTAGCCTAGATGCTCTAAGATGTGGTGCATGGTGTCGAAGTCGCTGACCGTTACTTCAAACTCTTGGCGGGTGACGATGCCGTTGATGCTGCTGCCTCCGTCTTTGTAAGTGAGGCGGACGTTGTCATCTTGCCGCAAGCGCAGTACCACGCCCTCATACATGAGTTGGTTGTTGCGGTCGTCATAGCGGGCATTACGCTCGAGCGTGCGCGGCTTAACCAGCACCGCCCCCAGCGCGTGCAGGCGCGCCCTCAGCGGCGCATGGTCAGGCGTGTAGAGCTTGACTTCAGTTTCAATATGCTGTGGGCTTTTGCTCAAGGCGGCTTGTCCTTTTTAGGGTGTGTTGGTTGACTGTCTTTATTGTATGCTAAAAACACGCCTTGCTACAGTGTGATTGGTCACCGCGCGTTGTTGCGTTTTAGCAGGGCTTATGGGCTGGTTAGCACGTTGCACTTCGCCGCATTATCGCTAGGTGCGACGCTTGCGCTTTATGACATTCAAGAAGCCGCACTTGTGCTGCGAACGTCAGCAATTTCACAAAAGGAGCTTTAACAAACGTGCAAAAACGCCAACGCGCCTCGCTTTGGGGCATCGTCGCGCTGTTGCTGTTGGGCGCGCTGCTGCGCAGCTATGAGCTGGGTGGCATGTGGGACATGACCAACTTTGACGAGGCGTACTACGGGTTAGACGCGCTCTCGCTGTTAGAACACCCGCGCCTTACGCCTTTCTTCCCGCAAAACTTTGGGCGCGAAAGCCTGTGGATGTACTGGGTCGCGCCCTTTCTCGCCGTCTTCAACGCTAGCAGCATCGGGCTGCGGCTGCCCGCGCTGTTCGCTGGCATGCTGGCGTTGCCTGCGCTCTATGTGCTAGCGAGCCGCTTGTTTTCGCGGCGGGTCGCGCTGTGGGCAGTGGCAGGGCTGGCGGTGCTATATTGGCACGTTCACCTCAGTCACATCTCGTGGCGCGTCATTCTGTTCCCAACTGTTGGCATGCTGGCATGGGCTGCACTTTGGCAAGCGCGCGCCAAGAACACGCCTGCCGCGTGGGGCGTGAGCGGCGTGCTGATGGGCGCGCTCGGCTACACGTACTTTTCGGCGCGCACGTGGCTGGCGTTGTACGCGCTGCTGCTGGCGTGGTGGTTCTGGCGCGAAGCGAGCTTGCGGCGCGGCGTGCTGCTAGCGAGTGCGCTCACGCTGCTCGTTTTGCTGCCGTTGGGGATTTACACGCTCACCACCGTCGAAGCCAACGTGCGCGCCAACCAAGTGTTGGTGACACGCCCGCGCCAAGTGCTTGCCAACGCGCTGGCATGGCTGCCGATGTGGTTCATTGAGGGGCCACGTGACGAAATTCACGGCTATGCAGGTCGCCCTATTCTCGACGTGGGCTTGACCGTGCTGACGTTCGCAGGCTTCGCCAGCTTGTGGGCATGGCGACACAAGCGCGAGGTGCTAGTGTGGGGCGTGCTGCTGCTCGGTGCATCGCTTGCGCCCGCTGTCCTCAGCGACGATGCTACGCACCTTAGACGATCATTTGGCGTGGTGCTGCCGCTGGCGGTGCTGCTGGGGCTGGGCGCAAGCTGGTTGGAGACACAACTTGTGTGCTGGCGTGTGCCGCGCCTGCTGGCGACGGGCGCGCTGCTAGCACTGCTCGGCACGTCTGCGCTGACGACCGCGCACGACTTTAGCCAATGGGCGCGCAGCGGCAAGGCGTACGTGCTGATGGAACAGTTTCTCTACCGCATGGTCAACCAGCTGGAGCGCGCCGCGCCGCCGAACGTACCGCTTTACTTCTCGCCCTATGCTTACAATCATCCGGTGCTGAACTTCTTGCGCTGGAAGGTGGGTGAGCGTCCAATTGGCACGTTCGAAGCACACGAGTGCATTGTCATTCCCAATGCCCCGCGCGTTCTTTACGCCAGTGCCGCGCTTTACGATTTGCCGCTTGACCGTCAGCTTGCGCCCTTTATGCGTGACATAGCACTGTGGTACGAAGAGCCAGATTACGCGCCTGCTCAGTTCCCGCGCTACAAAGTCTGGCAGGTAGAGCCTTCGCCCAAAACGTTCGCGGGTTGGCAAGATGCTGTGACATTTGCCAACGGCGCGCAGGTACGCCCGCTGTTCCCGTCCGAGCTGACGGCACGCGCCGGTGAACCGCTTTGGCTCGACCTTGCTTGGCGCGCCGACGTGCCGCTTGACCGCCAGATGTCGTATTTTGTCCACCTTTACGACGCGCAAACGCCTTACGAGGGCGGGCGCATTTGGGCGCAGAACGACGGTGGCTTGTGCTTAAGTCATCCGCCCTTTGTTTGGCGTAGCGACGAGGTTATTGCGCAGTTTATCCTTGTGCTGCTGCCTGAAGACCTGCCGCCTAATAGCTACACGGTGGCGATTGGCATGTACGACACGCAGACGCTGGCACGTGCGCGCCTGCTTGCACCCAGCAATCCGCATGACTACGTCCCTGCGGCACGTCTCAGGGTCGAGTAACTGGACGTTTTCATGTCTACCCACTTTCCTCATCATTGGTTAAACTTATAAGTATCGTCGAACGTACATGAAAACGAGGAACACGCGATGAACGTTGCGATAGCTTCTGACCACGCCGGGTACGCGCTGAAGGCGCACCTTGTGACCTTTTTGACGCAGCAGGGCTTTAGCGTGCAAGACTTAGGCGTAGCCAACGACACAGAACCCGCCGATTACCCGGATGTCGCGCTCGCGGTAGGGCAAGCTATCCGCAGCGGACAAGCAGAGCGCGGCATTTTGATATGTGGCAGCGGCGTGGGTGCGTGTATTGCTGCCAACAAGCAAGTAGGCATTTACGCCGCTATTTGCCACGACACGTATAGCGCGGCGCAGGGAGTGACGCACGACAACATGAACGTGCTGTGTTTGGGCGGGCGCATTGTCGGGGTGACGCTGGCGGAGACGCTGTGCCTCGCTTTTCTTAACGCACGTTTTGATGACCAGACCGAACGCTACGCGCGCCGCTTTCATAAAGTTATTGCCATTGAAAAAAGCACCTCATCGTAAGCACACACAGGAGAAGCAGCTATGAGCAACCCCGCCATTGACGTTCAAGCCTTAGGGCAAAGCATTTGGTTGGATTACATTCACCGCCGCGAGCTTTCTGACGGCACGTTCGCCAAACAGCTTGAGGAGGGCATTGTGGGCGTGACCTCCAACCCCACGATTTTTCAGCAGGCAATTGGCGAGAGCGACACCTACGACGAAGCCATACGCCAGCTGCTTGACCTTGACGCGCCCAGCGTGTACGAGAAGCTGGCGGTAGAGGACATCCAGATGGCGGCGGATTTGCTGCTGCCTATCTACGAGCGCACACACAAGCGCGACGGCTACGTTAGCTTTGAGGTGTCGCCGCTGCTCGCCAACAGCACGGAACAAACCTTTAACGAGGCAAAACGCCTGTTCGAATTGGTTAATCGCCCCAACGTGATGATAAAAATTCCCGCAACGGCGGCGGGTATTCCTGCTATCGCCCAAGCGATTGCCTACGGCATCAACGTCAACGTGACGCTGATTTTCTCCATTACCAACTACGAGCAAGTGGCAGAAGCCTATCTTAAAGGGCTGGAAGAACGCCTCGCCAACGGCAAGCCGCTTGACCACGTCGCCAGCGTCGCCAGCTTCTTCTTGAGCCGCATCGACACCAGCGTCGACCGCATGTTGGAGAACAACATCCGCAGCGCGCAGGTGCATGGCGATACGGCGCGCATCTCACACAATCGCCAGCTCTTGGGGCAAGCCGCCATTGCCAACGCTAAGCTCGCTTACCGCGCCTTTGAGCGCATCTTCAACAGTTCACGCTTTGTGAAGCTACGCGAGGCGGGCGCGCAAGTGCAGCGTCCGCTGTGGGCTTCGACTGGCACGAAGAACCCCAACTACAGCAACACTTACTACGTTGACAACATCATTGGCAAGGATACTGTGAACACGCTGCCGCCCAAGACGTTCAGGCATTTTGTCGAAAGCGGCACGGCGCGTCTGACCATCCACAAAGACGAGAACGGGTTGCTGCCGCCCGACCAAGTGTTGCATCGCTTGTCGGAAGTGGGCATTGACTTAGAGCTTGTCACGGCGCGCTTGCAGCATGACGGCGTAGAAGCCTTTGTAGAGTCGTTTGAGAAGCTCATCGCGCAGGTCGAAAGCAAGCTAACCATTCTCAAGACGGGCATCGTCGAGCGCACGATACTGGCGTTGGGCATTTACACAGACAGCGTCAACGCCGCGCTGCACGAGGCGGAAGCGAAGTTTATCAACGGGCGCATATGGGGCAAGGATGGCGCGATTTGGAAGCAGCAAGGCGGGACGATTGTTAAAATTCAAAACCGCTTGGGCTGGCTGGATGCGCTGCCGCGCATGGACATGGCGCGCCTCAAAGCCTTGCAAGAGAGCGTGCGCGACAGCCAGTGGCAGCACGTCGTGCTGCTGGGCATGGGTGGCAGCAGCCTCGCGCCGGAGGTTTTGTATAAAACCTTTGGCAAGCAAGAAGGCTTCCCCGAGCTTATCGTGCTAGACAGTACCAACCCCGCGCGCATTGCCGACGTGGAGCGTGCCATCGCGCTGGACAAGACGCTGTTCATCGTCGCCAGCAAGAGCGGCGGCACGATTGAAACGCTATCGTTTTACAAGTATTTTTACGCGCGCACGAACGGCAACGCCGCGCAGTTTATTGCCATTACGGACCCCGGCAGCGAGCTAGCTGAAGACGCTGCCGCTAAGGGCTTCCGCGACATTTTCCTCAACCCCGCTGACATTGGCGGACGCTACAGCGCGTTGAGCTACTTTGGGCTTGTGCCAGCCGCGTTGATAGGCTTAGATCTCGACCGCTTTGTGGAGAATGCCAACAACATGATAGCGTCCTGCCGCGAAGGTATTCCCGCCACGTCACATCCCGCCATGCTGCTGGGCATTGTGCTAGGCGTGTTAGGCAAGCAGCAGCGCGACAAGATGACGCTTTACACCACCAAGAGCATCGCTAGCTTTGGCGATTGGGTGGAGCAGCTGGTTGCCGAGAGCATCGGCAAAGAGGGGCGCGGCATCGTGCCGGTGGTCGGCGCGACTGTTGGCAAGCCTCATGACTATGCCAGCGACCGTTTGTTCGTCTACATGCGCGTCGACGGCGACGAAGACGTGGAGGAGATGGACGCGGGCGTGCGCGCCCTACGCGAGGCGGGCAACCCGCGCGTAACGTTGCGCTTGCCCGACCCTTATGCGTTGGCGGGCGAATTCTTCCGCTGGGAGTACGCCACCGCTGTTGCGGGTTACATCTACCAAGTCAACCCGTTTGATGAGCCAAACGTGACCGAAGCCAAAGAAGCTACGAAAGCCCTCATCAAGCACTATGAAACGCACGGCACACTGCCGCAAAGCATGCCGCTTTTGCAAGACGACGCGCTGGCTTTGTATGCCGATGAAACCACCGCACACCCCCTGCAAGAGATGTGCCGCGCGTATGACTACGATGTCAACAGCGTGGTAGGGCTGTTGGCTGCGCAAATCGTTGGCACCGAAGCGGGTGACTATTTTGGCATTTTGGCTTATCTCAACCCTACACCCGACGTAGAGGCGGCACTGCGCGACATTGCCCGCCGCACACGCCACACCACCAAGCGCGCCGTTACCGTCGGCTTTGGACCGCGCTACCTGCACAGCACCGGGCAGCTGCACAAGGGCGGCAACGCGCATGGCGTGTTCTTCTTGGTGACTGCCGACGACGCGCCTGACATCGCCATCCCCGACACACCTTACAGCTTTGGCACGCTCTTTAAGGCGCAAGCACTCGGTGACCTCAAGGCGTTGCAAGACCACAAACGCCGCGTGCTGCGCGTGCATCTGAAGGACGATTGGCGCGCAGGGCTGGCGCGTTGGCAAGAGGCGGTCGAGCTGGTGCGGGCGCGCCGCGCCTAGACTTGCGCATGCTGCGCTTGCCGTATGCGCACGTTCTCTTTACAATAAAGGCTTGGCGGCTGGCTTATTTCACCGTATCAAAGGAGTGTTTCGGCATGGCATTTCTCAACAAGCAAGAGCGTGACGCGCTGTTGGATGAGCTGAAAAACCTGAAATTTAACCAAATCAAGGGGCGCGTGCGCAGCAAAGACCCCAAAAGTCGCCTCGCTTACTATCGTAATGTGCAAGAGGTTGACCGCTATATGACGCGCTATGTGCTGCCCTCGCTCGGGACGCAGGTCACGCTCGTGGAGACCATGCGCCTTGAAGGCAAGAACGCGAAGTATACGTTGAGTGAGATTATCGTGGCACCTACACCCGAAAATCGCCTTTAACTTACTTTACTTAGTCCTACAAAGAGGAGACCACTATGTTGCAACAAACGCTAACCCATCGCTATCGCAGCAACCTGCTGTGGCGCGTGCTGGCTGCGCTCAGCTTTACCGCGCTTACCGCGCTTTCGGCGCGCGTGTCTGTTGAGATTGGCACGCCCGTGCCGTTCACGCTGCAGGTGCTGGTTGTGCTGCTGGCGGGCATGGTGCTGGGCGCACGCGACGGCGCGTTGAGTCAAGCCGCCTATGTCGCGCTTATCGCGGCGGGCTTGCCCTACGACGCACGCGGCATCGGCAGTGCGGCTTTGTTCGGTCCGACGGGTGGCTTCTTGCTGGGGTTCATCTTTGCGGCGGGCGTGGTCGGCTTCCTGACCGAACGCGCTGCCAAGCGGCTGCTCGTGCGCTTCTTGGCGGGTATCGTTGGCGTGGCCGTGATTTACATGTTCGGCGTGGCACACCTTGCCATGTATGCGCGCATGGACTTGGCGCGCGCCTGGACGGTCGGCGCGCAGCCGTTCGTCGCGCTCGATATGCTTAAATCGCTGCTGGCGGCGGGGTTGACGGAAAGCGCGCGCCTGCTGCTGACCCGTCGCTAGGCAATGAGCGACACGCTGCTGCTTACCTATCCGCGTGCGGGCGTGGCGGTCATCACGTTTAATCGCCCACACGCCATGAACGCCCTTGACAGCGCGACCATGCACGCTTTCGCGGCGGCGGTGCGCCAGCTTCGTGAGGATGACGCACTGCGCTGTGTCGTGCTGACGGGCGCGGGCGACAAAGCCTTTTGCGCCGGCGGTGACCTCGCTGAACTGCGCCAAAAGCCCAGCGCGGCGGAAGGCTTGGCGATGGTCACGCTGGTGGGCGACACGCTGCTAGCGTTAGAGCGGCTGCCCGTTCCTGTCATCGCGGCGGTCAATGGCTACGCGCTCGGCGGCGGCAGCGAAATCGCGCTGGCGTGCGACCTGCGCTTTGCCGACGTGAACGCGCGCATGGGCTTCGTGCAAATCAACATGGCGTTGACACCGGGCTGGGGCGCAGGACAACGTCTGTTGCGGCTGGTCGGCTATGCGCGTGCGTTGGAAATCCTGCTAGAAGGGCAGCCGATGGGCGCGGAAACCCTACATAGCTTGGGCTTGGTCAATCGCATCGCCAGCGCGGGACATGCGCTCGACGAAGCCTTAACCTTTGCCGAGCGCGTCGCCAACCGTCCGCCTGCTGTCGTGCGCGCCATCAAGCAACTGTTGCAAACGGGCTTGCATGCGCTTTACGAGGACGCGCTTGCCGCTGAGCGTGCGCTCTTTCCGCCTCTCTGGGAAGCCCCCGCGCACATACAAGCCGTTGAAGATTTCTTTGCGCGCCAAGCGAGCAAGCGCGCCTAACGTTATTTTCAGCAGGGAGAACACCTCTTGTCCGCGTTTTACACCACTGTGGCGCGCTATTACGACGCTGAAACCGCTGACCGCACCGACGACCTCGCGCTCTACAGCGCGCTGGCACAGCAGCACGGCGAACCAATCTTTGACGTGGGCTGTGGCACGGGGCGCGTTTTGCTGCATCTTGCCCAAGAAGGCTATCGGGTACATGGCGTGGACAACGACCGCGCCATGCTTGAGCGACTTGAGCGCAAGCTCAAAGCAATGCCGCACTTGCGCGCCAACGTCACCTACGAAAATGCCGACATCCTGCGCTACCAAAGCGACACGCGCTATAGCCTTGTGTTGCTCACGTACAATGCCCTCATGCACTTTCATGAGCAAGACACACAGCTCACGTTGTTGCAGCGACTACACGCCTTACTGCGCGAGGACGGTCTGCTGGTTATCGACCTGCCGAACGCGGGCGAAACCTTCGCCACCCAAGACAGCGACGCAATTCTGCTCGACCGCACCTTTCTTGACCCCGATAGCGGACATATCGTCATGCTGCAATCGACGAGCGTGCTAGACCGCACGACCCAGCTGCTGCACGTGCGCTGGATTTATGACGAGCTGCTGCCTGATGGCACGGTCAAACGGCTGATGGCACCGCACGTGCTGCGCTATTTCTTCTACCCTGAGGTGCGCTTGTTGCTGCGTGCGGCTGGCTTCGAAGTTGCTGCCGTTTATGGTGACTGCGAGGAAAATCCATTTGTGGACGGCTGTGAGCGTATGGTGATTTATGCGCGCCTGCGTTAGCTTGCTGCTGGCGTGCGTGGCTTGTGTGCCTGTCGCAACGTCCCCGCCGCGCCCGACTTTCGAGCTTTCCGCGCCGACGCTCGCGGCAAGTCCGACCGTGCGCATTCTCACCTCCGAAGAGCTTTACAGCGAGGATAACACACAGGGACAGAACAGCCCCACCGCTGCCGCGCTGCCGAGCGGGGGCGGGCTGCCGCCGCTTTCGTTTGGCGAGCGCACGCCGCTTGGTGTAAGTGCGCCCGTTCAAATCGTGCTTGATGACGGCGTGCTGGTAGAAGGCGAGCTGTATAGCAGCGGGCAAGAACGCCTTGCGGGCGTGTTGCTGCTGGCGCGCCAGCGCGACGTGTGGGGGGAGCTGCCGCGCCAGCTTTTCAACAACGGTTATACGGTCGCTGTCATGACGCTGCGTCCCAGCGTGCCGCGCGTCAACGACCTCAGCACGATGCTCTTGGCGGTCAGCGAGCTTGGCACGGTCGACCCCGCACGCATGGCAGTGATTGGCTTGGAAGAGGGCGCAGACTTGACGCTGTTGGGCTGCGCGGTGGATGCGCTGTGCGACGGCGCGGTGCTGATACGCCCTACGCTGCGCGACGCGCTGTTGGACGCGCTGTCGCGTTATGGCATGCGCCCGTTGCTCTTGGTCGCCACGCCCGACGACCCGCTGGCGGATGAACTGCACGCCGTTGCCGCCAACGCCCAGCTGCGCACATACGACGCGCCGACCCTCACCGCGTTGACGCAAAACGCCAGCCTGTGGCTGGAGCTTTTCGCTTGGCTAAATGGGTTGTGGTGAGCTAGGGCTGCTGATTTTTTGCGCTGCTTTGTGCTGCTCAATTTGCGCTAACGCCTCGTCAAGTGAGCTGAGGAAGCGATATTTCTTTAAGAAATGGCGGAAACCATAGGTTTTGGACACAATGTTCATGAACTGGCGCGTGAGCGAATCTTGGCGCACGAAGAACACGAGCTGTTCGTTAGGCGGGTCTATCTCAACCAGCTTGCGTATGTTTGTTAACCCATTAGCACCACGCGGAAACAGCGATGTGCTGGTGAGGTGATAGTAAAAGACGGTGTAAACGGGGTGTGTTTCTGCTGCGACCCATTCGTTAATCTTGGGGACAGACGCAAAGGCATCTTCCCACGTCCACGGACCGAAAATTTCCATCAGCATGATGGTGTGCGCTGTGTCATACCAGCTTACGCGATAGCACTTTCCTTCTTGCAACACTTGGTCAACGGTGAGAAGCTGTGCCATGCTCGCCCTTCCTAGCTTGTTTGAACGTTGCTTCTAATAAAGCATAACTTTGGCAAATGCACAACCAAGCAAGTAGACGAGTTTGGCTACTGCGCAATTTTAAGAAGTTTTTGCTGCTTGCTTGTGCTGTTCAATTTGCGCCAACGCCTCGTCAAATGCGTTAACGAAACGGTATTTTTTCATCACATGACTAAATCCGTAAGCAGTGGTGACGATACTGATAAGTCGACCTGTTACTGAATCAGGTTTAACGAAGAAAATGAGCTGCTCGTTCGGTGCATCTATTTCCAGCAGTTTGCGCAGGTTGCCTAAGCCACCTATGCCTTTAGGGAAAAAAGAGGCGTTTGCGTTGTAGTAATGATAAATCGTGTAAACCGGATGTCCTTCTGCTACGATCCAATTGTTGAACTTTGGGATAGCGTTGAACGCTTCTTCCCACGTCCAAGGACCGAAAATTTCCATCAGCATGATGGTGTGCGCCGCGTCATACCAGCTTACACGATAAGACTTTTCTTCTTGCAGCACTTGGTCAACGGTGAGAAGCTGTGTCATGGCGTATTTCCTTTTAATTAAGTGTCAAAGTTATAAAAGCACAATTTTGTCAAATGCGCAAGAGAGCAATGGAAATATTAATGTGCAGGTTTTTGTTGCCAACGCAGCAGCTCTGACTTGTTTTAACGTGGCAGGCATTGCGAGAAGCGCGAAAGCGCGTTATACTAATCGTATCGCAAAGAGAGCATTCACGCAGCGCGTGAATCACCGAAGGGGCAAGCCGTCGTTAAGTGCGGTGAAACTCTCAGGTCAAGAGGATTTGCGATGACATATCCCCTGAAGGTTGGTTACTGACAGGGCGCGTCAGCATCACCGCTAGCGCGCCCTGTTTTTGTTAGCACTTAAATGCCGCATAGCAAACAAGAAAGGAACGATTGTATGGCAGCCATGACTTACCCTTCCGATTTGAAATACGCCAAAAGCGACGAGTGGGTGCGCGTTGAAGGCGACATCGCTACGCTTGGCATCAGCGATTATGCCCAAGACGCGCTTAATGACCTCGTATACGTGCAGTTCAAGCCCGTTGGCACGAAGCTGGAGGCGGGCGACGCGGTATGCGAGGTGGAGAGTGTGAAAGCTGCTTCTGAAGTTTACAGCCCGGTTGCTGGCGAGATTATCGAGGTCAACAGCGCGCTTCAAGAAGCCCCAGAAACCATCAACGCTGACCCCTACGGCGCGGGCTGGCTGGTCAAAATTCGTGTGTCTGACGCGAGCCCGTTGGCAGACCTCATGGACAGCGAAGCCTACAAAGCCTACTGTGAGAGCCGTTAGTTCCCTTTGACACAACGATGAAAGAAACCCTATGAGTGGCTATATTCCCCACACTGAGTTAGACCGCCAGCAGATGCTTTCTGCGATTGGCGTAACAACCATCGAAGAGCTGTTTGAGGCGGTGCCTGCGACGCACCGCTTTCCTAAGATTGACCTGCCGCCTGCCATGAGCGAGATGGAAATCGTGGCGGAGATGAGCGCGCTGGCGGATGCCAACGAGCACGCTGGTGACTTTGCGCTGTTTCGCGGCGCGGGCGCGTACCATCATTTTATCCCCAGCGCGGTCAATCACTTGTTGCTGCGTGGCGAGTTTTACACTGCTTACACGCCCTATCAGCCCGAAGTGTCGCAAGGCACGCTGCAAGCTACTTACGAGTACCAAAGCATGATGTGCGCGCTGACAGGCATGGATGCTGCCAACGCTAGCCACTACGACGGGGCGACCAGCCTCGCCGAAGCGGTGACGGTCGCTATGCAGGTGACGAGCAAGCGCAACACGGTGCTGTTGGCACACAGCGTGCATCCGCACTACCGCGAGGTTGTGCGCACCTATCATCAGGGGCGCGGTATCAACATCACAGGCGATGACCAAGCACGTACGCTGACCGAGCTGGCGGCGTTGATTGACGACGATACCGCGATGGTGGCGGTGCAGTATCCCAACTTTTTCGGGCAAATTGAGGACATTCGCGCGCTTGCCGATGCCGTCCACGCGAAGGGCGCGCTGCTGGTCGTGGTGGCGAACCCGCTGGCATTGGGCTTGCTCAAGCCACCGGGTGAGCTTGGCGCGGACATGGTTGTAGGGGAGGCACAGCCGCTGGGCGTGCCGTTGAGCTTTGGCGGACCCTATGTGGGCTTCTTTGCCACCCGCACACAGTTCGTGCGCAAGATTGCCGGGCGCATTGTCGGCGAAACGGTTGACCGCGACGGTCGGCGCGCCTACGTGATGACGCTGCGTCCGCGCGAGCAAGACATCCGCCGCGAAAAAGCCAGCTCTAACATCTGCACCAATCAGGGCTTAATGGCGTTGGCCGTGTGCATTTATTTGAGCCTGATGGGTAAAAACGGCATGCGCAAGGTGGCGGAGCTAAACTATCACAAGGCGCACTACGCTGCCAAGCAAATTGACGCGCTGGCGGGCTTTAGCGTCGACATGAGCAAGCCCTTCTTCAACGAGTTTGTAGTCCAATGCCCTAAGCCTGTGCGCGAGGTCAACCAAGCCTTGATTGAGGCAGGCATTGTCGGCGGCTATGACTTGGGCGCGGATTACCCGCACTTGCAAGACCATATGCTGGTTTGCGTTACCGAGATGAACACGAAGGCTGAAATTGACAAACTCGTTGAGCTGCTAGGAAAGCTGTAGACCTATGAACGTGATGACCAAGCAAGCACCAAAAGAACTAGAACCGCTCATCTATGACTTGAGCGCAGCGGGTCGCACGGGCGCGCTGCTGCCCGATTGCGACGTACCGCCTAGCGAGCTGCCCGCTGAACTGCTGCGCGACACGTTGCGCTTGCCCGAAGTGAGCGAGCTGCAAGTGATTCGCCATTTCGTTAAGCTCAGCCAGCTCAACCACGCCATCGACAAGGCATTTTACCCGCTGGGGTCATGCACGATGAAGTACAACCCCAAGCTCAACGAGGACATGGCGCGGTTAGCAGGCTTTGCCCAGCTGCACCCGCTGGCGGACACGGAATCCTCGCAGGGTGCGCTGGCGTTGATGTACCAGCTGCAGCAGTGGCTAGGCGAGATTGTTGGCTTGAAGCACGTCAGCCTTGCGCCCGCTGCCGGCGCACAGGGCGAATTTTCTGGCATCTTGATGATTCGCAAGTATCACCTAGAGCGCGGCGACACCAAGCGCACGAAAATTCTCGTGCCGAACAGCGCGCACGGCACCAACCCTGCCACTGTGACGATGGCGGGCTTGGAAGTCATCGAGCTGCCTGCTAATGACGGCGGCGATGTTGACTTGGACGCACTGAAGCGCGTGTGTGACGAACGTGGCGACGAAATCGCCGGCATGATGATTACCGTGCCAAACACGCTCGGCTTGTTCGAGGCACACATCTTAGAGGTCGTCGAGATTGTGCATAATGCAGGCGGGCTGATGTACATGGACGGCGCGAACATGAACGCGCTGATGGGCGTGGTCAAGCCTGGTGAGCTGGGCTTCGACGTGCTGCACTATAACCTGCACAAGACCTTTAGCACTCCGCACGGCGGCGGCGGACCGGGGTCCGGACCTGTCGGCGTGGACGACAAGCTCAAGCCGTATTTGCCCGGTCCGATTGTCGCCATCCTTGAAGAGGGCAGCGACGACGAAGCTCCGCTGTACGGCTTGGTCATGCCCGAAAAGTCGATAGGTCGCCTTAAAGCCTTTCACGGCAACTTTGGCATGCACGTGCGCGCTTATGCTTACATTCGCGCCTACGGGGCGGAGGGCTTGTGCGACGTGTCGCGCCATGCGGTGCTAAACGCCAATTACGTGCGCGCGCGCCTCATGGACACCTACAAAATCCCGTATCCGCGCTACTGCGGGCATGAGTTTGTCGTTGAGGCGCGCTTGGACGGTGCGCCTGACGTTCACGCGCTGGACATTTCCAAGCGGCTGATTGACTACGGCATTCACCCGCCAACGAACTATTTCCCGCTGATTGTGCCGGAAGCTCTGTTAATCGAACCAACCGAAACTGAGACCAAAGAGACGTTGGACGAGTTTGTTGAAGTGATGAAAATTATCGCCGAAGAAGCGCGCACCAACCCTGAACTACTGCACGACGCGCCGCACAGCGCGCCGACACGCCGCCTCGACGAGGTGCGCGCCGCTAAGCAGTTGGTGCTGTGTTGCCGCCCTGCCCTGCCCGAAGCCGGTGACTAGCGCGTGGCACACGGGGCAGGTGGATTGCTTGCCCCGTCGTTTTGGGCGCGCAATTGTCGCAAACGGCACTTGACGAAACGCGCCCGCGCCGCTATACTGCCAAAGTCCTAAGCAATGAGGGGCCCCTTCGTCTAGCGGTCTAGGACACCACCCTTTCAAGGTGGATACACGGGTTCGAGTCCCGTAGGGGTCACACGCAAGCGGGAAGCCAACGCGGCTTCCCGTTTTTTGTTGTTTGCCTAACTTTCGCCCATGACACCGGCGAGCAGGGCGTGCGGGCGATTGGCGACGAGGTCGGTTTGCTGCGACACCATGCGGTTGACGGCAGCATTGGGGAAAATGGCTGCCGTGACGAAGGGCGCGCTGGCATCAGCTTTGTGAACAATCGGGTAGCTGATGTTGCCGTCGAACGGGCGCGTGTGCCATGCTGTCCACAGCGTGAAGTCTTCCCCTACTGCCAGCACCGCCGCGCCGCCGTACGTCCCGTGCCTGCTGCCCACGCACACGTTGAGGCGGTTTTCGGCGGCGCGCTCTAACAACCCTGTTTGCAGCTCCCACGCTTCTAAGATGTGTGTAGGGCAGGCGACGGCGTGCGCGCCTTGCAAGGCGGCTAGGCGGAACGCTTCGGGGTAAATGGTGTCACCGCCGCCAATCAGCGCAACCCGCCCTAATGCCGTGTCACACGCTTGTATCTCGTCCGCCAAGACGGTCGCCCAAGCGTGACGCGCGCAAGCGTGCAAACTGCGCTGCTTAAGCAGCACGCCCGCGCTGCTCAACAACAGGCTGGTGTGGGCGAAGCCATTGCCAACCGCTTCTACGACGCTGAGAGCGAGATAGGTGATGGGCTTTAGCGCGCTTATCAGACGAGCTTGCAACGCTTCGCTCATTTTTGCCTGTTCAGCAAGCGGCACGTCCGCCGCGATACCCCAAAGCTCGGGCAGCACGATGAGGCTTGCGTCTGTTTGTGCGAGGTGTGCGATGAGTGTGTCCGTGTCTGTGTCTTGCCATGCCTCTGCCAAGCACTGTGTGGGCGCGAGGGCAGGCGTAGGCGTTTCGGGGCGGGCGATAGGCGCGTATACGCGCGGACGGCGGCTCGCCATGATGTCCGTGCCATCGGGACGTAGCTTGTTGTCTGCGGCGGCAGGCGCAATGTCGGCGTAAATCACCGCTTCGCCCGCGTGGGGGGCTTTGGCAAGCACTGTGCCGTCGGGCGCGACAATTTGTGATTCGCCCGCGCCTTGCAGTTGATGCGGTGAAATTTTCACGCGCTCGGCAATGAGCGGCGCAAGCTCGGGCGGGACAAGCCAGCCCACTTTGTTCGCCGCCACCACAAACACCTTGTTTTCGGCGGCGCGCACAGGCACATGCAGCGACCCTTCGTCCAAAGCAAACGAGTTCAGGCTGTTGAGCAGCACTTGCGCGCCGCGCACCGCCAGCCCGCGCGGCGTTTCGTAGATGACCCCGTCCATGCATGAGTACATGCCCACACGCGCGAAGGGCAGGTCGACGACGGGCGCGCACGCGGTAGCTTTGCTCAGGAAGTTGTTCTCGTTGCCCATCAGCACTTGCTTGTCGGTGATGGCGATAGGGCTGCCTGTGGGGTCAAACAAAATGTTCGTGCCTGTGACGGTGTCGGGTGCGCGGCGCACCGTGCAGTTAATCATCACGTAAAAGCGGTGCTGGCGCGCCTTTGCCGCAATTGCTTGCAGGAATTCGCCGTCAAGCGTGACCGCCACCTCGTAGCTGTGGGCGCGGTCACGATACCAAGACAAATGGTTGCAAAATTCTGGCAGCACCAACAGCGCAGGGGCTGCTTTTGCCGCTTCATCTATCATACGACAGCAGGTGGCAAGGTTTTCCGCCACGTTGGTGCCAATTTCAAACTGTGCCGCTGCGACGCGCACGCTTTGCATAAGTTATCACTTTCTGCTCAAGACTTATCGCCAAAAAAAGGGCGAAGCAGCACTTGCTCCGCCCGGACCAAAGAGGAGTTTTAGGCTTTCCGCGTGGGGCGCGGCTGATACACCCCGCACGGTTCGCTTACAATCTTGCCTTCGTCAAACACGCGCATACCGCGCACGAAGGTGGTTTTCACGCGCCCTTTTAGCTCAATGCCTTCGAACGGCGTGTAGCCCTGCGTCGAAAACGAGTCTTCGGCGCGGATTGTCCACGTCTCATCAGGGTCGAGCAGCACGAGGTCAGCGTCATAACCTTCGGCGATGTCGCCCTTGTTCAGCAGCCCAAACCGTTGCGCTGGATTCCATGACAGCAGCTCGGCAACGCGGTTAGGCGAAAGCCCGCGCTTCGTGCCTTCGCTGAAAATGGCGGGCAGCAGGTATTCCGTGCCGCCGAAGCCCGCGTGCGCCTTCCAGATGTTGTCAGGGTCGTCCTTGTCGACTTTTTGGTCTTTGGGGCAGTTGGCGTGGTCGGTGATAATCCATTCCACCGTGCCGTCCAGCACGCGCTCCCACAAGTATTCGACGTGTTCGCGCGGGCGGATAGGCGGGTTGACTTTGGCATACACCCCCATCGGACAAGACGTGTCAAGCAGCAGATGCCCCGCCGTCACTTCGAGCCCGAACGTGATGTGTGGGTAGGTGGCACGCACGGCGAGTGCGGCTTCCATCGCCTCGCGCGACGTGATGTGCAAGATGTTGACCTGCGTCAAGCCGGCGTGATGGGCCAGCGCGCCCACAATGTGGATGGCAACGGCTTCGCTGTGGGGCGGTCGCGCCGCACTGTAAGCCTCTAAGCCTGTGAGCTTGCCCTCTTGGCGGATTTTGGTCTCGTAGGCGCGCAGGATTTCAGGCGTTTCGCAGTGCCAGCTCACCTGAATGTAGGGGGCAAGTTCGGGATATTGCGCCTGCAGGCGCGCCGCCTCGCGGCAAATAAAGTCAAAGTGTGCGAGGTCGTAGTGGTCACCTTCTTCTAACATCAGCCACTTGGACTGCGTGTCCGAGCGACCGTGCAAGCCGTGCAGCCCGTAGAACATGAACACCTCGCCGAAGTTGGGCGCGCCACATTCGGTCAGCAGAAACGCCATCTCGCCAAGCTGCTGGCGCGTAATCGGCGACACGTGGTAAGCGTAGTCGACGTAATAGCTGCCTTCGGACTGGCGCATCAGCTCGTGCCAGAAAGGCTTGAGTGACCCGCCCATGTTGAGGTAGAGGCTGCCCGTGCGCACGTAGGGGATGAGGGTTGTGACACCGCCCGATGCTGCCGCTGCCGATTCGGTGGGCGCGTCTTGCTGGGGCGGCACATAGATGCCCACGTGGGTGTGTGGGTCAATGGCACCGGGCATCGCCAGCCTTCCGCGCCCGTCAAACGTCGGCGTGCCGTCGGGCGCGGCGATGCTGGAGGCAATGTGGGCGAACTTGCCGTCACGAATGCCGATGTCGCCGCTAAAAATCTCCGTGTGGTTCGGACGCACAATGCGCACGTTTTTAACAATTAAATCAAACATTTACTCCTCCAACTCAATGCTAATCCACTTAAGTTCAGTAAAGTGTTCTGTGCTGTATTTGCCGCCGCTGCGCCCCATGCCTGACAGCCCGAACCCGCCGACCGGGGCAAGCGCGTCGCTTTGGAAGGAGTGCAAGCCTAGATGCACGCCGCCGCAGCGAATGCGCCGCGCCGCTTGCAAGCCACGTTTCATGTCGTTGGTGAGAATGCCTGCGCTCAGACCGTAATCGCTTTCGTTGGCTGCGGCAATCGCTTGCTCAAGGTCATCGACGATAACAGCGCAGGCGACGGGCCCGAACGTCTCTTCGCGCCAGATGGTGTTGTCGCGCGGTGGTTCGACGAGCAGGGTCGGCTGGTAAGTTAGCCCGTGATGTACCGCGCCGCCGGTGAGGCACTGCGCGCCTGCCTCAAGCGCGGCTTGCACGTGGCGGCTCACTTTGTCTAACGCGCCTTGATGGATAAGCGGACCGTAGGCGGTGCGCTCGTCGCGCAGGTCGCCTAGATACAAACCCTCTGCCGCCGTTTTGAGCGCGCTGAGATAGTCGTCGGCAACGGCGCGCTCGACGATGAGGCGCGAACTTGACATGCAAATTTGTCCGCCGTGATAGAACGCGCCTAGCACCGTGGCGTTAACGGCAGCCTCAACGTCCACATCGCGCAAGACCAGCAGCGGGTTTTTGCCGCCCAGCTCCAGCTGAAGGCGTGTCATGTGCTGCATGGCGAGCTGTCCGATTTTTTGCCCTGTGGCGGTGCTGCCCGTAAAGGCGATGCCGCGCACAGTGGGATGGGTTACCAGCGCGCTGCCCACCTCGCTGCCGTAGCCGGTTAGCATGTTGAGCGCGCCGTCTGGCAGCCCTGCCTCGTGCAAAATGCGCGCGAACGCCAGCGCGACTAACGGCGTTTCTTCGCTCGGCTTGCTAATCACGGCGTTGCCCGCCGCCAGCGGAAATACGACCATCTTGGCGAGCAGGGCAAGCGGGGCGTTAAACGGCGAAATGGCGACGACAACCCCAAGCGGCTCGCGGAAGACCATCGAGATGCGGTGCGGGCGGTCGTTGGGGAAGGTATCGCCGTATAGGCGGCGCGCTTCACCCGCTGCGGTGCGCAGCAAGCTCGCGCCGTAGCGACATTCAAAGCGCGCTTTGGTGATGGTTGAGCCGCTTTCGTCGATGATGAGGTCAATGAGCTTGTCGCTTTCGGCTTCCAGCAGGTCGGCGGCACGCAGTAGCACGCGCTCGCGCTCGGCGGGCGGCAGGGCTGACCAAGCTGCAAAGCCGCGCTCGGCTGCGCTGACGGCACGCGCCACGTCGGCACTGCTGGCACGCGCCACGTCGCCGAGCTTGCGCCCGTCTTCAGGCGCATAGGTGGCAAATGTTTCGCCTGAAAGGGCGGGGGTTTCCTTGCCATCTATCCACAGCAGCCCCTTGAGCAGCGTCTGCGTTGTCGACGTGGTCATACTCTGTCCTCCAGCATAGAGGCTTTGAGCAAGAAGCGGCGCATCTCGGCGGGGTCGCTAGCGATGGCGCGCAGGTGGTCGTTGCGCGCTTGGCGATAAGCCAGCTCGCTCGCGCTCATGTCACGGTAGTTTTTGTCGGTGTAGCTTTGGATATCCTGTAAGGCGAAGGTACGCCGCGCTTGCGCCCAAGCATCCAACGCATCGGTTGCGCCTGTTTCTAAAGCGGTCAGAAGCGGCTCAACCAGCGTGTAAGCGTCGTGAATGCCGCTATTCATGCCCATGCCACCCATTGGGTTGTTGATGTGCGCCGCGTCGCCCAGCAGTAGCACGCGCCCGCGCCGAAAGCTCTCGGCGATGCGCTGATGTACTTTGTAGATTGACACGCCGCGAATGGTGTAGTCAAGGTCAGCCCCGATAAAGCCGCGCATGCGCTGGCGGATAGCCGCTTCGTCTTGGGCGATGTGGTCAGACTCTTCGTCGCGCAGGCGGAAGACCACCCGCGTGATGTCCGGTAGGTGCAGCACAATCACCCACTCGTGCGGGTCAAACACGTAGCACACCGACGCAAAATCGGGAAACAGCGCGCTCAGGTTGACATCGCTCGCCACCAACAAGAAGCGGTCTTCGTAGGTCATGCCCTCAAACGTCATGCCCAGCTCGCGGCGCACCGCGCTCTTCGCGCCGTCCGCGCCGCACAGGAACGCGCCCTTGACGGTGTGAGTGCTGCCGTCGCTGCGGGTAAAGGTTGCTTCGACATGGTCGTTGCCTTCTCGGTAGGCGACGAACGTATGCCCCATGTGGACGCGGGCGCAAGGATGCGCCTCCAGCATCGGTTTGAGTAAGCACGTGAGCGTGCTTTGGGGACACTGCAGGCGGAAGGGGTAGGGTGTGTCATTTGCGATGACGCTGTAGGGTAACTCGGCGACGAGCTGGCGGTTTTCGCGCTCCCAAAACTGCAGGCGGTCGACGACATGCCCGTGCTTGAGCAATGCCTCGAGCGCGCCCCACTCGGCGAGCATCTCTAGCGTGCGCGGGTGAAAAGTGCTGGCGCGCGCCTCTGTGCTAAGCTCGGGCAGTGCCTCGAAGACTTCGACGTGTACGCCGCGCCGCGCTAACGCCAACGCTAACGACAAGCCGACGGGTCCCGCGCCAACGATGATAACGGGTAGTGTGATGGTGTGTGTCATAACCGCCCCTTGTGGTTAATAGTCGCGCAGCAGCTGACCGCAGCCGTAAACCTTGTCGGTGATGCCGTTGTCACGCAGTGCCATCCACCACGTGGCGGCGTTAATCGCAATGACAGGCTTGCCTAACCAGCGTTCCGCCTCATCAGCAAGGCGCACCATGCTCAAGTTGGTGCCAACTTGCACGAGCGCGTCGACGCTGTCGTCGTTGATTTCGTACAACGCTCGGCGCAGCTCATCCTCTTGGACGTGCGCAATTGCCACCGCCGTAGGACAGCGTAGTCCCTTCACTTTGCCCACCTCAAAGCCCAGCTCGCTGAAGAAGCGGCGCACGTTTTCGTCGCCGATGGGCTGATAAGGTGTGATGACCGCAATCTTTTTGGCGTTGAAGAGCTTGAGCGCGCGCTCACAAGCCTCTGCGCCGGTGGCAACGCCCATTCCTGACCAGTCCTTAATTTGCTTGACAAACTGGCGATTGCCCTCTACGCCGCCCCAGAAGGTCTCCGCGCTCATGCCCATCACCATGTAGTCGACTTCGGCGGTGAGAACGCGCTGGATGGCGTAGTGGATTTCGTCGCGGATTTGCACAAGCAGCTCTTGGAACGCACTGTCGCTGCTAAGGTTTTGGTTGCGTATCCAAATGCGCGAGAAGTGCGCGGTAACGCCTTCTACGCGCATGCGGTAAAAATCAGGCTCTACAATCGTGTTGGTGCTGGGCGCGATTACACCAAACTTTTTGCGCCATCCTAATGCGTCTACCATTGCGCTATCTCCTCATTAAAAAAAGTCGGTAAGTAAAAGTTAAAGCAATGCCAAAATTTCGGCGGTATTGTTGGCGGGGTCTACGCCAAATTTTGCGTATGTCACGATGCCTTGCTCATCGATGATGAACGTCGAGCGGCGCACCCCCGTTACCTCGTAAGTGACCCCCTCATACTCGATTTTGTGTGTTCCCCATAAGCCATAGGCGTTGGCAACGGTCTTGTCAGCATCGGCGAGCAGCACAAACGGCAGGTTATACTTGCGCTTAAAGTTGGCTTGCGCTTCGACAGTGTCGGGGCTTGCGCCTAGCACGACCACACCTTTTTCTTGAAACAGCGCGTAGTTGTCGCGGAAGGTGCAGGCTTGTGTGGTGCAGCCCGGCGTGTCCGCTTGCGGGTAAAAGTAAAGCACAACGCGCTGTCCGCGATAATCCGAGAGGCGCACAAGCTCACCGCTGTCGCTAGCAACTTCGAAATCTGGGGCGATGTCGCCCACTTGAGGGATAGGCATATGAGAAACTCCTTGACAAAGTGGTTGTTTCTGCGCTATAAAATGTTACAACAATACGATGTTACATCATATTGGGTTTTGCGTCAACTTGCTAGTGCAGTTTGAAAACACATCGTTTACTTAGGTTGATGAGGGGTTTTTATTTATGTCCACTTTTTTACACCCACTGTTGGTTGTGCTTCATCTTAGTTTGGTTGTTTGGGGGACGCTGTTGTGGCAGCGTCAACGTTCGCTTGGCACGTTGATTGTGATTATCACGGCGGCGGGGCTGGCGTATGACAACCTTATCCTCGCGCTCGGCATGAGCATTGGCGTGGGCAGCACGTTAGAAACGCTGAACGTGCCGCGCTACTTGCTGCATGCCGTGATGACCCCGCTTTTGGTACTGACGGCGTTGGAACTGGCGCGACGTGCTGGCGTGCCGATGGCGCAGTCTACGCGCAACCGCAACATCATGGCTGGCTTGGCGGTGATTTTGATAGGCGTGGGCATGTCGCAGAGCTTTATCGGCATGCACCTTAAACCAGCTTGCCATGACGGCATTTTGCGCTATGCCGAACGCCTGACGGAAAACCAGTTGTGCGAGGGCGTGACCTACGAAGAGGGCGTGCTGGAGGCGCGTGGGCTGCCGCCGCTTGCCTCGATTGCGACCGTGATTGTCGTGGCTATTTGGGGCTTTATGATTGGGCGCAAAGCCAGCCTTTGGTGGCTGCTAGCAGGTGCGGTGGTCATGTTTATCACGGCGGCGGTGCCTGCTTCGCGCGTTGGGCTTTGGGTCGGCAACGCCGGTGAATTTGTCTTGCTCGCCAGCTTGTTGTTCGTTACGGCGCGCCTGCAAGCGCGTGAAGGGCTTGGTGCGCTCGGCAGCGTGCAACCCGCCGCTTCGTAAAACAGCTTATTTTAAGTAGCGTTTGTTAAGAGAGGACTTATGAACGAGACGTATTCTGTGGTGATGGCGTTGCAAGATTTTATGCCCGTTGTGCTTTCTTCGCTGGGGATGCTCTTTTTGGCGCGCTTCGTGGCACGCCAAAACGCAAACTTTGGCAAGGCTGCCCACATCGCGTGGGTGCTGACCACGCTTGGCGGCGCGAGCAAAGCCACGTGGAAGCTCGTCATGGCGATGACGAACGGCGAAACCAACGTCGCTTTTTTCAACGACAGCCTGTTCTATCTTATGGGCGCGGGGTTCACGGTGATGGCATTTATGCTGTGGTACGTGCAGCGCGAGGCGACTGGACGCAGCGTGCCTAAGCTCGGGCATCCTGCTGTGCTGCCGATTGTGATTGTGGCGGGCGTTTCGCTTGCCTCGCTTGGCATGGCGTTCGCACGCCCAGAGGCGCGCACGTGGTATCTTATCATGCTGATGCTGACGACCGTTGGTAACTTTGCGACGGGCGGCTTAGCCATTCGCCAGAGCCTGCGCCAGCAAGACCGCGTGGCGGCAGCGTTGTTCGCCTTTAACATGGTCGCTATTCTCATGCTGACGGGCATGGCGCGCATCGAGCCGCGTACTATTCCGCTCGAGTGGGCTTCTCAAATCAGCAACACGATTTCTAACGGCGCGTTCGCCTATGCTGCCTACCGCGTCTTGACGCGCGTCGGCGAAGCGGTGCGCGGCGTAAAGGCTGCGGCGGCATCATGAGTGATCTTGCGCACAATTACGCGGGCGTATTTGACGGGCGGCTGGGTTTCGGGCGTACGCCCGCGCTTCTTGTTGTAGACTTTATCAATGCCTATGTTGATGAGGGCTCGCCGCTCTATGCCCCTGATGTGCGTGAGGCAGTGCAGCAAACCGTCGACGTGTTGGCGTTAGCGCGCGAGAAGGGCGTGTTGGTCGTCTTTACGCAGGTGCTTTACAACGCTAACACCCGCGACGGGGGCTTGTTTGTGCAAAAAATCCCCGTGCTGCAGCGCATGGTGGCGGGCGAGCCGCTGGCGGAGATTGTGCCGACGCTTGCCCCTACGCCCAACGATGTCATCGTGACAAAGCAGTACGCCAGCGCGTTCTTTGGCACGTCGCTGGTTTCGCTGCTGACCAGCCACCACGTCGACACGCTGCTGCTGACGGGCTGCTCGACGAGCGGCTGCATTCGCGCTACAGCGGTGGACGGCATGCAGTATGGCTTTCGCGTGGTTGTGCCGCGCGAGTGCGTCGCCGACCGCCATCATGCGCCGCACGAGGCAAACCTGTTTGACATCAACGCCAAATATGGGGATGTCGTCTCGCGCCAAGAGGTTTTAGACTATCTGGCGCGGGTTGAATTAACCTAACTTTAGCAACTTCAGAAGGAAAGACCACAAGCACATGAAAGCATTACACGGCATCCGTATCTTAGACCTCACGCACATGTTATCTGGTCCCTACGCGGGCATGATGCTTGCCGACATGGGCGCAGATACCATCAAGGTTGAGCCACCAAAAACGGGCGAAGGCACGCGCAAGCTACTAGCGACCGACCCCGCCAACAGCGTTGACGGCATGGGCGCGTACTTCCTCACGCTTAACCGCAACAAGAAGAGCATCACGCTCAACCTCAAAAGCGAGCGCGGGCTGGCGTTGTTTTACGAGCTAGTGGCGCATAGCGACGTTGTGCTGTCTAACTTTAGCGCGGGTGTCGTGAAGAAGCTCAAAATTGATTATGACGTGCTGTCTGCGATTAACCCGCGCATCATCACCTGCTGCATCACTGGCTTCGGCGAGACGGGCCCCGACAAAGACCGCGTGGCATTTGATATGGTGGCGCAGGCGATGGGCGGCGGCATGAGCATTACCGGGCTGCCTAACAGCACGCCTGTGCGCAGCGGCATCCCGATTGGTGACTTGGGCGGCGGCATGATGGCGGTGATTGGCGTGCTCGCGGCGTTGGTGGCACGCCAACAAACCGGACGCGGGCAGCACGTCGACATTTCTATGCTCGACGCGCAAATCAGCTTGCTCAACTACATGGCGACGATGTACTTTCTCAGCGGCGAAGTGCCGCAGCCGCTCGGCAACGCGCACTTTGTCCACGTGCCTTACAACAGCTTCCCCGTGCAGGACGGCTATATCATCGTCGCGGTGATTACCGACGAGTTTTGGGCAAACCTCATGCAGCTCTTGCAGTTGCCTGAATTGGATACCGAAGAGAACCGCACGCAGCCCGGACGCTGGCGCAATCAGGACTTGATTAACCAACGCCTGAGCGAGGTCTTTATGACCAACACGCAGAGTTATTGGATTGAACGGCTGACGGAGGTGCGCGTGCCGTGCGCGCCAGTCTACACGATGGCACAAGCCGTCGCCAACCCGCAGGTGCTGGCGCGTCAGATGATCGTTGAGGTGACGCACCCCAACGGTACGCCGGTCAAGATGACGGGCAACCCGATTAAGCTCTCCGACACTTACGAAGATACCTACAGCTCGCCGCCGCTGCTTGGGCAGCATACCGATTGCGTGCTGCAGGAGCTGCTGCACAAGAGCGAGGCCGAAATTGCGCAGCTGCGCGCAGAGGGTGTGATTTAGCATGGGCGAGCAGGTGCGAATTTACGAAGTGGGCCCGCGCGACGGCTTGCAGAACGAGCGCGCTCCTATCACCACCGCGCACAAGCTGGCGATGGTGGACAGGCTGCTGGCGGCGGGCTTACAGCACTTAGAGCTGACGAGCTTTGTCAACCCCAAAGCCGTGCCGATGATGGCGGATGCTGCCGAAATTGTGCGCCATGTGCGCCAGAACGCACCCCAAGCACACGCGATGGCGTTGGTCTTCAACGAAAGGGGCTTTGACAACGCGGTGGAAGCGGGCTGCCGTGCCGTTGGACTGGTGTTAATCGTCAGCGACAGCCTCTCGCGCAGCAACAGCGGGCGCACGCCCGACGAGTGGCTAGACAGCTATCGCGCCATTATCACCCGCGCCAAGCAGACGGGCGTTTGGGTGCGCGGCTACGTCGCCGGCGCGTGGGTATGCCCGTTCGAAGGGCAGATGCCGCAAGAGCGCGTGCTGCGCTACGCTGATTTTCTCTATGAGCAAGGGGTGGACGAGCTGTGTCCAACCGACCCCATCGGACACGCTCACCCTGCGCAAGTTGGTGCGCTTTGCGAGCTGTTCGTTGGGCGTTATGGCGCGGAAAAGCTGGCGGTGCATTTTCACGACACGCAGGCGATGGGGCTAGCGAACGCGCTGGCTGCCTTGAATGCGGGGGTCCGCCGCTTTGACACCAGCATCGGCGGGCTGGGTGGCTGTCCTTTCGCGCCCGGCGCGGCGGGCAATCTCGCCACTGAAGACCTTGTGTTCATGCTGCACAAGATGGGCTACGAGACGGGCATTCGCTTTGAGGCATTGTGGGACGTGGTGCGCTTCCTCGAACCACTTATGGGGCGACCGATTGGTGGGCGCATTCGCGCGTGGTACGAAAGCAGGCAGACCTCGCCGCAGGAGACAGGCGCATGAGCATCACGGTGCAGAAGGTCGGCACGGCGGGCGTGCAAGCCTACATGGGGACGCTCACGGCGGGCGAAAACCTGCACGAGGCGTTCGTGCGCTTGGCTGACCACTACCAAATTGGTGCCGGTCTGGTGATGATGCTAGGAGGGTTAACGCTGGCGCAGTTCACCGCCTATGACTTCACCACGCAAACGCGCCACGCGCCGCAAACGTGGGAAGGCGCGCTGGAAATTGTCGGCGGGCATGGCACACTAAGCCGCCTTGATAACCAACCCCATTTTCATTTGCACTTAGTGGTTGCACAGCGCGACCACGCCGGCGCGACGCAATTAATCGGCGGGCACTGCGCCCAAGCGCATGCCTTTGCCGTTGAGTTTACGCTGCTGGCGTTTGCTGGGCAACCCGTCGTGCGCGCGCCACATGCCGAAACAGGCTTGTCGCTGTGGCACTTTCCGCCGTTGTTTTAAGCTATCTGTCCGTCAAGCGCAGAACGTGGAGTTGGTTTTGATGAACACCCTGGATCGTAATTCCCCTGTGCCGCTTTATTATCAGCTGAAAACCATTTTGCTAGAGCGCATCCATAACAATGAGTGGGCGGCAGGCGAAATGTTCCCTTGTGAACAAGAGTTACAGGAAGACTACGAGCTTAGCCGCACGACAGTACGCCAGACGCTTAGCGAGCTGGTCAACGAGGGGTATTTGGTAAGGCATCGCGGGCGTGGGACGTTTGTCGCCAAGCCAAAGGTGACGTATAACCCGAACGCTTCGCTCGAGATGACCGAGTATATGCGCAAGCAAGGCATTCAGCTTGGTTGGCGGCTGCTATCAACCGAGTGGACAACAGCCGATGGTCACACCGCCGCCATGCTGCGTCTTGGCGAAGGCGCGCCGGTTTGGACGGTGCGCCGCTTGCGGCTCGTGGGTGAAGAGACGATTGGCTATCACTTCGCCTATGTGCCTAAGCAATACGTCGCGCAGCTTAACATGAACACGCTTGAAGAGGGCGACTCTTTAGACTATCTAAAGGGGCTGCCACAGATGGAAAACTCGCGTGTCGAGCGCACTTTAGAGGCACGTCTTTCCTGTGAGCTGGAAGCCGAGCTGTTAGGCATGGCGGGTGGCACGCCAATCCTTTACATGGAGCGCGTCGTGTACAGCGCGGAGGGCGAGCCGCTAGAGTTTTTGCGGGCGGCTTTTCATGGCGACCGCTTCAGATACCGCATTTCGCTCTGAAATGTGTGATTGCGCGAACATGTCTCGCGTGCTAAAATGTCGTAACATTATAATGTTGTTGGTTTAATCACTTTACCAAGAGACACCACTATGAACACATTACCCGAGCATCTGCAACTAAAGCATTATGGCGTAACGGAAACGTGGATGATACCTTACCAATGCTTTATGGGGCGTTGGGAAGGCTTGTGCAAGACCTTTACCCCACAGGGCGTTTTTGTCGAAGCCGCAGCCGTACACATGGACGTGTATTGGTTGGACGCGCAAACGTGGCATCTTCACGAAGATTTCGACAATTTGTACGAAGTAGGACCGACGGTCTTCCACACCGATTTGCACGTGCGCGAGAAGTTCTGCTACGGTGATAGCCCGCTTGTGCGTATCGAAGGCACGATGCTCACGCCCTATAACTACGTGTTCACTATCTGGAGCCAAGTGAGCGGCACAACTGTTTACAATAACCACTACTTCATCGACCAAAACAACCGTCGTATCATCACGCACAAAATCAGAGACGGCAAAACACACATTTTCCAAATCCAAGACTTTGTGAGGGTAGGCTAATGATTGTGCAAACCGCGCCTGAGGGCATGCCACATTTCATTATCATGCAAACCGACCACACGGTGGCGAGCGGGCAGTTCGCCGAAGCGTTTGGCAACGAATACTTTGAGACCAGCCCTTTGCACCCACTGTTATGCTATATCACCGCTCACCACGACGCGGGTTGGCAGATGGTCGATGCTGCGCAAACGCTTGACCCGCGCACGGGGCTGCCGTATCACCTGACACAAACGCCCACCGCGCAGCTCATTGCGACGGGCAGCGCGTCGCCGGATTTTAACGAGGCGCATCACCCGTTTTGTGGGCTAATTTCCAGCATGCACACCTATGGGCTGTATCATGGACGCTACGGCTTGTCGGACAAAATCTATATCGACACCATCGCGCCCGACCTGCGCCAACAAGTCGATGACATGCTAGCGCAAGAGCTGAAACGGCAAGCGCGCTTAAAAGCACAGCTGCAAGACGACCCAGAAACCGCTGCTTGGGTGACCGAAGAAGGGCTGTTCTATCACTACAAGCTGCTGCAGTTTTTTGACACGCTCGCGTTGTACATTCAGATGACCCATTTCGACGCGCTAGTGCCAACGACGTTTGCCCATGTGCCGCGCACGCCCACCGAAGACGTGACGATAGCGGCGCGTCCTGTTGCCCCGAACACGGTCGCGCTTGACCCCTTCCCCTTTGCCCATGAAGTGCTAGCGCACACCGACGGGCGTTATCTCCAGCGGTTTACGGATGCAAGTGCCGATTGGCGCGCTGTGTACAACAACCAGCCGCACGAACGCCAAACGGTGCGCTTTGTGGCAGGCTAAAGGGAGTAGCGATGCAAACGGGACGGGCATTTACACAAGCTATAGGGCAGTGGGTTGGCAGCGCGGAAGTTTATGACGGCAGCGGGCGGTTTGTCGGCAACGGCATGGACATGCGCCACGTGCAAAAGCTCAGCGATGACGAAACGCGCATTGACGTGACCTTTGTCGGGCCGTTCAAAGCCAGCGGCTACTACATCATTCAGGCGCGCCCCAACGAGCGTTTCTACAAGGGACCCATCAATATCGGGCATGCCGAAGTGTTGTCTGAGGGGTTGGTCGACGCAAACGCTTATTGGGCGGATTTGGGGCTAACGCAGCGATTTTTCTTGTACGTTTTGCCCGACGGCAAGACACAGCTCTCGCTGGCACAGATGTCGCGCGGCGACCAGCTTATCTACACGGTGGTGGGGGAAAATCGCATGGTGCAAGCGGACGCACCCAACGCTCAACCGACGCTGACCCCCGGCACGGCGTATGATTTGCACGCTGACCCCAACGCCGGGCGCGCTGTCTCGCTTTGGACGCGGACGGGCATGTGGTGCGGCACGATGACGCTGCTCGAAGAGGGCAAGCCCGCCGTAACCTACGAGAGCGAGGAAACGATCACGACGGAAGACGGCGCGCTATGCTGGCAGTTTGCGTCACCGCTCTTGCCCGAAGCGCAGCGCGTCACTTTGCACACTAACGGCTGGCAGGCGTGGACGCAGCGCGGAGGATTAGTGGGCAGCCTCAACCAGTGCGGTGGACGCGCCACCAGCGGCTATTTTTATCATATGGACGGCTTGCGCGTGTGGCGGCGCGAAGTGATTAGCCTTGATGGGAGCAGCAAGGCACTGCTGCAGCTGTGGTATCGCGGCAGCCAGCGCGTCGCCACTGCCTACGGGGTGCTGGCGTTTGCGCCTGCCTAGCAGAATGGGGCAAGTATGACGGACGGGTTTACTGGGCGTTGGCTCGTGACGGAGTATGTGCATGACGAAGAGGGCACGTGTATAGGCACGGTGCGCCAGACGCGCACGCTAGAAACGCTCGCCAACGAGCGCATTCGTGTGCTGCAGGGGTGTGACGTTAGCCCTGAGCTTGCCCAGCATCCGATGGCAGCTTTTGCGGGCGATTGGGTCTTTGAGATGAGCAAGGAGGGCTGCAAACGCCACTATCACGGCGAAGATGTGGTTGGGCTTGGGCTGAGCCTCACGCCTGAGACGATTGTTGGCGCAGGGCGTTGGCCGCGCTTTGGGCATGACTTTCTTTCGTTCGGCGCGCTGATGAACCCCCACCGTCAGCTCACGGGCGGCATTTTTTACGATGGCAGCGAGCTGCAGCTAGTGGCGCGTATCGTTGGCGTTGCCGTCGCTGAAACAAAGGAGAACGCGGGCGTTTGGGCGGAGCTGGACAAGACGACCAAGCCGTACATGACTACCTTGTATTGGAAAGGCAATTGGGCGTTATACGGGTCTGAAGGCGAGCTGCGGCATCAAATGGACATTCAACGCCGCTTTGAGGACGCGCTGACATGGCATGATCGCCGCCCTGACGGCACGGTGCGCACGGTGTTGCTGCAGCCGCGCGGCGGTAACCAGCACGTCATTGTCAGCGGCATTTACAACAGCTCAATGCGCCCCGTTGGCAGCGGCTTTTTGTATGACTATTTTCTGCGCATGGAGTTAGACGGCATGTCTGGCACGCGCATCACGCTTTACGAGACCTATGACGCGGCGAGCCAATGCCTGCTCGGTGTCGGCTATTGGCGCAAGGCAGATGCTGACGGCATCCCCAGCCAAGTCACAGGGTATGAAGTTTACCGGTTGTTCCCTGACAACCACACGCCTTAATTAAAAATATACGTTAGAGAAAGAGGTTTATCATGGCAGTAGGCACTGTAAAATCTTTATTTGAACTCATTGGCGAACGTCCCGATGTAGACAACTCCGAGGTTTTCCTGCGGCTTTGGGACATCTTGGGCGAGCTGCGCGCCAAGCTAGACGCGCGCTTTACGCTGGTGCCTGACGCTAGCACCGCCGACTTGCAACCCTACCAATCGCTCAACGGCGAGGCGAAAGGGCTGTTGAGCGCGTTCACCAGTGACGAGATTGATTGGATGGTGCATAGCTACATCGGCAACCCCAAGCAATCGTTCTGCAACATGCACCTGACGGTTTGGCTGGGCGCACAGACCAACGTGCCGCACTTTGGCATGGCGTTAGGCACGATGCCCGACATTTTCATGTACGTCGATTACGTGCCGCGTGTGAACCTCATTGAAGATTTGGCGTATGTGGACACCTACTACGAGCCAGCCAACGAACGCTACCTGAGCTTCCACCAAGACCCCGAATTTTCGCCGTTTATCAGCAAAAGCCTGTATATGCGCCAATCCCAATCGGCAACTAGCCTGTGCTTCTTGTGCAAGCCCAGCGACGAGAACATCGCTAAAATTCGCGAGGTCTCGCATGAAATGCTCGACCGCTGGCTAGGGTGGATGGCGAACCCGCCCGCCGTGCCGCAAGAAGAACAAGCCGTCCTTGCCGCGCGTGACCTGCACGTGCGCCGCGCTATCGCCGAGCGCGACCCCGCCAACCCTATCGGCGAGATGCTGTTCGGTGCCGAGCTAGCTCCGCGTTTGGTGCGCGCCTTGTGGGGCGGTGATCGCGTCAATCCGCGCCCTGTAGGAGAAGCCTAGCATGCTTGTGCGCGCCGTCTTTCGTGCTGTGACGCTGCCTGATGCCCCTGCGCCTTACAACCATCTGCTGTGCAAGGTGTGTTATCCTGCCGCGTTCCACAACAGCGAAAGCGAACGCAACACAGGCTTGCTGCCTATCGTTGAGCGCGACATACCTTATCCGATTGTCATCTTTTTCAACGGTGTCAACGTTGAAAAAAGTGGCTATCAGTGGCTAGCCGAGCAACTAGCTGCTGTAGGCTATGTGGTCGTGCTGTTCGACCATATCGCAGAGTTATTTGGCGTGCCGACGCTGACCGCCGGCATTGACATCGCTGCCGTGCAAGCGGGGCATTACGGCACGCGCCCGACCTCGACCACGCTTGCCGCGCTGTTAAAGGCGTTGCGCGTCTGGAACGCGCAAGCCCCGTTTAACGGCAAGCTGGACACCGAAACGATTGTTTTAGGCGGGCATTCGGGCGGCGGCACGCTGGCGTTGCACAACGCCAACCCGCGTTGGTTTGCGGGTGTGCGTGGCGCATTCACCTACGCTGCCCACACGATGGCAAGCACCATGCTCGGCTATCCCGCCGGGACGATTTTGCCCGTTGCCCCCGAAAGTGCCTACCTGTTGATGGGCGGCACGGCAGATGGTGTCATCGCCGCAAGCAGCGGTCGTTATGGCACGACCGACGCACAAGACCCCATCCGCCGCACGTTTGACGAGGCGATAGCGGGCGGGCGCGGCGATTGTTACTATGTCGTGCTACGCGACGCAGGGCATTTTGCCTGCGTACATCCTGAAGACTCCACGACGGGGCGACAGTTTCTCGAGGGACAAGCTGCCAACCATATCGACTACCGCGCTGTGTTGGCGGCGTTGGTGAGCGCGTTCTTGCGCCAAATTTGTTCGGGTGGGGAGGACTTGACTTCCCTTCAACAAGAGACGAGCATCGCTGCTTTCTATTGCAAATGAGCCTTATGAGGAGCTTATCATGCTAAAAAACTTTTGGTATGCCTTGTGCTTAAGCACAGAAGTCAAAGATAAGCCTATTCGCGTTACCGCGCTGGGCAACGAGCTGGTGATTTATCGCAACAGCAAGAAAGAACCTGTGGTGATGAGCGATCTGTGCGTGCATCGCGGCGGCGCGCTCTCTGACGGTTGGACAAAGGGCGACTGCGTCGTTTGTCCCTATCATGGTTGGGAATATGACCAAAACGGCGCGTGTGTGCGCATCCCCGCCAACTTGGAAGGCGTGCCAATTCCGCGCAAGGCGCGCGTCGACAGCTATCCCACAGCGGAGAAGTACGGCTTTATTTTTGCTTTCTTGGGGGATTTGCCCGAAGCCGAACGCCCGCCTCTGCCCAACTTCCCTGAATTTGACGACCCGCAGTACAAGCCTCTGTGGGGCGATTACTGGTGGGACGTGCATTACACCCGTGCCGTAGAAAACGGCATGGACATCGCCCACGCGCCGTTTGTCCACGCCGGCAGCTTTGGCAACCCCGACGAGCCAGAGGTCGAAAGCTACGAAGTGCAAGAAGTGCCGTTTGGCGGCGACGCGACGGTGCATTTGAACCCACCGCCCGCACGCGGCATTTGGGGCAAGCTGCGCGGCAACAAAGGTGAACGTCCGCGCGTCAAGACGACGGGCGGCTTCCGCATGCCCAACATCACGCGCCTGCATGTACGTCTGCCTTTGGGCGACTTTATCCTTTACACCTGCCATCTGCCTGTTGACGACAACAAAACACGCAGCATTTGGCTGCAGCTGCGCACCTTCTTCAAGCAAAACTACTTCGACAGCGACAGCTTCCGCCGCGTGATTAAGATTTTTAACGAAGACCGCAGAACCGTGTTGGAGCAGCGTCCCGAGCTGCTGCCTTACGACCTCGCCGCCGAGCTGCACGTGCGCAGCGATGCCATCCAAATTGCCTATCGCAAGATGCGCAACAAGTATCTCGACATGGGGTGGGGCATCGACACGCATCGCATTCAGAGCGAATACGCCAACGTCAAGGCGGTCGTCATTCCGTCGCCGGCGCGGCGCGAAATTCCCGAGCTAGAAAAGGCGTGGGTGATGAAAGAGGTGCCTGTGCGGCAAACCAAGCCTAGCAGCAGCGGCAACGGAGATGCTTCATGACCGCCGCCGCCACTCTCTCAATGGCGACGCTGACGCGCATTCAAGAGCGTTTTGCCATGCAAGAAGTGTGTGGGCAGGACGGCGGTGCTTATATCCCGCTTACCAGCCCGATGGGTGAGGTCGGCGCGCTGCGCCTCTTCAAAGGCGATGCTGTCGCTAAGATGGTCTACATTGGCATGACGGTGCCGCAGTTTGGGCTAGATAGCCATATGATTTTCGCCTTTACGCCCGCCAACAGCCCCGTGCCGCACTTCACCCTCGACAGCGTCATGAACGCGCCTGATTTTGCTTTCCATCTCGACCTTATTCCGCGTTTGGATTTGGGCGCGAACCTTGCGTACATCTGGCGGGCGTTCACGCCGCTTGACGCGGTCTACGAGCAAGCCAGCCAAATCGAGGGGCTGCGCCCGGCGCGCCTCTCGCCCACGCAGTACGCCATTATGTCGCCTTGGATGCTGGCGTACCGCGCCGACGCGGCGGCGTTTGAAGCCATTCAAGCTCCTGTGAGTGCCTATCTCGAGCATTGGTTCGCGCTGGTGGAAGATGGGCTGGCGCAGTTCAGCTCCGCCGACCTTGCGGCGCGCGACCAAGCCAACCGCGATGCCATCTTCAACCCCAAAGTGGACAAAGTTTGGGCGCAGGTCGAGCGGCTGCTCGGCGCGGAGATGGGCGAGCGCATGCGCACGATTTTGCGTAATCAAATTGTTGAAGCCTAAGTGAAGGAGAGCAGTCATGACACAACCCGTCCTAGAGAAAAAGCCAAGCGATTGGCAAGCGCGCATTGAAGGTGAGTGGCACGGTCGCCCTTCGATTTTCGACGCGCAGGGTAACCACAGCGGCTTTAGCAAGGTCTATCGCTCAAGCGTGTTCGAAGACGGTAAGACCACCTATTACATGAACACGCTCTTTGAGGCAGCGGGCGAGCTGCGCGCACGGCTAGATTACGCCAACTTCGCCTTCGGCGTGCTAGATAGCGACCAAGACCGCATCTATCTCGGTCCGGACTTTTACGGCTCGGGTCGTCCTTTTGGCGCGCTGGTCGACGCGCACTACTATTCGCCGGGCTGGATGCTCGACCTGAAGACGATGGTTCACATCCTGCCCGATAACCAAACCCAAGTTTACTCGTCGCTGCTGTATCAAGGACCTACGATTTTGTGCGTGTTCAACGGCATGTACAAAGTGGCGTTTGACTATCACACCAACCCCGAGACGCAGGCGCGCATCAATGCCTTTGTGCAAACAGAGGTCGAAAACGGCGCGAAGCCGCACACGCTGCCAGCCAAGCAGGCGGGCAAGTGGACAGGCACGCTCGAGGTCTACGACAACGCCCAGCAGCGCGTCGGCAGCAACGCCGTGACCGTCACGCACAAACCTACAAGCCTGCTAAGTGCCGAACAGACCGTGACGCTAGAGGGCGTGATTAACCGCCAGTACACGTTCTCACGGCGGCGGCACGCCAACTTACACACTTACGAGGGCGACATCTTCGGCAACGGCATCGGCTATGGGCGTGCGCTCTACACGACCCAGCACTTCTTTGGCGAAGCGGTGCGCTTGCAAGGGCGTGAGTTCATCATCGACGACCAATACACCATGAGTGTCGTCTGGCAGTTCCATCACTCCCAGACCTTAGCCTACGTTGCTTTTGGGTTGCTGCACTGGCAGGCAGAATAGTGAGGACACCATGCAAACGGTCGTGATTACAGGCAGCACGCGCGGCATTGGCTTTGGCATGGCGCAAGAGTTCCTCAAGCGCGGGCATCGCGTCGTCGTGAACGGACGCAGTGAAGCCAGCACACAAAAAGCTGTCACGGCGTTGGCAGCGGACAAAGACCGCGTCTTGGGTGTGGCGGCTGACGTGGGTGATTACGCCCAAGTGCAAACCCTCTGGCAAAAGGCAGTTGAGCGGTTCGGGCGTGTGGACATTTGGGTGAACAACGCCGGCATGTCCAACCCCATGCACCCGTTTTGGGAGCAGCCCGCCGAACGCATTGAAAGCGTCGCTCGTACCAATTTCTTGGGCGCGATGTACGGCTCGAAAGTGGCGGTGGCGGGCATGCTGGCGCAGGGCGGCGGCACGGTCTACAACATGGAAGGGTTTGGCAGCACGGGACAGTTTCGCGCCGGGCTGCTGCTTTACGGCACGACCAAGTACGGCGTGCATTACCTGACGAAGAACCTCGCTAAAGAGGTGGCAAAGACCAGCGTGAAGGTTTGCCGCCTAAGCCCCGGCATCGTCATCACCGACCTGCTGATGGAAGGCTACGTGGGCAAGGGCAGCGACCTCGCGCGGGCGCAACGCATTTTCAACATTCTTGGCGACACAGTCGAAACGGTGACACCCTACCTTGTCGAGCAAATTTTGAAGAACGGCAAGAACGGCGCGTACATCAACTGGCTGACCACGCCTAAAGTGTTCATGCGCTTCATGACTGCCGGCTTTAACAAGCGCAACCTGTTTGCGCCCGCACAGTAAGTGAGTGTGCCTTGTGTTTCCGAATGAGGTCACGTTAATCGAGGTGGGACTGCGCGACGGGTTGCAAAGCGAGCCGCTCGTCGTGCCAACCGACACCAAGCTGACGTGGATTGACGCGCTGCTGGCGGCGGGTGTGCGCTATGTGCAGGTGTGTTCGTTCGTGCATCCTGCGCGCGTGCCGCAAATGGCGGACGCACACGCCCTTTGCGAACGCCTGCCCAACGTCGAAGGCGTGCAATTCAGCGGGCTTGTGCTGAACTTGAAGGGCGTGGCGCGCGCGCACGCGGCGGGGCTACGCGCCCTTGACATGGGCGTTTCTGCTGACGATGCGCACAGCAAGAACAACATGGGCAAAACCAGCGATGAGGCACTCGCTGAGCTTGCCGAGATGGTCGCGTTGGCACACAGCTTGGGCATGCAGGTGCGCGCTGCCGTGCAAGTGGCGTTTGGACATTTGCGCACGGGTGACGTGCCGCTGGCGCGCGTACAGCACATGGTGGCGCGCTATCTTGAGCTGGGTGTGCAACAAATCGCGCTGGCTGACAGCAGCGGTCTGGCAAATCCCCTGCAACTACAGCAGGTGCTGACGCATGTGCTGCCTATGCTTGGCGACGTGCCGCTGGTGCTGCACTTGCACAACACGCGCGGCATGGGGCTTGCCAACGTGTACGCCGCGCTCATGCAAGGCGTGCGCTACTTTGACACGGCGTTTGGGGGCTTGGGCGGCTGTCCGTTTATCAAAGGCGCGGCAGGCAATATCGCCACCGAAGACACCGCGCACATGTTGGCACAAATGGGCATCAGCACCGGCATTGACGTGGCGAAAGTCGCTCGTGTTTCGCACCAAGCCGCCCAGCTTTTTGGTCATGGTTTAGAAAGCAAACTCTACTCTTTATACCCAATTGAGGGCTAACATGGCAGGACAAACAGTCGCAGAGAAAATCATTTCCGCCCATGCGGGCAAGCGCGTTTATGCTAACGAAGTGGCGATTGTGCGGGTTGATGGCGCGATGGCAACCGACGCGACCGCGCCCCTTGCTATTCAAGCGTTTCGGCAGATGGGTGGCAAGCGGCTTTGGGATGCCCAGCGCGTGGCTCTTGTGCTAGACCACGCCACGCCCGCGCCAAACGAGCGCGTCGCCAACCTGCATCGTCTCATGCGCGACTTTGCCCAAGAGACAGGCTGTCACTTTTACGATGTCGGCGCGGGCATTTGTCACCAGCTTATGGTCGAAAACGCGCACGTCAAACCCGGCGACTTGTTCTTGGGCGCGGACAGCCACACGCCTACCTACGGTGCGGTCAACGCGTTGTCGTGCGGCGTGGGGTCGACCGACCTTGCCGCCGCGATGCTGACGGGCAAGACGTGGCTTAAAGTTCCGCAGACGCTCAAAGTCGTGTTGAACGGCACGCTGCCTGCGGGCATCAGCGCAAAGGACGTGATTTTGCGCGTCATCAAAGAGACTACCATCAGCGGCGCGACCTACATGGCGGTCGAATTCACGGGCGAAGCGGTCGTGCCGATGTCGCTGGCCAGCCGCATGGTGCTGGCGAACATGGTCGCCGAGATGGGCGCGAAGTGCGCCAATGTCGACGCGACCGGCTTGACGCTGCCCTATGACTGGGAGCCGGTCTTTGCCGACGCAGACGCAACCTACGCCCGCGTTATCACGCTGGACGTGAGCGACCTGCGCCCGATGGTGGCTGTGCCGCACGCCCCTGACAACGTCGTGCCGATTGAACAGGTGCGCGGCATAACCGTCCACCAAGCCTTTATCGGCTCTTGTACCAACGCGCGCCTTGAGGATTTGCACGAGGCGGCGCGCATCTTGCGCGGCCGGCAGGTAGCGCGCGGCGTGCGCTTGATGATTGCACCCGCCAGCCACGCCGTCTTCATGCAAGCGGTCAAGGATGGCACGGTGGAGACGTTGACGCAGGCGGGCGCGTTCTTTGTCACGTCGGGCTGCGGCGTGTGCGTGGGAACGCATCAGGGCGTGCCGAGCGACGGCGACGTGGTCATCAGCAGCACCAACCGCAACTTTAAGGGGCGCATGGGCAATCCCAACGCGCAAATTTACCTAAGCTCGCCCGCTGTCGTGGCGGCATCCGCGCTGTGCGGCGTGATTACCGACCCGCAAGATGTGCTATAAAGCGCGGCGTTAAGGAGGCAACCATGCAAGGTAAGGCACACGCATATCCTGTTGACAACATCGACACCGACCGCATTATTGCGGGCAAATACACCAAAACGCTGGACTTTAGCCAGCTTGCGGCGCACTGCTTGGAAGACCTCGACCCCACGTTTAGCCAGAAAGTGCAAGCGGGCGACCTGCTCGTTGCCGGGGAAAACTTCGGCTGTGGCAGCAGCCGCGAGCAAGCTCCTGTCGCGCTCAAGGCGGCGGGCGTGGCGGCAGTTATCGCGCGCTCGTTCGCGCGCATCTTTTACCGCAACGCCATCAACATTGGCTTGCCGGTGCTGGAAGTGCCTGACCACACCATTCAAGACGGCGACCAGCTCAGCATTGACTTCGAAAACGGTATCATCACGAACTTGACGCGCCAAGAGAGCTATGCCGCGACGCGCTTGCCGTCTGTTATGCTCAAGATTTTGCAAGCGGGCGGCTTGACTGCCTATCTTACCGAGCATGGTGACTATCCAAGCGAATAGGGGGAATAACAGACGATGAACAGCTTGCAAGGGGTGCGTGTCCTAGAGTTCACGCACGCCATTCTCGGTCCCGCGTGCGGGCTAGTGCTGGCGGATTTGGGCGCGGAGGTGCTGAAAATCGAACCGCTGGGCGGCGACCCCACCCGCATCCTCAAAGGCTTTGGCGCGGGCTACTTCCCGATGTTCAACCGCAACAAACGCAGCGTTGCCGTCGACCTTAAACATCCTGAGGGCAAGACGGTGATTTTAGACCTCGTGCGCTCGGCGGATGTGGTGATTGAAAACTTCGCGCCGCACACAATGGAACGCTTGGGGCTAGGCTATGAGGACTTGGCTGCGCTCAACCCGCGCCTTATCTATTGCTCGCTCAAGGGTTTCATGCCGGGACCTTATGAAAACCGTGTCGCGCTTGACGAAGTCGTTCAGATGATGAGCGGGCTGGCGTATATGACGGGTCCCGACGGGCAGCCACTGCGCGCTGGCACGTCGGTCACCGACATCATGGGCGGCACGTTCGGCGCGTTGGGCATATTGGCGGCTCTGCGCGAGCGCGACCAAAGCGGGCGCGGGCAACTGGTGGTCAATGGGCTGTTCGAAACAGCCGCCTATATGATGGGGCAGAACATGATTTACAGCGTCGTCATGGGCGAGCCGATTCCACCGATGGCGGGCAGAAAACGCTCGTGGGCGGTTTACCAGCCTTTCGCCTCGCAAGAGGGCGACCTTGTTTTCATCGGCATCACCAGCGACAAGCATTGGCAGCGGTTTTGCGAGGTCTTCGAGCAGCCGCAGTGGTTCGCCGACCCCACGCTGGCGACCAACGCGCTGCGTTACGAGGCATTCGAGCGGCTGACCAGCGGCATTGCGCAGCTCATGGCGACGCTGCCTAAGGCGGAGATTGTGCGCAAGTGCGAGCAGGCGGGCATTCCATTTGCGCCGGTTAACCGCCCAGAGGACTTGTTTGAGGATGAACATTTGAACGCAACTGGCGGCTTGCTTGACGTGCCGCTTGGGGATGGGCGCGTTGCCAAGTTGCCGCGCTTGCCGTTGCAAATCGGCGGACAGTCGTTTGGGTTGCACGCGCCGCCGCCGCAGGTGGGCGAACACACGCGCGCCGCGTTAAGCGCACTCGGGTACGACGAGGCGCGCATTGACGCGCTTATTGACCAGCACGTTATTTACGCATCACCTTGACGATAGGGGGCATGATATGAGCGAAAAAATCACCGCGAGCTTGCTGGTAGACCGTATGACTGAGGCGGAGCTGCGGCGCGCTCGCGCCGTTGAAAGCGTGCTGCCAGCTTTGCGCGAGGCGGCGCAAATCGCCGACAGCAGCGGCAGCTTTTACCTTGACCACATCCAAACGCTGAGCGCGGCAGGCTTGCTTGGCTTGGTCGTGCCAGAGGCGTATGGCGGCATGGGTGGCGGCTTGCGCGATTTAGCCGGCGCGTGCTTTGCGATGGGGACGGCTTGCCCTTCCACCGCGCTGGCTTATTTCTTCCACTGCAGCACCGCATCGCGCGGGCTGTTGGGCTTGGAAGCGATTGAGGCGGGCTTGTTCAACGACGATGAGGCGGCGATTGTGCGCGCCTTCGCCGAAAAGCTGCTTTACAAGATGGGGCGCGAGGGCAAGTGGCTCGCCAATTTTGCCAGCGAAAGCACTAAGTCTAGCAAGAGTGCTGTCACGATTAACACCACCGCGACCAAGACCGACGGCGGCTGGTTGTTGAACGGCGTGAAGTCGTTTGGCTGCGCGACGGGCGTGGCGGATGAGTATCTCGTGACGGCGGTCTTGGACAACGTGCGCAATACCGACGGGCTGGCGTTGTTCTTTGTGCCACGCGACGCGCCGGGCGTGAGCGTGCGCGCGGCGTGGGACGCGATTGGCATGCGCGCGACCGCCAACAACGGCATCATCCTCAAGGATGTGTTCGTGCCTGATGACGAAGCTCTCGCTTTAGAGGGCGCGTTTGTGCGCATGATGCAAATGAGTCGTGGCTCTTTCGTCGGCAACCAAATGGCAGCCACTGCGATTTACGTGGGCGCGGCGCAAGCGGTCTACAACCACGCGCTTAGCTACCTGACGAGCGTCAAGTTTGGCGACACAGGGCAGCCTATCGCTGAAAGCCCGCTGCACCAGCAGCTTATCGGTGAGATGACCACCGAGCTGGAAAACGCTTATCTGTGGATACGTCGCCAGCTTGAGCTAGAATCCTGCGAACCGCCGTTGCTGCCCAAAGAGCGCGTAGTACAGCAGTGGCGCATGGCGAAAGGCTCAGCGTGCGAACACGCTTTTCAGGTCGCGGTTATCGCGCTGAAGGCGTGCGGCACGTCGAACACGGATAACAACGGCGTGATTGCACGCGGGCTGCGCGACTTGTCGATGGGCTTGGTGCAGGCGTTCCCCGCCGAGCGCGGGCGGTTGATGGTTGCTGAGTCGGTCGTCAAGGCGCAAATGCAGGCAGATTTCAGCGTGCTTGGGGCAAGCTCATGAGCGTGTTTGCGCCGGGCAGTGTGGGACATCACCTGCTGCGCATGCGCGGCGTGTGGCACGACCACATCGAGATTTTTGGCTTGGACGGCACGCCTTTGGCAGAGGACACATGGGCGGGCGCGGCGGGTGCTGCGCCCTTTGACAACCTCGTCTACATCGACTTTGACGGCGTGACCTATCGCCAGACGAACGTGACATTTCGCGGACGACCGCTGCACGTGCGCTCGTTTCAAGGCACGCTACGCGAGGGTGTGCTGTACTTCGACAAGCTGGGACCCGATGATCCCGGTCACGTGGGCATCAGCGGCGGACAAGACATGCTGCTCTACGTGGCGCAGCGTGTGACCGATGCCATGTCACGCTACAGCGAACCTGACTTTATTCATCTGATAGGGCAGAACCAGCGCACGCGCACGACGGTGCTGTATCGACACGGCGAAGCGGTGCGCACGCTCTTGGCGACGGGCTATAAGCTGACGACAGACACCTCACGGCGCGTTGCCTTTGACCCACGCGGTCAGGAGGGCGATGTTCACGACAGCCATAGCACTACGCTGGTTTTTAAGCAAACTAAGGCATAGAAAAGGAGTTTTTAGACGATGAGCGCGTTGCCAGAGCTAGTAGATTTGATTGATGGCGAGTTAAGCACGCCCTCAGAGGGCTTAGGCGTTTGGCTGGAAGACCCCAACACCGGCACGCCCACGCAAGAACAGCGCGCCACGAGCGACGACCAGCTGGAGCGTGCGCTGGCGAGCGCGGCGCATGCCCACGAAACGGGCGTGTGGGCGCGCATGCCGCTTGAAGAGCGCGCCCAGTATCTTACCGCTATGGCGATGGAGCTGGACAAGCGCAAGGCGCGCGTCGCCGAGCTGGAGGCGGCGACGACAGGCGCGGTGCTAAGCATCACGAGCATGCTCACGGTGATTGTGACGGGCGCGTGGCACTTAGCTGTCGAGCAAATGCGGCTGGGTGCCGAAGTCAAGCGCATGGAAGGCATGAACGGCAACGACGTGGAAATTCACCGCCTGCCTTGGGGTGTGGCGTTATGCCTCGTGCCTTGGAACGCGCCTGCGCCAATGGCGGCGCACAAGGTGGCGAACGCGCTAGCGGCGGGCTGTCCCACGATTTTGAAGCCGACTGAATGGGCACCGCATGGTAGCGACGTGTTCGCCGAAGCCGCGCACGCGGTGGGCTTCCCTAAGGGCGTGTTCCAAATTGTGCATGGCAACCCGCGCGTGGGCGGCGTGTTGGTCAAGGATAGGCGCGTCAAGGCGGTCTCGTTCACCGGCGGCTTGGAAGGCGGGCGCGCGATTGCCCAAGCCTGTGCCTATGACTTCAAACCCACCCAGCTTGAGCTTGGCGGCAACAACCCGGTGGTCGTGCTGGAGGATGCTGACATCGATCATGCGGCGCGCGGCGTGGTCAACCTGATGGTGTCGCTTAACGGGCAGTGGTGCCGCGCGCTAGGGCGGCTGATTGTGCATGAGCGCATTGCCGACGCGCTGCTTGAGGCGGTGCTAGCTTTGTTGGCGCAGGTCAAGGTGGGGCATTCGCTGCAAATGGAAAGCCAAATGGGGCCGCTGGTGCATTCGCGCCATCTCGCCAAGATAAAAGGGCAGCTGGAAGGGCTGCTGGCAAAAGGGGGCAAGGCACACAGCAGCACGCCGTTGCCTGACTTGGGCGGACATTTCTTCGCGCCTACGCTGGTGACTGGCGTAAAGCCCGAAGACGCGCAGGACGAGATTTTCGCGCCTGTTGGCACGGTTCACACCTTCCGCAGCGACGAGGAAGCCCTTGCGCTGGCGAACGGCACGCCCTACGGCTTGGAGGCGTATGTTTTCGCTAAGGATACCGCGCGTGCGTTGGCGTTGGGACGCAATATCCAGGCCGGTGGTGTCAAAGTCAACGGCTCGAGCATGATGAGCCTCAACCTGTTCGCGCCGCGCCCCGCTTGGGGATGGAGCGGCTTTAGCGAGGAAGGCACGCGCGAGACGTTCGAGTTCTTCCGCGGCACGCGCGTCATCGGCGTAGAAGAGAACGTCTAGCACGCCGCTGGCTTGCCTTTAGCTTTAGCGCGATTGCCCCGTGCGTTTTTAGCCGCTATATTTTTCGCCAATGCGTTGGACGATGCGGTTGTCTTCGTCAAGCACCAACACGCAAGGGGCGAAGCCTTGCGGTGGTGGGAACGCCATGTAGGCGAACGCCATGATAATCAAGCGGTCGCCCACGCTGACCAAGCGCGCCACCGCGCCGTTGAGCTGAATTTGTCGACTGCCTGCCTCTGCGGGGATGATGTAAGTCTCGAAGCGGCTGCCGTTCTCTATGTCGGCAATCAACACTTTCTCGTAGGGTAGCATGCCCGAAGCGTCGAGCAGGTCGGTGTCAATGCTGATGCTGCCAACGTAGTTCAAGTCGGCAGCGGTCACGCGCGCTTGGTGCAGTTTGGCGCGCAGCATAGCGAGGTACATGGTTGGCTCACTTTCTAGGTGGTGGGCTTTTCAGCCACAAAAAAGAGATTGTTGGTCATGAACGTGGCGCGCGGCGTGCCTTCGTCTTGCGGCTGCAGGTAGGCACGCGCCTTTTCGGGAGCTTGCAGCAGCAAAATGTGCAGCTTGTCGATAATGTCCGGTGGACAGTGCTGGCGGCGCGCCCACGTCTCAAGGTGATGTTGCTTGAACAGCGTTTCATAAGCGCGCAGCGTTAGCCCTGCTTGCTGGCAGTAACGCTCCCACGCATAGAACGGCAGCGCGCGCACGTGCGCGGGGTCGCGCAGCATTTCGAAAGCGTCAACGTAAGCGGCGGCGCGCTTGTGTGTAGGCGCGAGATGGTCTTGCACGACCAACACGCCGCCTGCCTTCAGCACCCGCGCTGCCTCATAGAAGAATTGCCCCACCTGCGCGAAGTGATGCACGGCAAGGCGGCAGGTCACCACATCAAACGCGCCGTCTACAAACGGCAATTTCTCCGCCTGACCTTGCACAAAGCGCACGTTGACCAGCCCATGAGTTATCAAGTCGGTGCGAGCGGCGCACAGCATGGGGTGCGTTAGGTCATAGGCAACAACCTTGCGGACATGCGGCGCAAACGCGCGCGCGGTATGCCCACCGCCTGTTGCCACGTCCAACGCCAGCCAATCGGGCTGGGGCTGTGCCAAGCGTACGAGCCGCTCGAGGTCGTCAGGGCTGGCGTGCGCGGGCGATTGTACGTAGTTTTGCGCCACAGCACCGTAGCGTGCTTGGTTCAGCGCGTGGATGTCTCGCTCAGTGGTCACTTGTCGTCTGCTGCAAACAGCCAGTTGAACAGCGCGAACAAGACTTCTGCCGCCATCTGCAGACCATCAAACCTTGGCGTTGTCATAATATTCCCAAGCGCGTAACGATACACAACACGTTCGTTTTGCCTGCAGCAACAATGTCTCCCGCGCTAACTTCAACACGCGCATCGCTGCCCGGTGCCATCAGGGCTTCAACAGGCAACGCTGTTTGCTTAACTGCCTGCTCTACCAGCATCTTGCGCTTCTCCACCTAAAGCCGTTCGTAAAGCTCGACCAGCACGCCGCCGGTGCTTTTGGGGTGGATGAAGGCGTACTTGCGCCCGTCGCGTTCTTTGGGCGTGTCGTTGATGAGGGCGATGCCCTGTGCTTGCATGTGCGCCAACGCCGCTGTGATGTCGTCTACCTCAAAGCAGATGTGGTGCATGCCCGGTCCCTTCTTTGCCAAATAGGCGGCAATGCCGCTTTCGCTCGTGGTTGGCTGGACGAGCTCCACGTGTGCCTCACCCGCTTCTAAAAAGGCGACCTTGACCTGCTCTTGCGGCACGTCGCGCACCTCGCCCATCGGCAAACCTAGTGCGTCGCGCCAGAATGGCAGCGCGTTCTCAATGGTCTCGACGACGACCGCGACGTGGTTGACGGTGACGTGTGACTTTTCGGGCGCGGACATCCACATCAAATGCTGCTCGTAGTGTTCGTAGGTCGCGCCTTCGACCCACTTTAGAATTGGCGTGTCGCGGGTTTCGCCCTCTTGAAACTGGTGGAAGGGCAGAGCCAGTGTAGCATCGTCCAACTGCGCCAGCGCGTCGCGCACGGCGCGGTAGCTCTCCTCAAACATCGCCAACGCTTCGTCGTAGGTCTTGGTCTTGTGTTGGTAGTAAATGATGGCGTTGATGTCGTCAGAAGTCGTCACGCCGCGTTTAATCCACGCGCGGTCAATGCCCATCGCAGCGTAGCGGTCGCGCTTGGCTAAGACGGCAAGCAGCGCGTGATGCCAAGCCGCCATGTGCGTCAGATGGTCGCGCACTGCCCATTTTGTGGCGGTGCTGGGTGCGTGCTTTTGCGTGTCGCTGATGCTGCCCAAAAAGTTGTCTAGGGCGGCTTTGGCGGTCTCCACGCGCTCGATAACCGTGCTTAGGCTGTTCAACGCTGCGCTCATCGGGTTTGCTCCTTGTTGAGATATTAACTTAGCGTTTTTCCCACTTTTGCGTGCTTTCATCATAAAACCAGTCGCGTGGCAGCGGCGGCTAGCAGGTGTCGCCCACACGTATCTTGTTGCTCTTTTTGAACTCAATCCCTATTTCAACGCCCACTGCGTTTTCCGTCGGAAACACAACCGTTGTAACGACTTGCACTACTTCCTTGCCAACTTTAATCGAAGTATCAGCGAATGGTTGGGAAAGTAGGAGTGCTGCTGCAACCATGCCACCGACGACAAGCAAGACGATAATAGCGTTAGGCTTAAAACGATTTAGAAAACCTTCGCCGCGTTTGCGTTTTGTGTATTCATCCATCCTTAGGCTCGTTTATCTTATATAACACACTTTGCGCAGCAGCTTGGTATACTATACGCAAGCGCAAAGGTTTTGTATAATTATCGTTATAGTATCAAGAGGTGCATCGCGCGCTGTAAATGGCGGTTGTGCCACGTTACGCGAAAAGCAGTTGCACCGTCACTATGATAACATAAACCGCCAATAAATTCATGGAGCAAAAAACTTATGGCAGTCCAAACTTCGCACACCCCCCTTATGTTAACGATAACCGAAGAACACGAGATGTTGTTGAACGCCGTGCGCGACTTTGCGCAAAAAGAGATTGTGCCGATTGCCGAAAAGTTTGACGAAAGCGGCGACTTCCCAATGGACACCATCAAGAAGATGGCAGGCATGGGCTTGATGGGCATTGAAGTGCCGGAAGAATACGGCGGCGCGGGCATGGACGTTCTCGCCTATGTGCTGGCGTTGACGGAAATCGCCAAAGCCGATGCTAGCCACAGCACCATCATGAGCGTCAACAACTCGCTGTATTGCAATGGCATCATGCTGTTCGGCACGGAAGAGCAGAAGCAAAAGTGGGTCAAGCCCGTTGCTAGCGGCGAGAAAATCGGCGCGTACAGCTTGACCGAGCCGATGAGCGGCAGCGATGCTGCTACGATGGCAAGCCGCGCTGTTCTCAACGCGGCAGGCACGCACTACATCATCAACGGGCGCAAGAGCTGGGTGACTTCTGGACCGGTGGCTGATTACATTGTGCTGTTTACCATGACCGACCCCAGCAAGGGCAGCAAGGGCATCAGTGCTTTCCTGATTGATGCCAACCAGAAAGGCTTAATACGCGGCAAGAAAGAGCCGAAGCTCGGCATCCGCGCCAGCGCGACCAGTGAAATTATCTTCGAGGATTACGAGTGCCCGGTGGAAAACTTGCTCGGCAAGGAAGGCGACGGCTTCAAGATTGCCATGAGCGTGCTGGACGCAGGGCGCATCGGCATTGCCGCGCAGGCACTGGGCATTGCCGAAGCTGCCTACGAGAAGGCGGTCGCCTATGCCCGCGAACGTCAAGCCTTCGGGCAAGCCATTGGGCAGTTCCAGATGATCCAGCAAAAAATTGCTGACATGAAGACGCGCATCGAGGCCGCGCGCCACCTTATTTACAACGCCTGTCTTGCCAAGATGCGCTACAAAGCTACAGGCGCGCGCTATACGTTGGAAGCGAGCATGGCGAAGCTCTTCGCCAGCGAAACGGCGATGTTCGTCACCGACGAGGCGTTGCAAATTCACGGCGGCATGGGCTATAGCAAGGAGATGCCGCTGGAACGCTACTATCGTGACGCGCGCATCACGCGCATTTACGAAGGCACGAGCGAAATCCAGCGCATGGTGATTGCGCGCAACGAACTGGGGATGCGCTAATGCGGGCGGCAGTGTTGACCGCGCACGGCGACCTTGATGTTGTGAGCTACGTCGAGGATTTGCCTATACCAGAGCCAAAGCGCGGTGAAGTACGGCTAAAAATGCACGCTGCCGCGCTCAATCGGCTGGATTTGTTCGTGCGGCGCGGCTGGAAGGGGCTTGAGCTGGCGTTCCCACACGTTATCGCCAGCGACGGCGCAGGCATTGTCGACGCGCTCGGTGAGGACGTGCAGGGTCTGGCGGTCGGCGACGCGGTGGCGGTCGACCCCACCATCTACCCCAAGCCGCGCGCGCTGCACACCGACTACGAGAACCAAGATCGCATCGCTATCATGGGCGAGCATCACAGCGGGTTTGCCGCTGAATACGTGTGTGTGCCGGCGGAAAACTGCCTCAAAGTGCCGAGTGGCTTTGATTTACAGGCGGCAGCGGCGGCGGGCTTGGTCTACGTGACGGCGTGGCACTCGCTCATCAGGCGCGGTGGCTTGCGCGCGGGCGAGAGCGTGCTGGTAGTGGGCGCGGGCGGCGGCGTGAACACTGCCAGCATCCAAATCGCCAAACATGCCGGCGCGACCGTCTACGCGGTGGGCAGCAATGAGGAGAAGTGTGCGCGCGCGCGCGAACTAGGCGCGGATGTCACCGTCAACCGCGAAGCCACGCCTGATTGGTCGAAAGAAGTGTTTAAGCTGACCGACAAGCGCGGCGTGGATGTGGTCATCGACAACGTGGGCGCGGCAACGCTGGCGCAAAGCATGCGGGCAGTGCGCATTGGCGGGCGCATCCTTATCGTCGGCGGCACAAGCGGCTACGGCTTTGAGCTGCCCGTGAACCTGCTGTTTGCCAAGCATATCGCGCTCATCGGCAGCACGATGGGCGAACATAAGGACTACGTCGACGTGATGACGTTGGTCTTTAACGGCAAGCTCAACGCGGTTGTGGGCAAGGTCTTCAGCCTGCAAGAGGCACGTGAGGCGCAAGCCACACTTGAGGCGTTCGACGTGTTCGGCAAAGTTGTGCTGTCTGTCTAACGCCAGCAGGGGCGCGCCTTGCGCCCCTTACTTCAGTGCGTCGACAATTAACGACGTGTAGAAGACATCCCCGTAACGAAATTGTTCGCGGCGGTCATAACGACTGCAGCGTTTGATAAAGCCCTCTGCTTCGTCGTAGGGGTGGCTATGAAACACGCCCTCCTCGTCACAATACTCAAGCAGCTCCACGCGGAAGCCTGCGCCCTGCAATGCCTCACGCAGCGTTTGATAGTTCCAAAGCAGCTGATGACCGTCGGCGGGCGGACGCACCTTCTCGAGGTAGACAGTGTCGCGGCGGAAGCCATCTGGCACGGCGATGCGCAGCCGCCCACCTGTCTTGAGGTAGCGATACGCCAGCGCGAACGCCGCTTGGTTTTGTGCCAACGTCAGATGCTCGCAGACGTGTTCCGCCAGCAGGTTATCGACACTTTCAGGCGCAACAAGGCGCGCCCAGTGTGCAGGCTTGGTGATGTCGAAGGCGGGAATGTCGGTGGCAACCCAACCTGCGTAATCGGTGTTGGCTGCGCCCAGCACGATACGGCGCGGCTGTGCGCTGGCGATACGCTGGCGCAGCGCAGGCAGCGAACGCCACGCTTGCCAGTAGCCGCGCGCCTTGCGCCAAAGCCTCACGAGCGTTTGTTTGAAGCGATTGATGGGTGTGGTCATGCTTTCTCCCTAACCGTGTGAGCGCGTTGGTTACGTACGGCTATTTTAGCACGGGACGGCGCGTTTGTCGTCGCGCACTAAGCGTGCGGCGCAAGCATGCGCTCCAGCAGGGTGGCGGCGCGCGGCACACCGCCGGCAGCGGCCATCTCGGCGGCGAAGCGTGTACAGTTGTCTTGCACCCAATCTGCCTCGAGCAGTGCTTTGGTACCTTCGCTGAGCATGCCCTGCCGTACGTCGTGCGCCGTCAAGTTTAACCCCAACTTGGCTTGTGCCACGCGCCGCGCTTGGATGCGCTGGTCGGCGGCGTGCGGCACGACGATTTGCATCACGCCATGCACAATCGCGTAGTGTGTGCTGCCCATGCCGCCGTGATGAATCATGAGCTTGCAGCGCGGCAGCACGTGTGCGAACGGCGCGAACGTGAGCAGGCGCGTGCCTTTGGGCAGAGCGCGTTTGAGGGTGGCTTTTTGTTCGGGCGTGATGGGGTTGAAGCCAATCGCCACAATGGGCAGCAGCCCGTGTCGCGCGGCGGCTTGTGCTGCCCAGCTGTAAAAGCCTAGGTCGCCTGTGAAGGTTGTGCCAAGCGTGATGAGCGCGAGCGGCTGCTCGGCGGGAATGTCATCGAGCCACGCGGGCGGTGGCTCGGCGGGTGTTTCGGGCGCACCGCCGACAAATTCGTTTTGCGGCAGCAAGAACGCCTGCTCGCTGCCGTACCAAGCGGGCGTGAAGTAGCTGATGTGCAAGTGCGGGCTGATAATTGAGGGGGCTGCGCCTTTGCTAAAGTACACGCCCTCTAGCCCAAAGCGTTCGCACAGCCGTTGAATGCGCTGTTGGCTGTCGCTGCTGAGATTGCGCTGCACGGGAAAAAGCGATTGCTCGTCGAGGTTGGCTTGCGCTGCCCAGCCGCTAATCGCCAGCGGCACGCCTGCTTTTTCGCAGAAGAACGCCGATGCGCTTAAGAAGGGGTCGCTCACTAGCACGTCCGGCGCGCCGATACGTTCCGCCAGCGCGAGCAGCGACTGCATGCCTTGCGCTACGAGGTCTTCGCTCATCCACGTGTCAAGCGCGCGGGTGTAGCGCAGCATCACCGCCTCTTGCGGTTTGAGTGTGCTGAAATCGGGCGGCGGTGGTGGCGGCCACAGCCAGCCCGTGCGCTCGACCACTGCGAACGGCAGCCCGTTTGCCTTGATGGTGTCGGCAAGCGCAGCCTCGCTGACCCACAGCACGTGATGCCCACGCGCGTGCAGAGCTTTGGCGGTCTTGAGCATGCCGCCCCAATCGGTATGGCTGTAAAGCGGCGCGGAAACGAACCAGAACGTCGCCATAGGTTCTCCTTAGGGTAACTGCGTGTGATTATAGCGCAGGCTTGGCGCGCTGCTTAGGGCGCGTCATCCAGCCAGAAGGGGCGTGGTGTGGCGGCGCGCAGCAGCGTGTAGAGCGCGTTCGCTTGTTCCCACGCGGCGCGTGCCTGCGCGTGGTCGCCCGTTTGCGCGTGATATTGACTTTCGAGGCGGTACTGTGTCGCGCGAAGCCGCTTGCTGTAGGTGTTGGTGAGGGCGGCGCGTGCAGCATCGAGCGCAGCGCGAGCAGCTTGCGTGTCGTCCCGCAGCAAAGCGCAGCGTGCTTGTGCCTGTGCTGCTTCCGCGAGTAGGGCAGGCTGTGCGGCAAGCCGCGCCAGCGCGTAGGCGCGTTCGATGTGCTGGCAGGCTTGCGCGTGGGCAGCACGCAAGTGCAGCGTTTGTGCTATGTGCAAGTGACAGGCACACGCCAGCGCGGGGCTTTTGTCGGTCTCTGCTAACGCTTCTTGGTGATAGGTGAGCGCGGTGTCGTGTTCGCCCAGCAGCGCATAGCCCACGCCGAGCCAATCGGCATGTTGGGCGGCGAGGTCGTGCCAGCCTTGCGTGCGTGCTTGCGCCCGTGTGCGCGTTAGCGTGGCGATGCCTTGCGCGGGACGGCTGCTCTGCACTTGCAGCCACGCGCGTTCGCCTTCTAAGGTGATGTACAAACGTTCTTCTGCTACGGTTAGTGCTAGCGCGTCGCCATAAAAGGCTTCGGCGGAGGTAACATCACCCTTTTCCGCGTAAACGCGGGCAATTTCCCCGAGCAGGCGTGCCTTTTGCGGTGTGTTGGGCGCGTCGCCTAAATAGAGCAGTGCCTCGTCATATGCCTTGAGTGCGCGCTGCGGCTGCCCTGTGACCTCGTAAGTGTTGGCAATGGCGCAGTACAACGCCAGCAGCGGCGCGTGCTGATAGGCGGCGCGATAGTTGGCGGCGGCGCGCTGCCATGCATTAAGCGCGGCGGCGCGCTCACCCTGTTCTGCATGCCAATCGCCTAATGCCGCTTCTACCGCGCCAAGCTGGGCTTTGTCACCCGTCGCCTGCGCGTAGGCGTGCGCTTCTTGCAAATAAGCGTGCTGCTCGTCGGGCGTGAGGGCAAGGCGCGCGAGGTCACGCAATACCGCCAGCGCGGCTTGTGCGGCGTTCTGGGCTTGATAGTAGAGAAGCGCGGCTTGCAGCGCGTCTAGGCTGCCGGTTACCGCACCGTAAGCGTGCTGTGCGAGCGCATGCTCGGCTGGCGTGACGACCGTATGCAATGCCAGCATGCGCGCGTGTTCGGCGTGGTCGCGCTTGCCCGTTAGGCGGGCTAAGTGCGCGTGTGCGACGAGGCTGTCATGGATGTGGTCAGGGTTGTTAGGATTGTATTTGGCGAATAGTCCCAGCACGTTTTGGTAGTGATGTCGCGCGCGGGCGTGGTCGTTGCTGGCATAGGCGCACGCTGCGGCGGCAAGGCTTAGCTTGCGCAGCGTGTAAACATCCTGCCTGCTAGCGGCGTTTTGGATAGCGGTGTGAAACAGCGCGTGGCTCTGGGCGTGCTTGCCGTTAGCGTGATAGGCGCGCGCTAGCTCGCCCTGAAAGCGTGGCAGCAAGTCTTGGTCGTTGGTCGCAAGCATTTGCTGGATGGCTTTGGTTAGCGCATTCTCGGCGTAGACGCTGCTGCCTTGCGCCAGCGCAATCATGCCGCGTAAGCCTTGCGCGCGCGCCTTTGCCCCTTTGGCGTGGATGTGTTGGGCGATGGCGTGCGCACGGTCAGCGCGCCCTTGTGCTGCGTCGTAATGCCCTTGCTCGTGTTCAAGCAAGGCAAGATGACACAGCGCATAGGCGATGACGGGGCGAATCTGCTGGGCTTCGGCGCGCGTTTTGAGCGTGTTGAGCAGCATTTCGGCATCACGATAGCTACCCTGCAGGCGCAACACGTTGGCGCGCTCAAACGCGATTTCGGTCAGCGGCAGCGTCCATTGGCGACTGGTGGCGATGCGTTCGGCTTCATCGAGCAGCTCTAGAGCGGTGGGGTAGTTTTCGGCATAGTAGGTTAGACGAGCTTGCGAGAGCAAGGCGTTGAGGATGGCGGTCTGTGAGAGGCGCGTACGCCGTTGTCCGCCTAACAGCGTGCGCAGCTTGTGCCAAAACTGCATGAAACTTTTCCCCCGATAAAAAAAGCGCGGGACGAGCCGCCCGCGCTTAGTTTAGCACACGAGATAGGGATATAGCACGACTTAGGGGTAAATGCCACGAATGGCGATAGCATCTGCCACGCGGCGAATTGCGCTGACTTGCGCGGCGGTGCGCATGTCAATTTTGAGCTTTTCTGCCGTGTGTTGCGTGGCTTGATAAGCGGCACTTAGGATGCGCTCAAGGTTCTCGAAAACAGCTTCCTTGCCCCAAAAGAAGGCTTGCAAGTCTTGTACCCACTCAAAGTAAGAGACAATCACGCCGCCGCTGTTAGCGAGAATGTCCGGCACGATGTAAACGCCTTTGTCGTTGAGGATGTCGTCCGCTTCAGGCGTGGTGGGACCGTTTGCGCCCTCGATCACAAAGCGCGCTTGGATGTGCGAGGCGTTGCCGACGTGGATTTGATTTTCCATCGCGCAGGGCAGCAACACGTCGCAGGGCAGTTGCAACAGCTCGGCATTGGTCACGCGGTCGACGTTAGGGTAATCGCGCAGCCGCCCTTTTTCGCGGACATAACGCAGCACATCAGGAATGTCTAGCCCGTTGGGGTTATAGATACCGCCTTCCACGTCGCTAACGGCAGTTACCTTAAAGCCTAGCTCATGGGCGTACTGTGCGGCGTGCGAGCCGACGTTACCGAAACCTTGCACGACCACGCGCACGCTGTTGGGGTCATTGTAGCCAAAGTGCTTGAGCGTTGCCACCATGCAGACCACTACGCCGCGTCCTGTAGCTTCGGTGCGTCCCTCGCTGCCGCCGATGGCGATGGGCTTGCCTGTGACGATGGCTGGCACAGAGTAGCCTACGGTCATGCTGTAGGTGTCCATAATCCACGCCATCACCTGCGGGTTTGTCCCCATGTCGGGCGCGGGAACGTCCATTTGCGGGCTCATCAGTGGGAACAGCTCGGCGGCATAGCGGCGCGTAAGTCGCTCTAATTCGGTGGGGCTTAAGGTTTTCGGGTCAACGACCACACCACCTTTTGCGCCGCCGTAGGGGATGTTGACCAACGCGCACTTCCATGTCATCCACATAGCGAGGGCGCGCACTTCGTCGAGCGTTACCGCCGTGCTGAAGCGCAGCCCCCCTTTGGATGGACCCATCGCGGTGTTGTGATGCACACGATAGCCAGTGTACATCTCAATGCGCCCATCGTCGCGGCGTACAGGAAAGTTCACTGTGAACTCGCGGCGCGGATAGCGTAGATATTCGATTAATCCGTCATCTAAATCCACTAAGTACTTGGCAGCGCGGTTGTACTGCTCTAATGCAATCTTGTAAGCTTCATCACCATGGTTGACAGACTGTGTTGCGACGACCATAAAAATCGTGCCTCCCTGTGGGCATAAAAATTTAACTTGTTGTTAGAAGTATAGGAGGAAGTGGCTTTTTTGCAAAGTGACTTTTGTGTAGAAATTATAGGAAAGTCGGCGCATTTTTTATGCATTATGCACAAATTGTGCGCCGACTATCTAAATCAGGAAGGCGTAGCGTGGAGCTGTAGGTGCGAACGCAAGTAATGTCCCGTGTAGCTTTCAGGTGCGCATGCCACTTGTTCGGGTGTGCCTTGCGCGATGATAAAGCCGCCGCCGCTGCCACCCTCAGGACCAAGGTCTATAATCCAGTCTGCCACCTTGATGATGTCAAGGTTATGCTCAATGACCACGACCGTGTTGCCGCTGTCGACAAGCTGCTGTAGCACGTCGATGAGGCGTTTGACATCCACCGCGTGCAAACCGGTGGACGGCTCGTCGAGGATGTAGAGCGTCTTGCCTGTGGCGCGTTTGGAAAGCTCGCGGCTGAGCTTGATGCGCTGTGCCTCGCCGCCGCTGAGCGTCGTGGCGGGCTGTCCGATGCGAATGTAACCCAAGCCTACTTCTGCCAGCGTCTTGAGCTTGCTGACGATAGCGGGGTGATTGGCGAAGAACGTCAACGCCTCGTCAACCGTCAGGTTCAGCACTTGCGCGATGTTTAAGCCTTTATAAGTCACCTGTAGCGTCTCGCGGTTGTAGCGCGTGCCGCGACACACCTCGCAGTCCACGTAAATATCCGCCAGAAACTGCATCTCGATTTTAATTTGCCCCTGCCCGTCACAGTTCTCGCAGCGTCCGCCTCTGACGTTAAAGCTGAAGCGTCCTTCTTTGTAGCCGCGCAACTTGCTCTCGGGCATGGCAGCAAACAACCTGCGAATTTCGTCAAACACTTTGGTGTACGTACCGGGGTTGCTGCGCGGCGTGCGCCCAATCGGACTTTGGTCAATGTTGATGATTTTGTCGATAGCTTCCACGCCTTCTATCGCATCGTGCGCGCCGGCACGCTCGCGGCTGCCGTTGATGAGCTGCGCTAGCCGCTTGTACAGCACTTCCACCACCAGTGACGACTTGCCTGAGCCGCTCACGCCGGTGACACACACCAGCTTGCCCAAAGGAAAAACCGCGTCAATGCCTTGCAAGTTGTTCTCGGTGGCGTTGCGCACGACAATCGCCTTGTCGTTGCCAGCGCGGCGCGTGGGCGGCACGGGAATGGTGAAGCGTCCGCTGAGATAGTCGCCTGTTGCGCTGCCGACAACCTGTGCGACTTCGTCGGGCGTGCCTTGCGCCACAAGATAGCCGCCACGCTCGCCCGCACCCGGACCCAAGTCAATGAGATGGTCAGCGGCGCGCATGGTCTCCTCGTCGTGTTCGACGACCAGCACGGTGTTGCCTAAATCGCGCAGCCCCAACAGTGTTTGGATGAGGCGGGCGTTGTCACGCTGGTGCAGCCCGATGGACGGCTCATCTAGCACGTATAGCACACCTGTGAGGCGACTGCCGACCTGTGTGGCGAGGCGAATGCGCTGCGCTTCGCCGCCACTCAACGTGGAGGCTGCGCGCGCAAGCGTTAGATAGGTCAGCCCAACGTTGTTCAAAAAACCCACACGAGCGCGGATTTCGTTGAGGATTTGCTGAGCGATTTGCTGGTCGCGTTTGTTCAGGCGTGAGGCTGTGCCGTTCTCGCCAGTCAAGCTGCTAACCCAATCGTCAAGCGCGCTGATGGGCATTTGTGTGACAGCGTGAATGTTGCGGTCATCAATCGTGACAGCAAGTGCTTCAGGACGCAAACGCTGTCCGTTGCATTTGGTACAAGGCACTTGCGTCATGTAGCTCTCGATAAGCTCACGCGTGTTGTCGCTGCCTGTTTGACGATAGCGACGTTCGAGGCTGTTGATGATGCCCTCAAACGTCGTTTGATAGGTGCGTATTCTGCCGCTCATGCTCTCATACTCGACGTTGAAACGCCTGCCGCCCGTGCCATAGAGAAACAGGTTTTGCTGGTCTTTGCGCAGCTCGCGCCAAGGCACGTTCGTCGGCACGCCAAACGCTTTGGCAAGCGCGTTAAAGAGCTTATCTTGCAGGTTGGGGTTGAGGTCAAGCAGCCATTGGTGAACCACAATCGCGCCTTCTTCAAGGCTTAGTTCGGGGTTGGGGACAATTAGCGCGGGGTCAAACTCCAGTGTATAGCCCAAGCCTTGACAGGCAGGACATGCGCCGCTTGGCGTGTTAAAGCTGAACGTACGCGGCTCGATCTCGGGGATGCTGCCATGCCCATGCACGCACGCCAAATGCTCGCTGTAAAGGGTGTCGGTGGGCGCGTCGGGGTCGGTCACGTCGTTGATGGTGAGCATGCCTTCGCCAATTTTGAGCGCGGTCTCAACGGAATCCGTTAGGCGGCTCTCGAACGCTTTTGCCTCTTCGCTCTCGCGGTCGTCAAACGCTGCTGTTACGAGACGGTCGACCACCACCTCGATGTTGTGGATAACATAGCGGTCGAGTTTAATCGCTTCGTCCAGCTCGCGCACGTCACCGTCAACACGCACACGCGCGAAGCCTTTCTTGCGCAGCTCGTCAAAGATTTTTTCGTGCGTGCCTTTTTTGTTCTTGATAATCGGCGCAAGCACTTGAATACGCCGACCGGCGGGCAAACGCAGCACCTCGTCCACGATTTGCTGCGCGCTTTGCGCCACCACGCGCTCACCGCAAACAGGGCAGTGCGGCACGCCGATGCGCGCGTACAGCAGGCGCAAGTAGTCGTAAATTTCGGTGACCGTGCCGACGGTTGAGCGTGGGTTGCTGGAGACGCTTTTTTGGTCAATCGACACGGCGGGGCTTAAGCCTTCGATTTGGTCAACGTCGGGCTTCTCCATCAGCCCGAGAAACTGGCGCGCGTAGGCAGACAAGCTCTCGACGTAGCGACGCTGCCCTTCGGCAAAGATGGTGTCGAACGCCAGGGATGACTTGCCCGAACCGCTTAAGCCGCTAATCACCACGAGCTGATTGCGGGGAATGTCCACGTTGAGGTTTTTGAGGTTGTGTTCGCGTGCGCCGCGCACGATGATTTTGTCTTGCATGCTCTAACCTATCTTGTCAAAAGCGTTCAAACACGACGATGATACACCTGTTCTGTGATAGGCAGATGAGAACAGCTTGTAAAAAGGCAAAGCTGTGGTCGCTTGGCGTGTAACGCTGTTACCCCTACTTTGTTTGGTCGTGATAGACAAACAGGCCGTACACGTGTCAGCGGTACGGCTTACGTGTTTGCTAGTCGCCTTCGTTGATGGTGAGCGGCGTGGGCGAGGGTGTGAGCGCGATAGCAGTGCCAGTGGCAACCATGTCGGCGCGTTCGCCGGTGATGGTTACGTCGCGGAAGCCGCGCATGACCGACACCCACGTGCGCCCGGGCTTGAGCATGATGGGCGTGTTGTTGCCGTAAATAAGCTGCAGCGCGCTGCCGGGCTTGCGGTCTTGCCGCCGCCAAAAGCCCAAGTAGGCTTGTCCATCGCGCACGACGAAGGCACGTCCTTGGTCCCAAAGCTGAATTTCGACAGACTCATAGTTTGAGCCTTCGGGGAACAAGTCCGGGCGGCGGGCGTGCGGCACTTCTAAGATGACGAGGTTGTCCGCCCAAAGCTGCTGTCCGTCTGCCTTGTCGTAATGCGGCACGCTATCGGTGAAGCGCAAGTAACGCCCTGTTGACGGGTCATACTGCCAGCGCGCGTCGGTCTGACCGTACCAATTGAGGAAAATGTCGTTGGCAGGTTGCCCGTTCGGGTCGGGGATGGTGCTAAACGCAAAGCCGCGCGCGCGATAGCCTGTGTTGACGTTGCGGCGCGTGGCGACCTCCCACATCTTGGCGGGTTCGCCGAACAGCGTATGTTCAAACGCCTTGCCTTCTTCTGGGTAGCGGCAAAAGCCGGCGTTGTCGCAGTTGTCGCCAATGCTGGGCGAGATGAGCTGGTAGCGAAAGTCCGAGCTAAGCAGCAGCCGCTGGATAGGTTCGCTGGTGCCGCTGTACGCCAGCAGAGCTTGGTACATCACGACCAGCTCCATGTCCATCAGGCGCGCGCTGCGAATAGAGCCGACCAGCGGCGGGGTTTGTGAGCGGAAGATAGCGGCAAAGCGCGTCACGCCACCTTCGGCTTCGGTTTCGAACACGACATCCGCTTGATTTAACCCGGTTTGTGGGCGCACGATGGGCGGGTAATTGGAAATTTTGACGATGAGGTTGCGCCGCTGCCGCGAGACTTCATCGGGATAGGGTAAACCTGTCAGCGGGTTAATGCCGTCGGGGTAGCTAAAGGGACCGATAGGCGTGGCAGTTGGCGTGGGTGTATTCGTTGGCGTGTTGGTGGGCGTTGGCGTGTTGGACGGCGTGAAGGTTGCCGTCGGCGTGTTGGTGGGCGTTGGTGTGTTGGACGGCGTGTTGGTGGGCGCGTCGGGTGTGTTGGTGGCGAAGTTGAGCGCGGCGGCTGTCGGCGTTGCGCTAGGCAAAACAGGCACGCTCGTGGGCGCGATGAAGCCGCTGCTCGTGGGTACAGCGTTGTCACCGCTGGTGGGCGTGTTGGTGGCGAACTGCCCTTGAACTGCCGCGTGCGGGGAAAGCGCAGCCGCCAATAGCAGGCAGCACGTGCCTAACAGTGCAAGCAAAGAACGTGGCATGGAAAACCTCGATAACATGTGTGGTTACGGCGTGAAAGTATACGGCGCGCCTCACCAATTGCACAGGGCAATCCTCGTCCCTATTGCGCTATAATAGGCGAAACGTAGGTTGACAACAAACATAGATGGGACAAACAAATTTATGGCAACGTATCGGCTGTTGATTGCATACGCCCACCCCGATGACGAGAGCTTTGGCAATGGTGGCTTAATCGCCAAGTACGTTGCCGAAGGCGTAGAAGTCTACTACATTTGCGCGACGGACGGTGACCGCGGCACCATTCCTGATGACATGCAGGGGCTTTACCCTAGCGTGCGCGAGCTGCGGCTGGCTGAGCTGGCGTGCGCGGCGCGAGTGCTGGGTTTCAAGCGTGTGTTCACCTTTCACTATAAAGACAGCGGCATGATGGGTAGCGTGACCAACCAAGACCCTGACTGCTTGTGGTATCACAGCCAACAACCTGATTTATACGAAAAGCTGGTGCTGCGCGTAGTCGACGTGATACGCGAGATTAAGCCTCACGTCGTGCTGACGTTCAACAAGTACGGCGGCTACGGGCATCCTGACCACATCGCCATTCATCGTGCCACCACCGAAGCCTTCATGCGCGCGGGCGACCCTACGCTGGAGACGGCTTGTCCGCCTTATCAGCCGCAAAAGCTCTACTACGCGGCACTGCCTGCGCGCTTCTTGAAGTTTGTCGCGTTCACGCTGCGGTTGAGGGGGATGGACTTGCGGCACATGGGGCGCAACAAGGACATTGACTATCAAGCTGTGCTAGACCACCTTGAGCCAGCCCACGCGCTGGTCGACGTTCACGCCTATCTCGACAAGTGGCACGAGGCGAACGCCTGCCACAAAAGTCAAGGCGGCGGCGGCATGAGCAGCCAAGTCCCTAAGTGGCTGCGGGACCTGTTGGTGCGCAGTCAGGGCTTCACCCGTGTGTATCCCAAGCCTACGCACAATCGTGTCGATGAGCGCGACTTGTTCGCGGGCGTTGTTTGTGAGTAAGCTGTGATGACCGACGAAGAGAAAGCCCAGCGTATTGACCGCTTGCTGGACGCTATCGAGCTGATACAGGCTGATCGTAAGAGCGAAGCATTGCCTATCTTGCGCGCGCTGATTGGCGAAGACAAAGATTTTGAAGATGCATGGCTTTGGATGAGCCTTGCGGTGGACAGTGTTGACCAAAGCGTCGTTTGTTTGGACAACGTGCTGCGCATCAACCCCAACAACTTGCAAGCCAGTGGCGCGCTCTATCGCCTGCGCGAGTCCGAAATGCGCAGCGAGAGCCTGAGGGCGCGCCTGCGTTCCTATCGTGACTTCTCGTCGATGAGCTTTTTTGTGCTGATGGTAATCGTGTTGTTCGCGGTGCTGCTCACGTCCGCCAGCCGTCTTTTCTAGCGCGGCAGCGGCACATAGGCTTGACTGACGAGTTGCTGCCCCTCAAGGCTTTGGCACCAGCTGATAAAGGCACGGTGTCCCGCGTCGGGCGGCGCAATGCCGATGATGTAGATGAGCGTGCGCAGAGGATAGGTGCTTTGCGCCAGCGTTTGCGTGTCAGGCATCACGCCGTTAAGGGCAACCACCGCCGCATCCAGGGGTAGCTGGCTGTAGTGTAGGTATGCCAGCGCGCCCTTGTCCTCTTTAAGCTGTCGCAGCAGCGAAGCCAGCGTGGGCATGAGCCGTGTGTTAGGGGTCATGCGTCGCTGTCCTAAGACCATGCGCTCGAATTCGCTGCGGGCATCCGCGCCAAGCTCGCGTGCGTAGGGCGTAATAGGCAAGTCTACGCCGCCTACATCGCGCCAGTTGCTGATGTTGCCCACGTAGATGCGCCGCACGTCGCTGAGCGTGAGGTTGCGCACAGGGTTTTCGGGATGTACCACTAGCACGATGCCGTCTTGTGCCAATGGAGCTGCCCAAAGTGTGGGATCGTTGGGTAGCTGATTGGCGACAATGTAGGCGTTTTCGCCCGCGCGCACGCGCTCGAGCAGGCTCGACAGGCTGCCACCGCGCGTTTCAAAGCGCAAGTCACGGTTGAGCGCGTTGTAGTTCTGCGTGAGCGACTGCACTAGCGTGCGCGTGCTTTCCGTGTGGTAAATGCGCAGCGTTAGCTCTGGGGTGAAGGGCGCGAGCGGCGTGTTGCTGACAGGCGTGCAGCCTACGACCGCTGTAAAGAACAGGGCGGATAACCAATGGGTGCGATGGTGTGGACGCACGAGCATGCGGCACTTTAAGGCTCAACGGCGGCATTCGAGCGTAGATAGCGAGCGAGGAATTGCTGGGTGTAGTCGGCTAATCTTCCCTCGATGATAGCTTGGCGCATGTTGCGCACGTGCTGAATTAAAAAGTTGACGTTATGCAGACTGAGCAAATAATGCCCTAGCAATTCTTTGGTCACCACAAGGTGGCGCAAATAGGCACGCGAGAAGTTATCCGTATAGCATCCACTGTTTTCCATGAGCGGGCGCGGGTCTTCGCGGTAACGTTGGTTGCGCATGCTGATACGCCCGTCCCACGTCAGCGCGGCACCGTGCCTCGCGATGCGCGTGGGCATGACGCAGTCGAACAGGTCAACGCCGCGCGTGATGGCGTGACACAAATCGTCTGGGTCGCCTACACCCATCAGATAGCGCGGCTTGTCGACAGGCAGAAATGGCAGGGTGTGGTCGAGCGTTTGGTACATTTCGGGCTTGGTTTCGCCTACCGCTAGCCCGCCAATGGCATAGCCTTTGAAGCCGACGCGCTCTTGCAAGAAGCGTGCCGACTGCTCGCGCAGGTCAGGGAAGATGCCGCCTTGCACGATGCCAAAAAGTGCCTGCTTATCGTCGTCGGGGTGTGCTTCGCGGCAGCGCAACGCCCAGTCATGGGTGCGCTTGATCGCCGCTTCGACGGTGGCGCGCTCGGTGGGTGGCGGGCATTGATCGAAGCACATGATGATGTCCGCCCCCAAGTCCTGCTGAATTTGCATGGATTTTTCCGGCGTAAGGCGAATGATTGCGCCGTCGATATGGCTGCGAAACGTGACACCCTCGTCGTCAATTCGGTTAATCTCAGTCAGGCTGAACACTTGAAAGCCGCCTGAATCCGTTAAAATGGGCTTGTTCCACTGCATAAAAGCGTGTAACCCGCCCATTGCCTTGACGATGCTTTCGCCGGGGCGCAGGGTGAGATGGTAAGTGTTCGCTAGTATCAGCGATATCCCCAGCTCGTCAAGGTCACGCGGCGGCAGAGCCTTGACGGTGGCAAGCGTGCCAACGGGCGCGAAGCAGGGTGTTGGTATGTCGCCATGCGGGGTGTGCAAAATGCCCGCACGGGCGTTGCCATCGGTAGCGACGACTTCAAACGCAAATGCCATATTGGCTCACTTTGATGTAAACTTCTATGCGTTAGGCATTATAACACAAGCATTCGCTTATTTCATTGAGGTATTGCGCCATGATGATAAATTTGCACGATTTGATAAAGTCCGCTAACGGGCAGCTCTTCGGCGCGCCTACCAGCGAGCTTTTTAGCGACTTTTGTTTTGACGCGGCGAACGCTGGCGCGGGCATGCTCTTTGTGGCGTTGCGCACGCCGCATGGTGATACGCATCCGCACATCCCTGAAGCCATTGCGCGCGGTGTGGCGGGTGTGTTGTGCATTGAGCCGCCTGAGTGTGACACGCAGGGTGTGACGGTTGTCATGGCGCGTGATACCCGCGAGGCGTTGATGCGCTGGACGCAGTTCGTCATTAGCAAGCAGGCGGTCAAGGTGGTGGCGGTCGCTGGCACGGGGGGCAAGTCGATGGCAGTCAACGCCATTCACGCCGTGCTTAGCACGCGCTACCACGTGCAGCAGGGCAGCACCGACGTAGACGGCATTTTTGCGCTGCCGTTGTCGGTGGCGCGCCTAAAGCCTGATACCCAGTTTTTAGTACTGCGGCTCAATCCGACCAGCGCGGGCGAACTCACCGAAATGGCACAGGCATGCCAACCGCGCGTCGTGGTTGTCAACCATTTGCAGAGCGATGCTGCGCAGGGCTATGCCTATCTGTTTGACGAACACGCTTACTTGATGGGGACGTTAAGCCCACAAGATTTGGTTGTCCTGAACTTTGACGACGAGCAAGCGCGTCAGCTTGGGCATCACACCCGCGCGCGCGTGCAAACCACAGGCATTGACAGCTTCGGCGCGGACGCGCTGGCGTACAACGTGCTGGTGGGGTTGGAGCGCACAGGCTTTGACATGCGCTGGAACGAGGAACGCTTTTTGGGGCGTTGGAGTCCGATTTTGGGCAAGCATCAGCTCTACGGGTTATTGGCGGCGGTTGTCATTGGCGCATGGTTTGGCGTGCCGCCTGCGGAAGGCTTGAAGGCGTTGACAACGCTTGAACCGTTGAGCGGGCGCATGAAGCCAATGGCAGGCAAGCATGGCGCGTTTCTCGTTGATGACACCTTTCGCGCTGACCATCATGCCACGTTGGCTGCGTTGGATTGGCTGGCGGAGGCGCGCAGCGAGGGGCAGCGCGCTATCTTGGTGCTTGGTGAGATGGACGATACGGCAGGCACGTCGCTCTACGGCTACCGTGCAATTGGAGCGCGAGCGGCACAGGTGGCGGATGTACTAATCACGGTGGGCGGCGAGACCGCCAGCGTGGCACGGTCGGCGTTAGACCAGCGCATGCCCGCCAAGCAAATTTTTAGCGCGTACAGCACGCGCGACGCGCTGCAGATTTTGGAAAGTTTAGGCATTAACGAAAATGATGTGATTTTGGTCAAAGGCGGCGCGCACGCTCAGCTGGAAAGTCTCGTGCGCGCCTTGCTAGCTAATCCCGACGACCACAAACGGCTCGTGCGCCAAGAGCCGCGTGGCGGCTTTGGTGCTGACCTATCTGTGCGCACCTTGTCTCCCAGCTGGCTTGAGGTTGACACGGATGCTATCGCGCACAACACGCGCATGCTGAAGGCACAGCTCCCGCCCGACGTTGCTCTTATGGCGGTGGTAAAAGCCAACGGCTATGGGCATGGGGCGGTCAAAGCTGCACGTGCGGCGTTGGGCAACGGCGCGACGTGGCTAGCGGTCGCCAATATGGTTGAAGCCAGCGCGCTGCGTGACGCGGGCATTGATGCGCCTATTTTGGTAATGACGCACACGCCTGTTCATGCGGTGCGCTATGCCATTGACAGCGATATTACGGTGACGGTGTTTGATGTGAGCGTCGCTCAGCAGTATGACCGCGCGGCGCGTTATTTGGGCAAGCGGCTCAAAGTTCACGTCAAAATCGATACAGGTATGGGACGTTTGGGCGTGCTGGCACACGAGGCAGTTGGCGCGTTTCGCCAGCTGCACGCGCTCAAGTCGCTGCAAGTGACTGGCATTTACACGCATTTCGCTACTGCCGACGAGCAGGATGACTTTGCTCGCCAGCAGCTTGAAACGTTTAAGAATGTGCTGCGTCCCCTAAAAGCCGGGGGCATCACGTTTGAACACATTCACGCCAGCAACTCGCCTGCCACGCTTTGGCTTGAGGAGGCGCAGTTTACGATGGTACGTGCGGGGCTGGTCTTATACGGCATGAATCCGTTCAAGGGGCGACCGCTGCCGCTGCCTTTCAAACCCGCGCTGACGTGGAAGACGACCGTGCTGCAGGTGAAAGAGCTGCCGCCAAACCACGCGGTGGGCTACGGGCGCACCTATACCACGCAAGGGCGCGAGCGCATTGCCATCTTGCCGGTCGGCTATGCGGATGGGCTGCGTCGTGCGCCCAATGCGTGGCGCGAGGTGCTTATTCACGGCGTGCGTGCGCCGTTGGTCGGGCGCGTGAGCATGGAAAAGTGTGCCGTCAACGTCTCGCACATCGACGGCGTGACCAGCGGCAGTGAAGTTGTCCTGTTGGGCGAACAGCAAGGCGCACGCATCACCGCCGAAGAAGTTGCCGAGTGGCTCGGCACGATTAACTATGAAGTTGTCACGTCGATTTTGCCGCGCGGCTAGTTCGATACGATGGCTTTGAGGTCATCGGCGATGATGGCGAAATCGGTCGCGTAGGCGTATCGGCGTATCCACTGGCTGTCTTTGTCAAGCAAGTACGCGCTGGCAGTATGCTCGACGGTGTAATAGCCTTGCTCGTTGGGCTTCCCGTAGCTGAAGTGCACGTTGTAGGGCTTGCCAATTTCGCGCACGTACTCGCTGTCGCCGGTCATGCCCAGCATAAAATCTTGCACTTTGTTGTTGCTGAACATGGTGCGCAGCGCGGCGGGCGTGTCGCGCGCGCCATCCACGCTGATGAACACGTAATGCAGCTTGTTGGCATCTTCGCCCAGCCGTTCGCGAATTTTCCGCAGCTCATAGAGCGTTAGCGGGCAAACGTCAGGGCAGTTCGTAAAGCCAAAGTAAAGCAGCGTTGGCTTGCCCTTTAGGTCGTAGAGGCTGATGGGCTTGTTCTCATGCGAGGTGAGCGTGAAGTTTTCCATCGGACGAGCAGGATTGATGACGGTGATGCCGTCGAAGTCGTTTTGTTGCTCGAGCGTGATGGTTGTGCTTGGCGTGGGAGCGGTCAAGATAAGCGCAAGCGCGGCGAGTACCGCCAGCGTAAATACACCCAACACTGCCCACAACCAACGTGGAATTTGCTGCATGTGAGACTCCTTGATTGTTATTTGCGAAGATTGTAACAAAAAAAGTAGTCTTTTGGCTAGACACATGAGAGAGAACGCGCATTGCACGGTCTTTTGTCCACGCGCGCGCTTATTCGGCTGCGTCCCAGTAGGCTTTGACGGTAAGATCCACTTCGAACGGGTTTAGCTTATCTGATACACACGTCAAGCTAAATGGAGCGCAGTGCTTGAAGTCTATGTCAACCATCCAAACAAACATTTGCCCTGTTATAGGTCAATAGATGCTAGGGTTGGGCGTGGCACGCTGTACAGGTAAGCAACAAAAAACGGGAAGCTCAAGCTGCTTCCCGGTTGCGTTTGACTCCGGTAGGATTCGAACCTACGACCTAGCGCTTAAAAGGCGCCAGCTCTGCCACTGAGCTACGGAGCCGTCACATAAGGGCTATTGTACAAACTTTCACGTAAGTTTCAAGCGGTAACTTAACGCGGGATGCGCCGCTCTTGTTTGCGCTTGCGCGAGCTTGGGGTGCGGTTGCGCACGTTTAGCACGCCTTCTAGCACCCAAGTGACGACTGCCATCAGGACACCGCCGAGCAGTGCCGTGAGGAAATTGTCGATTTGCAGGCGGTCGCCAACGAGCCATGCGGAAAGCTGCAGCAAAAACCCGTTGATGCAGAGCGTGAACAAGCCCATCGTCAAGAACACAAACGGGCAGGTCAGGAAGCGCACGATGGGCTTGATGAAGGCGTTCACCAACCCCAGCACCAGTCCGATAATGAGCAGTGTACCTAATCCATCGTCGGCGAGAACGATGCCCGGCAAGATGGCACTCACGAGCCAAATGCCGACCGCATACACGCCAACGCGAATAAGAAATTCTGACATAAACTTGCCCTCTCTTGCGCTTGAAGATGTCTTGCGTCACAACGTACTTAAACATAGTATACTCCAAAGGCGGCGTTTTGCCCAAGAGAAAGCAAGGATAAGATGCACGAGGCACGCTGGATGATTTACGGCGCGACGGGCTACACCGGTCAGCTGGTGCTGGCGGAGGCGTTGCTGCGGGGGCATAAGCCGATTGTCGCCGGGCGCAGTGAAGCGAAGGTGCGCGCGCTGGCGCGGGCATTTGGCTTGCCGTATGCCGTGTTTGCGCTCGACGATGTCAATGTGGTTGCGAGGCACATCGCCGAATGCGAGCTGGTCTACCACGCGGCAGGACCCTTTACCCACACCAGCGCGCCGATGCTGCGCGCCTGTCTTGCCACGCGCACGCATTATCTCGACATCACGGGCGAAATTGACGTGTTCGAGCGCGTGTTTGCCCATGATGAGGTGGCGCGCAAGAACGGCGTGGCGTTGCTCAGCGGCGTGGGGTTTGACGTGATACCGTCCGATTGCTTAGCGGCATATGTCGCGGCGCAAGTGCCGACCGCCACGCACCTTGAAATTGGCTTGCAGGCACTCGCGCAGGTTAGCGCAGGCACCGCCAAGTCGATGCTAGAGATGTTGCCGCAGGGTGTGCGCGTGCGCCGCGAGGGCGTGCTGGTCAGCCAAGCGTTTGGCGTGGGCGCGCGCACGATAACGCTGACCAACGGCACACATCGCGCCATGCCCATCCCTTGGGGTGACGTGTCAACCGCCTATCGCACGACAGGCATCCCGAACATCACGGCTTACATGGCGTTCCCGCGCGTGGCGATTGGCACGCTGCGTGTGGTATCTCCGCTCGTGCGGCTGTTGGGGCGCAGCCAAGCCGTCAAGCGTGGTTTGGGGTGGTTGCTTGACCGCACGCTTTGGGGCGCAAGCGAACGCCTGCGTGAAACAGGGCGTTCCTACCTTTGGGCGCGCGCGTGGGATAAGCATGGCAGCAGCGCGCAGGCATGGCTGGAAACGGCGGAAGGCTATGCGTTTACGGCGCAAGCTGCCATGCCTGTGATTGAGCGCGTGCTAGAAGACCCGCCCATCGGCGCGCTTACGCCCGCTCAGGCTTGGGGCGCGGACTTTGTGTTGACGATTGCTGGCACGCGCCGCTTTGACACGTTGGCGGCGGTTTCATCGCAAGGGGGCTTATGACATCCGGACAGCACGCGCTAAACAACGCGCAGCTAGTGCGCGCCGCATTGGTGGTGGTGGTCGGCTTTCTGGCAAGCGGCGCGTTTGGCTTTGTGCGCGTGGCGATTGTCTCCGCGCAGTTCGGCACGTCCGAAGCGTTGGATGCCTTCTACGCGGCACAGCGCATCCCCGAGCTGGTGTTTACGTTGGTGGCGGGCGGTGCGCTAGGGTCATCGTTCATCCCCGTTTATGCGCGCCGCCGTGAGCAGGATAGCGCGGCAGCGTGGGCATTTGCCAGCGCGGTCATGACGCTTTCCGCGTTGGCGGCGGGTGCGTTAGGGCTGCTGGTCGCACTGCTTGCCGAGCCTATTACGGCGCATGTGCTGCTGCCTTCGCGTGACGCTGAAACGCAGGCACTCACGGCAAACATGATGCGCTTGATGATGGTCACGCCGTTCATCTTCAGCATTAGCGGCTTGGTCATGGGCATTTTGCAATCGCACGGGCTGTTCTTCTTGCCCAGCGTGGCGGTCAGCATGAACAGCCTTGGCATCATCATCGGTGCGCTGCTGATTGCGCCTGTGCTGCCGCCGTTGGACGGTGTCGGGCAGGTAGGCAGCAGCAACGTCTACGGCTTGGCGTATGGCGCGGTGTTGAGCGCGGTGCTGCACTTAGCCGTACAAGTGCGCGGGCTGGTGACCCTTAAGGCGCGCTTGCGCTTTTTGCCCGATTGGCGCATGGAAGGCGTGTTAACTGTGCTAAAGCTCATGCTGCCGCGCACGCTTGGGCTGGCGGTGGTGCAAATTAACTTTGTGGTCAACATCATCTTGGCAAGCGGCATGGCGGCAGGTAGTCTCACCGCGCTTAACACGGCGTTTCTCTTGTTGTTCTTTGTGCTAGGCGTGATAGGGCAGAGCATCGGCGCGGCGGTCTTTCCCACGCTGGCAGCGTTGCGCGCGGCGGGCGATTGGGCGGGCTTCGAGGCGCGCTTGATGCTGGCAGTGCGCGGCGTGGTTTTTTTGGCGTTGCCGGCTTCGGTGTTCTTAGTATTGCTGCCAGAACCGTTGGTGACGTTGTTTGAGCGTGGCGCGTGGTCGGACGAAAGCACACGGGCGACAGCTTGGGCGTTAGCGTTCTACGCCACCGGCATCGTGGGGTTCGCGCTGCTAGAGGTCTTATCGCGGGCGTTCTATGCCCTTGAAGACACGTGGACACCCGTGCTGGTCGGCACAGGCGCAATGGTGAGCAACATCTTGCTCAGCCTCTTGTTTGTGCGCGTGATTGGCACGCCCGATGACCTGACGCGCGGCGCGTTCGGTGGGCTGGCGTTAGCCAACGCGCTGACCACGAACGTTGAGGCAGGCGTGCTGGCGTGGTTGCTGCGGCGCAGGTTGGGCAGCTTTGGCGGGCGCACGCTGTGGGCGGGGCTGGCACGCATGGTCGCGGCGGCAGCGGGCATGGCGGGCGTGTTGTGGCTGCTGGCAGGTGCGCTGCCGCTGGCGGGTTTGGCGTTAGGCGTGGTAGCGGGCAGCGCGGCGGGTTTGGCGTATCTGGCGTTGGGGCTGCTGCTGCGCGTCCCTGAAGCGCGCTTGCTGCCGCAAACCGTCCGCGCGCGCTTGTTGAAGACTAAGTAAGAGGTTGTAAAATATAAACGCCCCGTGCGAAACTGTCTGTTTGCGCTATAATCATACATAAAGATAGGTTACACTCGATGGGAGGCGGCGGTGTATTGGTTAATTGCGGAAGATGAGTCTGACATTCGCTTGCTGGTGTCGACCATGTGCCAAGTGTGGGGGCATACGCCGATGCCGTTCGAGAGTGGGCAAAAGGCAATTGACTTCTTGGAAAGCGTGCGCAGTGGTGCGCACAAAGCCCCGCTGCCGGATTTCGCGTTGATGGACATCCGCATGCCCGGCTATTGGGGCAATGAGGTTGCAAAGTACATCCGCGAAACGCCTCCTATTGCCCATATTCCCATCGTGTTGATGACGGCGTTTGTGTTGAGCGAAGACGAACGTCGCACGATGATAAAAGAGAGCGGCGTGGACGAAATTATTAACAAGCCGCTGCCGGAATTTATGGAACTCAAGCGTCTGCTTGATAGCGTGATTGCGCGCAAAGCCAAGACGTAGCTCATGACGACACCTCCGCCACCCCACTGGTTTCATCATTTTGGCAGGCTAACGAGCCAAGTCTTCAGCCGCCTCTATCGCGGTGTACAGCAGCAAGAGAGCAGCGCACAGCTTGTGGCGAACGCGCACCAGCAGCAGCTTGAGCGGCGCAACCGCAAGCTGCGGCGCATGCTCAAAGACCGCACGATGGAGGTCGAGCGGCTGCTAGCTATTCTTGACCAGATTAGCGAGGGCATCATCCTGCAGGAGCTAAACGGCAGTGTGGTGCTGATGAACCAAGCGGCTAAAGAACTGCTTGGTAGCGAGCGCAACCTATGGCAGTCGGATATTGTGGCACTGTTCAGCCAATATCAGGACGTGCAGGAGGTTGGCGCGGAGCTAGTGCCGTTGGGCAGCCCGCATCGTTTAACGGTCAATCAACGTGTGCTAGAGGTGCAGGTGGCGGCGATGGCAGACCGCAATGGGGCGCGCTTTGGCACGTTGATTTTGCTCAAAGATATTACCCGTGACACGTTAGACGAACGCTTGAAAAACAGCTTTGTCAACCACATTTCGCACGAACTCAAGACACCGCTCGCGCCGATGCGTGTGGCTAGCGAGATTTTGCTTGCCACGCCTGCGGATAAAGCCCCTAATCGGCGTATGCTCGAGCTTATCAGCCGCAACATTGACATTCTCGACCGCATGGTGGGCGAGATGATTGACATTGCTACCATGCGCAGCGGCGCGTACAGCGTTCACCGCGAGCCGCTGACGCTGGACGCGCTGCTTTGGGACTTGGTGCAAGCGTTTGAAGAGGACGTGCGTGAGGCGCAGCTCACGCTTAACGTGTGGGTGCGCGACAGCGACCGCATGCATTTTACAGGCGACGCAAAGGCACTGAAGTGGGCGTTGAGCAACTTGCTGCGCAACAGCATCCAGTATAACGAGCCGCAACACAGCATCACGCTGCGGGCGCGCCTTGACGAAGGCAGCAGCCCTGCGCACTTGGTGGTTGAGGTGGCGGACACAGGCGTAGGCATTAGCGCGGAAGATATGCCGCACGTGTTTGAGTTGTTCTATCGCGGCACGCCGCGCACGCGCAGCGGCAAGCGGCTCGACCCACGCGGTTTAGGGCATGGGCTGTATATTGCTCGCGCCATCGCGCAGGCGCATGGTGGCTATCTTGTGGCGCACTCGCAGGTAGGCGAAGGGACTGTTATGACGTTGGCTATCCCGATAACGTGACAAATCATGAGCGTTGTTGTCCCTATCTTGCCTTTATTTTTGCGTCTCGTTACAATCTAACTTAAATGTCAAGTGAGAATCTTTTAAGGAGACGCTTGTGAGTGCAATTGGCGCATTTACCTTCGTACTGCACACCCATTTACCCTACGCTCGTCTTGCGGGACGCTGGCCACATGGGGAGGAGTGGATTCACGAGGCGGCGAGCGAGACCTACATCCCGCTGCTACAAGCCTTGTATGACCTCAAAGAGGCAGGCACGAAGTTTCGTCTTACCATAGGTATCACGCCGATTTTGGGGGAACAGTTGGCGGATGCCACTGTACTTGAACATTTCGAGGAGTATTTAGAGGAGAAAATCCGCGCTGCCGAAAAAGACATGAAGCTGTTTCAACCCCCCAGCGATGTTGCCTCAGATGACGCAGCCCCTAATGATGATGAAACACCTCCCACAGAAGCCACGCACGACCCGCATCTCTACTACCTCGCCGGATGGTACAGAGCCTTTTATCAGGACGTAAAGACCGCTTTTACTCATCGTTTTGGGCGCGACATTATCGGCGCGTTTCGTCGCCTGCAGGACGAAGGCTACTTAGAGATTATTACCTGCGCCGCCACACACGGCTATTTGCCGTTGCTCGAGCGCGATAGCTCCATCGTCGCGCAGCTCAAGACAGGCATCCAAACGCATCAACGCTTGTTTGGGCGCAAGCCGGCGGGCATCTGGCTGCCCGAGTGTGCCTATCGTCCCGCTTACGTGGGCAGTGATGGCGCGTTGCGCCCGGGTCTTGAACGCTTTCTCGCCCAAGAAGACATTCAGTTTTTCTTCTCAGAGACGCATACCATTACGGGTGGGCAGCCGGTCGGTGTCGCCAGCGGCGACGTGATTGGTCCCTATGGCGTGATTAAACGCCGCTATGTTATTCCCACCAACCGCCAGCAGCTGCCCAAGCGCGCCGCGACGACGTTCCGCCCCTACTATGTTAGTGACACGACCAGCGGCGCGAATGCCGAGCAGCACAGCGGCGTGGTGGTGATTGGACGCAATAATAGCACCGGTCAGCAGGTCTGGAGTGCGGAATGGGGCTACCCCGGCGACTTCGACTACCGCGAGTTTCACAAGAAAGCTGGCACGAGCGGCTTGCAATACTGGCGCGTGACGGGCGCAAAGGTCGACCTTGCGCACAAAGACTACTATCATCCTGAGTGGGCGGACTACAAGATTGAGCAGCACGCCGAGCACTTCGCGCATTTGGTCGGCGACTTGCTGCGCGACTATCACCAGCAGACCGGCAAGTTTGGCTTGATTGCCTCTAACTATGACACTGAGCTGTTCGGACATTGGTGGTTTGAGGGGGTACGTTGGCTGGCGTTGGTGCTGAAGCATTTGGCAGAAAACCCTGACGTTGACTTGATGAGCGTGACAGAGTACTTGCAGGCTTACCCTGCCGAAGAGGTGTTGCACATTCCCGAAAGCTCATGGGGCGCGGGCGGCACGCATTTTACGTGGGACAACGGTGAGACGCATTGGATGTGGCAGCCGATTCACGAGTGTGAGATGCGCATGGAAAACCTCGCCAATCGCTATCATCACCCCAGCGAAGACGAGTGGTATGTGCTGCAGCAGGCGGCGCGCGAGCTGCTGCTGCTGCAAAGCTCGGACTGGCCCTTCTTGGTGACGACGGGGCAGGCGCGTGAGTACGCCATCCAGCGGTTTAGCCAGCATGTCGAACGTTTCAAACGTCTCGCCGACAGCTTGGATGCTGGCACACCCGACCGCGCCTTTGCCGAAGAGATTTGGGAGCTGGACAAGGTGTTCCCTGACATCGACTACACGCACTTCAGAACGCCCGACACGCAATAGTGACGCGGGCGACCGTGTGCGCGGGGCGGCGCGCACACGTTTTATTGGGCATGCAAGCGAGGGATGTGGCTATGAAGGTGCTTTTTGTCAGTGCGGAGGCCTTTCCGTTTGCCAAAGTGGGGGGATTGGCGGATGTGGTGGGGTCGCTGCCACCTGCGCTTAAGCGGCAAGGGGTTGATGCGCGGGTGCTAATGCCCGCCTATGGTTTTATCAATCACGATCAATTTGCCCTTAAGCTCGCCTTCACGTTTCAGTTTGCTCATCGCAACGGCACCAGCGACGTGCGCATTTACGAGACGATGCACGACGGCATCCCTGTGTACATGCTGCAGGGTTGGCCTTTTTTTGGCGAAGAGAGCAGCGTTTACACGACGTGGGATTGGGATGTGCCGCGTTTTTTGTGGTTTAATCAGGCGGCAATGGCGTTCATGTGGGAACTTTATGGGCGTGAGGGCTGGCGCGCCGACGTGGTTAACGTGCATGACTGGCATACTGCGCTGCTGCCCTTTTTGCTTGTCAGCAACCGCCACGACCCATTTTGGCAAAAAACCGCCAGCGTCTTAACCATCCACAACATCGCCTATCAAGGCGAACACGTCGGCGGCTTTTTGTGGCAGGCAGGCATCGCCGCGCGCGACCATCATCTGCTGTCGTTTCATGGGTTGCAAGACAACTTGCTTGGCATTGCCATCGCCTACAGTGACATGCTCAACACGGTCAGCCCGCGCTATGCCACTGAAATTCAATACCCTTATGCCGGCTATGGGCTGGCGGGCATCGTGCGTGACCGCCAGCAAGACCTCGTAGGTATCCTCAACGGTATCGACACCGAGCGATGGAATCCCGCGACAGACCCCCAGCTGGTGCGTAACTTCGACGTGAACAACGTTGCTAGCGAGCGCATCGTCAACAAGCAGCACTTGCAAAGCTATCTTGGGCTAAAGGTGAGCGAGCGCACGCCGCTGATTGGCATGGTGACGCGCCTGGCCAGCCAGAAGGGTATGGACATCGCGCTGCCTGCGCTGCGGCGGCTGCTGTTGGACACGGACGTGCATTTTGTGCTGCTCGGCACGGGCGAGCCGGAGATTGAGAACGCCGTGCGCCGCCTTGCCAACGATTTTCATTGGCGGGTGCGCGCCATTTTAAGCTACGACGGCATGATAGCCCAACGCATCTACGGCGGTAGCGACATGTTCCTCATGCCCAGTCACTTTGAGCCGTGCGGTATCGGGCAGATGATGGCGATGCGCTACGGTGCGCTGCCCGTTGTGCGCGAGACGGGCGGACTGGCGGACACAGTCATAAACTATGACAATTCGCCCGACGGGCGACACGGCACGGGCTTCGTCTTTCAGTGGCAAACCAGCGAGGCGGTGCTTGGCACGTTGCGCTGGGCGATTGATACCTATCATAAACGTCCGCAAGCGTGGGCAGCTCTACAAGTGCGCGCTATGCAGCAAGATTTTAGCTGGCGCAAGAGCGCGCAAGCCTATATAGACCTTTATAACAAAGCGATTGCCAAAAGAGGAGCTTAATATGCGTGTTAAGGCAGTTATCTTAGCAGGAGGCAAAGGCACACGGCTCGCGTCGCTGACGCTCAAGCGTGCTAAACCTGCCGTTCCCTTTGCTGGCAAGTACCGCATTATCGACTTTGCCCTCTCTAACTGCGTGAACTCCAACATTTTTGATGTGCTGGTGCTGACGCAGTATCGCCCTCACAGCCTTAACGACCACATCGGTAAAGGCAGACCGTGGGACTTAGACCGTTCGTTTACCGGCGGCGTGCAGCTACTGCAGCCTTACAAGGGCAGCTTTGACACCGACTGGTACACAGGGACGGCGGACGCGGTCGCGCAAAACCTGAACTTTATTCGGCGCGGTCAGCCGGAATTTGTCCTCGTCCTGAGCGGCGACCATATCTACCAGATGGACTATGACCTGCTGGTTCAGTATCATCGCGAGAAGAATGCCGACCTGACCATCTGCACTATCCGCGTGCCGATAGAAGAGGCCAGCCGTTTCGGTATCCTCGACGTAAATGGCGACTACAGCGTCAAGCACTTCCTTGAGAAGCCTAAGAACCCCCCGGGCAACCTCGCTAGCATGGGCGTTTACGTGTTTAACTATCAGGCTTTAGAAGAGGCGGTGCTAGCAGACCAAAAGAACAAAAAGTCCAGCCGTGACTTTGGCAAAGATGTTATTCCGCGCATGATGGAAGAGAAAAAGCGCGTTTTCGCCTATCCTTACGGCGGCTATTGGGTGGATGTTGGCACGATTGAAGCCTACTGGGAAGCGCACATGGACTTGCTCGATTCGCCGCCCGCGCTCAACCTTAACGACCGCACATGGGTCATTCACACGCGCTCGGAGGAGCGTCCACCTGTGCGCGTTGACAAGAGTGCGCACATTATCAATAGCCTCATCACCGATGGCGCGATTATCAGCGAAGGCGCGATCGTCGAGAACAGCGTGCTGTCGCCCGGCGTTTACGTTGGACCCAACGCGGTGGTGCGCAACTCGGTTGTTCTGACCGATGCTTATATTGAGCGCGATGCACACATCGAGCGCAGCATCATCGACAAAATAGTCGTGGTGGGCAAGGGGGCGACAGTAGGCAGCACCGCCTTTAGTGGCAGCGAGGGCATCACGTGTGTTGGCAAAAACACGATTGTGCCCGCCAACTTCACGATTGGTGGTGGCTGCATTCTTGGCACGGACGTGCATCCTGAAGACTTTCAAGTTTTCCCCAACATGATTGTGCCTGACGGCACGCTCATCAAGTACAATCCCCGCGACTAGCGCAAAAAAAGGGCGTGGCGACGTTCAACACCACGCCCCTTGAAGTATTTCACGCTGTGTTCAGACGATAACCACCGAGTTATCGCCGTTGTAGGGATTTGGTGCATATTTGTCCGCGTCCCAGTCGTTGTGCCATTCTGTGCCGTTCACAAGGTAGCGGAATTGATACTCACGCCCCGGTTCAAGAGTGAGCTGGACAGTGAAACGTCCGTCTTTGAGCGGACTCATCGGGGTGGCTTTTTCGTCCCAGTCATTAAAATCTCCGACAAGATGCACTGTCTCAGCCTTGATTTCCTTGTTGGTGTAGAATGTCACCTTGCACGTCTTCCCGTTTTTCGCGTAGCTTTTCTTCATCATAAGCGTATCCCCCTAGCTTATCGTGAATCTATACCTTCATTGTAAAAGATTTTAGCCTTAAGGTGTTAGTGCAATTCATCCCATAATGGCTTTTTGCCGCTATTTGCCGTACACTAAGGGCAAATCGTCAGTTGAAAGCGAGCGTGTTTGAGCATTCGTAAAGATAAAATCGTCGTCGTCGACGTTGAGGCGACGTGCTGGGAAAACTACAAAGCACCGGCAGGGCAAGAGAACGAAATCATTGAGATTGGCGTTTGCCTGTTGGATGTCGCTGACTTCAGCATCAGCGACAAGCGCAGCCTGTTGGTACGTCCGATTAACTCGGTCGTTAGCTCCTTTTGCACCAAGCTCACCACGCTCACGCAAATGCAGCTTGAGCGCGAAGGCACAACCTACGCTGAGGCGTGCGCGGTGCTGGAGCGCGACTATGACACGCGCAACCGTTTGTGGGCAAGCTGGGGCAGCTTTGACCACAACATCATGCACGACCAGTGCAAACGCCGCAACGTGCGCTATCCGTTCAGCAAGAAGCACGCCAACCTCAAGCGCGTGTTTCAAGACCAGCACGGCAGTCGTCTTGGGCTGCGCGTTGCGCTGGAGGTGTTGGGCTTGCAGCAGGTAGGTGTGCCGCACAGGGGCGACGATGATGCCTATAACGTTGCGGTAGTCTTGGCGACGCTTATGCGCTTGCACGGGCGCGAGATTTTGCGCCGCTACGGGTTATAGCGATGTTGCCCGAACGCCAACCCCTCATTACGCTGTTTCACGAGCTGATGGTCACGGTCGTCGGACAAGCCTATCAGGCTGGCGGCTATCAACTTGAGGCAATGCCGCTGCAACAGCTCGGCGGCAAGTTTCGCTGGTATAAGCCGCTTAACGACGGTTTGCACGCTTTTATTGACTATCAAGTGCTGGTGTATACCGACACCGCGCACGCGCCGCGCACGCCTTCGCGTTTCCGTGTCACGTTGACGCGCAGCGACCGCCGCGATGCGCGTCCAAGCACGCACCCACGTGCTGCCACGCGCACGCTCAGTGCGCTGGTGGTGCAAGATTTTGGCGTGGCGATTTTGCCCAGCCCTGACCACTGGTGGACGTTCCACGACATGCACACGCTTGGCAAAGCTCTCGCTGAGGCGGGGCATCTCGTCGTGGGCTACGGCATGGGCTGGCTAGACGGGACGCTTGTTCCCCCAACCGACCACTAGCACAAGGATTGTGTGATGCGCTTTGCTCGTTTGTCTCTTTTGCTGCTTGCCTTCAGCGTAAGCGCGTGTAACTTGAACAGTCCCAATTTGCCTACACCAAATGCTGACAATATCATCTACGTGACTGCTACGCCTGATTTGCCCACGCCGGACGCAATGGGCGTGATTTACATCACCGCTACGCCCTTGCCAAGCGCGGCGCAAACGCAAAGCGTGCCACCCCCTGCACCCAGCGATACGCCTTTCGTGCTGTTGCCGCCCACCTTGCCACCTACGCTAGCTTTTACCCAACCGTATGAGCTGCTCGCAAAGGCGCAGCAACAGCAACAAGACGGATTTTACGAGGATGCCGCCAGTAGCTACGCGCTTATTTTGGCGCAAGGTGACGCGCTGGCAGAGGATATACGTGCGGAGGCTGCGCTGCGGCTCGCGCAATCTGCTCTAAAAGATGGTTTTTTTGAGCAGGCAGAAGCTGCCGCCAGCGCGCTGATTGCCCGTTTTCCTAACGATGTGCGCGCGCATCAAGCCTATTTCTTGCGCGGCGACGCTTATTTGGGGCTATCACGCTGGCAAGACGCGATTAACGATTTCACGCAATACCTTGCGCTGCGCCCCAATTTGGTCGATAGCTACGCCTATGAGCGCATCGGTGACGCACAGCTGGCATTGGGACAGCTTGAAAACGCGCTTGCTAGCTACAAGCGGGCGGTGGATGCCAATCGCACGCTGGTGCCGCAGCTGATTTTGCGCGAAAAGCTGGCGCGCATTCTTGCTAGCAACGGGCGCACTGCCGAAGCGGTCGCGCAATATGACGCGATTTTGGCGGTGGCGCGCAACCACGCCTACCGCGCGTCTATCGAGCTGCTGGCCGGGCAAACGCTGCTTAACGGCGGCAGTCGCGAGCAAGGGCTGGCGCGCTTGCGCCTCGTCTTCGACAATTACAACGACACGCGCAGCGCGTACACTGCCATGCAAGCGTTGGTGCAGCATGGCGTGTCGCTAACGGGTTTCGCGCGCGGTAAAGTTAGCTTTCAGTACGGCGACTATCAGAGTGCTATCACGGCGTTCAACGAGCATACCTCCACGTTCTTGCTAAGCGACATTCCCGACGAACTCTACTTGCTGTTGGGGCGTGCCTATCGTGAGATTGGCAACGCGCAAGCGGCAATTGTTGCCTTCCAAACGATTGTGCAACAGTACCCCAACAGTCCCTTGCTGGGCAGCGCGCTGTTAGAGCAGGGGCGCACGCGCTTTTTGAGCGGCGATGTTGACGGTGCAATTCAAACCTACTTGGCGTTGGCACGCGATTACGCCGCACTTAGCGACGCAGCTGCCGAAGCGTTGTGGCGCGCGGGTTATCTCTATGGCACGAACGGACAGCCCACCCTAGCGCGGGAAACGTTCGTGCGCCTTGCCGACACCTATCCACAAAGCACATGGGCGAGTAACGGCTTATTTATTGCCGCTTCGACCGCTGTGAGCAATGAAGAGTGGTTAGTGGCGGAAAATCTCTACGGGCGCATTGCCGCTATTAGCACGGGCAATGACCGCGCGGCTGCTTACTTATGGGTGGGTAGGCTGGCACGTCAGCGCGGCGACTTGCGCACCAGCGACGAGGCGTTGCAATTAGCGCGCAGCACTGCTCCCGACAGCTTCTTTGGGTTGCGCGCTGCCGACATTCTCAACAACGTCGAGCCGTTCACGCCACCGGCTCAGTTCCGCTGGACGTTTGACGAGGCAGCCGACCGCGCCGAAGCAGAGGCGTGGCTGCGCCAAACGTTCGCTATCACGCAGGAGGGCAACCTTGCTGCGCTCGCGCCGACGCTGCAGGCAGACCCGCGTTTCATACGCGGCAGCGAGCTTTGGGCATTGGCAGCATATGACGAGGCGTTGACCGAGTTCACCGCGCTGTTGGATGAGGCGCGTGCTAACAAAGACGCGCTCACATCCTACCAACTGGCGATTGCACTGCGCGAGCGTGGCGCGTTCTCCTCGTCGATTGTTGCGGCGGCGGATGTGATTGTCGCTTCGGGCGTGCCGACGTTGCAAGCTCCTGCTTATCTGGCGCGCATGCGCTACCCCATTTATTACAGCCATCTGGTGTTGGAACAGCAGGCGCGCTATGGCTTTGACCCGCTGGTGTTGTTCGCGCTGATACGCCAAGAGAGCTTGTACAACACCAACGCCACCAGCAGTGCGCAGGCACGTGGCTTGACACAAGTCATTCCCTCGACCGGACGTTACATCGCGGGCAAGCTGAATTACGCCAATTTTCAGGATGTAGACCTCTATCGCCCGCACGTCGGCATCGCATTCGGCGCGTTCTATTTGGATGAGCAGCTGCGTTTGTTCAAGGGCAATGTGGCTGCCGCCCTAGCCGCGTATAACGCGGGACCAGGGCGTGCCTTAGATTGGGTGAAACTCAGCGGTGGGGGCATCGATGCCCTGATGGTCACCATTCAATTTGAAGAGACGCGCCGCTACCTTGAGCGCATTTACAGCCATTATGCCATTTATCGTGCGCTTTATGGCGTGTAGCAGCTTATTTGGCTTCAGCGGATTGTGACAGAATGGCGCGCACTTTCGCCACCAGGTCATGATGCAGGATGGGCTTAGGCAAGTAGTCGTTCGCGCCTGCTTCCATGCCTGCCATGACGCTGTCGGCATCGCCGCGCGCGGATAAAATCAGTATTGGCACGTGCTTGGTGTCGGGGCGTTGACGAATCATCTTGCACAGCTCGATGCCGTTGATATGGGGCATCATCACGTCCAAAACAATTAAGTCCGGAGTCATTTGGTCTAGCAACGCCAGCGCATTCTCTGCGTCTTGCGCTTTGATGACATCGAAGCCGCCGCGCTCTAACATGATGCCGATAAGGATTAATGCACCGCGTTCGTCATCCACCACAAGAATGTTTTTTTTCATGTACGTCTCCGCTCTGGGTTAAGTACGTGTACCTTCAGCATACACGCAAATGGCTATTTTGCACATTAAGAACGCCTGCATTTTACCACTTTAGCGATGGAATGAGAACACCGCTGATACCTGCAAATGTAGCCCTTTGCGCGAGAACCCTAAGAAATGAGGGTATATTTCTGCCATGTTTTGCAGCATAATATATAATGTAACATATTTATCGCACAAAGGGGGGAAATGATGCAGAAACCGATACAAGCCTTAGAGATTAGTAAGTCTTATGGCGACTTTAAGGCGGTAGACAAGTTGACGTTCGAGGTCAACGCGGGCGAAATTTTTGCCCTACTGGGACCTAATGGGTCAGGCAAAAGCACCACTATCCGCATGATTTTGGACATTATTCGCCCTGACGAGGGCAGCATTCACGTGTTCGGTCAGCCGCTGACCGACGAGAACAAGGCAAAGATTGGCTATTTGCCCGAAGAGCGCGGCTTGTACAAGACGATTAGCGTGTTAGACATGATGGTCTATCTAGGCAAGCTCAAGGGGTTAAGCAACGCAGAGGCAAAACGCCGTAGCCTCGACTATCTCGAACGCTTCGAGCTGGCGGATTACGCCAAGAAGAAGGTGAGCGAGTTGAGCAAGGGCATGCAGCAAAAAGTGCAGTTCGCTGTCACGGTCATGCATGACCCCCAGCTTATCATCATCGACGAGCCGTTTAGCGGGCTTGACCCCATCAACCGCATGATGATTAAAGACTTGCTGACGGAGTTTCGTGGGCGCGGTGGCGCGGTGGTGATGAGTACCCACCAGATGAACGAAGTCGAGGAGCTAGCAGACCGCTTGTTGATGATAAGCAAGGGGCAGCAGAAGCTCTACGGGGAGGTGAACGCTATCCGTCAGCAGTACGCCAAGCACGCCATTATTGTCGAAGGCACAGGCGACTGGAATGCGCTGGCGGGGGTACGCAGCGTTGAAGACACGCCCAATCAGCGCGGCGCGAAGTTGTTGCACCTTGCCGATGATGTGACCAGCGACATGGTGTTGGAGGCGATTGCACGCAGCAATGCCTACATCATCAACCGCTTTGAGCGCGCTGTTCCCAGCCTCAACGAGATTTTCATCCGCGCGGCGGGCGAGGAGGCAGCATGAACCCTACACTCATCGTGGCGCAGCATGAATTTGTCAGCAACGTCAAGAAGCCTTCGTTTTTGTTCGCGCTGTTTGGGCTGCCGTTAATCATGGCGGGCATTTTTGGCATTGTAGCGTTTGCCAACGCGCTGGCGGTACAAAGCGGCGACATTCAAGGCGAGCGCATTGGCTATGTTGACGAAACGGGCTTGCTTAGCCCAAGCGTTGACTTTGCTGCCTTTTTGCCCTACCAAAGCCAAGAGGCGGCGACAAAAGCCTTAGAAAACGGCGACATTGAACTGTATGTTGTCTTCACGCCGCGCTATGCGTTTACCGGCAAGGTGTCGCTCTACGCGCGCAGTAGCGTGCCGACTGCGGTTGAACGCGAAGTCGAGCGGTTTATCAAGGCGCGCCTTGCTGCCAGCGCGGACAGTGACCTGCGTGCCGAGTTGCTAGAGAAGCCTGTGAACATGATTGTTTATTTGCAAGACAGCGGGCGCAGGCTTTCATCGAATGTCATCTTGGCACTGCTCATTATCCCAATCCTATTTGTGACGCTTTTCATCATGGCATTGCAGTTTAGCAGCGCGTTTCTCATGTCGAGCATCGTCGAAGAGAAGACCAACCGCCTTATGGAAATTTTGCTCACTAGCTTGACGACCACACAGCTGCTGGCGGGTAAGGTGCTAGGTCTGGGGTTGATTGGCTTGCTGCAAGTGGTGGTGTGGGTGATGATTGGCTTCGTAGTGCTGCTATTAGGGCGCAACCTAGAGGGCTTGGAAGATCTCAGCATTCCACCCGACCTTTTGTTTACCGCGCTGATTTACTTCCTCATCAGCTACTTTTTGTATGGCGGGCTGCTGGCGGGTATCGGCGCGTTGGTCGACAGCGAGCAAGAAAGCCGACAATACGCCGGCGTAATTTCGTTTGTGGTTGTCATTCCGCTTTTCTTTGTCGGTTTGTTCATGAGCGAACCCGATAGCACCCTGCCTGTGGTGCTGAGCTTCGTGCCGTTCACGTCGGGCATGGCGATGTTGCTGCGAATGGCCTTTGGCATTGTGCCGATGTGGCAGCTCGCGCTCAGCATTGGCTTGGCACTTGTCACCACGCTGTTCATCGTTTGGGCAGCCGCTAAACTTTTCCGTTGGGGTGTTTTGCTTTACGGTAAGCGCGTGACGCTGCGTGAGATATGGCAGGTGCTGCGGTCACGCTCGGTTACAGTCGCTGTGAGGAGCTAGTATATGCGATCCATATGGCAAGTTTTCCAACATGAGTTCTGGCATAACTTTAAGCGTGGTGGCTATTTGTTCACGACGTTTGGCATTCCGCTGCTGGCGTTCGTGCTGCTGTTGGGCCACAACGCGCTCAATGCCAACCGCCAAGAAGAGCCGCTAGCTGATATTTTGCAGCAGTTCAACTTTGAGGGCATCAAAAAGGCGGGCATTATCGACCCTGCTGCTGTCTTTCCCACGATTAGCATGCCGCTGCGAGGCGTGCTGCTGCCCTATGCCGACGAAGCCTCCGCCGCCGAAGCCATGCGCAGGGGCGAGATTGACCTGTTCTACACCATCTCGCCCGACTACTTAGAGACGGGAGAGGTCACACTGCATTTGCCTAGCCTTAAGTTCACGCTGATTAACACGCAGCCTATCGAGCAACTGTTCTACACGACGCTAGCAAGCGGCATCAACCCGCAGGTGCTGATGGGGCTGCGGCAAAGCGCAACCTTCGAGACATTTAACTTGTCGCGTGCGGAGGGCAACAGCGCGGTTGACCGCGGGGCTGACTTTATCATGCTCTATTTTTTCACTATCGTGTTCATTATGAGCGTGTTTGTCACCAACGGCTATCTGCTGCAAACGGTGCTAGAAGAGAAAGAGAACAGGGTTATCGAGGTGCTGATTGCTACCATTCACCCAACACAGCTGCTGGCGGGCAAAATTTTGGCAGTAAGCGTGATTGGCATGCTTCAGATGTTGGTGTGGGTCATTGGTGGGCTGGTCACGCTCAACGTCGCGTTGTCGCTGCCCGCGATGCAGGGCTTTAGCGCGCTGCTTAACATTCGCGTGCCTGTTGAACGGTTGCCACTGCTGCTAGCCTATTTTGTGCTGGGCTATATGATGTTCGCGGGCTTGTTCGGCACGGTGGGCGCGCTTTCGGTGTCGATGCGTGAGGGACCGGGCTACGCTGCTTTCTTCAGCATTCCGTCGGTGGTGCCGTTCTACTTCCTTCAGGTTTTTCTTGAAACACCCAACGCCGCGCTGCCTACCGCCTTGAGCATCTTCCCGCTGACTGCGCCTATTTCCATGATGATGCGCCTCAACTTGGCGGCTGTGCCAATTGAGCAGCTGGTGGCGAGCTTAGGATTGTTGGCGTTGACCGCTTTCGGCAGCATGTGGCTGGCGGGGCGGCTCTTCCGCGTGCAAACCCTGCTCAGCGGCAAGCTGCCCCGCCTGCGCGACCTGCCCAAGCTGGTAAGGAGCTAGACGTAAAAAAGGGGGCGTAGACCACGCGCCCTTTTGTGTGCTGCCTTTGCAGCGCGTGCGGCGTTTTAGCCTACGCCCACGTAATTAGTTCGGGCTGGAATGGAGTCGACATAAAGTCGTGGTGCGGCAGCACGCGCACGGAAAGCCCTTGCTCGCCCGTTGTGCTGTATTTGTGCGTTGCCTTGTAGAGATACTGCCCGTCTTGCTCGCCCACCAGCTCCATATCGACTGCCTCGCCGCGAATAATCTCGCCGCGCGTGTCGAGGCTACCGTAATAGAGCTGCACGCGCACCTCTTCAGGCTTCAGCTCGCCAAGCACCACTGTGGCGCGGACATCCGTTTTCGTGCCGACCTTTACCTGTGATTCTTCAACTTCTACCGACAGCACGCGCACGCCGCCCCACAGCTTCGGCAAGTTAATGCGCCAGTTTACGTAGGACAGCGCGTTTTCTAGCTTGGGCGTGGTCATGCGCACGATGCGCTCGTGAGCAGGCATGTAGTATTTTTGCGTGTACTCTTGCACCATGCGATGCGTGTTGAAAAAGCCGGCTAGCTCTTTGATGGCGTTCTTCATCATGGCAACCCACTGGCGCGGGATACCGTCGCGGCGTTGCGCGTAAAACGTCGGCACGATGTCCTGTTCTAGCACGTTGTAGAGAGCCTCGCTCTCGATGCGGTCTTGTTCCTCGAGTGATTTCTCGTCGTATTCTTCGCCTGCGCCAATCGCCCAACCGACTTCGGGCTTGTATGCCTCGTCCCACCAGCCGTCTAGCACGCTGAAGTTGAGACAGCCGTTGTAAATGGCTTTCATGCCGCTAGTGCCGCTGGCTTCTTTCGGGCGGCGCGGGTTGTTTAACCACACGTCTACGCCTTGCACTAAATAGCGCGCTACGCTCATGTCGTAGTTCTCAAGGAACACGAAGGAATGACGGAAACGCGGCATGTGGGCGATGCGCACAATCTCGCGGATGAACGCCTTGCCCTCGTTGTCATGAGGGTGCGCCTTGCCCGCAAAGATAAACTGCACAGGGCGTTCTGGGTTGTTGACCAAGCGGTCGAGGCGTTCGAGGTCGCGGAAAATCAGCGTAGCACGCTTATAGGTGGCGAAGCGGCGGGCAAAGCCAATCGTCAGCGCGTCAGGGTTCAGCACCTCGTCGGCGGCGGCAATTTCCGCTTTTCCCGCGCCGCGCCGCTGTAGCTGTTTCTTAAGGCGTTGACGAGCATACGCCACGAGGCGTTCGCGGCGGCGGGCATGCGTGCGCCAAAGCTCGCTGTCGGGCACGTTCTCAATCGACTGCCACACCTCTTTGCGCCATTCTTCGGTGCGCCACGCCGGGTCAAGATAGCGGTCAAACAGCGTTGCCATCTCGCGGCTAATCCACGTTTGTACGTGAATGCCGTTGGTGACGGATTCTACAGGCACCTCGTGGCGCGGCACGTTGGGGTACATCCAATTCCACATGTCCTTGCTGACTTCGCCGTGTAGCTTTGCCACGCCGTTCGCGCCGTAGCACATCTTCAACGCCATCACTGACATGGAAAACAGCTCATATGTCCCCATGTTTTCGCGGGCAAGGTCGATGAACTGGCTGCGGCTCAAGCCTAGCTCTTGCATGTACTCGGTGAAATGCTCATCGATGAGGTCGAAGCCAAAGCGTTCCAAGCCCGCTGGCACTGGCGTGTGCAGGGTAAAGACAGTGCTGGCGGCGACAATTTCTTTGGCTTGGGCAAAAGACAGGTTGTTTTCGCGCATCAAACAGCGCGCTCGTTCCAACAGCGCGAAGGCGGAATGTCCCTCGTTCATGTGCATCACTGTCGGACGCAAGCCTAACGCGTCGAGGGCGCGGATACCGCCGATACCTAAGACAATTTCTTGGCGGATGCGTGTGCGGCGGTCGCCGCCGTAGAGGCGGTCGGTCAAGCTGCGGTCTTCCTCGCGGGGATTGTCGGGGATGTTCGTGTCCAGCAGAAACAGCGGCACACGCCCGACCTGTGCGCGCCAAACTTGAATGTAGAGCTTGCGACCGGGCAGCTGCACGCTCACTTTAATCGGGTTGCCGTCTTTGTCGCGCTCAAGGCGCAGCGGCATGTTGTAAAAGTCGTTGATGGGGTACATCTCTTGCTGCCAGCCGTCGGCATTCAAATACTGCTGGAAGTAGCCTTCTTGATAGAGCAAGCCCACGCCGACCAGCGGGATGTTGAGGTCGCTGGCACTCTTGAGATGATCGCCGCTCAACACGCCCAAGCCACCTGAATAGTTGGGCAGGCTTTCGCCCAAGCCAAACTCCATTGAGAAGTAGGCAATTATCGGTTTCATGCCGTTTTTGCCGTTGCCATTGCCGTATTTTTCGTTGAACCAGGCGCGCTTGTTGTTCATGTAAGCGTCGAACTGCTCTAGCGCGCGCTCGTAATGCACGATGAAAGCGGGGTCATTCTTGGCAGCTTCAAGTTTGTCCTGTGAAATCAAGCCAAGCAATGCCACAGGGTTGTGGTGCGTGGCTTCCCAAATGTCGGGATCGAGGCGACGAAACAAGCTAATTGTCTCGTGGTCCCACGTAAAGCGCATGTTATACGCCAAATCTTCTAGTCGTGCTAATGCCTTAGGCAGTCGTGGCACGACACTCACAGTTGCGACAGGTTTGACCATGTGCTGGTTTCTCCTAAACTTTATAAAGATGAAAATAGCCAACGCGCCCAGAGCGCAATGATGGCAAGACAAGGCTAGCTTTATTTCAACGGTCGTGCAATAGCGTCTTTAAGTCATCAGGCGACGTGACAGGATTCAAACAAACGAACTGGCGGCAGACATAGGCGGTAGGTTGCCCGTCTTTGAGCGGACGGTCGCGCAGCAGCGGCACGATTTGCGGTACGTCGGGGTCGCGCGCCAATGCCAACACCATGTTGGGCAAATACGCCTTGCACACGTCGAGCAGTGCTTGCATGGCAGGCTGGCTTGGGCTGCCGACCAGCGCAACCTCCGCCATGCCGCGCACGAGCATGTCGGCGGCATTCAAGCCTTCGCCAAATGCCTGCGGGTACTGTTGGAAAGCAGGCACCAGCGGGCGCAGCGCGGCGCGGGCGTGCGCTTCGTAGCGCGGCTCACCCGTCAGCGCGAACAAGCGCACGAGCTGTTTCGCCATCATGGCGTTGCCGCTAGGCGTAGCGTTATCGTAAAGCGAGCGTGGTCGCACAATTAACGCCTCGTGGTCGTCGCTAGTGTCGAAGAAGCCTGCGCCGTCTTCGGCAACAAAGTGTGCTAGCACGAACTCCGCCAGCTTGACAGCCGCCTCATACCAGCGTGTCAGAAACGTCGCCTGATAGAGTTCTAAAAAGCCGTCGATGAGGTTGGCGTAATCCTCAAGATAGGCGTTGAGCTTGGCAGTGCCGTAGTTATAGGTGCGAAACAGCCGCCCGTCGGGCTGCATCATCGTGTTGAGAAAGAACTCGCCACAGCGTTCCGCCTGCGTCAAATAGTCCGCGCGTCCCAGCACACGCCCCGCTTCGGCGAGGCTCGCCAGCATCATGCCGTTCCACGCCGTCAGCAGCTTGTCGTCTAAGGCAGGAGCGACGCGCTGCGTGCGGTAGGCGTAGAGGCGGTCTTTGATCTGTGCCAGCGCGTCGTAAAGGGCATCCTCGCTCATGTTGAGCCGCTGGGCAACCACGTCGCCGTCGTTGGGCACGTGCAAGATGTTGCGTCCCTCAAAGTTGCCGGCGCGCGTCACGCCATAGTATTCCATCGCCACCGCCAGCGCGTCGAAGGGCGCGTCCGCCAGTGGCGCAAGCGCGTCTCGCAACTCTTCGATTGTCCAAACGAAAAACTTGCCCTCTTCGCCCTCGCTGTCCGCGTCGGTCGCGCTGTAGAAGCCACCTTCGGGCGCGGTCATCTCGCGCAGCACATAGTCGTAAATGTCTTCGGCGATGCGCTTGTAGAAGGGGTCGCGCTCCGCTTGATAGGCGTGCAGGTAAAGGCGGCTCAACTGGGCGTTGTCGTAGAGCATCTTCTCAAAGTGCGGCACTAGCCAAATGGTGTCCACGCTGTAGCGATGAAAGCCGCCGCCGATTTGGTCGTAGATGCCGCCGCGCGCCATCGCGTAGAGCGTGCGCCTAAGCGCGGCGCGAGTGTGGTGGTCGCCTGTGTGATGGGCAAAGCGCAGCAAATACTCCCAATTCATGGGGTTGGGGAACTTGGGCGCGCTGCCAAAGCCGCCGTACTCGTTGTCGACTTCGCCCAGCATGACCTCCGCCGCCTTTGTTAGCACCCCGACATTCAGCGCGTCTTCTGGCACGTCTAACGCCAATACAGAGCGGTCTAAAGCATCGGTCAGCTTGTTTGCCTGCTCTTCAAGCTCGGCGCGGCGGTTGACGAAAGCGTCATGCACTGCCGCCAATACCTGCCGAAACGAGGGCATGCCGTAGCGTGGCTCCAACGGGTAATACGTACCACCGTAGAAAGGCTTACCGTTGGGCAGCAGAAACACGGTCATGGGCCAGCCCCCTGCGCCGCGCCGCATGGCTTGCACCGCCTGCATGTAGATGTCGTCCACATCGGGGCGTTCCTCGCGGTCAACCTTAATGTTGATGTAGAGCGCGTTCATCATCTCAGCAGTGGGTTCATGCTCGAAGCTCTCGTGTGCCATGACGTGACACCAGTGGCATGCGCTATAGCCCACGCTCAACAAAATGGGCTTGTCTTCCGCCTTAGCGCGGTCAAACGCCTCTTGCCCCCAAGCGTACCAATCGACAGGGTTGTCTTTGTGCTGCAACAAATAGGGGCTGGTTTCGTATTGCAAACGGTTCATCTGTCCTCACCAAGTCAAAAGTGGCGGTTCTTCGGTGGTCGTGTCGGCTGCGCTGCGCCATGCTTCTTCCAACCAGTCCAAAAGCTGCTTCATGATATGCGGCATGATGCGCGCACCTGCCTCGAATTGGTTGGGCGAAAAAGCGTAAAAGTTGGTGTGATTTTTGCGCGAGATACAAATGGCATAGTCGCGCGCCCAGCGGCTGCTATTCCAAAGGAACGCCAGCCCGCCCTCCTCGCGGCGCATTAGCTCTAGCCAGCGCGTGCGGTCGGCATCGCTCAGCGCGTCAAGCAGGAAGCGCAACGTGAGCATGCTGCCGAACGTGAACGAAAAACACACCGCCTTGCTCACAAGGTCAACATCAACAATCATAGAAGCAGAGTTATCTTGCGTGTTGAGCGTGGCAACGCGCCGCGTTGGCAACGTGCCGAGCGGGCGAAACTGAATGGTGGTGAGCATGGGCATGTGGGGCAGCCGCTTGCCCAGCTCTTGGTCAAGGTCAACTTCGCCGCTGAAGAACTGCTCTAGCACCCAAGGCGCGCTAGGTTGTGGGGCGGGTAACTGTGTGGCTGCGGTATCCAACACGGTCAAGCGTTCACGGTTTGGCATGGTCGGCTCTGCGCTCGTCACAGCCGGCTGATTACTAGGTGAAGTTTGGGCGGTCACATTAGGGCTACTGTGCGAAGGTTCAACAGACGTGGGAGCTGGGTTTGCTGGTGGTGTAGACGTTTGGGCTTCAAGCTCATCCGTCTGCAGCTTGTCGATGACTTTGCGCACCACTTCGGAAGGGGACTTGTTACCTCCCTGAATTTGTGGGGTTTTATCTTCACTCATGGGATTACTCATGTGGCTTTTATTAAAGCCCATTATACTTCACTATAAGGCAAACGCCAAACGAAACCGTGCGCTGGTGTGTTAACGTTGGGTAAACAAGTCGCAAAGTGCTTGCGGTTTTCTTATGCACACTGCGTTATAATGACTAACAACTTGCTTGAACATCATGTAAGGACCTTTCCATGCAACCAAACTCTTCTAAAAACAACAAGCCAAGCGGGGGCGGTTCACCGCCACCTAAGATGCCGCAAGATTGGCGGCGTTGGATTTGGCCCGGCTTGCTCGCGTTTTTCCTCCTTTGGATTCTTATATCGGCGGGCAGCCTCAGCGGTGGCAGCAGCACGAGCGGCTTTATCGAAGTGCCTTTCTCGCTCGTGCGCAACCAAATCAACAATGTCGCTGAAATTAGCTTTGACAACAGCGGCAACCTAGCACGTGGACGCTTTAGAACGCCGATTGACGTGAGCGTGAACGAGGCACGTACAGTGGTCGTGCAGCGGTTTTCGGTGAACTTGCCGCCGGGCGGCGCGGAAATCTTACAAGAATTGCTCAAAACGGAAAACCCGAACGCACTTGTGCAAGGTGAGCCGCCGCAGAGCCTGCCGCTCATTTTCACCATCCTCATCCAGTTCCTGCCTTTTCTGCTGCTGATTGGCTTCTTTATTTGGATGTCGCGGCGCGCGCAAGGGCAGATGAACGGCGTGTTTGGCTTCGGGCGTTCGCAGGCGCGTGAGTACAACAGTGAACAGCCCAAAGTGACGTTCGACGACGTGGCGGGGCAGGATGCTGCCAAGCGCGAGCTAGTCGAAGTCGTCGACTTTTTGAGCAATCCTGACAAGTATATCCAGCTAGGGGCGCGTGTGCCGCGCGGCGTGCTGCTGGTGGGTCCGCCCGGCACCGGCAAGACGCTGATGGCGCGTGCGGTGGCGGGCGAAGCCAACTGCTCGTTCTTTAGCATTGCCGCGTCGGAATTCGTGGAGATGTTCGTCGGTGTGGGCGCGTCGCGCGTGCGCGACTTGTTCGCTCGCGCCAAAGACAACTCACCGAGCATCGTCTTCATCGATGAAATTGACGCGGTTGGTCGCCAGCGCGGCGCGGGCTTGGGCGGCGGCAACGACGAGCGCGAGCAAACGCTCAACCAGATGCTGGCGGAGCTGGACGGCTTCGACCAGAGCGCGACGGTGATTGTCATGGCAGCCACCAATCGCCCTGACGTGCTAGACCCTGCGCTGCTGCGTCCGGGTCGCTTTGACCGTCAGGTCACGGTTGACTTGCCCGACCGCGCGGGTCGCCTGAGCATCCTCAAAATTCACACGCGCGGCAAGCCGCTCGCCAATGACGTAGACCTCGAGCGTCTCAGCGGCGCGACGGTGGGCTTTAGCGGCGCAGACCTCGCTAACTTGTGCAACGAGGCGGCGTTGACCGCGGCACGCAACAACCGCAAGAAAATCATCATGTCAGATTTTTCGACGGCGTTTGAGCGCATCATTCTTGGCACGGAACGCCCCCCGCTTGCCAACCAAAGAGAGCGCGAGGTGGTCGCCTACCACGAAGCGGGTCATGCCATTGCCTCGCACTTCACCGAAGGCACTGACCCCATTTTGAAGATTACCATCACGCCGCGTGGGCAAGCGTTGGGTGTGACCGCCTACGCCCTGCAGGACGACCGCCGCAACTACCCGCGCAGCTACCTCGAAGCCATGATTGTCACGGCACTGGGCGGGCGCGTTGCCGAAGAGATTGTCTTTGGGGAAATCACCACCGGCGCGTCGGATGACCTGAAGCGTGTGACCAACATCGCCCGCCGCATGGTGTCGCAGTTTGGTATGAGCGATAATATCGGGCCGCTGAACTTTGGTGATAACGAAACGCAGCCCTTCTTGGGCTATACCATCTCGCAGGGACGCAGCTACAGCGAAGAGACGGCGGCGCGCATTGATGCCGAAGTGCGTCGCATTGTTGAGGCTGCCTATCAGCGCACGCGCACGCTCATGCTCAAGCATCGCGACAAGCTGGAGCTGGTGGCGCGTGAGCTTATCGAAAATGAGGTGGTAGAAGGCGCACGCTTCTACGAACTCATGGGCGATAATATGCCAGACCGTGTGGCAGATGCCATTATCCACAACGCGGGCAATGGCACAGACGCTCATGATGGGGCAGACCACAGCGCGCCGGTGGCAGAGGCTGCGCCGCCTGCCCAAAGCGCGCCAAGCATGCCACCACTGCCACCCGCAGCACCTAAGCATCCGCTTGAGGGCTAAGATTATCAAAGAGAACGGCGTGTCCGACAGCAGACACGCCGTTTTTTTGCGCCTATTTCTTATCAGGAAACCGCTTTAGCACCGTGATAGTTTCTTGCTTGGCTTCCTTGCCTTCCGACGCACCCGCCGCCACGAGCAACTCCAGCCCTGCACGGCGGTAGCCTGTGCGCACGTAGGCTTGCCCCAAGCGGTAGCCTTCGCTGTCGCGGCTGCAGCTGGTTACCGTGCCGACCTGTTCGCCGTCGCTGTTAAACACAGGGTCGTTGGGATGCGCCATGCGTCCCGCCTTGTTGTTAAAGCGGAAGCGAATAATTTCGCCATTGCGGCTGCGCTCATGTGCCAAGAAGGCGGCGCGTCCGACAAAGAAGGGCTTGCTCACTTTGACGTAGTTGCTCATGCCTGCGTCGGCGGGGTTCAAGCCTAAATCGCCCGCTAGTTCATGTCCATACAGCGGCAAGCCCGCTTCGATGCGCAAGCTGTCGCGCGCTGCCAGCCCGCATGGCACCGCGCCTCGCTCGACCAGTGTGGCGAACAAGGCGGCGGCTTGGTCGGGGTGGGGGAACAGCTCATAGGCGACGCGCTCGCCGGTGTAGCCCGTGCGCGAGATAAGCACGTCGTACTCGCCCAGCTTGGCGTGCATGATGCCTGCCCACGCCAGCTTGTCGAGCTTTTGGCGATCGTCGTCCGACATGGCGAAGCTCATCAGCAGTGCCTTGCTGTCCGCGCCTTGCAGCGCAAGGTCAACGCGACAGTCCGCGCCCCACTGCGGGTCGCGCAAGTCGCGCAGTGCCACGTTGGCACGTCCTTCTGCCGTGCGCCAAGCCAGCGTGTGGTCAATGCGCACCGTACCCGCCAGCACGGCGTTGACCCACGCCCAGTTTTTGTCGTTGTTGGAGGCGTTTACCACGATAAAGAAGTGGTCTTGCGCAAGGCGGTAGATGAGCAAGTCGTCGAACGGCTTGCCGTCAACATCCAGCAGGAAGGTGTAATGTGACGAGCCGACCTTGAGCTTTTGCACGTCGTTGGTGGTGATGGTGTTGAGGAAAGCCGCTGCGCCCACGCCACGCACGTCCCAAACGCCCATGTGGCTCACGTCGAACACGCCGCAGCGTTGGCGCACAGCGAGATGCTCGTTCATCACGCTGTCGTACCACAGCGGCATCTCATAGCCTGCGAAGGGCGCGAGTTTTGCGCCAAGCCCTTGATGCAGCGCGTGCAAGGGCGTGGTCTTTAAGCCTTCGGCTGGCGGCTCTTGCCAAGTGAAGACAGGCAGAGCATCCGTTTTGGCATGGGCGTAGTGCGCGCCGCTCATGCCGACAAAGAAGCTCTTTTCTGCGTAGCCAACGTTGGGTTCTACTTGAATAGCCAGCAGCGTGCTTTCGGTCGTGCCCTCATAGCGCACGTCAACGTAGCCCTCGAGCGTAACGGTCACGTCTTGCGCGTCCGCCACCACGAAGCCGTCGCTGAGGGCGCGCAACCACGCCGCCACGCGCGCCGTGTTCTGCGCGACATGCAAGCGATAGTGCTTTGGCGTGAGCATCTCTAGCACGCCTTCGGACATGACGCTCCCATCCACTTCGAGAACGTTGGTGACCTGCTGCTCGTTCGCGTGTGTCAGCGCGTACACGTCGCTGGTCAACGCTTGGTGTAAAAACGCCTGCGCTTTCTCGCCGCGAATGTCTAGCGTGTGCCAACCTTCGTCGTAGTGGTCATCGATGTAATGAAAGTGTGGATAGCCGTCGGCAATCACGTAGGTGTCAATGCCGACCGCTTCGGATAGCTGGCGCACGCGCACGCGAGCATTTTGCAGCACGTCAAAGTCGACTTTAGCGCGCGCTTCTTTCTTGCCTTGCGTGATGGTTGTGTAGGGTCGGCAGGCTTGCAACACGTCGGCGATGATGTCGCCCAATTGGTCAATCTCCGCGTCGCCAAAGCCGCGCTGGGTGATCCAAGGCGTGCCGAGCCGAATGCCTGTGGGGTTCAGCGCGCCGCTGTCGCCCGGAATGGTTTGGCGATTGCAGACGATACCCGCCAAGTCGAGGATGCGCGCTGCCATGTCGCCGCTGAGTGTTGTACCATCCGCGCCGACGATTGTCTTGCAATCCACCGCGAACATGTGTGAGTCTGTGCCGCCGTAGGGGATACGCAAGCCGCGTGCCTGTAGATGGCGAGCGAGACGGCGCGCGTTGTCTACCGTTTGCTGCTGAAGCCGTTTGAACTTGTCAGTTTTGGCGATTTTCAGCGCGACCGCTAAGCCTGCAATCTGGTTCATGTGAGGACCACCTTGTTCGCCAGGGAATACGCCTCTGTCGAGCTTGACGGCAAGGTCAGGGCGATGGGTGATGATGACCGCGCCGCGTGCGCCGTTGAGCGTCTTGTGTGTCGTAAACGTGACTACGTCAGCGATGCCCACAGGGTTGGGGTACACGCCCGCCGCGACCATGCCGGCGAAGTGCGCAATGTCTGCCAAGAAAATCGCGCCCACCTCGTCGGCAATTTGGCGATACGCCGCCCAATTAGGCAGCAAGGGGTAGCTGCTGTAGCCGCCGATGAGGATTTTGGGCTTGTGCAAGTGCGCTAGCTCGCGCATGACCTCGTAGTCAATCGCTTCGGTTTCAGGGTTCAGCCCATAAGACACGATGTGGTAGGTTTTGCCCGAACGCGCCACTGGCGCACCGTGCGAGAGATGTCCGCCTAGCAAGAGGTTCATGCTGAGAATGGTGTCATTAGGCTGGATGAGTGCCGTGTAAACCGCGCTGTTGGCGGGCGCGCCGGAAAGCGGCTGCACGTTGACGAACAGCTTGTCAGCCGGCGCGTCAGGCGTGGCGAACAACTCAGCGCAGCGGCGGCGTGCCAAAGCCTCGATGGCGTTGGCGTATTCTGTACCTTTGTAGTAGCGCAAGTCCGCGTGCCGGCGATATTCCGGCAGCCGCTGCGTGTAATCGAGAATCTCTTCTTCGCGCATTGTGCGTGTGTTTTCCAGCGGATAGCCTTCGGCGTAGATGTTCATGAACGACGAGCCAACTGCCTCGCGCACTGCTTCGGGAATGGTGCTTTCAGAGGGAATCATGATGAGATAACGCTGCTGACGAGCGGTCTCGTGGCGCACCAATTCCGCCACAGCAGGGTCAACGTCGGCAAGTCTGCCGCGTACTAAAAAATCATTGGGCATGAGCAGCTCCTAGTGTTGGTGTTTTCGACAGCTTAGCGCGCCATTGTAACACGCGCCGCGCGCTTATGTTAGACTTCGCTCGTACCAGCGGCGTGTGCGTCGTCGGGCTGTGAGAAGTCGACCTTTTCGTAAACGTCCGCTAGCGGCAAGGTACAGGCGATGCTGCGCAGCGTCACGATGCCGCTTAAGCCGACCACGTCGCGCAGCAGCCAGCCCTCTGCCGTGCGCTCGTAGTGTTCAACGCGCGCCGCGTCCTGATGCACCATGAGGTACTCGCGGAGGCTGTCGATTTCGCGG